>DATKDP010000095.1:0-47395 GCA_035546335.1 Thermoanaerobaculia bacterium | reverse complement strand
CCCGTCGGCCGCTGCCCGACGCGGACGATCGACCCGAAGTCGATCTTCAGCATCATCGGATAGATCATCAGCCAGATCAGCACGGCGATCGGGATGTTGATCTGACTGCCCGTGCCGAATTCGAGCTCCTGGAGCCCGTGGACCGCACCGGGCAGAAGCTTGCCGAGAATGATCCCGGCGACCATGCACAGCGCCACCCACAACGACAGATACCGCTCGAAGACGTTCATTCGCTTTGGTGCCGCGCGTGGACGCATTGGCTCGCTCACACTACGCGATGCTCAGCAGGTGCCGGACTCGTGCCTCGCTCTCTGCGCGGATCTGAGCAGCCCTGGCGACGGCGGTCGCGAGCTTCGGCCGCTGCAGGCGCCCGAGGTCGAGATTGACGCTGCACAGCTCGTCGACCGAAACGCGGCGAAGCTCCTTGACGAGCACTGCGTCCGCCTTCGCCTCGGGGTCACCTTCGAGCGCGGGCCAGATCGCGTCGAGTGTGCCCTCGCGCAACCCGGCGTCGGAAAGCCGGTATTCGACCCAGCGCCCTTCCTTTCGTTCAGTGAGCAGCCCTGCTCGTCGGAGGTCCGAAAGGTGCTCAGAGACCGTGGACGCCGCGAGTTTGACGACCACCACCATCTGGCAGACGCAGAGCGGGCCGGAGCGGAGCATGGCCAGAAGGCGGAGGCGCACCGGATGGCCGAGCGCCTTGTGGACTTGAACGAGGCGGGCGAGAGGTGGTGTTGTCATTTCGTGAACTCGCGAAACAGCGTAGCGACGTTGCCTGCCGGCGACGCGTGACGACACTCACACGAGGCAGTGATGCGCGACACCTCGGCTTCCGTTTCGCGGTGGCACACGTGTACAACAGGATCATCTCGAAGTTGCGCCAACTCGGAGGAAGTTCTCCCCGACGAGTGCGTCACCGACACCAATGTCGATCTGGAGCGGCAGCCGCACCTTGCCGCAGTAGGCGTCGATCGTGGCCCGCGTTCCGCCGTACTCGTCCTCTATGCGGATCGGTTCGAGGCGGAGCGACGAGACGTCGAATTCGACACCATCGGGCTCGACTACCGCCCGGCAGATCGTGTCAATGTCGCGCCGAATCGATTCGTCGCTTGCGTCACCACGCCGGAGGAGATCGAGGTCGCGGGTGGAGCGATAGGGATGCTCCGACCATGTCTGGAGCAGCATCGCCCCTTTGAGGACGAAACGCTCCCTGACTGTCGATTCTGCAAGCCGGGCAAGAAATCGCTCGTACCCGTACGCAGTGAGCGTCAGCTGATTGTCGACGCCGCTCTGCTTCGATCGCGCCAGAAGGCGGGCGAGAACGGATGCCGGGAGATTACCCTTCTTTCCACCACTCATTCGATCGCATCCAGGTACGGTTGCATCACGCGACTGACGCGGCAGATCCGCGCAAAACGAGCGAGCTCGTTCGCGCGCCCTCGATGATGCCGGGTGAAGTCCTTCAGCGCTTCCACCGCCACGTCGATGCCGATCTTGTTGCGGAACTTGAAGCAGTCGGCCACTGTCTTTGCCGCGCTGTAGACGCGGATCCAAACGCCGGCCACCGTGTGCTCCTCGATCCCTTCATGAAACGCGAGGCCCGAGAAATGGACGAAGTGGATGTTCACCCCCCGCCGCTTCGGCCGCCACGCCTTCGCCTGGATCGCCATCCACACCTCGGAGGGATTCTGCGTCGTGAGCCCGTGGAATCGGAGCGCCGTAAGTAGACAGATGACACCCCTCGGAACGAGCTGCATCGCCTCAGCGAGGCTGTGATGCTCCGAAAGGACGACGCCAGGGAGTGCATAGACCCCGCGCGAGACTCGTTCGATGACGCCTCGGCGCACGAGCCGCTGAAGCTCCGTGCGCGAAATCCCTTCTTTCTCCAGCTCACCGGACGTTGCAAACCCTTTCCTGTTCAGAATCGCTTTGACGCCGGCAGGTCGTTCCATGCTGTTACAAACCCTAGGTAAGTATACACAACTACCAATGTTTCGTAACATCTGATCCGTTCCGAGATGATGATCTGACAGCAGCGAGCGTGACGAGGTCTCTCATCGATCCTCCATCCTTTGCGAGTTTTCGCCATACCGCGCGCGCCGTGAATTCCCGATCGCCGCCGACGACTGCACCAAGGTGCCGCCGCCGCCGCCGAATCCGCCCGCGCAGGCCTTACTCGGTGACCGTATCGGAAGGACACACAGAGGCGGGCGCGGGACGCCCGCTCTCCCCTGCGATCAGGATGCGCCCTATGCCGGCTGCGCGGGAGGCGAGCCCGCATGCGCCCAGTCGATCCGCGCCGTCAATTGCATCACCAGAAAGAGTGAGAGGATCGCACCGATGGTCACGGTGAGACCGGTGAAGCCCTTGAAGAAAAAGGCGTAGGAAAAGCCGACCAGGTAGACGAGCTGCGCGAGGGCCGCTTCACGAAAGGCGAAGCGCGGTCCGGTCACGATCCGCAGATAGCTCACCACCAGAAAGAGCGAGACCGCCGAACAGATCGCGAAGGCGAGATGAATCGAGATGTGATCGACGAGGTACGCGAGCAGGAGATGAAACGCGAAGAACGAGGTCGCCAGAAAGAAGTAGTGCATCGGATGGAGCCGAATCCGGCGCAGCGAGGTGATGATGAAGATGGCGAAGAAAAAGAAGAGGAGGGAGACCGGGGCGAAGAAGCTGATGCGTCCCGCGAGCGGGCCGGGCTGGAGCTTCTCCGGCATGATCATGCCGATCCGGTTTCCGGTCACCAGGTTCACGTACTTCCACGTCAGAGTCCATCCGCCGTTCGATGCTTTCTGCTTCGCGCCCGGGGAGATCGTCTCCTCGGGAAAGTCGATGGAGTGGAAGTCGGTTTTCATCTCCAGGACGAAGTCGCGCACCTGCACGACGTTCTCGCCGAAGGCGTAGTGCCACGTCTGGAGTCCCTGCGAGCGGTAGCCGACCTCGAGCGGAATGATCGATCCGGGAGGGCGCGAGATCGCGGCCGTGACCACGCCGCTGTGCATGGTGACCGGACGGTGGCAGCTCGCCGAGGAGCTCGACGCGAGCGTTCGAGAAAAGTACCTCGAGCTGTGGGAGTCTGCCCAGCATACCGATCAGATCGGCGAGTGAAGGCGTCGCACAGGCGCCGCGCCCATCGGTTCCATTCCGTTCGCTCGTCGTCGTGCACTACTATCGACGCCGCGAATGATCGTTCACCTCATCGACGGCACCTACGAGCTCTTCCGGCACTTCTATGGAATCCGCCGTTTCAGGAAAAGCGATCCTCCTTTCGGAGCCGTAGCGGGAGTTCTGCGCACGGTCGTGCAGATGCTCGAGGAAGGAGCGACGCACATCGGCGTGGCGACGGATCACGTCATCGAGTCGTTCCGCAACGCGCTCTGGCCCGACTACAAGACGGGAGCGGGAATCGAGCCGGCGCTGAGGGCACAGTTCCATCCATTGGAAGAAGCGCTCGTGGCGATGGGCGTCGTCACCTGGCCGATGATCGAGCTGGAGGCGGACGATGCACTCGCATCCGCCGCACACCTCGCTGCTCTCGATGAACGCGTGGAGAAGGTCTGCATCTGGACGCCCGACAAGGATCTCGCACAATGCGTCGCCGGCGATCGCGTCGTGCAGATGGATCGGCGGAGCGGAACGATTCGCGACGAGCGCGGCGTCCTCGAGAAGTTCGGCGTGCCGCCCGCGCTCATTCCCGATTACCTCGCCCTGGTGGGCGACGCGGCGGACGGTTATCCCGGCATCGCGGGGTGGGGACCGAAAACGGCCGCCTCGCTGATCGGCCGGTACGGGCCGATCGAACAGTTCCCCGCTGCGACGCTCGGTGAACGTCGCGAGCGCGCGCTCCTCTTCAAGACGCTGGCGACGCTGCGAACCGATGCGCTGCTTTTCAGCGATGTCGACGAGCTGCGCTGGAAGGGAGCGACCGAATCGTTCGAAGTCGCGGCGGAGCGGATCGGTGATGAGCGTCTGGCGTTGCGCATCCGCGAGCTGACCATGCGGTACCAAGCACCGCGGCCGCCGCGGTCGCGCTGAGCCTCACGGCCGGGATTCTCCCCTCCACGATTCGTCGTGTATCCTCGAAAACTGCCGCCTCGACGGCTCGACGCGCACAAACGAAATGCGACTCCCATTCGCTCCTCCGCTCGCGCCCATGTTGTCCACCGCTGCCGACGCCCTCCCCGCGGGAGAAGGATGGCAGTTCGAGCCGAAGTGGGACGGCTTTCGCACCGTGGTCTTTCGTGATGGTGATGATCTGCTCCTCCAGAGCCGCGATCTCAAGCCGATGAATCGCTACTTCCCGGAGCTGACGAAACCGCTCATCGCAGCACTCCCCGAGCGTTGTGTCGTCGACGGCGAGATCGTCATCGCCGGCGCGAACGGGCTCGACTTCGAAGCGCTTCTTCTGCGCATCCATCCCGCTGCCTCGCGCGTGAAACTCCTGGCCGAACAGACGCCCGCCTCCTTCGTGGCATGGGATCTTCTCGCTCTCGGCGACGACGACCTCCGCGCGTCACCGCTCGCATCGCGCCGCAGGAAGCTCGAGAAGGTGCTCGCAAAGGCTGCCCCGCCGATCCATCTCTCGCCGGCGACCCGCGATCGCGCACTCGCCGAGGAGTGGTTCCATCGTTTCGAGGGAGCGGGACTCGACGGCGTCATGGCCAAACGCCTCGACGATCCATACCGTCCCGGCGAGCGGACGATGATCAAAGTCAAGCACACGCGCACCGCCGACTGCGTCGTCGCCGGCTTCCGATGGCACAAGAGCGGTCCGGGCACGATGGTCGGCTCGCTCCTCCTCGGTCTCTACGACGACGAAGGTACGCTGCATCACGTCGGAGTCGCGTCGGCATTCACGCATGCGATACGCCGGCAGCTTGCCCTCGAGCTCGAGTTGCTGCGCAAGGATGCGATCGACGGCCACCCCTGGCGCGCGTGGTCCGAGGCGCAGGACGAAGCGAGTGCGAAAGGGCAGCGCCTGCCCGGAGCGGCGAGCCGATGGAACCGCGGCAAGGATCTGAGCTGGGAACCGCTGCGGCCCGAGCGCGTCTGCGAGGTCGGCTACGACCACATGCAGGGCACCCGATTCCGGCACGCCGCACAATTCGTGCGCTGGCGCCCCGACAAGCGCCCGGAGGTGTGTCACTACGATCAGCTCGAGGTGACCCCCGCCTACGAGCTCGAGCGCGTCTTCGGCGCACGTCCCCACGAGCCCTGACATCTGGCTGAAGCGTAACGCGTGCCCCCTGACCCCTTTTTGGCAACGGGACTTTGTCCGCGCCGCACTCCAAAGGACTCACCTCGACGGCGAGATCGAACCGCGGCCGCACGATGCAGCGCGCCCGAGGAGCAACTCCTGCTCGCGTGCGTTGCGCGTGAGGCTCGCAGCGCGCTCGAATTCTTCCCGCGCCTCATCGAAGCGGCCGAGCTTGGCCAGAAGATCGCCCCGCACGCCCGGCAGGAGGTGGTAGCTCGCCAGCGACGGCTCGCGGGTCAGTCGATCGACGAGCTCGAGACCGGCGGCAGGACCAAAGGCCATCGAGACGGCGACCGCGCGATTCAGCTCCACTACGGGTGAGGGGACGAGCCCGGCGAGTGCGTCGTAGAGCACGACCATGCGGCTCCAATCCGTCTCCTCCGGTGCGTTCGCTCGCGCGTGACATGCTGCGATGGCCGCCTGCAGCGCATACGGCCCGCGCCCGCCACCGAGCTTCTCGGCTCGCTCGAGAGCCGCGAGGCCGCGACGGATGAGGAGCCGATCCCATCGCGATCGATCCTGATCGAGCAGAAGGACCGGTTCTCCCGACGGTCCGGTTCGCGCATGAAGGCGCGACGCCTGGATCTCCATCAGCGCGACGAGTCCGAGGACTTCCGGCTCGTTCGGAAGGAGCTGGGCGAGGATGCGCCCGAGGCGGAGAGCATCCTCGCAGAGCGCGGGCCGCACCCAATCGTCACCGGCAGTCGCCGAGTACCCTTCGTTGAAGACGAGATAGATCACCTCGAGCACCGACGACAGGCGGGCGGGGAGATCCTCAAGGCGCGGGACCTCGAAGGGGATGCGCTTCTCGGCGAGCGAGCGTTTCGCCCGCACGATGCGCTGCGCGATAGCCGGCTCCGCGACGAGAAATGCGCGCGCGATCTCTTCGGTCGTCAAGCCTCCGAGCAGGCGCAGTGTGAGCGCAACGCGCGCCTCCGGCGAAAGCACGGGATGGCAGGCCGTGAAGACGAGTCGCAGCAGATCGTCACCGATGTCGTCGTCGATTGCGGTCTCGAAATCCGCTATCGCCAGCTCCTGCCGCGCCTCGATCTCGCGGCCGAGCTCCTCGTGTTTGCGGCCGAGCATCTCGCCGCGGCGCAGCAGGTCGATGGCACGGTGCTTCGCAGTGGCCATGAGCCAGGCGCCCGGGTTGCGGGGGACGCCCGACTCCGGCCATTGCTCGAGTGCGGCGACCAGAGCGTCCTGCGCCAGATCCTCGGCGATGCCGACGTCGCGCACGATGCGAGCGAGCCCGGCGATGACCCGCGGCGACTCGATCCTCCAGACGGCGTCGATCGCGCGATGAGTGTCGGAATGCGCCACCGCGGGCGATCAAACCACCATCGTCCGCGGGAGCGCAAGCTCGAGACGGGACTCCGGTGTTCACTCCCTGCTGCGTTGTCCCGTTTGGACCTGCATCTCAGGTAGGCCGGCCGCAACTTTCCGGACATCGGGAGGAAAATCGGAGAGCTCCTGGACCTGGCGGATCTCGATGACCTCGTTGTCCGTGGCGGGACAGCGCGACGCCCACTCGATCGCCTCTTCCTTCGACTTCACCTCGATGATCCAGTAGCCTCCGAGCACCTCCTTCGCCTCGCTGAACGGCCCGTCGGTCACTTTCGGCTTCCCTCCGGCGAACGAGACGCGCGCGCCCATCGAAGGGGGGTGGAGCCCGTCGAGTGCGAGCAGCACGCCGGCCTTCTGCAGCGACTCGTTGTACTTCATCATTTCCTCGACTCTTTCCACGTCTTCCGGAATCGTCCCCGGAGGGGCACTTTCGTAGCCCCTGGGAATCATCAGCATCATGAATCTCATCAGCGTTCTCCCTTCGGCGCCGGCTGCTTCTCGGCGATCTGCGCGCGAAGGCGCTCCTCCTGCTCGCGAAGCTCGGGAGTGAACTCATCGCCGAAGTCCTCAGCCTCGAACAGCGGGCGAATCTCGATCACGCTCTCATCTCCCGTCGGATTCGGGCAGCGCTTCACCCACTCGATCGCCTCATCCATCGAGGCGACGTTCCAGATCCAGTAACCGGCGATCAGCTCCTTCGCTTCGGCGAAGGGACCGTCGATCACCGTGCGCTTGTCTCCGGAGAACCTGACCCGCTTCCCCTTCGAGCTCGGGTGAAGCCCCTCTCCGGCGAGCATGATGCCGGCCTTCACCAGTTCCTCGTTGTATTGCCCCATGTCGGTGAGCAGCTTCTCGTCGGGCAGAACGCCCTTCTCGGAATTCTCGTCGGCTTTGACGATGACCATGACTCGCATTCTGTTTCTCCTTCTTGTTGTTGATTCCGGCGGTACAGAGTGGTCTGACTCCCGGATCTGCTATGACGTCGAACGAGGCGAGCCCAAATCGACAACCGTGTCATCCTGAAGCCGGCGCGCGTCGTTCATCTTCGGTGTGGGGCGGTCGGTCGGGTGGGAGGCGAGGGACCTGGCTGGGCGGCTGAGCAGCCCATCCTCCTCACTTCCTCGTGCGGAATGACACGCGGGTACGACAGGTGGAACGTCTCCTACGGGTTGAGCGGCGGCTTCGTGTGTCCCTGGTGACAGGTGGCGCAGCGGACCTGGGCGTTCGGATCCGCAATCGAACGGACTTTCTTGTTGATCTCGCCGGTCATGCCCCACATCTCACGCGCGATCCGCTTGGGCTCCTTGTCGTCGAGATGCCACTCGCCGCTGACGTGACAGTGGCTGCAGCTGACGCCGAGGGCGGGACTGAAGGAGTCGGTCATCAGTTCGAGCACCCGCCCGGCAGGCATTCCCTTGAAGATCTGAATGTTCTCGAAGACCTTTTCCGCGGGCTCGTTCTCCCGTCCTCTGACCCGATCCTCGATCTCGCCGATTCTGGGATCGAGCGAAGCCAGCTGACCGTACGTACAGCCGCCGACCACGATCAGACACACCATCAAAGACCCACCGATCGTTGCTCGCATCGCGTACCTCCGGCAGGGGACAAGCAGAAGAGGGGCCAGAACGAGCAACTGGTGAGTCCGCTTTCGCGAGGCGTTCCAGCTCGATCTTCGCCAGGATCCCCGCTCTCCTGGGCTCGGGTAGATCCTGGCAAGCACGCGGACGAAGCTATTGCGCTGCGTTGCGACGTAGCAAGCCCTCCGCTCTGTCCCTCGCGCAAATGCTTCGTCCCTACGAGGAGAATGCACGCCGAGGTGCGGCCGCAGCGTCGCGATCCGTTGCCGCAGGGATGACTTCGTGTGTGATCGATTGTTGTGGCGTGCCCGGTTGCTGGTTAACACATCGCGTCTTCTTTTCGTCCTCCCCGGTCAGGAGGATGCCATGCCACCTGTCTCCTCACCGAAACGACCGCGCATTCGAGCCTTTCCGAGTATCGTGGCCTTCGCGTTCTGCGCCAGCGCAGCCGCTCAGGACACGCAGTGGGTGCAGCAGTGGGAGACCGCACAGCGAGCTCGCCCCGCGTCGCTCGGCTGGCAGGGAACGATCGCACCGGCCGGGGAGCCGGGAACGCCGATGACGATCCGCGGCACCGTGTACGAAAGCGACGGGAAGACGCGCGCCGCCGGGATCATCGTGTTCGCCCATCAGACTGATCGGACGGGTCTCTACAATCTGCCGCGCACCCCCGGATGGCGCCTGAGCGGTTGGGCGAAGACGGATCCGCAGGGCCGGTTCGAATTCCGTACGATTCGCCCGGAGCCCTATCCCAGCCGGTCGATTCCTGCCCACGTTCATTTCACCATCGAAGGGCCAACGCTTCAGCGGCGGTGGACTCCGGAGCTGCGATTTGCCGACGATCCTCTCGTGAGCGAGAGGGAAAAGCGCGCCTCCTCGGCTGCCGGGAGCTTCGGCTGGGTGCGTCCGGTGATCGTGAAGAATGGAACGCAGGTCGTCGAGGTGAACATCCGGATTTCCGAGGAGGGACTCTTCTGAGCGGACGAAGCGAAAATCAGAAAACAAATCGACTCGATGAGCCGTAAGATCAGGGCGTGGCAACAACCGATGAAGATCCCGCGCCGCCCGCGGCCGAATCCCCCCTTCTGACGCGGCGCGAGCGAGCCCATGCTCTGATCACCGTCCTGTTCCAGCCGAGGCGCACGATGCGCAGAATCCTGGAGGCCGGCGACGCTCGATGGGTCGTGCCGCTCGTGCTCCTGGCGATGTTCTCGAGCTGGCTGTCCGATCTCGATGCCGATCACTCCGGCTTTCGAGAGGCTCTCGAGAGCATCTCCCCAGCCGTTCTGGCGTCCATCGTGATCGCCGGCATTCTCGTCGCCATCCCCATCATGCTGGCTCTTTTCTATCTGTTCGCTTGGATTGCGGCGTGGGTGGGAAGACTGCTCGAAGGGGATGGCACGGTGCGCAGGGTCCGCGTCGCTCTCGCCTGGAGTCTTGCGCCCGTCATCTGGGCTTTGCTCTATCGAATCCCGGTTGCCGTCTGGATGCTCACCGCAGGGACGTCGAGGCAGGCTGCGATACGAATCGTGGGCGACGATTGGGTCATTCGGACCGGCGGCCTCGTGCCATCCATCGGCGGTATTCTGCTTCTTCTTGCCAATCTGATCGTTTTCGTCTGGTACCTGATCGTGGCCAGCCGCTGCGTTGGAGAGGCACACCACTTCTCGTCATGGAAGGGTCTCGCGACGCTGCTCCTGGCACTTGCGGCACCCGTGATCCTGATCGCGGCGATCGTGCTCGCTGCGGTGACCTCGTGATCGAGCCATTGTGCCCCTTCGGGGGTTGTTGCGGCGTGCTTGCAATGTGGCCGAACATCACAATGTTCGGTCCGTGGCAATTCAAGCCAATGCCAGCCAGTGCGGCCATCCTCGGAGCGCGGTACACACGGCTGATCGTCGCCAACATCACAGGCTGAACATGCAATGTTCAGCCACACTGTCAGGGAATCTGCACGACGGCCGTTCGGATCGTCACGTCGCCGCCACCGACGGGAACCATGTGCGATCCCGCGGGCCGGCGGGGAGCTTCGACGCCCCCGGGGAGACCGCGCCGCTGTCCAACGAGCGTCAGCCGCAGAGGATCGTCCCCCTCGAGCTCCACCTCGACGAGGATCGCTTCGTCCGTCCGTGCGTGGATCCACACCTGCAAGTCGCCCTCTTCAGAATCGAAGGTTGCTCGGTCCACGGTGCGATCGTTCACCCGAATGCTCCCGAGTCTCTTCGCATCATGGAAAATCAATCCTCCTCCGAATGTTCCCAACCCCCGGTCGAAGCGTGCTCGCACGCGGCGTCTCCGCTGCCCGGGAATCTCCTCGGATGCGACGACTTCGAGCCGCGGAGCTTCACCTTCGATCGCCGGTGCAGATGCCACGAAGTGTGAAGGCCGGCTGATCCAGGGGAGTACTCGCTGGCGCGCTTCGCTCCACTCGATCTGCCGGCGCATCTCAGCGGGCACCGAATCGCCCGCGACGGAAAGAAGCCAGCGGGGCTGCTCTCCGGCGGCAGCGTAGTAGGTCAGATTGCCATGGCGCGGGGTCGCTGGTGTCCATGGCGCCCCGGTAGCAGCAACCGCAAACCCGCCCGCAGCGACGAGCCACGCGCCCGCAGCAACGAGTCTTCCAAAGCGGGCGCTCGGCACGATCGACGGCGTCACGACCAGGACGATGACCGCACAGATCGCCGCTGAGATTGGAATCGCTCCGAATCCCATCGCCACGTGAAGAATCGAAGCGGAAGTGTGGAGCACGACAAACGCAGCGAGGAGACCGGCGGCAGCGGCAATCGGTCCCCTGCGCTCGAAGTCACTCGCCGCCGCCAGGAGCGCTGCCGAAAGAACGAGCGCCGGAACGATCATCAGATGCGACACGCCGGGAAGGACAGCGGCGAGGGCGATTGCAAGGACGCTCAACCAGAGCACGGCGCCACAGGCGAGTCCCGCCGGATTTGTTTTGCGGAGCGCGACGAGAGCGAGAGTCGTCGATGCACCGAGGGCGACTGCCCATGCGAGAACGATGAGCGGTGCCTCGCGTCCATTCCAGAGTGATTGAATCGCGCCGAGGGCGCCGAGCGCGCGGATGGCCAGCCATGTGACGCCATAGGACGCGGCGATCGATGCCAGCCACCACGCCGCGCCGACTGTCAGGCTGCCCGCTGTCACCACCCCGCGCCGTCGAAAAAGAAGAATGGAGATGGCAGTGAGCATGAAGGCGGTGACGGCGAGGGGCATCGACCACGGCTCCGGCCACCAGACGATGAAAAACGAGAGGACATCGAACCAGACGGCGTCGCCCGCCGGCGGCGAGGCGAGGTCCGTCTCGATCAGAGCGCGCGTCATCGCGAGCGCGTTGTCTCCCTGTTGCTGGAGTGTCGCGAGAGAGAGGTTCTGCAGGTTGTCGAGCGGAGTGTGGTAGTAGAGCGGATCGCCGACGAAGGCAAAATTCACTCCGTGCATGCCGGCGCGACGGAAGACGGTGAGGTTCGTGTCGTTGGGAATCCGCTTGTAGATCGTGTAGAAGAGCGAGCTCGTCGCCGGGCGATCGAGCGACTTCATGAGCGGCAGGAGCCATGCGTTGTCGCTGCTCGTCTCGAATAGGTACGACGGGCCCGAAGTGCCACGCGACTCGAGATTGACGACGGCTCCGATGTGCTTCGCCCACGGATGATCCTGCACAAATGCTTCGGCGCCGAGAAGGCCTGCTTCTTCGCCTTCGTCGATGAGGAAGACGACCGGATTGCGGCCGCGGGGAGCGTTTCGAAGAATCCGCGCGATCTCGAGAGTGATCGCCACGCCGCTCCCATCGTCCCCGGCTCCAGGTCCGGCGCGCACCGAGTCGTAATGTGCGTTGAGGAGAACAGGCTTGGCATCGTCACGCCCATCGAGTCGGGCGAGAACGTTGCGCACCATGGCACACCGGTTGTCAGGGTTGCAGACGAACGCCTCCTGAAGCTCGACTTCGTATCCGGTCTGTTCGAGGTGGCTGACGATTCGCTGGCGTACAACGTCGGCCTCGGAAGATCCGACTGGATGCGGCGTTTGGTCTTCGAACAGCTGTGCGAGGAGCCGATGCGCCGCGTGCGCGGAGAACGCATCACCGGCCGGCGCTGGATCGCGCGGAGGCGGCGGTTGGCGGCGGAGCCAGCCGGCGCCGGACAGGAGGAGCAGCAGGACGACGAGTGCGATGGCGCTTCGAATCGAAATCCTCCGCGATGCGTAGAATGAGCTTTCGGTTCCTCGACGCTCGGCGGCTCCAGACTCTAACACGGCTGCAGCGCTCTCGAGGGGAGCCGCATGCATGCAACGGTTGTCTCAGAAAGCAAGTGGCCGAAGATTCCGATCTTCGGCGCCCCGTGGTACGAAAATGCCTTCCCCTCTCCCTGGGATCAGGAGTGAGGGTTGACGCGGTGAGCCATTGGGTACGATCGTCGTCCGCGTCACGGGTTGGACATCGGCGGAATGTCCAGCCACCAGCCACTTCTGGCTCCACGGACGATTCCAAGCTACGATATCGCTTCACATGCACCAATCACTCACGACGGGCTCGTCCCTCGGTCACTACACGATTCTCGAACGCCTCGGCGCAGGAGGGATGGGAGAAGTCTACAAAGCGCTCGACACGAAGCTCGAGCGCCACGTCGCCATCAAGATTCTTCCGCCGGAGCTCGTGGCCAGCGAAGAGCGTCTTCGACGGTTCGTTCAGGAAGCGAAGGCCGCCTCGGCGCTGAATCATCCGAACATCATCACCATTCACGAGATCGGCAGCAGTGAATCGGGCAGCGAGCCGGATGCGGCACCGATTCACTACATCTCGATGGAGCTGGTCGAGGGAACGACGCTCCGCGAGAAGATCTACGCCGAGAAGCGCGACCTTCGGGAGGTTCTCTCGCTGCTCGCCCAGGCCGCAGAGGGTCTGGCGCGCGCGCACTCGACCGGAATCATCCATCGCGACCTCAAGCCGGACAACGTGATGATCACTCGCGACGGGTTCGCGAAGGTCCTCGACTTCGGCCTCGCCAAGCTCTCGGAGCGCAGCGATCGCGACGACGGAGCGGCGGAAGCACAGACCGCGGTTCGCGAGAAGACGAGGGAGGGAGTGATCGTCGGAACCGTGGGGTACATGTCGCCCGAACAGGTCGGAGCCAAAAACATCGACGCGCGCAGCGACATCTTCTCTTTCGGCTGCATTCTCTACGAAGCGATCACGCGGAAGCGTCCCTTCCAGGCGGATTCCGACATCGACACGCTCCACCTGATTCTCCACAACGACCCGCAGCCGGTCACCGAGCTGGCCCCCGACGTCCCTGCTGAGCTGAGGCGAATCGTCCGCCGGTGCCTCGCCAAGGATCCGGACAAGCGCATTCAGTCGATGAAGGATCTGGCGATCGAGCTTCGCGATCTCGTCGACGACTACCACGAGCTCGGCCGCAGCTCGACCTCCGGCTCCTCGCCGGGAATCGCGGCACCGCAGCGCGAGGTGTCGAAACGTTCCTGGCTCGTCGGAGCGATCATAGCGGGCGTTCTGCTCGTGCTCGCGGTCGCAGTCATTCTGCGGCCAGCACGTGAACAGAGCTCACCCGCGCCAGTGGCGACGATGCAGCTCGCGCCCTTGACGACGAACGGGCGCGTGCTCACCGCGGCGATCTCGCCCGACGGCCGCTGGCTCGTCTACGCCCGCGAGGACGGCGCGACGAGGAGCGTCTACCTCAAGCAGATCGCTACCGGAAGCGAGGTGCAGATCCTGCCGCCATCCGAGACGATGGGCGTCGCGCGTTTCGCCTTCTCGCGCGACGGCAACTACCTCTATCTGGTCAAGGCAGAGATCGGAAACCCGATCGCCACCCTGTCGATGATTCCGACCCTCGGTGGTGCGTCCCGCCAGATCCTCGAGGACATCGACTCTCGCGTGACGCTCTCTCCTGAAGAGAAGGAGATGGCGTTCGGAAGAGCAGATCGTCAAGCCGCAGTGGAACATCAGATCGTCGTCGCGAGCGTCGACGGATCGGGCCAGCGCGTCCTCGCCATGCGAAAAGGGAAAGAGTCCTTCACGGCAAATCCCGCCTGGTCTCCCGACGGGAAGTGGATCGCCGTCGCGGCAGTGAGCAGTCAGGGCGGACTGCATCACATCCCTCTCCTCATTTCCTCCGATGGCAAGGTGACCAGGCCGCTGTTCGAGCGCTGGTGGTTCTCGATCAATTCTCTCGAATGGCTTCCCGACGGCAGCGGCCTCGTGGTCGCCGGCGAGGACGTCGAGAGCGGACGGTCGCAGGTCTGGATTTTCTCGTTTCCGAGCGGCGAAGCCCGCCGCGTGACCAATGATCTGAATTCCTACAGTGACGTCACAGTGACGGCAGATGGCAAGTCGATCGTCGCGGTGCAGCGCGACGACAGAGCCCGCGTCTGGAAACGGGACGCCGGGACGATGATCCCGATGACCAGCGAGAGCGAACGATATGCACCTCGCGCGTTCTCGCTCGCGCCCGACGGGAGTCTCGTGTATCAATCGCTGCAGAGTGGGAACCTCGAGGTTCGCCGCCTGTCGCCCACCGGCGAGAGCCGGGCTCTGACCAATCACCCGAAGGCCGACTACAACGCGCGGGTGGGTGGAGACGGCAGGATCTACTTCCAGACCGAGCGCAACGACGATGCGGAATTCTGGTCGATGACGCTCGACGGGTCGGACCAGCGCTTCGTCGCGAAGATCGGCATCGACGTCACGCTCGATGTGTCGCCCGACGGGGAATGGCTGATCCACAATGCCGAGCAGTCGCTCTGGAAGATCCCGACCGCAGGCGGGGCACCCGTGAAGCTGTCCGACAAGGACGTCGAGAGCCCGATGTGGTCGCCCGACGGACGATCGATTGCCGGATTTTTCCGCCTGGCCGAAGGCGAGCGCAGAAAACTCGCCGTGATCAATGCCGATGGAGGAGCGGTCAGGGAGGTGGCTCCGCTACCTCGCACGGCCGTACCGAATTTCGTCCGCTGGACATCCGATGGAAACCATCTCGGCTTCGTCAATGTCGTGAACGGTGTCGGCCAGATCTGGCTTCAGCCGCTCGATGGCGGCCCGCCACGCGCCCACCTGGAGCCCGAGTCGGGAATGATCCACGATTTCCACTGGTCTTCGGGCGGCGCGCTCTACGTCTCCCGAGGATCGTGGACCGCCGACCCGGTTCTCATCACCGAGTTTCGGTAGCGCTCTGGAGGCTAGAGGCTGGAGGCTGGAGGCTAGGGTTGGTCGGAGAGATTGAGACGAGAGACGAGACGCCGTAGTGAGCTAGCCTCTAGTCTCCAGCCTCTAGCCTCTCAAATCGATGCAGACGTTTGACAGCCCACCCGGCAGCGCAGGGCCCCGCCTCGAGCGGGTGACACTCGTTGCGATAGTCGCAGTCGCACTGGTCATCGCTGCCGTTTTTTTCGCGCGTTTCGCTCCTGCCCGCGTGGCGCTCCTTCGAATCATTCCTCCTCTGGCCACTGCCGTTCTGGTCGCCGGCGCCAGTGTGAGCGTCGGGCGGGGAGGATTGTGGCTGGCGCGGCGCATGGTGCAACGATGGGTGGGAGTGGAGGGGGGCGAAGAGCCCCGCCTCGAGGAAGTTCTCCTCGTCGGCGTTCCGCTCCTGGGGACGGGGATGTCGGTCCTGGCTCTCGCCGGATTGCTTCACCCGCCGCTCATTCTAATCGTCGCACTGGTTCTCGCTTTCGCGAGTGCTCGCTGGAGCGCGAGAGCCCTGGTGTCGCGGCTGTCGGGACTCGAGGCGCGCACGCTTCTTCTGCTCGCCCCGCCGCTCGCGGTCGCGATTCTCGGTGCGATCACGCCGGTCGCATCACCCGACGAGCTGGTCTACAAGCTGGCGATTCCGCGGACGTACCAGCTCTTCGGGGGGATGATCGAGCTGCCGTTGAATTCCATTTCGTACGCCGTGAGTGCTCTCTATATGGCGGATCTCGCCGCTCTGATCCTTTCGGGAGGCATCGCCGCGAAGCTGCTCCACCTGCTGGTGTTCTTCGCAACCCTCGCCGTCCTCTCCTCGAGCGCGTCGCGAATCGATCCCCGGGCACGAGCCTGGGTCGTCGTGGTGATCGCCTGGACTCCTGCGCTCATGATCATCGCCGGCTGGGCGTGGGCGGAATGGGGAATGATCGGCCTTCTGATGCTCTCGGTCCTCGCCTGGGACCGATACTTCGAGCGCCCGTCCTCGACCGACGTCGGGATCGCGAGTCTCGCGCTGGCCATGGCCCTGGCGAGCAAGTACACCGCGCTGCCATGGCTCGTCGTTTTCGTTCCTCTGGCGTGGATGCGGCTGCGAAGGGTGCCTGGACGCGGCAACGCCGTTCTCGCGTCAGCGGCTGTGATCGTCGCCCTCGCGGGGGGATTCTTCTACGTGAGGAACTTCATCTGGACCGGATCGCCGGTCGCTCCTTTCATGCTTCCCGATTCTCCTTCGATCGAGAATTATCGTTCGACCATGGGCGGGCTGCGCGAACTGATCTCCGGATATGACATCGTCCATCCGGCGATCATCGACGACTCGCTCGGCATCCTCCTTCCGATCATGGTTCTCATCTCACCTTTCGCGCTCGCCTGGCGCTCGAGGTTCGCCGCCGACCTCTTCATCATCGGGATTGGTCAGATGGTCATTCTCGTCGCCATTGCGCCGACGTCCCGCCTGATTCTCCTTGGACTCGCGCCACTATCAGTCCTCGGATCGGTCGTCGCCGTGCGCACCTGGATGTGGACGGGACGATTCTTCAGATCACTGATCACTCTCGGTGCGGGAACGGCTCTGGCAGGCCAGCTCGTGCTGGTCGGGCTCGTCCTTTCGACCTATGAGATGGGTCCCTATCTGACCGGCACGGAATCGGAAGCGGAGTACGTTGCGCGCACACGCCGCTTCGCGCGCCCGTTCACCTGGATCGAGCAGAACACGCCGCCCGATTCCGTCGTCCTCTTTCTGGGCGAGAATCGTCCGTACTACCTTCGCCGTCGCGCACTCGCCGGTGCGAATCTCGACGGGCCGCGCATCGCCCGGTTTCTCGCTCGATTTCCGACAGCCGACGAGCTCCGAAAAGGGCTGCAACAGGAGGGGATCACTCACGTCCTGGTCAACAAGCAGTGGTACCGAATCGACAGCGAAACCGCGCCCGAACCGTCGATGCTCGAGAAGGAGTATCTGCTCATCGTTTCGCCCGCAACAGACCGCGTCCTGAGATCGTTTCTCGGAAGCGATGCGCTTCTCAGATACAGCGACGAGACGTACCTCGTTTACGAATTGCCGTAACCCCGCCGGTTGACGCGGCCGGCTCCCTCTCGTACCATGCGCGGCACACAACCCCACATCAAGGAGCCCCTCTTGTCCAGACGACCGATGTCGATCCTCGCCCTTTTGTTCTTCGCCATCCCGCTGCTCGCAGCAGCGGCCGAAGTGCCGGAATACGAACTGCTGCGCGATGCCCGCCCGGACGGGCGGTCCGTTGCGGTGGAGAATCTCGAGATCATGCGCGACGCGCACAACTTCGAGTTCACCAGCGGTACGTTTCATTTTCTCGCTCCGGCATCGGGAGGCCGCTCGTTCGGAGCAGTCTTCATCGGAGAGGGGCGTTACGAGCTGCATCCCGGCATGGAATCCGAGCGAAAGCATCTTCAGATCGTCGCCGGCGACCGCAATCTGGAAGTTCTCTCCGACACCTTCGATCGTCTCGTGATCCTCTTCACCGATACGACGGCTTCGGAGATCGCGGCAGGCCGCGCAGTGACGACCGGCGCGCCGAGCGCGGAAGCCAGCCGCATTTACGAGGACTATCTGAAACAGCAGAAGGCGAAGCTCCAGATCAATCTCCACCTGCGCCTGTTGCGCGACCTCCTCGGCGGGACGCCCGAGGAGCGCGGCGTGTTTCTGGCGATGCTGGACGGGCGGAAGCTCGCTCCCGCCCTGATCGCCGTCGATCCTTCGGGAATCGGAAATCTCGCAGCCGGTCTCGCTTTCTTCGGCGGCGAGGAATCGGCGTTCATATCACTCGACGAGGAGGGCGGCGGCTTCTGGTATCTCGCCGGGAGTGGAAACGCCTCACACAAGGGCAAGCCGCTGAAGATGGCGGTCGATGCACTCCACTATACGGTCGATACGACGATTGCTTCGAACCTCTCGATCGATGGAGCGACGACGGTGACAGTCCGGCCGCTCGTCGCCGGCATCCGTGTGCTGCCGCTTCACATCCTCCCGAAGCTGCGTCTCCGCGAAGCGAGCTACGTGCTCGAGGGTGCGGAGCCCGCGAGGGCAGCGATCGTTCAGGAAGAGGTCGAGCTCGGCCGATTCAAGCGACTCTTCCAGGACGAGACCGGCGACGCTGATGCCGCCCTGGTGTTCCCGGAGGCGCTCCCTGCCGGCAGCAGGATCGAGCTTCGACTGCGGTACGAAGGACGCGACGTGCTCCGGAGCCTGGGAGCAGACAGCTACTCGGTCCGTGCGCGGGAGAGCTGGTATCCGAATCTCGGCACATTCACCGATCCCGCCACCTACGAGCTGACGTTTCGCTATCCGAAGAGAAACAACCTGGTCGCCACCGGAGCCTTGATCGAGGAGAAGACCGAGGACGACCAGAAGGTGTCGGTGTGGCGGAGTGAGGGGGCGATGCGCGTCGCCGGATTCAACTTCGGGCGCTTCGAGAAGGCGAGCCGGACCGACGAGCAGAGCGGGGCCTCGATCGACGTCTACACCCATCGCGATTTCCGCAAGATGTCAGGTGATTCCATGATCGACGCGATCAACGCTTCGCGCGTCGCCACCGCATTCTTCGGCAAACATTCCTATCAGCGAGTCTCGGTCACCCAGCAGTCGGAATGGAGTTTCGGACAGTCGTGGCCGACGCTGATCTATCTTCCGACTCTCGCGCTGACCACGTCGACCGACAGAGCTTTCATGCTCGAAGAGCTCGGAGCCGCCGTCTTCGACGTTCAGGAGTTCGCCAAGATGGTCGGCTGGCACGAGATCGCCCACCAGTGGTGGGGACATCAGGTTGGATGGCAGAGCTATCGTGATCAGTGGTTGTCGGAAGGGCTCGCCGAGTTCACTGCAGCGCTCGTTCTTCAGATGACCGAGAGCACCGCGGCGTACAACAGCTATTGGGACAGGCGCCGTCAGGAGATTCTCGAAAATGCACCGCGGATCTCGGCCGCCGATGCAGGTCCGATCAGCAACGGCATCCGCCTTTCCACGCGGGCCAATCCCCGCGCCGCCCAGACGATCATCTACAGCAAGGGTGCGTGGGTCGTCCAGATGTTGAGGCGCATGATGAACGATCCGGCGAAGGAGAATTCGGACGCTCTCTTCATCGCGATGATGCGCGACTTCGTCACGACGTGGACGGGGAAAAACCCGGCGACGTCCGATTTTCAGAAGATCGTCGAAAAGCACATGGCTCCCCCGATGAATGCCACCGGAAACGGCTCGATGGGCTATTTCTTCAACCAGTGGGTCTACGGAACCGAGATCCCTCGCCTGACCTCGAATCTCTCGGTCAGCAAAGCGGGAGGCGGCAAGTATCGAATCCAGGGGACGATCACGCAGGCGGAAGTCTCCGAAGAGTTTCGCACGATCGTGCCGATCTACCTCGACTACGGGAAGGACTCGATCGCCAAGCTCGGCCAGATGGTCCTTGTCGGAAGCAGCTCGACACCGATCGACGTCGAGATCGCCCTTCCGAGGGAGCCGCGCCGCGTCGTCATCAATGCAATGCAGGATGTTCTGACCAGAAAGTGAGTCCGGCCGCGATGCACCCCGAAGTGGTGTTTGGAAACCAGCTGGTGGTGAGCGCGAAGCGCCACGACCGGTAGCTTCGGCCGCCAGGCGCCACGGTCTCCTTCAATGTCCGGCCGGAGCGGCGCAAACTTCGCCCAAAAGGGGAGAGCGGGCGTCCCGCGCCCGCCCCTGTTCCACCAGCGATGCTGCACCCTACAGCGGCAAAGGGTTTGTCAACCATTCGGGCCAGGCCGAAGTTTGTCCGCTTCGGGTGTGGCCGAACTCTGTCGCGGATGCACATTTCGGAAGAATTTCGTCTTTCTTTCGTCTTTTCGAGAGCTCCGGGATGTATCTTCAATGCGCATCCACCCGTTTCAGCCAGGAGATCCATGCGCCGCCGCAGACAACGCTTCGAATTCATGCTCATTGCAGCACTCGCGCTCGCCGTCCCGGCCTCCGCCCAGCTCATTCAGGACGGGATCTTCCGATTCCATCGCGGCCAAGGTTGCGGCCTGGACCGCCAGGAGAATTCGCCGAATGCCTCGTTCACCCTCGGCGACTGCATCGGAAGCAGCTTTCCCGGCAGCGGCACGATGGGGATCACGGTCACGGCACCCGAGACGATCACCGGAACGCTCATTCCCGACACATTCCTCATGCAGCTCGTCACCCCGATCACGACGAGCGCCACGGCGACGACCACCGGGAAGGTGATCGACGACAAGAGTCGCGAGCCGTATTCGGTCGTGCTCACCGTCACGACGTTCAACGCCGCCACCAGGGTGGGTCTTCTCCCCTCGCAGATTTGCCGGAAACAGGTGCGTGCCGACAATGTGAAGGCGGGTGCCTCGGTGACCCTGACGGCGACCAATCAGTGCACCTGGACAGAGCTAGGGCTGGGGTATCGGGGCGAGGGGGGGCCGGTGGGATTCCAGGAGACTGAAGTCGAGATGCACCTCTTCGACAAGGATGGGGCGTATAGGAATCGATATGGCGGCGAGATCAATACGCTCTATGCGTTTCTGCCGCGAATCGACGAGCTGGTGCTGTTCAGCGTGACTCCCACCTCGCAGCCGCTCGCGCCCGACACGGAAGTGGATTTCACAGGACGCGTCTCGGTCCTTCTCCGGACGCGAAAAAACGCTGATCTCGCGCTCCGCCTTGTCGACGACAGCGGGAACCTGCACGGCTCGAGCGACTTCGTCCGCATCAATTCGTCCTTCGCAGCAACCGAGCATGCGCTGACGATTCCGAAGGTGAAGATTCCGGGAACCCCACGCCTCCATCTGAAGGCGGTGCTCATCGACCGGCTCAGCGCCAGCGTCTTCAAGGAGACGAGTGTCAAGTCCTTCAACGTGGCGACCCGCTGCGCCCTCGAGGGGATTCTGCAGACGCGATTCGCGTTCGACACCTGGTGGCTGCCCGACCTCCCGGTCGAACTGATCGACACATCGACGAGCAACGTGGTCGCGACGACCATGTCGAGACCCGACCCGCTGAGACCGGAGGTCAAATCCTTCTACTGTTTCAATCCTTCGGCGGGCCTCGATCCCGGAAAGCAGTATCGCGTCCGCGTGCGACTTCACGATGGAGCGGCACCGATCAATGCAAAGCTGATGATCTTCGACAGGCCGGATGCACCGGCCCCGAGCGAGATTCAGTGGAAACCGTTCGGAGTCAGCGGCGCGAGAGGGAATCGAAAAGACCTCATCGTTCGCGCCGGCGGCGACCTCGATGTTCCCGACCCGCTCAGCACAACGGGCGCAGCAGCGACCTACTGGCACCTCTGGCAGCAGATCTACGAGCTCTGGCCGAAGATGTTCCCGGGCCGGCCGCTCAGGGGCGACCTGCCGGTCGAGGTCTATCTCAACGGCACGCCGACGTCGTACTACTGTCCCATCGAGCGCCTGCCCGAATGCCGCAGCGCCTCCTCGATCACGCTCTTCCGCGACAGCAGTCTTCCCGGATCGCATCCCGACGTCCTCAGGCATGAATTCGGGCATCACGTCATCCGTGAGCTGTACGGAATCGGGCTGGTCGTCCCTCCGGAATATGATCCGTCCGATACTCAGCGGCGAAGTCTGAGCCATGGCGGCTACTCGAACAGTTACACCAGCGACTCGATCAATGAAGGATTCGCGACGTTCTGGGCCGTGGTCGGCAACCGGATCCTCGACGGAGATGCCGGCGGGGTCATGACCGTCAACGGGCTCAGCTCTACGGGCGCATTGAATCCGACGCACACCGGACTGAGTCTCGAACAGAACTGGCCTGCCTGGTTCCATCGTCGCGCCAGTGATGCCGATCCACCGCAGTCGCCGCCCCGCGAGGAGCTCTCGGTCGCCGGCATTCTGTGGGATCTCGTCGATACGCCTGGAGACGCCGAGCCCCACGCGGATGTGAAATGGGGCGCGTTCTCACCGGCCGACAGCATCACGGTCGCACCGGAAGTGATCATGCAGGCCATCGCTGCCGACATACCGAACACGCTCGTCGAGCTGCGAAGCATTCTGATCAACCGTCTGCCGGCGGCGATGACGAGGTCTGAGAACAATCCGCGCAGGAGCGGCCTGAGCCAGCTCGACGAGATCTTCGTCATGCATCGGGTGTTTCACGACAACGGGGACTGGAAGTATCAGCTCGGCGAGACGATCGGGAAGCCGGCCAACGGCGCAACCTGGCTCGGCTCCGACGCCGAAGGGAAGCAGCCGCTGTCGATACCGGCTCGTCCGTGGCGCGAGAGCGTGCGCAAGATCACCGGATCGAACATCAGAATCGAGCTGAAGGACGCGAGCGGAAACGTCATCGATGCGGGCGAAGTGAAGGTCTCCTTCGAGTTCGGTGCCGGCTTCGAGCACTTCAACAGCACCCGAATGGTTCCTGTCCAGAACGGTCTTCTCTACTTCGAGATGCCGCCGGACCATTATCCAGTCCGCGCGGTGATCACCGTTCCCGGATCGACGCAGGAGCCTCTGGTGATCGAGAACGCCAGTTACTGGCCGGCCGTCGCGATCGCGACGGAACAGTTTGCGCAGAAGACCTTCGTCTTTCCGAAACCGGCGGTCACCTCCCTTCAGCCTTCGAGCGGCGCTGCGGGCACCACCGTGGTAATCACCGGAGCCGGTTTCAGCCAGATCGCACCGGACAACGCCGTCCGATTCGGCGACGAGAGAGCGGAGGTCACTGCAGCGTCGCCGGCGGGTTTGACGGTCGTCGTGCCCCCCGCCGCGAGCGGAACGCCGGCCGTCACCGTGACCGTCGCCGGACAGCAGTCGAACAGCATGACGTTCAACGTGACCCTGCGTGGAATCGAAGTGACGACGACGGCGATCACATTCGGCGTCATTTCCACGGGAACGTCGGCGGATCGCGCGATCACGATCCGCAACACCGGATCGGCCGCGGTCACCGTGCAGTCGATTCGCGGCTCGACGCCGGTGTTCTCGCTCGTGTCACCCGCCGCTCCGTTCACGATTGCGCCGGGAGCAACCCAGACCGCAACGGTCCGCTTCAGTCCGACGGCCGCCGGCGATTTTACGACGGATCTCATCGTGACCAGCGACGATCAGGCGAGACCTCAGATCATGGTCTACGCGACGGCGATCGCGATCCGTCCGCTGTCGCCCGACATCGACATCGCACCGCACGGGCTGAATTTCGGTGCGGTCACGCCAGGTGCGAACCGCACGATGTCCTTCGCCCTGCGCAACCAGGGGTCGGCACCGCTGAACGTCAACGCAATCTCGATCACCAGCCCGCAGTTCAGCGTCGTGTCGCCATCGCCTCCCTTCTCGGTCGAGGCGGGTGCTGAGCAGGACGTCGTTCTCCGCTTCGCTCCCTCAGCGACGGGCGTCCAGACAGCGACACTGACTGTCGCGAACAACGACACCACCGCGCCCGCGGTCGTGATCCGTCTCCGCGGTGAAGGGGGCGCGGGATCGGCCGACGCCATCCTCTCCACCGACGACGGCTCTCTCGAAACAGCGGTCGCCGGGAACGGGGTGATCGTCGTGAACCGCCTCACGCCGGCGAGCTATCCGGCGACGCTCAAGACGATCCGGCTCTTCCTCTATCAGTTTCCCAACCAGCCGAATCCGACCGGAGCCCAGATCCAGCTCATCGCCTTCGCCGGAGCCCCCGGTACGAATCAGCCTCCGATCGGCCCGCAGGTCCTCTTCGTCCAGACCGTGAGCGTGCCTGCTGTCACGACCGCCGGCGCGTTCTTCGATTTTCCGGTTTCGGGATCCGCGACGATCAACGGCGGTGACTTCTACGTCGGGTACCGCTCCCCGAATCCCTCCGCCGGCGTCGTCTACGCTGCCGACTCGAACGGCCCGCAACAGCAGCGCGGGTTCTTTTCTACCGATGGAGGGGTGACCTATCAGGGACCGCTCGTCGCCGCCCCTTCGAGCGGAGGGCAGATTCCCGTGAACATCCTGATTCGCGCAGTGATCTCGACCGGCGCTGCGGCCTCCACCTGCACCTTCGGCGTGACGCCGCTCTCTCACGGGCTCGGCGGAGGTGCCGGGTCCGCAGCGATCGCGGTCACTGCTCCCTCGGGTTGCGGATGGAACGCCGTTGCGAATGTCCCGTGGATCACCTTCACAGCGGCGTCGGGCACAGGCAACGGAGAGGTGCGATTCTCCGTTGCGGCGAACGACGGCTCGCAACGGACCGGAGTGATCTCGATTGCGGACTTCAGCGTCGAGATCACGCAGAGCGGCGGAAGGCGGCGTCCTCTGCGTCGGTGAACGCGTGAGACTCGAGGCTCGCCATCGGTGCCCGCGATGGCTGTCGGTTGGGGCGAACATCTGCGCGCGAGATCGATGAAGCTTGCAAAAAGGCTGGCAGCGCAAGAGCTTCGCCCGCATTCCCGCGAGAACATGTGAGAATCGAAAGGGGCTGGAGAAAAGCGGGCTAGAATGCGTGCATGAAAAACCCGATCTTCATCTCGCTTCCGATTCTCGCTCTCGCCTTCGCCGGTGCTGTACAGGCTCAGGATCCGTCCGCCGCGCCGCTGGCGGGGACGATGGCGAAGCTCGAATCGGAGCTCGTTGCCAGACATGGCGAGGAAATCCGCCAACGACTCGTGCGCGGAATGAATCAGGTGAGGAGCCTCTGGCGCACCGAGGACGGCGATGCTGCCGCGTTCGAGAGCTTGGTGCGGACGCACTTCGCAGCCGGCGACGCCACGCGCGATCAGATGTTCGAGCGGATGGAGATCGCCTTCGAACAGATCGGCGGGCATCTGACGGATCTCGTTCGCGAGCTGCGTATGCACGTCGATCTCGACCGCGGACCGATCCTTCCATTCGATCAGATTCTCGCCGGGTACAGTCCGGGGGCACATCTCACCGAAGACCTCTTTCAGAACAAGATCGCGTTCGTCGTCCTTCTGAACTTTCGCCTCACGACGCTTCAGGAGCGTCTGGCGGAAGGCCATCAGTGGTCGCGGAGGGAGTGGGCCGAAGCGCGACTGGCGCAGCAGTTCGGCAGGCGGGTGCCGGCCGATGTGAATCTGGCGATCGGTGAAGCGTCTTCGCGTGCCGGAGCCTACATCGCCCAGTACAACCTCTGGATGCATCACGCGCTCGACGAACAGGGACGCCGTCTTTTCCCCCGGGGTCTGCGGCTGATCTCTCACTGGAATCTGCGCGACGATCTGAAAGCCGCCTACAGCGAAAAAGAGGGGCTGCCGAAGCAGAGATTGATCCAGCAGGTCATGGAGCGGATCGTCACGCAGTCGATCCCCGCCGTCGTCATCGACAGTCCTCGCGTGGACTGGAAGCCGTTCTCCAATACCGTGGTCGCCTCTTCCGTCGCCGACTTCGAGGAGGGAGCGGTGCCTGCTCTTTCCGAACCGCCATCCGGTGCACCGGAGCCCGACACGCGTTACGCGCGACTGCTCGACATCTATCGCGCAGTTCGGCGGGCCGATCCGTACTCACCGATGGCGCCGACTCTGATCGCGCGGCGCTTCGACGAGAACCGCGAGATTCCGGAGGCTCGCGTGCGGGCGATGTTCGAGCAGGTCCTCGCCTCGCCGCTGGCGCCGCGCGTCGCCCGTCTGATCGAGAAGCGTCTCGGGCGCCCTCTCGAGCCGTTCGACATCTGGTACAACGGATTCAAACCGCGAGGTGCGTATACCGAGGCGGAGCTCGATGCGATCGTCTCGAAGAAGTACCCGACTGCGGCGGCATTCCACGCCGACATTCCGAACATTCTGAGGAAGCTCGGATTTTCCGAGGAGCTATCGGACTATCTCGCGGCGAATATCGAGGTTCATCCTTCGCGCGGTGCCGGGCACGCGTTCGGTGCGGGGCGACGAGGAGACAAGGCGTATCTGCGCACCCGTGTCGAAAAAGGAGGAATGAACTACAAGGGCTACAACATCGCGGTGCACGAGCTCGGGCACAACGTCGAGCAGATTCTGTCGACGAACCGGATCGATCACACGCTGTTGCAGGGTGTGCCGAACACGGCGTTCACCGAAGCGCTCGCCTTCGTATTCCAGGCGCGCGATCTCGAGCTTCTCGGTCTCGCCAGTCCGGATGAGGCTTCGAAGGCCCTCGGAGCGCTCGACGACTTCTGGGGGACATACGAGATCGCGGGCGTCGCGCTCGTCGACATGGCGGTGTGGCACTGGATGTACGACAACCCTGACGCCACACCGGCTCAGTTGCGAGAGGCGACCGTCCGGATTTCGAAGGATGTCTGGAACCGCTACTACGCCTCAATCTTTCGGCGGAAAGACGTCGTCCTGCTCGGCGTCTACTCGCACATGATCTCATCCACCCTCTACCTTCCCGACTACCCGATCGGCCGGATGATCGCGTTCCAGATCAAACAGCAGATGGAGCGAAAAGGAGAGATCGGTCCAGAGTTCGCCAGGATGGCGGTGATCGGAAACGTCATACCGGATCTCTGGATGACTCAGGCGACAGGTGCACCAGTCGGCCCGGAGGCACTTCTGAAGGCGACGGCGGAAGCTCTCGGGCGCGTGAAGTGAATTGACGAGGCGGTCTCAACCGGGTGTCAACAGGGATCGTCCCGCTCGCTGATCGCCTCGGGCGAATCCGCGTAATCCTCGTCCGGCGCCCGTTGTACGGCCGGCTGATCGCTGTTTCGCCGCGCCCCCTTCCGGCGCTCCTCCTCGCGCTCCCCTCGCATGTCCTTCTCGATCACCATGCTGCACCTCCATCGCTACCAGACTGAGGCAAGAACCAGGCCGAGAACGGACGAGATTGCCGGCTCTCCATGCCCAACCGTGGCATGTGCGACGATTTCTCCCTCGCATCCCTTCATGGATGCCTTGGAAGATCGGAATTTCGGCCGCTCCACTCACTCCGCTCGCCCGCTTCCCGGCTTGTATTTCCACGCCGTCTGGTGCTTCGCACCCTCGGCGAACTGCGCGTCGACGTACTCCGAAAACTCGATGTGCCGGTCGAGTGTTTCGGTCTCCAGCATCAGGTCGACGATCAGATCGAACTCGTCCTTGTAGGGCGTCAGCGGCGTGTACTTCACCCGATCGAGCGGATTGGTCAGCGCCCAGCGGAGCAGCTTCGGATCCTGTCGGTAGTAGAAGCGTCCGACGAATTCGGCGGCGTGCTCGCGGTTCTCGCGGCCGTCATCGAGCCAGATGCCGGAGCGTGCGATGCCATCGACGAGAATCTGTACCGTCTCCGGCCGGCGATCGATCACGTCCTGCCGCACGACGAGCACACAGGAGGTGTAGTCAGGCCATACGTCCTTCGCGTGGAAGAGCACGCGCCCGAAGCCTCCGATCTCCGCCTGCGACGGGAAAGGCTCGCCCATGGAGAAGGCATCGATCGCGCTCGAGGCGAGCGCTCCGGCAACGTCGGGCGGCGCCATTTCGACCAGACGAACCTCGTCGGGAGGGATCGCGAGGTCTCTGAGGACTTTGTAGACGACGAGGCGCTCGTTGGAGAAGCGGCTGGGAATCGCAATGGTGCGACCGCGCAGGTCCGCTGGAGATCGGATGGCGGAGTCCTTCCCGACGACCACCGCGCTTCCGTAGCGGTGTCCGAGGTAGACGATCCTGACGGGAACGCCCTGGGCCCGCAGGGCGATTGCCATCGGCGCGACCATGAATCCGGCCTGGATCTTGTCGGACATGAGCGCCTCCTTGATTTCCGGAAATCCCTGAAAGAGGCGCGGGATGAAGAGGTTGCCATGATCCGAGTAGGCCGAGATGTAGTCGGTCACCGGGCACGCGAGGTGTCACGTGACCGGGATGTATGCGACGTTGAGCTTGCGCTTGTCGAGGGGAACCAGATCGTTGGTGATGACCGACCAGTTCACGTTCCACGCGAAATGAAGCGCGGTGACGAGCACGACCCACACTGCAACACCCGTCAGAATTCGTCGATTCGCCGACATCGAGCGGTTTCGTCCTCCGGAGAATTGTCTCACCAGTCGCAACAGGCGTCACGCGGGCTTCAGAAGCGACAAGGGCGAGTCGTGCGCCGATCTCACCCGCGGAATCCCCAACGAAAAATGCGAGCTCGCTCGAGCCTCCGCAGCGAGCTGTCGAGAATCAGACCGATCGTGCCGATGAGCAGCATCCCGGCTACGACGAGATCGTATCGTTTCCCCGCGTTGCGAGCGTCGATGATCAGGTATCCGAGACCGGAATCGACGGCGATCATCTCCGCAGCCACCAGCACCAGCCACGAGACTCCGAGCGAGATCCGCAGTCCGATCAGAATGTTGGGCACGGCCGCCGGGAACACGACGCGCCGGAGGGTCGCGAAGGTCGAAAGCCCGAAGTTCGCCGCCGCCCGAAGATGAATCTCGGGCACGTTGCGCACGCCGTTGTTCGCCGCGAGAACGAGTGGAAAAAAGCCGCCGAGGAAAATGAGGAACACCGGCGCGGCCTCGCCGATGCCGAACCAGATCACCGCCAGGGGCATCCAGGCGATCGGGCTGATCGGCCTCAGCGCCTGGACCAGCGGATTGACCGCGGCGTTGATGCTTCGTGACCAGCCGCATAGCATGCCGATCGGAATTGCGAAGAGCGATGCGAGAGCGAATCCGATTGCCACGCGCCGCATCGAGTCCACTACGTAGCTGACGAGGATGCCGCGGCGGAACAGCTCTCCAATCCCCTGGGCGACGGCGAGCGGAGAAGGAAAAATGTCGGTTGCGGTCACATGAACGGCCAGCGACCAGACAGCCAGCAGGCATGCCGAGGCGGTCAGAGGAAGAGCGAATCGCTCCCATCGTCTCATATCTGGTGCGCCAGTCCGATCTCGGCGAAGATTGCGTCCCGCAGCTCGATGTAACGCGGGTCGCTGAGATCGCGCGGATGTGCGATGTCGATCTCGACGATGCGGCGCACGCGGCCCGGACGCGCGGTGAGCACGACGACACGATCCGCAATCTGCACTGACTCCTCAATGTCGTGAGTGACGAACAGAATCGTCTTTCGCTCCGCCCGCCACAGTCGGAGCAGCTCGCGGCGCATCGTGAGACGCGTGATCGAATCGAGTGCTCCGAACGGCTCGTCGAGGTAGAGGACATCGGGGCTCACCGCGAACGCCCGCGCGACCTCGAGGCGCTGCTTCATTCCGCCCGACAGCTCGTGCGGATAGGCTCGCTCGAAGCCGCGTAGACCGACGAGGTCGATGTAATGACGAACGCGCTCCGATCGTTCGGCGGCGCCGAGACCATCGAGACCGAAGGCGACGTTGCCCGTCACCGTGAGCCAGGGAAAAACGCCCCGCTCCTGGAATACGAAAATGCGCCGCCGGTCGGGTCCCACGACGGGTTCCCCGTCGATCGTGACGCTGCCACGAGTCGGTTCGAGAAATCCCGCGACGATGTTCAGGAGTGTCGACTTGCCGCATCCCGAGGGGCCGAGAATGCAGACCAGCTCACCCTCTCTGATCTCGAGATCGATGTCCTGAAGGACTTCGATCGCAGCCTCGTCCGTCGGAAACTGCCTGGTCACGCCACGGATTGCGACTTTGACCTGACCGGACGGAACGCTCATCGGGCAAACCCCCAGCGCGTCGAAGGGAGTTGCTCGAGTCGCCGCATCGCCATGTCGAGCCCGAGCCCGATGAGTCCGATCATCACCATCCCGGCGATGACCAGATCGTAGCGGTCACCCGCATTGCGCGCGTCGACGATGAGAAATCCGAGACCGGAGCTCACTGCGATCATCTCCGCAGCGACGACCACCAGCCAGGCGACACCCAGCGTGATGCGCAGCCCGACGAGAATTCTCGGCAGCACCGCCGGCACGACGATACGGTGGATCAGGCGTCTCTTCGTCAGACCGAAGTTCCGGCCGGCGTGGAGAAAGACCGGATCGATCTGCTGCACCGCCTGTGCGGATGTGACGACCATGGGGAAGAACGACGCCAGAAAAATCAGGAAAATCGCGGAGAGATCGCCCACTCCAAACCAGAGGATGGCGATCGGAATCCAGGCGAGCGGGGAGATCGGGCGCAGAATCTGGATGATCGGATTCAGCGCGGCATCGAGACGCGGGGAGAGGCCGATGACGATGCCCATCGGAATCGCGAGAAAAACTCCGGCGAGATATCCCCACGTCACACGAAAGAGCGACGCGACGACATAGCGGACGAGGAGCCCCTGCTCGAGCAGCTCTCCCACCCCTCGGACCACGTCCAGCGGAAGAGGGATCAGGCTTCCCGGGCTCCCCACGATCGCCGCGTGCCACACGGCGACCAGCAGGAGGAACGAGAGCGGAAGCATCGCGACGAGGATCCTGCGTCGATTCATGCGCAGCGAAGTCTACACCGGCGAAGGAATGGCGCCGCGCTCCACATCTGCGCCGCGGGCGAGAGCGGTAGAATGTCGCACTGCACATCGATGACAGGGCCTCATGACGGAGAGGTTGGTTGACATGCGGGGAATAGTTCCGAGCGTGGCCACCATTGCTCACACTCGTCGAGGCTCATGATGGCTGGATTCGAGACAAAGGGAGCACCGTTGACGACGGACCTGTCGTCCGAGGAGGCGATCCCCTACTTTTTGTGGGATCAGCCGATGACGGTTGGCGAGTTGCGCCGGCGTCTGAAAGGTCCACCCGAGGAGCGTGCCCGTCTCATCGGAAAGATCATGCGTGAAGCACGAGAGCCTGACGTCTGGCTGTTCACCACCCCTCAGGAGGTCGCCACCAACTGGTTGCAGCTCGAGCGATACCTCGGACGCAGACGTGATTTCTGGAAGTTCCTTCTCGAACGATGGCGTGAGCTGGGGCTGTTGAATTGAATGGAACGCCTGACACCACTTCAAGCTGAAATCCTGCTGCGATTCTTCGCTCTGAGAAGCGAGTTCTTTCTTCCGGAAGAGACGTAATCCAACGCTTGCTGATTGCGGGTCCTTCGATTTCAGCGAACCACAAGGGGGCGGGCGCGGGACGCCCGCTCTCCCGCGGCACTGGGTTGTCACTCCGCGGTTGCATTCGATGCCCGCCGAGGTATCATGAGGCTTCACACTGACCGCGGGCGTCCTGCCCGTCGTTCCTCCTTTCTCCACCACCACTGAGGCTCAGAAACCGATCGAGGGAGATGCGCTCGCCGTGCCCTCGATCATCAGATGGAAATCGATGAGGAACGAATATGAAGAACGAACGAAACGACCCGATGAGCGTCGAGATCGAAGACGACTGTCCCTGCTGCCGATTCATGAAGGAGGAGCTCGGCGTGATCGAGGAGGTCCCTCTCCGCGCTCTCGAGCGCAACGGAGTCGCAGTTCACGATCCGAAGACCCTCGACGACGCTGAACTGCATTCCCGCCTCTGGGCGATCATCGAGGCGCTGGCCGAGATGCGAATCTTCCTCGAGTGTACGAATCACCTGACCGATCGGGAGCTTTATGAGCGGCTGTGGGCCGATACGCTCCACGAGAAATTGATGTACTCGCCGGACGATCCGTGGTCGGTTTGTCAGCTCGATTTCTCCGGATCTTCGGGGGAGGCGCTCGATCACTATTTGATGTACTACGCCGATGAGGAGGCGCGAGCGCGATGGGCGGTCGATTTTCCTCAGGATGTGATCCCGCCGCACGTCGATCCCCCCTTCCGCCGCGATGAGCTCCTCCCCCAGCCGCGTGAGGCGATGAAGCAGCCGTCTTGAGGATTTCACTGGCCGCCGGGAGCCCTGCTCATGATCACCGCAAGACGCGAGGAGGCGGGCAGGCATGATCGTGGCACTGCTCATGTGGCCGGACATCGGATTGGAATGTCCGGCCACCTCCGGAGGTTGCGCAGGTGCCCATTGTATCCAGTCTCGATTACACTTCGTTCGGATGGAGAAGAGCGCATTCATGAACCGCAACGCATCACTCACGATCCTCGTTCTCTTGTTCCTCGCCGTGCGCATTGACGCTTCACCCGCGCAATCCGCGAGCCACTTCAGCCTGACCACCGGGTATGGTGAGAGCGTTCTCGACGGCCGCCGCGGAGATGCGCGGATGAGCATGCTTCATCTGGAATGGGCCCGAGCACGCAACGATCACAGCGAGCTGGCCATCGTTCTCATCCCCTCGGTGATCGAGCAGCCGCAACAGGCCTTCGGAAGCCGGTTCACCGAGCCCGAACAGACCGTGCGCAGCCTGGGAGCGGCACTCCTCTACCGCCATCTGTTCCGCGATGCGAGCGCAAAAATCCGTCCATTCATCGAAGCCTCTTCCGGGCCGATGTGGTCGGAGGAGAGAGTGCCCGCCGCGACGTCGCACTTCAACTTCTTGTCCACCGCGGGCGCCGGAGTCATCATTCGACCGTGGGGAGAGAATCTTCCTCTGGTGATCGGATATCGCTTCGGACACATCTCGAACGCGGGTATCGAAGATCGCAATCCGGGATGGAACCTCTCGACGATCATCCTTGGGTTTCACCTCCAGCCGCAGCGGTGATCGAAAAGGCGAAGTAGCGGGTTAGGGCGAGACAGCGGAATGTCCCGCCACCGCGCGGCTGCAAGTACAATCAGTCCCGTGACGATCTCGGCAGTCGTTCTTCTCGTTCTTCTCGCCTGTGCGACGATCGCCTTCGCGTCGGATCGGATTCCCGCCGACATCATCGCTCTCGTGTTCCTCCTGGCGATGATCTTCCTCGGTTACGTGACTCCGGCCGAAGCATTCGCCGGATTCAGCAGCGACGCGATGGTGATTCTCATCGCCGCGTTCGTCTTCACCGGAGCGCTCACCCGCAGCGGCCTGTCGCAGAAGATCGGCCAGACACTCCTCGCTGTTTCCGCCGGGAAGCGAGGTCTGCTGCGTGGTGCCATCCTGACCACCTCGGCAATGTTCTCGCTGGTGATCAACAATGTCGCGGCGACCGCGGTTCTCCTTCCGGGCGTGACCGAAGCGTTGCGCAGGCGCCGCATTCCACCTTCCAAGGTCCTTCTTCCGGTCGCCACGGCCTCTCAGCTCGGAGGAATGGCGACTCTGCTGACGACATCGAACATCGTGGCGAGCGAGGTGTTGCGACAGAGAGGGTTCGAGCCGTTTGGTCTGATGGATTTTCTTCCTGTCGGTGGACCGCTCGCCCTGATCGGCCTTGCGTATCTCTATTTCGTCGGCCCCCGCCTGCTGCCGAGGACCTCGTCGATGCACAAACGACTCCTCGGCGGGAAACAGCCACGGTCGCTGGCCCGCATCTACGAACTGCGCCGGCGCCTGCAGAGCGCGCGCATCAGACCTGCTTCTCCGCTCGTCGGAGCGACGCTCGGGGCGAGCGGAATCGCTCAGATTCTCGGATCGGTGGTGATCGCCGTCGTCCATCCCGACGGCTCACAGCGCAGAGCTCCCGAGCCGGCACTGAAGCTGGAGGCGGGCGATGTCCTGGTTCTCGACGGCGTGCCGTCAGGACAGGATGTCCTCGATGCCGTGGGGCTGGAGCCGATCCGGATGAAGAAACCGACACGCTATCTCGCGTCGCCGCGCGTCGGCCTGGTCGAAGCGGTCGTCACCCCCCGATCGCGTTTTGCCGGAAAGACGCTCAAGCAGCTTTCATTCCGCGAGAATCACGGCGGTGTCTCGGTACTGTCCATCTATCGCGATGGTGCGTTCGTCGAAGGCGCGATCGGAGACGTGGCCCTCAAGTTCGGCGACGCGCTCCTGCTGCAAGGCCCGCGCAGCGCGCTCCGCGCTCTTCGCCCGGAAGGAGACCTGATCCTGATCGGACAGGAAGATCTCGAGCAGGCCCCGAGAACCGAGAAGACGCCTCGGGCGATGATCATTCTGATCGCGACGCTGGTGGCGGCCGTGATTCTTCCCTCCTCGACGGCGATCGTCCTGTTCAGCGGAGCGGTCGCCATGCTCCTTTTTCGCTGCCTCCAGACCGAAGAGGCCTATCGTGCGATCGACTGGAAATCGGTGGTCATGATCGCCGGCATGCTGCCGCTCGGAATCGCACTCGGACGAACGGGCGCCGCCGAGCAGCTTGGCGACTTCATGGTGGCTCATATCGGAGGCGAGCTCGGGCTGCTCGTCTTCTTCACCTTCGCCACCGTGATTCTCACGCAGCTCCTGCCGGGCGGCGCAGCGCCTGCCCTGGTGATGGTTCCCATCGCAATCTCGGTCGCGGTGCGCGTCGGAGCAGACCCCCGCGTGTTCGCCATGGCCGTCGCCCTCGCGACGAGCACGTCCATGCTCACGCCCTTCTCCCATCCGGTGAACCTCTTCGTCATGGGCCCGGGCGGTTATCAGTTTCGCGACTACGCACGTCTCGGGCTGCCGCTCGTGATCGTGCTCGCCTTTGGAATCGTCGGCCTGCTCGCAATTCGAGGCTGAGGCGATGGGCGAGTGAAGGGTGAAGGGTGAAGGGTGAAGAGTGAAGAGTGAAGAGTGAAGGGTGAAGGAAGAACATGCAGATGCTGGGAGGACGTTCAGGAGGGCAACATGAACGATGGATCTGAGTTCGGTCGACGCCGGTTCATTTGTTCACCAGAGCCTGCGCATCCTCACAATCTGCGATCTGCGATCTGCGATCTGCCATCTGCCATCTGCCATTTGTTTTTTCTTCACCCTTCACCCTTCGGAGGTTTGCATGCTCTGTCCTTCGTGCAGTCGTGACGCCGGCGACGGATCGCTCGAATGCCCTTTCTGCGGGGTCGTCTTCCGGAAATGGCAGCAGGCGGGCCGGCGAACGACCGGCCGGGGAACGCAGGCGACTCCGGCGGCGGCGGATGCAGGGCGTCATTCCGCCTCGCGCCCCTTCCGGCGCCTCCTCGGCGTTGCTCTGACGGGGGTTGCAGGTGCGGCCCTTCTGGTCGGCGGCTACTGGTATTTCGAGATTCGCCCTCGAATGGCGGGATCGGCGAAGGGAATCGCCCCCTCCTCGACGAAGACACTTCGAGTCTCGAATCGCAGCATTGGCGATTTCGATCTCCACGTCGGACTGCCGATCCGACCTTTCGGGCTCGCATCGGATGGCCGGACCTTTCTTGCCACAACACCGGGTGAGCCTGCCGGCGTCGTCCGGCTCGAGCAGAAGGGGACGAAGAAGTTCAGCGTTCAGCACGTCCCGATCACCGAGCCTGCGTACAACCAGCGGATCACAGTCGATGCGGTCACGTGGAACGGTACGAACTGGATCGGCTATGTCGACGGCGCCTGGTTTCAATCGAACGGCGAACATTTCTTCACGGTCCATCATCCGACGACGCTTCGGGTGACCGACCGCAAACCGGCTCCGGCATTGCTCGGCTGCATCGCCTGGGACGGCGCGGGCTATTGGGCGGCGACGAGACGAAATACCGTCGATTCAGTCGAGCCGGCCTTTCTCTATCGCCTCGATGCGTCGTTTCAGGTGACGAGCCGGCTCGACTTGCCATCCGTCGGCTGTCAGGGAATGGCGTGGGACGGTGAGCACCTCTGGCTCGCCGATGTTTTCTCCGATTCGATGTTCGTCCTCGATGTGAGCGGCGACTCTCCGCAAGTCGTCCACGAAGCGAGTCTGCCCTTCTCCTATCCCGCGGGCGTTGCCTTCGACGCGAGCGGCGATCTCTGGATTGCCGAGTACGATGACAACGCAATCCACCGGTTGAAGCGCGAGGTCAGGCTCTCATGGAGCGGAGCGACGGAGCCGAAGGCGGTCGTTGCCTCAGTCGTGCCGCCCGTTGCGAGGCCCGCGGAGGCAGGTGCCGACATCGATGACTTGCGACGGAAACTTCGATCCGATCATTGGGGTGACCGTATGCAGGCGGAGATGCAGCTCAAGAGGCTCGGAATCCCGATCGACTACGATCGTGAGCAGGACAGCTTCGCGAAGCGCGACCCGGAGGAAGCGGACGTGCTGGACTGGTGGGCGGAGATCCGCGGAGACCACCTCGTCGCTTCGTGGACGGCCTGGTTCGGCGACGTCTTTTTCGACAATGGCCCCTCAGCCGGCGGAATCGTCTCGATCCCCACGTTCGTTCGCTACACCGTGAGCGTCGAGGGCGGAACGCTCCCCCGGAAGATCGAGCACGAATTCGATGCGGAGCCGGGCGAGAACGTGAGGAGCGATGTCGATCTGGTGAACGGGCTGGGACCGGGGAAGTACACGGTCTCGTTCTTCATCCACATTCAATACATCACCGCCGCGAGCGAAAACCGGATCATCAACCGATCGGCGATGAGCCTCTTTGTGGAGAAGTGACCCGATGCCGGATCACTTTCGCTCGATCGAATCGACCAGGCGCGGCAGCTCCTGAAAATCGAACGGCTTTCGCAGAATGGCATGAACGACGCTCTGATCGATGAACTGAAGTGACGAGTCCTGCGCGGCGGTCATCACGATCGTCGTTCGCAGCAGCTCGGGCCGGTGCATCATCAGGTGCCGGATCACGTCGAACCCGCTCAGCCGCGGCAGCATCAGATCCAGCACGATCGCATCGAATACTCCGCTCCAGAGATGCTCGATCGCTTCCTCGCCGTCGACCGCCGGAACGATCTCGCTGCGGGTCCCCAGCGTCTGCTGGATTCTCGCCAGGAGCAGTGGATCGTCCTCGACGACGAGGATGCGCCGACCGCACGCCGGGGGTTCGGCACGGGGAGACGCATCGGCCGCGGTGGTGGCCAGGCGCGTCACGACTCCGACCAGTTTGTCGCGGGTCAGCGGCTTGGAGATCCAGGCGTCGGCATCGGAGCTCTCGAACAGACGGCGCAGCTTCTCTTCAGGCAGGGCTGAGATCAGCGCGATCGGTACAGGATGCCGGGCGCGCACGAGGGCGCCCAACCGGTGTCCCGGAATGCTCGGCAGGTCGACATCCATCAGAACGATGTCGGGAGCCGTTCCCTGCAGCACGGTGTTGAGCTCTTCCCACGAACCGGCAGTCACAGGCTCATACCCCTCCGCTTCGCAGAGGCGGCTGGCCTCCTTCCGGAACATCGCATTGTCGTCGACGATCAGAACACGGACCATCTCTGTCGGTTCGACTCTAGCACGCCTCATCGGGAATTTGGATTCCGCGGCCTCGACCCGAGGATGAGCGCTTCCGCTCGACGTGCTCGACGAGACGGTGACGGCGTGGATTGTGTCGCAGAAGACGTAACAGGATCGTTGCATTTTCACAAGCGCTTTGCGGTCGCCTGCGCCCTAGCCTAGAATAGGCGGATGCCGCCGCGGCCAAAGGCTCCGCTTGGTCGGTTTGTGCCCTGTGATGGGCTTTGCCCTGCTCCGTTCGAGATCCTGAGGAGCCAGTCATCTGCCTCTACGAGCCTGCCGCGTCGAGACGCGCGGTTCCGCTCGTTCGATTGCGCCGTTCCGCGACGGCCAGGAGACTCTTCAGATCGCCCCCCCGACGATGCGAGAAGCACGGCCGTGACGGGTTGATTCAGGAGCGGATGCATGCCATCAGATCAACGACAGCACCGCTCCGACAAAGATGCATCGGAGATGAACAATCTCCTGATGGTCATTCATCTCAACGCCGAATTGATCGAGCGGATCTCGCGCGACGACCGCGTGCGCGCCGCCACGCTCGTCATCCGGGAGTCGGTGACGAAGGCGAAGGATGTCGTGGCGAGAATGCGCGGGCGGGGCGAGCGGCCCGGTGACACGTAGCGCCGGGCTGTGTCGCGGAAGTGGCCGAACTTTGTCGCGGATGCGGCGCGGAGCAGGTGAGGGCTTGCGATGGTCTGACACAGCATCCGCGACAAGTTCGGTCTGTGACGAGCAGGCATGGCCTTCCCTCTCGGCGCAGTTCGTCGCCGGCGAGTGGGGCCAGGCGAAGTTGTCCGCTTCGGCGAGCGAGAGGTCATGCCGTCCGGCCGTGTATGGCCGAAGCGGACAAACTTCGCCCACAGATGCGAGCGAACTGAAACGCCACATTACATCGTCGCGGTTGACCAGCATCGAGCGGCGGCTTAGAGTGCTGGCGAAATGAACGATCAGGAGGTCATCGAATGAACGAACGTACGATTCTCGTGACGGGGGCGACAGGCCAGCAGGGTGGCTCGACCGCGAATGAGCTGCTCGAGCTCGGATTCCGGATTCGTGCTCTGACGCGCAAGCCGAACGATCCGAAAGCGCGGGCGCTGGCAGAGCGGGGTGCCGAGATCGTCCAGGGCGATTTCGACGATCCGCCATCGATCGAACGGGCTCTCGCCGGTGTGGATGGAATCTTCGCCGTACAGAACACCTGGGAAGCGGGTGTCGAAGGAGAGGAAGCGCAGGGCAAACGGATGGTCGCGCTGGCGAAGGATGCCGGCATCCGCCAATACGTCTATACGTCGGTCGGATCGGCGCACAGAAACACGGGAATTCCTCACTTCGACAACAAGTGGCGTGTCGAAGAAACGGTACGGGGAGCTGGGTTTCCCTCGTACACGATCTTCCGCCCCGTCTTCTTCATGGATAATTTCCTCTCTCCCTGGTTCCTTCCCGGAATTCAGGAGGGAAAGCTGCGCATGGGGATCGATCCGGCGACGCGATTGCAGATGATCGCCGTTCGCGACATTGGCAAGTTCGTCGTCAAAGCGTTCACCGGCCCGGAAGAAATGAACCGGCGGGAGATCGATCTGGCAGGCGACGAACGTACCGGCCCGGAAACGGCCAAAGTTCTCAGCCGGGTGCTCGGTCGATCGATCGAGTTCGAACGCGTTCCGATCGAACAGGTGCGCGCCTGGAGCGAGGACTACGCTCTGATGCTCGAATGGTTCGATCGTGTCGGCTACGACGTCGTCATCGAGGAGCTCGAGCGCGAGCTCGGCGTCCGCACGACGAAGCTCGAGGAATGGGCCGCTTCGGTGACGTGGGATTGACACGAGCGCCGGACCACTCCATCACTTCAGAAATCGCTTCGACACCAGCCGTGATGCCAGCACCAGCCCGCCCAGCAGAAAGCCGGCGATCGCCAGGCGGGCGAATGCGCCCTGGAGCGAGATCAGCCCGCTGTAGACCGCGTCGGCCAGGTAGGTGACGATGAACGCGCCCGGAATCGTTCCGACGAAGGTGGCTGCGAAGTAGGGAAACGGACGGATGCCTGCAAACCCTGCGGCGTAATTGATCAGCGAATAGGGGACGCCCGGGACCAGCCGGAGCATCAGGAGGGCTGTGACTCCCTCCTGCTGCAGTCTGGCGTGCAGTCGCGCTGCCCGGGCGCGCATGTGCTCTTCGATGAAGGGGGCGTGGCTTCGCGCAAGAAGGTACGGCAACGCGGTGCCCACAGTCGATCCGGCCAGCGCGAGCAGACCCCCCAGCACCCATCCCCACACAAAGCCCGCAGCAAGCGTCAGTATGCTTCCGGGAAGAGCAAGAAGGTTGAACGCAATGTAGAGCCCGACCAGGGCAAGCGGTGCCCACCAGAGAGACCCGATCGAATCGAGCCAGGTGGTCAGCGTCCGCAGATCGATCCAGCCTCGTACTCCGAGAAGGTGGGCAGCGACCGCGAGAAGGATCACTGCGACGAGAAGGACGGCGGGGCGGCGCCACGCCAGGCGTGTCCGCCTCTTCCCTTCTTCGTCGGCGATCGAGCGCCGCTCAATGGCATTGCTCATTCGGGCTTCCTGATGCGATAAGCGAGCCGCATCCGATCTTCGCCCCCGCGGATATCTTCGGCCTGGCCCCGAATGGTTGACGACCCCTTGCCGCTGTAGGGTGCAGGATCGCGTTGCTACAGGGGCGGGCGCGGGACGCCCGCTCTCCCTGATTCGCCTCATCCCGTCCCCGCCGCCGCTGGCCGAAGCGGACAAACTTCGCCCGCATGTCATCTCTGAAGATCGGGACGTCCAGCTCGCCGGTCACGGCTGCCTGTAAACGACGGCATTGATGTTCATTCCGGCGCCGACCGACGCGAAGACGATCGTGTCGCCACTCTCGATCCGGTGACCATCCATTCGCTCCTTGACGATCAGATCGAGCAGCGTCGGCAGCGTCGCAACCGAACTGTTGCCGAGCCAGGAGATGGTCATCGGCATGACATCGGCAGGCATCTGGTCGATTCCATACAGACTGAAGAGCGCATCGAGGATCGCTTCGTCCATCTTCCCGTTGGCCTGATGAAGGAGGAGCTTTTTCACCGAGCCGAGGGTGATGCCCGCCCGCTCGAGACTCTCCCGGATCGCTCCCGCAACGGTCGTCAGGGCATAGCGATAGAGCTTGCGCCCTTCCATCTTCAGAAAGAGCGCCTCCAGAAATGCCTCCTGATTGTAGGAAGGCCCCATGAAGAGCATGCCCGAGTGCTCGAGTGTATCCGAGCGGACCGCATGCGAGAGAATGCCGATCTCTTCTTCCGTCTCGCGTCCTTCGAGTATCGTCGCCCCCGCGCCGTCGGCGTAGATCAGACTGTCGCGATCGTGCGGGTCGGAGACGCGGGAGAGCGTCTCGGCGCCGACGATCATCACCCGGCGAACGACTCCCGAGCGGATCATGTAGTCGGCCATGATCATCCCCTGCAGCCAGCCGGGACAACCGAAGACGAGATCGAATGCGACGGTCCTCGGATTTCGGATCTCCAGCTTCGCCTTGACTCGCGCCGCGAGGGCGGGAACCAGGTCGGGTGTCCGGCTGCCTGCCTGCACGTCACCGAAGTTGTGCGCCACGATGAGATAGTCGAGAGTTTCGCCTTCGACTCCGGACGAGGTCAGCGCGTCGCGCGCCGCCAGAAACGAAATGTCCGAAGCCGTCAGCGAATCGGGGACATAGCGGCGCTCCCGGATTCCGGTGATCGCTTCGAACTGCTGGAGGATCTCCGCATTGGGCTTTGCGATCTTCTTCTCGTCGGGACCACGAAAGTCGTGATCCAGAAAGGCGTCGTTGGCGACGACGACCTCCGGGATATGACATCCGGTTCCAACGATCACGGATCGAATTCTCATCCTTCTCTTCCCTCGCCTGCCTTGATGTCGATCATGCTCGAAACGATGATACGGGCGCCTTTCGCGCGGGCATACATTCTATCGCCCCTGCAGTCTGCTCCGAGCCAGAGGCGGAGTGCTCGGCGGCGGGCGGCGATGCCTGGTCGCCTGTTCGTAAGCGTAGGCCAGCCTGATCAACGTCGATTCGTCCCAGGGGCGGCCGAAGAACTGCAGCCCGGCCGGCAGAGTCTCGTTTCGTGTGCTTCCCATCGGAACCGTGATCGCCGGAAACCCCGTCGCCGGCGCGAAAAGCTGGTTGTTGTCGCCATGCGGAGTCGTCAGATCGCCGATCAGCCGCGGCGGATTGCTCCACGTCGGGTAGATCAGTGCGTCGAGCCGCTCGGATTCCATCAGCGCGAGCACCGCTTCGCGCAACCTCGCCCGGAATTCCTCGCGGCTGCGGCACCCCGCGCTTTCATCCGGCGCGTCCTCGGCGGCATGTCCGCTCTCGAGGCGTTTCTCGATGCTCGGATGGAACTTCCGCGATCCGAGGATTTCCTCGAGACTCGTGACGGGGGGCGGGGGAGTCCGCGACCGCAGATAGTCCTCCAGATCCCGCTTGAAAGGGTTGCAGCCGCCGGTCGGGATGCGACGCAGCTCGTCGAGTCGCGAGATCTCGACATGGCTCACCGAAGCGCCCGATCTCCGAAGATCTTCCACCGCCTCTGCGAAACGCTGCTCGATCTCCCGGTCCGTCGTCGGCGTCGAGTAGGCCTGAGTGAGGATTCCGATGCGTGCCCCCTCGAGGCCGGTCGCGATCAGCGCTTCGTGGTAATCCGGGATGACTCTCTCGCTGGCGGCGAGGGTGACCGGATCGTCGCGATCGTGACCGGCGATGACCTGCAGAACCGCGACCGCGTCTTCGACCGTCCGTGCCAGCGGGCCGGCGATGTCCGCGGAGAGGTTGAGGGGAGCGACCCCCGCGCGGCTCGTCAGGCCCATGGTGGAACGGATTCCGACGAGTGCCTGATGGGATGCAGGGCCACGAATCGAATTGCCGGTATCGGTTCCGAGCCCGACCGCGCCGAAGCTCGCGGCGACAGCCGCGGCGGTCCCTCCGCTCGAGCCGGCGGTCACGCGGTTCAGAGCATAGGGATTGCGTGTGTATCCGGGGAGAATCGAGCTGACGGTCTCATACGGGCTGAAGGCAAACTCCGCCATGTTCGACTTCGCGAGAATGATCGCTCCCGCCTCGCGCATCCGTCGCACCTGAAAGGCGTCCTTCGATGAGATCCACCCTTCCATCGAAAGCGACCCGGCGGTCGCCGGCAGTCCGATGGTCTCGAAGTTGTCCTTGACGATCAGAGCGACGCAGTGAAGCGGCCCTGCGTACTCTCCGCGAGCCGCGCTCACATCGAGCTCCGCCGCCTCTTCCAGCGCCATGGTATTCACGACGACGATCGCGTTGAGCGCGGGCCCGCTCTTGTCGTACGCATCGATGCGACGCAGGTAGTGCTGGACGAGCTCACGGCATTGCAGGCGGCCGGAACGAATCTCGGTCTGCAGCTCTCTGATCGTCGCCTCCTCGATGGGGAGTGTCCGAGGATTCGTCGCGACGGCGCATCGCGCGGTGGGGAGAATGTACAGAGCGAGCAACAGAAGTTGCGTGATTCCGTCCTTCATTCGCATGGCAATCCGGTCGAATAATATAAACGATATAGACAGTTTGGTCACCGGAAAGCCAGGATGTTCAGGCTGCTCGTGGCACGCGAAACGGAGTAGAATCGTACGGGTTGTCGTTTTCAAGAGGATACTCTTCCAAAATCTGCAATCGAGGAAACAGCGATGTCCGATGTTTCGCCTCCGTCGGTCTCCGAGCTTCGTGCAAAACGGAGATGGAATTGCCGTGAGCCGCTTCCGGCTCAATTTGCCGGCTTCTCGGTGACCATCGTCGATCTCTCCGAGGGTGGATTCAAGCTCGAGCACCTCGATCCTCTCAAGATCGGAACCGCCGGAACGATCCGGATTCCGAATCCCGACACGAAAGAGGAGTTTTCGATTCGTGTGAAGATCGTCTGGAGCCATCTGTCCAGCAGGACCGGCGAGAAGGGTAAATTGCTCTACAACTCCGGCGTCCGGATCGAAGAATCGATCGAGCCTGTGGCCGGCGCGTTCGGCCGGCTGGTTCGCGCCTGTGGCGTTCGCGACGCCGACTCCCTCGAGCGCAAACGTCAGGTGCTCATCGAGCGGGAAGAGGCGAGAGTCCGCGCCACGCGGGGCGTGCTCAATCGCAGAGACGTTCCGAGCAGCGGCGATATCGGCGAGTGAAGGAGAGGAATGCCGCGCTGACCGCCATGATCACGAGGATCGGCGAAGCGTGGTAGATTTTTCAGATGCGTCATTCGCTCATCACCGCCCTCCTGCTGACTCTTTTCTCGATCCAGCTGCTGGCGTCCGATCTCGATCGCGACTCGAACCAGCGTTTCGCCGATCTCGCGCTCGCATGCATTCACAAAGAGTATCCGAACAAGATCGCGCACGTTCTCGCATCCGATGCCGACGCGATGCCTCCTCGAAAGCTCACCCCGGCGTTCCATGGATGCTACGACTGGCACTCCGCGGTGCATGGGCACTGGCTCCTCGCACGGCTGGTGAGAAACGATCCGGAGGCGGCGTTTGCTTCGAAGGCTCGTGAGGGTCTGCGAAAGAGCATCACGCCGCAGAACATTGCACGCGAGATCTCCTACCTCCAGGGCTCCGGCCGTGCGAGCTTCGAGCGTCCCTATGGCCTGGCCTGGCTCCTTCAGCTCTCCGGTGAGCTCCGGGAGTGGGACGATCCCCTCGGGCGCCAGCTCTACCAGGCAATCGCTCCGCTCGAGAACGCCGTCGTCGCCCGCCTGGCCGCCTGGCTGCCGAAGCTGTCGCATCCCGTGCGCTCCGGAGAGCACAGCCAGACCGCATTCGCCATCGGGCTGATCCTCGACTCGAAGGCGGGAGACGAGGCGTTTCGGGAGCTCGTGCGGAAGAGAGTGCTCTCCTTCTATCGCCGCGACCGCGGGTGTCCTCTCGAATACGAGCCCTCGGGGGAAGACTTCCTCTCGCCATGCCTCGCCGAAGCCGATGCGATGCGGCGCGTGATGCTCCCTGTCGAGTTCGCGGCCTGGCTCGGAGGATTTCTTCCTCAGATTTCCGCGCTCGAAGGCTCGTGGCTCCGCCCGGCGGTTGCCACCGACCCGAGCGATCCGAAGCTCGCTCATCTCGATGGGCTGAATCTCAGCCGGGCGTGGATGCTCGAAGGAATCGCTTCAGGGCTTCCAGAGGGAGATCCGCGCATCCCCGCGCTCGAGGCGGCCGCCCAGGCGCATCGCAATGCCGGTCTCGCCGCCGTCACCGGCGAACATTACGAAGGAGGGCACTGGCTCGGCAGCTTTGCCGTCTACCTGGTGACGCGGAGAGGAGTGTGACTGAAGGGTGAAGGGTGAAGGGTGAAGAGTGAAGAGTGAAGGGTGAAGACTCCGCTAATGAAACAGGCGGGAAAGAACGTCCGCGGGAACCTGGTCGCGCAGCAAGGAATCGGCTTCGAGCAGCCGGGCAATGTCGGCGAGATCCTTCTGCCGTTTGCTGGGCCTGCGCTCCGGATCCTGAACGGCCCACACCTTTCCGGCAAGAACGTCCTCGATTCGTGCCACCGGCATCATGACGCCTAGAACCATTCGTCGCCGGGCTCTCGCCACGAACTCTCCGTACCTCGGATCCGTCTGAATCTGGACGCGAAGATCGGAGCCACGAGCCGCGACATTGAGACTGTGGGCAAACCGCTCGACGACGAACTGTTCGCGCAGAATTGGCTCGATGCGTCCCAGATCGCCGACCGCGATCACAATGTCGAGATCGAGGCTGATCACCGGCTCGGCATAGGCGTTGACGCCCTGGCCGCCGATGATGCAGTAGTCGATCTCAGCCTCGTCCAGCAGCGATAGAAATCGCTCGAGAAAGTCGCTTTCGTCCGCCACGACGTTCTTCCAGTAGGCAAGAGCCTTCATCGGCGCACCGTTTCCAGTATACACCGCGGAATCTTGCTCATCTGCTATCTGCCCTCTGCCCTCTGCCTTCTGCCTTCTGCCCTCCCCTCCCTCACCCCTTGATCACCGCCACGGGTCGCAGGCGGGCGACCTTCTTCGCGATCCCCGCCCGATGCACCACATCGATCACCGCATCGACGTCCTTGTAGGCTTCCGGCGCTTCCTCCACGAGTCCGGCCAGGGAGCCTCCTTCGACGGAGATTCCCATCTCCTGCATCCGCCGCTTCAGCTCGCCGCCGTCGATCTCCTTTTTGGCGCGGCTGCGCGACATCGTTCGCCCCGCCCCATGACAGCTCGAGCCGAAGGTCTCGCGCATCGCTTCATCTCTCCCGATCAGCACCCACGATCCCGTCGCCATGCTGCCGGGAATCAGGACCGGCTGCCCGGGGAATGCGCGAGTCGCTCCCTTGCGATGAACCACGACGTTCCTGCGAACGCTTCCGATCTGATGCTCCTCGATCTTCGCCACGTTGTGCGCTACGTCGTAGAGGACGGCCAGCGCTCCTTCATCGCCCAGCTCGAACCGCCACGCCCGCCGGGCGCTGGCGGTGATCACCTGGCGATTCGCCCAGGCGAAGTTCGCTCCCGCAGCCATCGCCGCGAAGTACTCCGTTCCCTCCGGGGAGCCGAATGGAGCGCAGGCGAGCTCCCGGTCGGGGATCGAGAGCCCGTAGCGCGGCATCGCCTTCGTCATTCGCTTCAGAAAATCGGTGGCGATCTGATGTCCGAGACCGCGCGAGCCGGTGTGAATCAGAACGGCGAGCTGGTTCCTGAAGAGACCGAGTCCCGCCGCATCCTGTTCGTCGAAGATCGCCTCCACGACATCGATCTCGACGAAGTGATTGCCGGCGCCCATGGTGCCGAGCTGGTCGGATCCTCGCTGCTTCGCCCGGTCGGAGACGAGAGCGGCATCCGCTTCGGAGAGGGCGCCGTTCGACTCGATCCCCCGAAGGTCGGCTTCCTCTCCGTATCCCATCGCGATCGCCTGGCGCGCTCCCCCTGTGAGAACGGCGTCGAGATCGGCTCCCTTCAGTCGCAGCGCTCCTCCCCGCCCCACACCGGAGGGAATCTCTCGCGCCATCGAGTGAGCGAGCTTCGGAACGCGATCGCGAACATCGTCGAGCACGACTCTCGAGGTCAGAAGGCGGACCCCGCAATTGATGTCGTAGCCGATCCCTCCCGGCGAGATCACTCCGTCCTCGAGGTCGAATGCGGCCACACCGCCGATCGGGAAGCCGTAGCCCTCGTGGACGTCGGGCATGGCCAGGGCATGTCGCTGGATGCCGGGAAGCGTCGCGACGTTGACGAGCTGCTCGAGCGAGCGATCGGCGAGAATCGAGTCGAGCATTCGCTCGCTCGTGTAGAGGCGCGCGGGAACGCGCATGTCGGGGCGATAGCTCTGAGGAATCTCCCACGTCTGATCGTCGATCTTCTGCAGATCGCTCCTGTTCACCATGTTCCTTTTCTCCGGGCGGTCAGACGTCCAGGACGAGCAGCGTTTCCCACAAGCCGTTCGAGCGCCGGACCTCCGCCTCGTGATAGGTCACTGCCTTGACGTCGTCGCCGAACCCCTCCACGAGATGCCCGTGCAACTCCGCAACCAAGCGTTTCTCGGTGAGCTCCTCGAAGTGAACGCTCTCGTATGCCTCGCGGCTCACCAGCGCATTCCAGAGGACTTCGTTGAGGAAGTCGACGAGAAGTGACGTCGTGTCGTTCGCTTCCACCTCGATTCTCCGCTGCGCCCGCTCGGCCAGAGCTCGCGGCGCGAGAACCTCGAAGAGTCCTCGAGCCCCCTCGCTGAACAACTCTTCGAGCGAGCTGCCGGAAATCCGCATCCTGACATCAGCGGTATGAGGAACGAGCTCGATCATTTCGATAGCAGAGGGCAGAGGGCAGAGGGCAGAGCTTGTTTCTGTTCGGTGACTCGTCCTCTTCCTTCTATCCTTCTTCCTTCATTCCTTCCCTCTTCCTTCTTCCCTATCTGCCATCTGCCATCTGCTATCTGCTATCAGGCCTGTCCAAATTAGGGTCACGAAGAAAGTCGCCGGGGCTCCCGTAAACTGTATGTGTGCGACACAAAACAGGAAGGGAGACACCCGACGATGCGACCATTCTGCAGCG
>DATKDP010000094.1:0-2749 GCA_035546335.1 Thermoanaerobaculia bacterium | reverse complement strand
AATGTTGAATGTTGAATGCCCGCCCGTCCCTTCACGGGGAGGGGGGTGTTCACTGAAACAACCGCTCGCGCTCGATCAGCGTTCTTGTCGTCGCGTCCGCGTTCCGCCTTGCCGCTTCAATCCGAGCGGCGACATCCGGCTCGCGCAGCAGCGCGCTCACCTGTGCGCGCTTGAAAAGCGCCATCGGATAGCTGGGATGCGAAGCGGAAACGCGATCGAGCGAATTCCGGGCATCCTCGAGCCGGCGCGCATCGAGGTAGAGCACACCGAGCTCCAGGTCATGACGGAACGCGTCGCCCAGCGCGAGCCGCGCCTTCTCGAATGCTTCGAGCGCGACCGGCGTATTGCCGGACGCCATCGCGAGCTGACCCACGCGAAGCAGCTCTTCCGGCGTTGCCGTCTTCATCGTGAGCGCCCGCTGGCGCAGCCTCAGCGCTTCTTCGACGCGTCCCTGCCGCTCGCGCCCCTCTGCCAGCGCTTCGATCGCAGGAAGGCGGTCCGGCGTTTCCGCGAGCACTTTTTCCAGAAGTGGAATCGCCCGCTCCCACTCGCCCGTCCGCATGTAGTGCAGCGCAAGGTAATGCCGCACGTCGCCGGACGCGGGAGCGATTGACTCCGCTCTGCGGAAAGCCTCGAGTGCTCGGTCATTCGCTCCGAGCGCCGAATGTGCAGCCGCGAGACGAAGCGCCGTCATCAGATTGTGCTCATCCGTTGCGAGAATTCTCTCGAGGATCGGAATTGCCTGCCGGTACTCGCCGGCGACGAAGAGTCCCGAGGCGCGATCGAGATCATCGAACAGGTGGGCCATGTCGCGCGGGCTCGGGGCATCGGGCCTCACGACAGGCCGGGCGTCCGAGCCGACGTACCCGAGGCTCGCCAGGCGCTTTCGCTCCTCATCGCTGATGTTCTGTGCAGTCGGCTGCACTTCGAGCGAAGGAACAGGGTAGTCGCGCAGCGCCTGCCGCACTCCGCGTGAGAGCTCCGCGTCTGCGGTCAGGTCGCGCGTCTCGCCGTAATCCGCAATCACGTCGTAGACTTCGATCGTACCGGCTCGTATCGCCTTGAGCCTCCCGTCGATTGCCATCATCTGCGGTTGCCATCCGAAGTTGAGAAACGGTTTCATCGCCTCGCCGACGACGACTTCATCTTCGTCATTGCGAAGGCTGCTCTCATTCCCGAGTCCCGCAAGATCGAGGACCGTGTGAAAGATGCGGCGATTGCTGACGGGCCGATCGTGTGTGCCCGCGGCGATGCCGGGACCTGCGATCACGAGCGGAACGTGCATCGCTCCCTGATAGACCAGATTGCCGTGCTGCGCTTCGCCGTGCTCACCGAGGCTCTCGCCGTGATCGGCTGTGACGACGATCGCGCCGTTTGCCTGATGCTGCCGAAACGCTTCGAGCAGACGGCCCATCTCCTGGTCCATCGACGCGACTTCGCCGGCGTAGGGCCTTTCCGCGTAACGGCTTCTGAACGGCTCCGGAGGCTCGTAGGGATAGTGCGGATCAAAGTAGTGGACCCATAGGAACAGCGGCCGGTCGGGGGATGTCTTCTCGAGGTGGGCGATTGCGAGGTCCGTCGTCTCTTTTGCCGTGCGCTCGGAGCGTCCCTCGGGCATCTGGTCTTCGTAGACGCCGAATCCTCGAGCGAGGCCGTAGCGGCGGTCGAGCGGATAGGCCGAGATGAAAGCGGCGGTCTGATAGCCGGCATCGCGCAGCTTTTCCGCCAGAAGCGGATGCGTCGCAGCGAGCGTGCGTGCATTCTCATGAACGCCGTGCATCGCGGGATAAACGCCTGTCATGATCGTGCTGTGTGACGGGAGCGTTTCGGGAACGCTGGCGTATGCCTGACGGAAGCGCATGCCGCGCCCGGCGAGTGCATTGAACGCCGGCGTTTTGATGTCCTTCGCGTCGGGCCCGATCGAGTCCGCACGCGTGGTGTCGAGTGTGATGAGGAGGATGGATGGGCGGTCAGTCGGAGCGTCGTCGATGCGCGACTCGGTGGAGCGGCTGCAGCCACTGGAAACGAGTGCGACGGCGAGAACGAGCGATGTGAGCTGGGGCAGGGTCCTGAACACGCGCGCCATTGTGTATCGAGCACGGCGGTCAGGCAAGGCGACAGACGAGGGGACGTGAAGAACCTGTCATCCTGAACGTAGCGAAGAATCATCTCGCGACGCTCGATCCCCGCAAGAAGATCCTTCGCTTCGCTCAGGATGACACCTGGTTCTTTTAGTGTCCATTCGCGCCCAGGAGTGTTCGTTCTCGACTCACTGTGTCCATCTTTCGACGAATGACGCGCGCAGCTAATTCGACCTACCGCTTCCGCTTCTCCCTCGGCATCTTCGCGACCTGTTCGAAGTATCGCGCGAAGGCCACCATCCCGCCCGATGCCTGCTGCCAGTCGAAGCGCTCGTTTGGTGCATGGTACCCATGCTCGGGAAGCGAGAGCCCCAGGAAGAGGATGGGCACCTTGAGAATCTTCTCCATCGAGATCACGGCCCCGATCGAGCCTCCCTCGCGCACGAACACGGGTTCGGTTCCGAACGCATACTTCATCGCTTCCCGCACGGCGTCGGGAAGCGGACCCTCGGTGGGTGCCGTATACGGATACATCCGCTCATGGATCTGCACCTTCACGTCGGGGTTCTTCGTTTTGACGAAGTCCTTCACGAGCCGCGCGATCTTGTCGGGATTCTGGTTCGGCACCAGCCGGCAGGTGATCTTCAGCTCGCCGCGCGGAGGAATGA
>DATKDP010000093.1:0-2366 GCA_035546335.1 Thermoanaerobaculia bacterium | reverse complement strand
CGATCATCGTTGCAGGCGATCACGGCGAGGGGCTCGGCGATCATGGAGAGGCGCAGCACGGAATGCTGGCTTACCGCTCGACGATGCAGGTGCCGCTCGTGATTCGCGTCGAGGGAGAGAGCCCTCGAGCCGTCGAGAGTCCTGTGAGCATCCGGAGGATCTTCCACACGGTGCGGGCGATCGCTGGTGAGGAGGATGAGCTGAGCCTGCTGCGTGACGCCGGCGAGATCGTCGTGGGCGAGGCGATGCAGCCGTACCTTGCCTACGGATGGCAGCCGCAGGTGATGGCGGCGTGGGACGGTCATCAGGCGATTTTTGCGGGCGAGCTCGAAGCGTACGACCTCGATGCTGATCCTGCACAGTCGAACGACCTCGGTTCACGGGCCGAGATTCCGCGGCCGGTTCGCGCTGCGCTCACGTCCTATCCGATTCCGTCGATCTCGGGCGGCCGCGAGAACGTCGAGCTCTCCGACGAGGAGCGGCGGCAGCTCGCGAGTCTCGGATACGTCACAGGAGGGCCAGCTCCGGCGATTCGGGCGGATGCCCCGAGACCGGTAGAGATGGCGGATCTGTTCGACGAGCTCGACCGCGCGTCCGCGGCGTTCGCCGCGCAGCGATGGGAGGAAGCGATCCCGATCCTCCGGGAGATCCTCGCACGGGACGCGGCGAATCTGATGGCGGCGCTGAGGCTCGCTGCGGCGTACTCCGCGACGGGCAACGACGCGCGGGCGAATGAGGCGTTTCGTCGTGCGCGGGAGATTGCTCCCGACTCGCCGGATGTCGATCACTACGAGGGGCTTCACCATGCGAGACGGGGAGACTGGGAGCGGGCGGTTCCGCTGCTGGAGAAGTCGCTCCACAACGAGCCGGGAAGGCTGGCGGCGATCGAGGCGCTTGCTAGACAGAGGGCTTCCGAGGGGCGGTTTCGTGAGGCGCTCGATCTGTGGGAGCGGGCCGATGCGATCGAGCCGCTGAGCGCGGATCAGTCGAGAATGGCGGGAGCCGCAGCGATGAGGCTCGGCGACACGCTGCTTGCTCTGAAGCATCTGGAGCGCGCGCGATCGATTCTCGGAGCGCGCTTCGAGAACGATCTCGAGCTCGGCGTCCTCTATCTCGAGACGAGGCGATTTCCGGATGCGAGAGCGGCCTTCGACCGCGCGCTTCAGCGGGACCCGGACAATCCGATGACGCTGTTCAAGCGGGCGCAGCTCAGCGTTCTGCTGGGTGAGCCGCAGGCGTCGCAATGGATCGCGAAGGCGAGACTCGCCGCCGATCCGGTGACCGCCCCGCTGATCGAGAGAGAGCGTCTCTTCGACGGCTACTGAGCCATCTCGGCGATCGCCTCTTCGACTTTTTCGGGCGTCGAAAGGACGAACTCGACCATGTCGCCCTCGAACCATTCGTAATCTCCCTCGAGGAACGACTTCACCATCTTGTACTCCTTCGCGTCGTTGCTCGTGAAGAGCTGGTCGAAGGTCTGGTCGATCCGTACGCGTGCCTGATTGCAGAACGCCTCGGCCAGATCGATCGCGTTGTGTCTGCCCTTGTTCTTCGAGAGATGAGTCGCGTAGGTGACTGTTGCGCTCATCGCGAAGAGATCGACGCCGATGTCGACGATCCTGAAGAGGATGCGTTGTTTCTTCTCGAGCTTCTGCTGGTAGCGCGACATCGCGTGGAAGATGCCTCTCGCGAGACGCCGTGACGTCTTCTCGACCCATTTCATCTGGCCGCTCAGTGAGCCCAGCTGACTGTAGTCGCCCTGCCGTTTGGGGACGAAGAGTTTCGGATACCAGGTGGCGTAGTGAGCACCCGCTTTCGCGGCGCCCTTCGCGAGCTCTCCGAAGCTCGGGTCCTTCTGCATCATGAACTGCGCGTACTCCATGTGGGGGTCGACCGCTTCGCGGGCGATGAACAGATGCTGGATCTCGCTGGTTCCCTCGAAAATCCGGTTGATCCGCGAGTCCCGAAGCATGCGCTCGACCGGCCATGGCTTTTCGCCGCGCTCGCGGAGCGACTTTTCGGTCTCGTAGCCGCGGCCGCCCCGGATCTGTACGAGATCATCGATCAGATCCCAGGTGACCTCGGTGTTGAAGAGTTTCGCCATCGCCGCTTCGATCCGGAGATCGACGTCGCCGCGATCCGCCAGGCCGGAGGTCAGCCAGACGATCGATTCGGCGGCGAAGGTGTTCGCCGTCATTCGTGCAATCTTGTCGGCGATCGCTTCGTGGTAGCCGATCGGCATCCCCCACTGAACTCGCTCGTTCGCCCAGTCGCGCGTGATCTGAAGCGCACGGCGCGCTCCGGCGGCGCAACCCGCGGGGATCGTCAGCCGGCCGGTGTTGAGCGTGATGAGCGCGAGCTTGAGG
>DATKDP010000092.1:0-7132 GCA_035546335.1 Thermoanaerobaculia bacterium | reverse complement strand
TCGTCGTGGGGAGAGGGGCACCGCCGCCCGGAGACCCTCACTCACGCGTGACTCACTTCTGACGCCGGATGTCAGCGCGCCGTCATCCAGAAGTCGCGTGGGTAAAGGCGGTGCAGGCGCGTCGCGTCCCCTTCGACGGTGCGAAGGTAGCCCTCGTAGAGCTCGAGCTGGCGGTCGGGGCCGATGACGAAGAACGAGGCGCCCTCCACCGAGCGCGCGGGGACGCCCATTCCGGGAAGGACGCGGCCGTAAACGCGCGGCATTCTCTCGTGGAGCTCGCCGGCGAGCGCCGGCATGGAGCGAAGTGAAAGGATCGCGCTGCGGAACTTCCGGACGAGATCGGGCGTGACGCCGTCGACGAGATCTGCGGCCATCGCTTCGCCTCGCACCTCGTATGCCGACGCTGCGCGGAACTCTGTAAACACCTGGGCAATCGCGTAGTCGACGAGCTTCGGATCCTCTTCCGCGCTCCTGATCAGATCAATCACGAATCGCAGCGTCTGCGGCAGCTCCGGAGTTCGCTCGGCGTAGTAGCCGATGATCCCGAGGCCGGGAGAGCCGCGAAAGCCGTTGCTGTAGGCGAGGCCGGCACCCCACGTCTTCATGAAGATCCCATGAGCTCCGTAGCCGGTGTACAGTCTCGAAGAGAGGTAATCGAGCAGAGACTCGCGATCGGTGTCAGCGTAATACACGCCCCGCGCCGTGTTGTGCAGGACGCCCCCTTTCATGTTCGGCGCGACGAGCCCGACGAAGAGCGGATTGGCGCCCTTCGCATCACGCTCGAGAAGGCGCGACGCGATGAGCGGAACTGCAGAGCGCCTCACTCTCTCACTCGCCCCTTCCTTCAGATTTTTCACCAGCGCTTCGAGCGGGCTCGCCAGCTCCTTCTGCGCCGGTGACGATCCGATGAGGAACATTCGCGCGTTTCCCCTCCTGAGCGCCGCACCTCGAACGCGATCGATCCTGGCCAGAGCCTCCGCCGGCGCCACGAGAAGATCGCTGCGCATCGTGCTGCAGAGATACCGCCAGTCGCCTGCGAGGCTGCCGTCGGGAACGCCGGCGAGGGCCTGGGCGAGATCGCGCGCCGCCTCGATCACCACCGTTCTCGCAGCGGAAGGAAGCGCGGCGAATGCATCGACGAGCGGCCGGAGCTCCTCGCGAAGCGGCCCGACCTCGCCGCCCGCGCCGGACTCCCGCTGCAACGCGGCCAGAAGCGCCTCGAGGTCGTCACGCGAGCCGCTCTCTCCGGCGGTTGCGAGACGGTCGAAGTAGCCCGTGACGGCCGTGCGCGACGCATCGTCGCCGGCATCCTTCAGCAGCCAGCGAAGGCGCAGGACGTTGTGCGAGCGCGTCAGGAAGGAGTCGGCGGCGAGATAGAGGGGATCGGTCTGCCGTCGCCACGCATTCGCGGGATTGTTGACCCACGACTCCTCCGAGCCGCGCATCGTGTTTCGCAGCGAGCCGAGAAGCTGATCGACGACGTCGCGGATTCGAGAGAGATTCTCCGGCCGTAAGTCCGGATGATTGACGACGAGACTCATCCACTCGGCGGCTCTCTTCGCTTCGGCGACATCATTGCCCGCGCCACGGACGACGACTTCGACACGCCCCGTCCGGATGTTCGTGCTGAAGCCGGCATTGAGCAGCAGGATCTCGTTGCGGAGCCGCTCGGCCATCTCTTCATAAGAGACCGGCTTCCCCTTCTCGACGACTCCGACGTTCGTCAGCAGATTTGGAAGCGCCGAGACATAGACGAGATCCTCGTCGCGGATGCCGTCGAGCCGGAACGCGACGCCCGCTGTCGCGCTCGACATGTTCTCGAAGGTCGAACTGGCGAGAGGAATCCCGCCGATCGTTGCAGCCCTGTACTTCAATTGCTCGTCGAGAGTGAGAGGTGGCGAGTCGACGAAGGGAGGCGGCTCGACCCGCCCGGCAATCTGTTCGAGCTCCTCACTCGTCGCGTCATACTCCGCCTTGTAGCGCCGGATCGCATCCTGCGGATCGTCGACGCCGTACTGTTTCGCGAGACGCTGCACCTCGGCGGCAATCCGCTCCTGACGCTCCCGTTCGTCGCGCTCGAGGAGCTCGGGACTCGACTTCGCAGCGAGAACGTACGGAGACGAGCCGGTGATGCGCCACGATTCGAGACGCCGGCGCCAGAAGTTCTCTTTCGAGTCGAGCAGTGACTCGATGGCCGCCAGCTCCGACTTCAGCGTGAGTGACTTCCGCGGCTCCGCGGTCTTCGAGAGCCGATGCAGGTGATCGAGCCAGCTCGATCCCGTGCCGCGGAAGCCGAACCCGGGCGGCGAGTTGACGAACTTGCTCAGATCGCGTCGAAGCTCGACGATCCGGCTGCGAATCCGATCATTGAACTCGGCCAGCTCCGGTGAGCCGTCTTCGAATGATGCGATCCGTCCGATCTCCGCCATGGCACGCGAACGGACGGCAGCAAGCTTCTCCTCGGTCATGTGCTGCGTCGCGACGTCCAGCAGGCCGATCACGATCGGCTGACCCTGATCGTCACCGGCGAAGCCGAACACGCCACGCGCACCGAGATCCATCGCTCTGGTCCGGCTGTCGATGAACGTCTTGTAGAGATCGGTCGTCGCGTCACCGGCGATATTCGAAACGAAGAGATCGAGAAGGAGCTTTTCGGTCACATCGAGCGAGCGGACGGGAGGCCAGACCAGCGTCACGGGGCCGGGCTGCTGATCGTTCTTGTGGGGAACGTCGGTGATGCGGATCGTTCCTTCCGGCGCCATGGACGGCGCCGGCAGCGTCGACTCGGTCATCGGCGGCCGTCTCGGTTCCTCGTCTTTTCCGAGCGCCGTGAGCATTGCGTCGACGCGTCCGAGAATCGTGGAGAGACCGACGTCGGTCGGAAACGAGGCGATCATCCCCATGTTGGAGAGGAAGTGGGTGTCGCGATGAAACTTCCGGATGTGCTCCGCCTTCATCTCGCGGATTGCCGAGGGCCACCCACCGGAGTCGAAGGCGAGAGGATGCCTCGGTCCGTAGGTCAGATGGTCGATGTCGCGGAAGAGGCGGCGGAAGGGGTTGTCGGACGAGCTGACCATCTCGTTGTAGACGGTTCCCTTCTCCTCGAGCCGCAAGAGGCCGTCGCCCGGGTTCTCGGTGACTCCGAAGTTGCGCACTTCCCGCCGGATCTCTTCGTCCGTGTAGTCGGGATAGAGGAGAGCATCGAGTTGACTCTCCAGCAGCCGGAAGAAGACATCGGGGCCGGCGGCAGTGTGAACGTGGTAGCACGTGCGCCACTGTGCCGTGAATGCGGACGAGCTGGTGATGGACATCGACTCAAGAGCGGCAGCAGCCCTTCCCACGTTCCCTTTGCCGAGCAGGAGGTGCTCCTGCGTGTGCGGCTCTCCCATGTCCGATGTCGGATAGGTCTCGATCCAGATGAACGCCTGAGGGACGGATTCGAGCTCGAGCGCATCGAAGGTGAACCGCGTTCGCTCGTGACGGAAGCGGGCTCCCATGACGCGATTCGCGTCGTTGGTATAGACCGCGACGACACGGAATCCACTCACGCTGCTTGCGGGAGCGAGCTCTTCGTAGCGCACCTTCGATTTCTCCACGGCGGCATGGGCTGGTGAGACTGCGACGGCGAGAAGCGAGAGCGTGGCGCAGCTCGCGACGAATGATCTCATGATGAGCCTCGCGTTGTTTGATGACCTCGAACCGGGCGAACTCTAGCAGAAACGATCGATCGCGCAGAGTGATGCCGGCATTCTGTGACGGATTGGTTGCAGCGCGCGCAGCCCGGGGGTCGGGCGTCCTCGCCACCGCTGGCAGGCCTGGTCACATCGTCCCGACGCGCAGCCGGGGGTCGGGCGTCCTCGCCATCGCTGGCAGGCTTGGTCACATCGTCCCGACGCGCGAGGGGCGGCGAGGACGCCGCCTCGATCGGGCGGGGACGCCCGACCCCCTGGGGACGCCCGACCCCCACAACCGGCCGACGCCCACAACACACCTCAGTGCCATTGAATCAGGGCGGCGACGGCCAGGGCGATCGCCATCACCACATAGAACTTCCCGAGCAGCGGAAGGATGAAGCGAAGCCAGCGCTGGTAGGGGATGCGCCCGAGGAGGAGCATCCCCATCAGAATCGCATTCGTCGGAACGATCATGTTCGTGAAGCCGTCACCGAACTGATAGGCGAGAATGGCTGTCTCTCTTCCGATTCCCGTCAGATCGGCCAGCGGAGCCATGATCGGCATGGTCACGAACGCCTGCCCGCTTCCCGAGGGGACGAAGAAATTGAAGATGCTCTGAACGATGAGCATCGTCCAGGCAGCGACGACCGGCGCCACCGCTCCGAGTCCGTCGGCGAAGCTGATCGCCGAGGCGATGCCGTAGATCACCGTGTCGATGACGCGTCCGTCGACGAGAACGACTTCGATGGTTCGGGCGAATCCGATCAGGACTGCGGTTCCCGCCAGCTCCGCTGCGCCCGTGGTGAACGCTTCGGCTGCCTCGTTCGGTGCCAGCCGGCCGGCAACCGATGCGACGATCGCCAGACCGAGGAAGAGGGCGGTGAGCTCGATCAGATACCACTCGTGGACCGTCACTCCCCAGACGAAGAAGGCGATCATCGCCGCGAAGGCCACGAGGACCGCGACCCGTCCCGGGGTCAGGCGAACGTCCTCCGGCATCCTGAACCCTTCGGTGTAATCGATGTGCGCTACGAGACTCTTCGAGGGATCCTCCTGAACACGTTTCGCATAGCGAAGCAGATGGTGAACACCGATGACGACCATCACGACCAGCAGTCCCCACCGGACCCAGAAGCCGGTCGCAGGGTCCTGTCCGGCGATGTCTTTAGCGATCATCACCGTGAAGGGATTGAGAGACGCACACCCGTAGCCGATCCCGGCGCCGACGTAGACGATCGCGAGCGCGACGATCGCGTCCATCCGGAGCGCCAGGCACATGGCAACGAGAATCGGGATGAAGGGAACGTATTCTTCCGCCATGCCGATCGTCGACGAGCCGACGGCGAAGAGCGTCATCATCCCGCCGGTGAGCAGTACAGGGGATCCGCGAAAGTGGTGAATCGCGGCCCCGATCAGTGCATCGATCGCTCCCGTGCGACGGACGACGGCGATCACGCCTCCGACGATCAGCACGAAGATGATGATCTCCGACGCCTTCTCCATGCCCGACGGAATCTTCGTCAGGAACGCATGCCACGGCAGCCGTTCCCCTTCGACGCGGCGGTACGTTCCGGGAAGGACCTTTCGCCCCGTCGACTCCTCCTTCGTTCCTTCCGGCAGGATGATCGTCTTCCCCCCCTCGGGGAGGACGTCTCCATCGCCGACGACGCGGATTCCCCGTCCCTCCGGAAGTGTCACCTCCTGCGGTTCGCCGAGAGGCGTTTCGACTCGCTCGCGATCGAACTCGCCGGCCGGAATCAGATAGGTGAGGAGCTGCGCGGCGATGATGATCGCGAAGATCAGGATCAGCGAATCGGGAAAGACGAATCGTTTCATGGTGCGGAGATTCTAACCGACCTCGATTTCGTCGGGCGAACGATGGGCACCAGCGGATGGTAAAGCGCGGAGCGCCACCACCGGAACGGCGTATCATCGATCGCCGTCAACGATCATGCAAAACGACGTCGAGAGGACCGGCAGGAGCAGACTCGCATCCGTTCTCGCGCTCGAGCCGAACGTCGTCGCGGTCGCCGTCGCGATGTTTCTTCTCGCGGCAGGCGAGAATCTGTGGAAGAAGTTCCTCCCCAAGCTCCTCGAGGCGCTCGGAGCTCCGGTCGTGGCCATCGGCCTTTACGGCTCGATTCACGACCTTCTCGACGGGCTGTATCAGTATCCGGGCGGCTGGATCAGCGATCGATACGGAAGGAAGAAGGCGCTTCAGCTCTTCGTCCTGCTCGCCGCACTCGGCTATCTGATCTACGCGGTGACGCCCCGATGGGAGCTGGTCTTCGCCGGGCTTCTCTTCGTCATGGCATGGCAAAGCATGGCGAGCCCGACTCTCTTCGCAGTGATCGGCGACGCCCTGCCGCGAGAGCGCCGCGCGATGGGATTCACGGTTCAATCGATTCTCAAACGAATCCCCATCGCCATCGCACCGATCATCGGCGGCCTGCTGATCGCACGGCACGGATCGGTGAGCGGAATCCGCATCGCGCTCGTCGTCGCGATCGTGCTCGCCATCGTCACCCTTCTCGTCGTCTCGCGCATCAGGATCACACTGCCCGAAGCAGAGCCTCTGCGCATCGGAGGCGTCTGGCGGACGTTCCCGCGGCCGCTCCGGTCTCTCCTTCTCTCCGACGTATTCATCCGCACCTGCGAGGGGCTCGTCGATGTCTTTCTCGTTCTCTACGCGATCAACATCGTCGGAGTCTCGCCGACCCGCTTCGGCGTGCTGATCGCCATCCAGACGATCACCGCGATCCTCGTCTACCTCCCCGCCGCGCGCATCGCCGATCGAATCGGACGCAAACCGTTCGTGATCGCTACATTCCTCGCGTTTTCCCTCTTTCCGCTCGCCGTGGTGCTCTCGTCGTCGTTCGCCGACCTGGCGTTCGCGTTCGTGATCGGCGGACTTCGGGAGATCGGCGAGCCTGCGCGCAAAGCGCTGATCATCGACCTTTCCGACGAGCGCCTTCGCGCGCGCTCGGTCGGTCTGTACTATCTGATTCGAAGCGTCGCAATCGCCCCCTCGGCCGTGGCCGGCGGTCTTCTCTGGCGATTCTCTCCCGATCTGCCGTTCTATGTCGCTCTCGTCATCGGACTCGCCGGAACGGTCCTCTTCGCCGCGACGGTGAGAGAGGAGTACGCGTGAGGCGAGAGGCGAGAGACGAGAGGCGAGAGACGAGAGGCTGGAGGCTGGAGGCTGGGGTTTCAACGGGGATTCAATTTCACCCCTTCGAATTTCCTTCATTTTCACTCCTTTCCAATCTGCTTTCTGCAATCTGCCATTTGTCTTCGCGACTCCTTCCACTCACTCTTCGGGGTACCCCCTTCACCCTTCACTCTTCACCCTTCACTCTTCACCCTTCACCCTTCACTCTTCGCCCTTCACTCTTCACCCTTCACTCTTCACCCTTCACTCTTCTCCCTTCACCCTTCACTCTTCACCCTTCACTCTT
>DATKDP010000091.1:0-33940 GCA_035546335.1 Thermoanaerobaculia bacterium | reverse complement strand
CTCTGTCGCCGCACCCTCTGCACCATTCCACCGCCCTACCGCCACCACCCGACCGCTGCGGTAGGAGGCGAGCCGCCCGCCACGTCGGGCGTCTCACCTCCGGTCTTGACTCTTGATGGCCTTCTCATGGAAGGATGACGGACGCCCGCTCTCGATGGCACTTCACCCTCTCGCCTGACGAATGAGTCGTTCCAACGCGCTCAGATGCCCCGAGAGCGCGCTCTTCCCGCGGTGTCAAGCGGAACTTTCCGAGAGGCTCATGTCGAGTATCCTCCTGCTCGTTCGTCTCACTCGAAAGGGAGGAAGAACGCGATGAAGAGAATGATGATGGTGGTGGTGGGGCTGTGGCTGGTTTTCTGCGTGCCGGCGCTGGCTCAGGAGAGACTCACGGAGCACACCGTGACTCTGGGGCCGGGGAAGACGGCTGCGCGTGCGCCCATCTCGGAGATGGAATGGCTGGCCGGGTGGTGGAGTGGTGAGGGCCTTGGCGGTCGCACCGAAGAAGTCTGGACTGCGCCGGAAGGGGGGGCGATGGTCGGGATGTTCCGGTTCGTCCGCGACGGAAAGCCGGTGTTCTATGAAATTCTGACGCTGAGAGAGAGCGACGAAGGGATGTCGATCCGCCTCAAGCACGTGAATCCCGATATGACGGGGTGGGAGGAGAAGGAGAAGTTCGTCGAGTTCCGCTATGTCGGACTGATCGACGGCGTTCATCACTTCAGTGGTCTCGCGTTCCGGCGTGAGGGAAACGATGCGATGACGATCTATCTGGCGCTTCGAGCGAAAGACGGCACGATGACGGAACACGTGTTCCGCATGACGCGAAGCAAATGATCGCGGAGGGTTACAATCAAATCTTCTGATGGCGGGCCAACTTCTTCCCGGAGCGGTGATCTCCCATTACGAGATCGTCGGTCCGCTCGGCGCCGGCGGGATGGGTGAAGTCTACCTGAAACGCTGCTCACGGCGCAGCTCGGTCATTGCTACGGAGTCATGGGGCGAAGAGACGATGCGGACGCCGTCCTGCAGGGTCTCCTGTCACGCCGCTCCGAGCGATACACCTCGGCGTATGGAATCGCGATCGTTGCCGCCGGGCTGGGTGACCGCGATGCGACGTTCAGCTGGCTCGACGCGGCATACGAGGAGCGCGCCGCATGGCTCAGTACATCGTTCGTCGACCCGCGATGGAACAGCTGGCGCGATGCCCCGAGGTTTCGAGAGCTGATGCGGCGGATGGAGTTTGCGGGGGCGTGAGTGAAGTGGCCGACGATTCCGATCTTCGGCCTGGTGACGGACGAGGGTGTGAGCGATGGGCAGCGATCGTCGTCGGCGTCACAGGCTGGACATCGGAATGTCCAGCCACTTCGAGGTGTGGCCGCTGACATTTGCCCGACGCGCCGACCCGCAGGGGGGGACCGTCAGCTCTCCCCTCCTCCCAGAACCTCGATGGCATAGTCACGCACCGACTTCATCTTCACCGGAAAACGCTTCAGCGTTTCGGTCATCGAAATCTCGTCGCCGCCGGCGTACTTGAGCTGCAGAGCGGCGAAGGTCTTTGCCAGCTCGTTGTCGGCCGCTTGAAGCTGAGCCTGCAGCGCCTCCTCGGGGACATGCTCGACGGTGAAGGGCCTCCCTCCGATCTGCTCGAAGAGCGTGACGACGTCGAGCGGATTCACCGCAGCGGGTCCGCCGAGCTCGATGATGGAATTCTCCGCGTCGGGGGAGATGCTGGTGAGAACGGCGAGCTCGGCGACATCACCCTGCGAGATCCAGCTGAGAGGCCGAAGGCCGGTGCCGAAGATGACCGCCTTCGCATTGGGGTAATCGAACCCGAGGTGCGGGCTGAGCCAGACCTCCATGAAGAGGCTCGGTCTGAGGATCGTGTAGTGGATGCCGCTGTTCTGCAGCTTCTCCTCCGTGCTTCGTTTTGCGACCGTCAGCGGATCGTCCCCTCCGAGGTTTCCGGAGAAGGAGATGTAAACGAAGCGCTTCACGCCGCTTCGCGCCGCGGCGTCGATGAGATTCGCCTGTCCCTGCGTGTCGGTCTCCGCAAAGCTGTCGCCCGACTGGCGCGATCGAATCGAGGTGACCGTGGAGATGATGACATCGGCTCCGTTGCAGGCGGGTTCGAGCGAAGCGGGGTCGCGCAGGTCGCCCTCGACGGTCTCGACTCCCATCTGCCGAAGAGCGGAGACCGTATCGGGGTTGGACGAAGGGCGGACCAGACCGCGCACGTCATGTCCGCGCGAGCGCAGACGGCGGCAGATGTCACTTCCGAGAGACCCGGTGGCTCCAACGACCAGATGCATGGCGTTCCTCCTCGACTGGAGAGATTATCTCCCAACTATCTGCGCGTCTTCCAGGTGATCGAGCAGGGTGCGCGAAGGATCCCTGATCGGCTGCATTGGACCTGCGGGGAGACCCCTCGCTTTCCCGCCCACCACCCGCTCTTCCAATGACCCTAGTGCCGTCATCCTGAACGAAGGCGGGGTGCGGGTGTGAGTGAAGGAGCTGCGTTCTTGGACAGTTGCCGATCGCCGATCCTTCGCTCACGCCCACCCAACCGCCTCGCGCAGGATGACGGGGTTTGTATGACTCTCAGGCGCAGCGCGCGCGCTGTGAAAAGGCTCGGGATGACAGGATGGACGACAATCGACGCAGGTTGGTGCTACCATTTCCTGCAACCGAAACAGCGAGTAATCAATCGATGACTGGTGGAATTGCGGGAAGAGCCTCCTCGCGCGACCGCGTAATTCGAGCGTTCGTCGTGCAGGGCGTTGCCGGCCTGCTGCTGATGATCGCGGCGAGCTGGTTTCGCCGCGAAGAAGTAGCCACGATCGCCGCAGCTCTCGGCGACACCGCTCCCGTCCTGATCGCCATCTTCTTTCTTTTCGCTCTGGCGCTCAGTTTTCTCAAGTTCGAGCTGACCGAGGACATCTTCGTGTCGTTCGCGATGGTGGCCTTCATCGCGATGATGCCGATTCTCGGTGTGGTGCTCTCCTGCTGGGTCGCAGTGCTTGCGGTCATCAGCAATCGGATCGCCGACATGGCGGGAATCGGTCCGATCAAGCTGGACATGGAAGATCCCGTCGCCGAGATCGTCCGGACGTTCGGACTGTTCGGAACCTACGGGATTCCGATCATCATCGCGACGTTCTGTTACGAGGCCGCCGGCGGGGTGATTCCGCTCGCCCAGCCGTCGATTGCCGCGGCGGGACGAATCGCTTTCGCCGGCATGGTGATGATCCTGACGAACAGTCTGATCATGAGCCGGGTGCAGCGTGCCTACGGCTATCCGAGGGCGAAGATCGTGAGATCGACCGTGACCGATGTCACGGTTCTCGCGCTCGGAATTCCGTTCGCCTTCACCATGACCTTCGCCTTCGCTCTTCTCGGATGGTTCGGTGTTGCTTCGGTCGCCTTCACCGGCGTGATGGTCAACTGGGTCGTCCGCAGTCTTTCGATCGCCCGGAGCGCCAACGCGGAACTGGTCGAGCGTCTGTCGTCGCTGACGAACATCGGCACGTCGATCTCGATCAGCGGAAGTCGCGACGAGCTGCTGATGGCGATCTACACCGAGTGCCGTCGCGTGGTGGATACGAGCCTGTTCAGCATCGCCCTGGTCGACGAGCAGAGGGACGAGCTGTCCGCCGAGCTCTTCATCGAAAACGGCCAGATTCGACCGAAGTTCCGCGTTCCCATCGGGAAGGGTCTCAATTCCTGGGTCGTGCAGAACAAGAAACCCCTGCTGCTGCGGAACAGCAGGGAGGAACTGCTTCACGCGATACGACCGATCGACGACGGGCTGGCGACCGAATCGTGGCTCGGTGTTCCGATGATGTCGCACGAACGGGTGATCGGCGTGATCTCGGTGCAGAGTTACCGCAGGAATGCCTTTCGAGACGATGACGTCGTCCTGCTCGGTGCGGTCGCGAACCAGGCCGCGGTGGCCATCGAGAACGCACGGCTCTATCAGGATCTCGAGGGGCTCTATCTTGCGCTCGAGGAGCGAGTGGCGGAACGGACTGCGGAGCTGCACGAAACGAATCTGCGGCTGATCGCCGCCGACGGAACGAAGAGCCGCTTCCTCGCTCACATGTCGCACGAGCTGCGGACGCCGCTGAACTCCATCATCGGCTTCTCGCGAATCCTGCTCGACAAACTGCAGAAGGAGATCTCTCCGCGGCTGTTTCGCTTCATCGAGAACATTCACGCCTCCGGCTCGCACCTGCTGTCGCTGATCAACGAGATTCTCGATCTGTCGAAGATCGAGGCGGGGAAGCTGGACCTTCACATCGAGCACTTTTCTCTGCCGGAAACGATCGGAGCCGTCGAACGAGTGATCAAAGGAATGGCAACCGAGGCGCAGGTGACGGTCGTGACGACGATCGGCGAGGACGTCGGAGAGGTCTCGATGGATGAAGGGCGCGTGAAACAGATTCTGCTGAATCTGCTCTCCAATGCCGTGCGATTCTCTCCTCAGCGAGCCTTCGTCCGGCTCCGCGCCGTGCGTATGTCGAGCGCGGAATCTCTCCTCGGTGCCGACACGATTCGAATCGACGTGACCGACGAAGGGTCGGGGATCCCTCCGGAGGAGCTTTCGCGAATCTTCGACGAGTTCTATCAGGTGTCCGATCCGAAGGCCGCGCGGGGAGGAACCGGACTCGGGCTTCCGCTGACGAAACGCTTCGTCGAGCTCCATCAGGGAGCGATTCACGTCGACTCGTCGCCGGGCAAGGGATCATCGTTCACCGTCTACCTTCCGATCGAGCCGCTCGAGAGTGTGCGCGTTCGCATGGAACGCAGCGACGCCAGGTCGAGCGGGATTCGATGACAAGTCCCTGTGGGGGTCGGGCGTCCTCGCCGCCGCAGGCGAGTTCGGCAGATCCAACCAAGCCCCTCATGCGCGAAGTTGGGCAGATCTGAGCAAGCCCGCCAGCGATGGCGAGGACGCCCGACCCCCAACTGCGCCAACGAACGACAGCGCCCGACCCGCACAGTTTCCCCGACGATCGTTATACTGAGCCGCGATGCGATTCCGTGACCGGCTCCTGAGCTCTTTGAAGGCGATGCAGCCGGTTCTCGACATACCGGGCGTCATGATCGGCGGCTCCCAGGTTCCGAACCTTCTTCAACCCGAGGCGGCATCGACGCTGGTCGTATCGCAGGATGTCGATCTGGTGATTCCTGTCGCAGCTCTCGGTGAGGTGAAGGATCGGCTGTCTCATGTCGAGGGATACTCTCAATCGATCGAGGAGCCGTCGGTCTGGCTTGCGGATGCACCCGCAAGACTGGAGGTGAACTTCATTGGACGCGATCCAGCGCTCGGAACGAGCCAGGAGACGTACGTCCTCGAAGACCTGAGTCTCCCGCTGCTCGTTTTCGGTCTTCTTTCTCATCTGAGCGAAGGACCGCCGCGTGAGATCGAAGGGGTGCGTGTCCCGCTTCCGCGACCTGCAGGACTCCTTCTGGAAAAGCTGCTCACCGAACGCTCTGGCATCAAGGGTGATCGGGATCTCCTCGTGGCCCTCGGGCTGTTGCTCGTCTCGTCGAGCGAGGATCTGGGAGAGGCCGACGATCTGTTCGATGCACTTCCCGAAGACGAGCGTGAGATGGTTCGCAGCAACCTCGCCGTTTTATCTCTGATGCAGGCGATGGATGGTATGCCGGACCCGGAGACGAATCGCAGTGAGATCGCACGATTTCTGAAGCGCATCCGAAAGGGCCGTTGAGGTGTCCTCTGAGAAGCTTCATCAGAAGTTGCGTGAGATGAAGTCGCGAGCGGCGGTCCGCGCGTGGGAGATCCGTCAGATGCAGCATGCGCGAGGCGTCTGGTTCCGGCTCGAGCGTGCACTCGCATTCAGTCGCACCGTGCTTCTCATCAGTGCGGCGGATGCCGGCATGCTCGCCGAACGAGGGTTTGTGATGCTCGCCGCGGGGCTCGAGCTCGAGCCGAAGCGAAGGCTCTTCGTCGTTCCGGAAAGCGATCTTCCTTCTCTCGAAGGGGCGCGCGAGATCAAGCCGCGCGAGACGACGGCGCTTCTCGCGTCGCCGGCGGCGATTCTGGTTCCATTCGAAAGCGTTGCGGAGACCGCAATCGCCGAAGCGAGATTGTGAGAAGGGGAGAGCGGGCGGGAAGTGGCCGAACTTTGTCGCGGATGCGACGCGAGGATCAGACGATCTTGCGATGTTCATCCGCAGCATCCGCGACAAGTTCGGTCTGTGACCGATCGCGAGATCTATCCTAGCCGCGGCCGCTGTGCCGGCCGCCTTCGCGGCCTGGCGATTCGCCACGACCTCGTGCTTCGACCCCCGTCGCGGGACGATCTCTCGGACTTGTGCCCTCGGTCCAGCTCGTCGCCGGCGAATCGGGCCAGGGCCGAAGTTGTCCGCTTCGGCGCGCGAGGGGTCACGATGTCCTGCAGCGGCTGGCCGAAGCGGACAAACTTCGCCCACAGGCTCCGCCACATTCCTTACATTTCGCCGGTGCCGGACGAAGCTGTTCGCCTTCGACGGTCGAGCGAGCCTGATGGGGCATCTCGCGGCTCACTGCTTCGTCCCTACGAGAGCCGGGGCGGGCGGGCGGGAAGTGGCCGAACTTTGTCGCGGATGCGACGCGAGGATCAGACGATCTTGCGATGGTCATCCGCAGCATCCGCGACAAGTTCGGTCTGTGACCGATCGCGAGATCTATCCTAGCCGCGGCCGCTGTGTCGGCCGCCTTCGCGGCCTGGCGACTCGCCACGACCTCGTGCTTCGACCCCCGTCGCGGGACGATCTCTCGGACTTGTGCCCTCGGTCTAGATCGTCGTCGGCGAATCGGGCCAGGGCCGAAGTTGTCCGCTTCGGCGCGCGAGGGGTCACGATGTCCTGCAGCGGCTGGCCGAAGCGGACAAACTTCGCCCACAGATATACTCTTGCCTGATGGGTGGCTTCATCGACGTCGACTCCTGGAGGCGCCGGGAGCATTTCCGCCTCTACCGGGGCTTCGCGAATCCCTTCTTCAGCGTTTGTGTCGACGTCGATGTGTCCTCTCTGTGGCGCGCGTGCCGTGAGCCCGATGGTCCCTCCTTCTTCCTCGCCGCGCTCTTCTGCGCGTTGCGAGCCGCCAACGAGACCGAGGCCATGCGCCTTCGGATTCGAGGGGAGGGAGTCTGGGAGCACGATCGCGTTCGCGTGAGCTCGACCGTGCTGCGGAGCGACGAGACGTTCGGGTTCGCCCGCTTCGAGCTGGCGGAGCGGTTCGACGACTTTCAGGAGGGAGGAATTCGGGAGATCGAGCGTGCGAAGTCATCTCCGAACCTCGAGCCAGCGCGCGAGCAGGATGACGTGATCTATCACTCCACCATTCCGTGGATTCGTTTCACCTCGTTCTCGAATCCGATGGCGAGCAACGAGGATTCGATCCCCAAGCTCGTCTTCGGGAAGTCGACCTCTGCGAATGGGATCCAGCTCATGCCCGTCGCCGTTGAAGTTCATCACGGGCTCGTCGACGGACTCGACGTCGCTCGATTCTTCGATCGCTTTCAGAGCAGCATGGCGAGCATGTCTCCATGACCCATCGCGAGATTCCGCCGCCCATCCTCTTTTTCATCTGCTTTGTCGCAGGCGCAGTCGCGCAGGCACGCTACCCGCTGTTTCTCGGAATTCCCTCCTTCCGCCTGGCCCTCGTTCTCAGCAGCGTGATCCTCGTCGTCGCCGCCGCGATCGGCGCGTGGGCAATCCTCGAGATGAAAAAGTTCCGAGCTCCGATCGAGCCCGGGAGTGTACCTGTTCACCTCGTGGTCACCGGCCCGTTCCGATTCACACGCAATCCTCTCTATCTGACGCTGCTTCTCGTGCTCGTGGCACTCGCCGTGATGGCCGATTCGGTGTGGCTCATCGCGTCGGTTGTGCCGCTCTTCGTTCTGCTGCAGGGCGTTGTTCGCCGAGAAGAGTCACGTCTCGATCGAGCCTTCGGAAAGCCATACGAGGCGTACCGGGCGCGTGTGCGTCGATGGGTGTAGGGTGCGGGCGAGGTTTGTTCGCATCGGTCACGTCGTCGCGGAGGTGACAGGGCGGGCGCGTATGCGTCGATGGGCATAGGGTGCTGGCGAGGTTTGTTCGGATCGGTCACTTCGTCGCGGGGGTGACAGGGGCGGGCGCGGGACGCCCGCTCTCCCGGGGTGCGATCCAGGCGACTAGGAAGGCGCAGACGATCGGAACGAGTCGTTCGATCCAGTCGCCCGGCGCGAGGGGGAAGGCGAAGTGGGCGATCACGGTGAGGGTGAATCCCGTTGCGATCGATGCGAGGGCTCCCGCCGTGCTGGTTCTCATCCCGGCGAGCCGGAGGATCAGCAGCGGACCGAAGGCAGAGCCGAGGGCGCTCCAGGCGAACAGAACGCGCGAGAAAATCGCCGCGGGAGCGAACATGCCGAGCAGCATCGCGGTCGCGGAGATGGCGAGTACGACATAGCGGGAGTGCCGTAGACCCGCCCCCGCGGCTTCGTCGGGAAGTCCACTGGCGCGGCGCAGGTCATAAGAGAGCGACGAGGTAGCGACGAGAAGCTGGCTGTCCGCCGTCGACATGATCGCCGAGAGCACCGCGGCGATCATGATTCCTGCGCCGACTGCCGGGAGCAGCCTGTCGGCTGCTTCGAAAAGGACCTGTTCATTGTCGGTGATCATCGGGAAGAGCACGCGACCGCAGAGTCCGACCAGGAGCATCCCGGAGTAAATGATCGCCGCCCAGAGGATGGCGATCGTTTTTCCGAGACGGAGTGCCGCTGGATCGCGCAGCGCCATGAAGCGGTTCACCACATGCGGCTGGCCCGGATACCCCAGCCCGATGCCGAGCGTTCCGAGAATGAACGCGAGGGCGACGAATCCGCTGCGCCCTCCTGTCAGGCTGAGCTGGGCGGCAGGCGATGCGGAGCGCAGTCCATCCGCGAGCGCGTCGAATCCGCCGGCGGCGGTGAGCGCCACGATCGGCAGAATCAGCGCGCACGTCGCCATCAGCAGGCCCTGAATGGTGTCGGTCACGCTGACAGCCCAGAAACCTCCGAGAAGCGTGTAGAGAACGATCACCGCGACGCCGATGGCGATGCTGGTATTGGGCGAGGTGCCGAACGCGCTCGCGAACGCATGTCCCGCCGCCTGGAACTGCGACGCGATGTAAAAGAGAAACGAGAAGACGATCACCAGAGTGCTGAAACGGATCACCGACTTGAATAGAGGGTGTGTTGGTTCTCCGGCGAGGAATTCAGTCAGCGTGATCGAGCCGGTCTCGCGGCTCCTGTGCATCAGGCGCGGGGCGACCCAGAGCCAGTTGATCAGAAAGCCCGAGAGCGTGGCGGGAAAGAGCCAGAGGGCGGACAGCCCCCACGCGTAGGCCGCACCGCTGACGCCGAGAAGGGTCCACGCCGACGAGGAGCTCGCCGATGCGCTGAGCGCGGCGACCCACGCACCGAGCTTGCGGCCTCCGAGAAAAAAGTCGCGCGTGTCGTGTGTGCGGCGGCTCGCCCATAGGCCGACTGAAACGAGCACGATCTTGTAGCCGAGAAGGGTGACGAGAATGATCTGTGCTCTGGTCATGGCCCACTACTTCTCGACGGGCTCTGGCTCGTCGACGGGCGAGGCCGGCGTCGCGTTCTCCAACTCCCATGGCCGGCTGATCACGCAGGAGTTGATTCCGCCGATCCCCATACTGAGCTTTCCGCTGTACCCGGAATCGATCTCCGAGCCGCCAGCCTGAACGAAACGAGCGGAGTGAATCTTCACGTCTTCGTGCAGCTCCCCCTCGGTGAGCACCGTAGGAAAGAGCTTTCGCCGCATCATCCCGAGGTGCTGCGCCGTCAGCTCCCATCCGCCACCGACCGACATCCCATGTCCGAACGTTCCCTTCCTGGCGGTGAAGATCACATCGGGATGAAGAACTTCGAGCGAATGCTGAATCTCGGTCGCGTCGCCAGGAGTCGCGGTCGCATGCATGTCCCACGTTCTGACATCGCCGACGTCCATTCCCTCCAGTGCCAGCCGGATCGCGAGCTGCGGGCCTTCGCGCGACGGTGTGATGATGTGGTGTGCGTCGGACGATGCGCCGACGGAGATGATCTCCAGCCCGAGAGGCTCGAACCCTTCCTTGCGCATCGCGTCGGAGTCGGCGACGATCCAGACGCACGATCCTCCGGCGACGTGCGTCCCTTTCAGTCCGGTGAGAGGGCGGGAGACTCCCGCGTCGGCGGAGAGGACGTTCGCGTTGTAGAACGCCGAGATGACGACGGGATGTGGCGGAGGATCGGTCATGCCGATCACCACTGCGGTCGCTTCTCCCAGACGGATCGAGTTGACGGCGAGCTTGAGCGCGATCCCGAATGACGCACAGGCGGCCACGGGTGCGAACGCCGGGCCGGTGATGCGCCCGATCATCGAGATCTGCGAGGCGGGAATGTTGGAGATGTTCCAGAGGAGGTTCGGCGAAACGCTCGACCACGGCTCTTCCGGACATCCCCACTTCCGGTTGAGAGCTTTGATTCGATTCAACTTCTGACGAATGCTGCCGAGCTTCGCCGATCCTGACGTCGGCGCCGGGGGAACGGGCTCCGCCTGGATGGAAGCCGCCTCGTCGAGATATTCGGCGAGCGCATCGCTGTGCCGCATCCAGTAGTCATCCCAGTCGAACTTCGCCTCGATCCACGTCTCGGTTCCCGCGGGAAACGATGAAGGATCGGACGGCGCGTCGGACTCGATCTGCCCGGCGAGGTGCTGTCTGAGAAGCTCACAGCGTTCGGGCGCCGCCCAGAATTCGTTCCATCGCCTGCGGGCGCGCTCGTAACGAACCGATTCCTGGTGCTGGATGGTGAACTCCCCGAGGCCGGTTCCGACATAGACGTGGCAGCGATCGCCAAGCGCCTGGAGGTATTGTTCGATGCCGGGATTCTGATCGAGCGACTGGATGAAGGCACCGATGGCATACTGCGCCATCGGCCCCATCTTCTCCTTCAGCTGTGGAAATTTGGAAGAGGGGAAGCGTTCGTCGAACCACGCTCGATAGACATCGAAATCGAATTCGGGGTAGCCGACGAGGAAGTTGGAGGGTCCGAATTCCCGGAATGGGGAGAGCCAGGTGGAGGCATGTTCGAGATTGTCGCGGAAGGTTTCGATGTCGGGCGAGCGGGGTGCTACGATGCCCCATCCGAAAATACCGACTCGCTTGTTCTGGCTCATGCGATCGTGCATTGTACAAACCTGTCAGGCTTTTTGCATGATGCAAGCCCCGAAGCGCGCGCCGCAACCAGGTCGAACGTCTCATCGGGTCGTCGTACGAATCTTGCGGGTTTCGAGGTCAACGTGATTGCCAACAGGATGATCGCTGCTTTGATTCTGCTCGCGGCACTTCTTTTGCCGGGCTGCCGGCGGGAAGGGAATGATCCCGCCGTACGGACCGGGACCATCGCTCCCGCGACCCCTCGCACGACGACGACCGACACGGATCTCGATAGCGCGATGACGCAGACGGTCGAGATCGGAGAGGATCGATCTCCCAACGAAGGGGCGACTCTGACCGACACGGAGAACGAAGAGGAGCCACCGACGTCCACCGCGACAGCACCTCCACCACGGCCGTAAGGACCAGAGATGGATGTCCCCACCCGTGAGCTCTATGAGACGATGAGCGTCCGGGCGCTCGAGCGGATCCCGCGCGCGGTCGGGAAGTTTCGCGCGGCGCACTCCTCGTCGGAGCTTTTCACTGCGATCTGCCGGTGGGCGGTCGCCTACTACAGCACCGAGGAACATTCGAAACATGCGTTCCTCGCGTGTCACTCCGCGCATCGGCTTCGGGAATCTCTCGGCGAGCGGTTCGACGATCTGCTCGTCGAATGTGCACTCTATGCTGCCGATAGCCGCCTGCCCTGGAGCGAGCCGCCGGTCATGGAGCCGCCTTCGATCGAGAGAGATCAGCCGTTCGATCTCGGCGAGATCAGAGATGCGGTGGCCGCCGAGGACCGGCCACGGGGGGAGCGATGGCTGGCGCGAGCGATTTACGAGCCGGACTTCGCGCCCCGGTTTCTGACGGTGGCCGCCGACGACTTCGGCGACCTCGGGCACAATCTGATCGTCGCCACCGCCGCTTGGGAGCTCGCTGAAGTGTTCCCGGAGGAGGGACGGTTTCCGCTGCTGCGCGCCGCGACCTGGGAATGGATGGCGCATCGCGAGGGGACCTACGTCGAAAAAGAACATGCGCTCGACACCGAGACCCTCTTCGACCGGTGGCTCGACGTGCTCGTATGCGATGGAGGCTCACCGATCGCCTTTCATGCCCTCGCCCTGCTCGATGCTGCGATTCGCGCGTCGGCCATCGCAAACGATCGATCCATTCTTCTCCGCGTGCGCGACTTCCTGTCGAATACTCTGATGACGGCTCCGGCGCGAGCACTGCAACCGGGCGATGGGAGAGAGGAGTCTCCTCCTATCTATCGTCTCTCCCTCGACTACGGTGAGTATCTGAAGGCATGCGCTATCAGGAGAGACCTCGCACCGTTGTTCCCGACGATGGAGATCGACTCTCTTCAGCGCGCCGCGCGCGCCAACCTCGAGCAGGCGCCGGTGGGTGGTGCTTGATCTCGCGACGTCTCGCAGCGGTGTCGTTGGCGGCTGTTCTGGCGGGAGGCTGTGCAACTGCACCGCGCCCCGCAGAGGTCGCGAGCCTTCCGCGGTCGATCGAGCGGATCCTGGCGACTCCATCACTTTCGCAGGCGCTTTGGGGAATCCGAATCGAAGAGGAAGACGGGACCCCTCTTTTCGATCGAAACTCGAGCACCCTGATGATTCCCGCTTCGAATCGCAAACTCTTCATCGGCCTCACGGCCGCCGAATGCTTCGGACCGCTGTCGACCATTCCGACGGAGCTCTGGATCGATGGTCCCGTCGTCGACGGATCGCTGCTTGGCGATCTCGTGCTCGAGGGGCTCGGCGACCCGTCGCTGGGAGGGCGCTACTACACGGATCGCGATCCGGCGTTCGCTCCGTTTCTCCAGGCCCTGCGTGCTCGCGGCATCACGGAGATCAAGGGACGAGTCATGGCGGGCGTCTCGCGGTTCGATCGGGTGATCATCGCTCCCAAGTGGCAGGTGGAGGATGTCGGCGAATGGTGGGGAGCCCCGGTCAGTTCGCTCGCATTCAACGAGAACATTCTCGGGGTGACCGTCGACGTCTCGAACTGTCCCCCCGATTCGATCACGACCGATCCGCATTTCGTTCCCGTCGCGACGAGCATCGACTGCACCTCCGAGGGGTCGTTGAAAGCGATGATCGACGAGCGAAACCGATTGATGGTGACGGGGGAGAGGCCGGAGCAGGAGCCAGGGCGCCTCGTTACCCTGCTTCCGTCGATCGCCGAGCCGGGGTTGTACGCGGCGCAGGCGCTCGACGATTTTCTCCGGCGAAGCGGGATCGCGATCGACGGGGAGCCGGCGATTGCGGTCGAGCCGGCAGAGCGTATCGAGCGGATCTGGGTGATCGAGTCGCCTCCGATGGCGGCACTTCTTTCGACTATGCTGAAGGTCAGCCAGAACCTCTACGCCGAGATGTTGTTGAAACGTCTGGCGATCGGCGACGCTCCCGCTTCGTACGAGAAGGCGCGGGGCATCGAAGCGAAACATCTGATGGAAACGCTCGCGCTGCGACGCGAGGATTTCTCGTTTCAGGACGGCTCGGGCCTGTCGACGGACAACCTGGTGACGCCGCAGGCGATCATCACCACGCTTCGCTACATGGCCGACCCGGCGCGCGAGGGCTTCTGGAAGTTCGTCCTGGCGACAGCCGGTGACGAAGGAACGCTCCGGCGCCGGCTCGCGGGACTCGAAGGGCGGCTCTTCGCGAAGACCGGTACGTTGTCGATCGCGGTGGCGCTGAGCGGGTGGGTCGAGCTCGAGGATGGACGGAAGCGGTTCTTTTCAATCGTCGTGAATCACTACACGGCGAGCCGGAGCGAGGTGCGCGCCGCGATCGACGAGATCGTGCGACTGATCGCTGCGGGTGGGCACTAGTGGAGTCGAGGCGTGCGCACGTAACGCCGGCTGAGGCTCTTCTCGAGCCCTAGAACGGCATCTCGTCGTCGCTGAGGCCGAAGTAGTGACCGAGCTCGTGGATCACGGTCTCACGGATCTCCTGAATCGCGTCCCGACGCGACGCGCTCACACGAAGAATCGGACCTCGGAAAATCGCGATCTGATCGGGAAGGGCCGGCAGCGCGTCGAACGACTTCTCCGTGCGCGGGATTCCGCGGAAGATGCCGAGCAGCTCGTCGGAGTCGTCGCCATCGTCTTCGAGATCTTCGAGCAGATCGAAGTCCTCTTCCGACGGCTCGCTCTCGATCACGATCGCTATGTTTTCGAGAAGATCCCTGAACTGGTCGGGAAGCTCGTGAAGGGCCTCCTCGACGAGGCTCTCGAATTCATGCGGGGTGATTCGCCAGCTGCCGCTCATCGTGCGCGATTGTAGACGGTTTGTCGGAAGCGGCGGTGCCCCTCTCCCCACGACGATCTGCACGAGCGGGACGATGTGACCATGGGGAGAGGGGTCAGGGGTGAGGGGTCGCGTGATGCTCACCAGCCAGCCGCGAAGCCTGCACTTCCTCGACGACCCTCGCAATGCGCTTCTCGACCATCCACACCTTCGCGATCACCGCGCGGTTCTCGAAACGAATCGCTCGAATCCCGCGGGGCGCTCATGGCCCCTCACCCCTGACCCCTCTCCCCATGGTCACATGGTGCTTCGTCGCCGCGATCGTCGGGGGGAGAGGGGAAGGATCGCCCCGAGCCTCGAGCCCCGAACCTCACGCCTCGACTTCGGCGACCCGCTTCGATGCCGTCTTCCGCCTGGCGTGATCGAGGATCTTCTTGCGGATGCGGATCGACTTCGGTGTGACCTCCACCAGCTCGTCGTCGTCGATCCATTCGAGACACTGCTCGAGCGTCATGACTCGCGGTGGAACGAGCTGAATCGCCAGGTCGGCGGTCGAGGCGCGCATGTTCGTCAGATGCTTCTTGCGGCATGCCTGCACGACGAGATCGGCCTCGCGGGAGTTCTCTCCCACGATCTGCCCGCCGTAAACACGATCGCCGGGCGGCACGAACAGCACGCCGCGCTCCTGCAAGGCCTCGAGGGCGTAGCCGGTGGTCTCGCCGCTCTCTTTGGTGACCAGCGCGCCGCGGCTGCGCGATGCGAGCTCGCCCCGAAGAGGTCCGTACTCGAGGAACGTGTGATAGAGAAGTCCCGTACCGCGCGTTTCGGAGAGAAACTCTGTGCGGATGCCGAACAGGCCTCGAGTCGGAATCCTGAACTCGATCCGGACCCGCCCGGTCCCCGGGTTCACCATGTCGGTCATCTCCGCCCGGCGGCTCTGCAGCCGCTCCATGATCGCGCCGAGGTGCTGCTCATCGATGTCGACGACGAGCGCTTCGTACGGCTCGAGAACTTTTCCGTCGACGACCTTCGTGATCACTTGAGGGCGCGACAATCCGAACTCGAATCCTTCGCGTCGCATGTTCTCCGCGAGAATCGACAGATGCAGCTCGCCTCGGCCGCTGACCTCGAAGCGGTCGGGCTGTTCGGTGTCACGGATGCGGAGAGCAACGTCTTTGCGAAGCTCGCGCTCGAGACGATCACTCAGATTGCGGGAAGTGACGAACTTCCCTTCCTGTCCGGCGAAGGGGGAGTCGTTCACCAGCCAGAAGATCGACACCGTCGGCTCGTCGATGGCGATCGGCTGGAGGCGTTCCGGAACGTCCGTCGCTGCGAGCGTCTCGCCGATCTCGACGTCGGCGAAGCCCGCCACGGCCACGATCTCACCCGCACTCGCCTCGGTGACGTCCTCACGCTTCAGCCCCTCGAATGCGCTCAGCTTCGCTACGCGACCCTTCACCTGAGCACCGTCGCGGCGAATCAGAACGACGTCGGTGCCCTGACGGATCCTCCCCCGCTGGATCCTTCCGATCGCCAGCCGGCCGACATACTCGTTGTAGTCGATCGCGCTCACGAGAATCTGGAGTGGCTGATCGAACGATCCCGGCGGGGGAGGGATGCGCTTGAGAATCGCGTCGAAAAGCGGACGGCAATCGTCGTTCCCATCGTCGGGATCGAGCCGGGCGTACCCTTCGCGCCCGGAGGCGTAGATGACGGGGAAGTCGAGCTGCTCGTCGGAGGCGCCCAGCTCGATCATCAGATCGAAGACCTCGTTGAGCACTTCCTGCGATCGCGCATCAGGACGATCGATCTTGTTGATGACGACGATCGGCAGCAAAGCGAGCCCCAGCGCTTTCCGCAGGACGAAGCGGGTCTGCGGCATCGGCCCCTCGGCCGCATCCACGAGGAGGAGGACGCCTTCGACCATCGACAGGACGCGCTCGACCTCACCGCCGAAATCGGCATGGCCGGGAGTGTCGACGATGTTGATCTTCACCTCGTGCGGATGAACGAAATCCGCCGGAAGGGCGTGGCCCTCGAAGGTCGGAGTCGGCTCGTGATGGGGAGCGTGGCCGAGAGCGTCGGGATCGTCGACGGCGTAGCGGACGGAGGTGTTCTTCGCGAGGATCGTGATTCCGCGCTCCCTCTCCAGGTCGTTGGAGTCCATGACGCGCTCGGCGACATGCTGGTAGGCGCGAATGGCTCCTGCCTGGCGGAGAAGGGCATCGACGAGCGTCGTCTTGCCGTGGTCGACGTGCGCGATGATCGCGACGTTTCTGATGTCGTATCGAAAATGCATGTTCCTGCCTCGAATGGTGGATGCGCCCGGCCGCGGGGCGCGATGAACGGAAATACGGGAGTGCGCCCTTAGAACAGCAGTCGAGCCGATTTCATTCGCCGATCAGGTCGTCCCGGTCGGCGAGGCGGCCGTGTGAATCGGGCGTTCTCCTGACTCGCGAGCTCCGTCATCCTGAGCGAGGCGGCAAGGGCGGATGGGAGCGAAGGATCTGCGATCGGCAACTGTGTAAGAACGCAGATCCTTCGCTCACGCCCACCCAGCCCCCTCGCTCAGGATGACGGGCTCTCGCCTCTCGTCTCTCGTCTAATGACGCCGCCGGAATCTAATACTCGACGCGGTGCTCGTAGACGAACGGCTGACGCGCTCCATGCACGACGAGGGGATGGAACTTCGCTCGCAGCAGCTCTTCTCGATTCAGACGCTCGACATCGGGAGATCCGGTGGTGTTGGTGATCGTTCGCACTTCGAATACGTTTCCGTCGGTGCTGACATGGGCCTCGAGCACGAGCAGTCCCTTCGCCCCGGGCAGGTAGACCGGAGAAGGAGCGACTCGGAACCGGGCGATGTCCGATCCCTCATCCCCGTCGATCTCGCTCTTGCTTTCGGCGAGCGCGGAGGAGAAAGCCCATCCTGACCGCTCGATGCCGACGCGCAGCTCGGTCCACTCTCCCTCGCGCCCGAAGACGGAGACGGCCTCACCTCTCTGGTATGTGGCCACCACGGGCGAGTCCTCCGCCGGCCGCTCGCGAACCGGAAGCTCGTCCGATGCGACGTACATCACGGCGATCGTATCGCGTCCTGGCGTTTGCATCTGCTCGCGACTCGGGCTGCAGAACGCAACGAGAACCATCGAAAGAAGAGCGATCGAGAATTTCTCAGCCAAAGACATCTCTCCTGGTGAAGAGTGCGAATGCGATCACGAGTGCGCCCGCGGCCCAGACTCCGAGAAGGGCGATGCAAAAAGCGAGCGACATCCCGTCGTAGGGAGGCGCACTCCCGGTGTAGTACTCGGCGAGCGGCAACGCCGAGACGAAGAGGTATTTGCCTGCAGTCCAGTCGGGGCTGATGCGAGTGAGAATCGTTCCGCCGATCAGCGACGCGAGCATCGTTCCCATCGCCGCACTGCTCGAACGGAAGACGACCGAAAGAAGAAGTGCAATCGAGGCGACGCTGAGCATCGCATACCACTCCAGCCCATAGGCGATCAGTGTGTCCTGCCACAGAGGAAGCTGCCGAACCGAGTCGAAGCTGACGACATCTCCCGAGAATTCGAATCCGCTGAAGACGGGCGCCGTCCATCCTCGCGGCTCCAGAACGACCGCCGACGCGAGGTAAGCGAGCAGCCCTCCCGCGAGCAGCGTCAGCGTGGTGAACATGAAGAGCGCCGCCAGCTTCGAAGCGAGAATCTTCCAGCGCCGCACGGCGCGCGTCAGCAGGAGCTTGTCGGTTCCCTCCGCTGCCTCCGCCGAAACGATGTCGCTTCCGAGGACGGCGACCAGCAGAGGGAGGAGAAGAAACCCCGCGGCGTTGGCGAAGCCTCGGACGAAGTAAGGTGCCGTCGGATTCTCCGGATTGATGTCGTGGTCGACGTAGAACTGGAGGCGAACGATCTCGGCTCGGAGAGATCGCGCCCATGACGGTGAGATCCGCCCGCGCCTCAGCCGATTCTCGTAGTTCGCAATTCGCTGCTGGATGTCGGCGCGCCATTCCCGCGGCTCCGCACGCGACAGCTGCCGGTACTGCGAGTAGGCCACTAGGCAGAGGATGACGCCGAGAATCGCGATCACGACGGTGAATCGCCGCCTCCGCAGGAGCTTGAGCGCCTCGTTCTCGACGAGTCCGGCAAAACGGAAGCGATTACTCAATCGAGCTCTCCACACCGGTCAGTTCGAGAAACAACTCCTCGAGGCTCTTTGCGCGGGGGGCGACGCGGAAGATCCGGACGCCGGCGGTCACCAGCCGATCGATGATCGGCGGAATGTCTGCTTCGGAAATCCGCAGGAACAGCCGGTCGTGATCGGTTCGATGCTCCACGCCGATGGCCGTGACGATCGAGACGGCGAGATCGATCCGGTCGACGACCAGCTCGGTCTCGTGGCTCGCGATGACGAGGCCGGCGATCGTTCCGGTAGTCAAAATCGCACCTCGATGGATGATTGCAACCCGGTCGCACATCATCTCGACCTCGGCGAGCAGGTGGCTGGAAACGAAGACGGCAATCTGCTCGTCATGTGCGAGCGTCCGCAGCAGCTCGCGCATCTCGCGAATGCCCGCCGGATCGAGTCCGTTCGCCGGCTCGTCGAGAATCAGAACGCGCGGCCGGCCCAGCAGCGCCTGGGCGATCCCCAGGCGTTGGCGCATTCCGAGCGAATAGGTGCGAACGCGGTCGTGGAGACGGTGGGAGAGGGCGACCAGGGAACCGACGCGATCGATTTCGTCCGGATCGATTCCTCCGAGCATCCGGGCGAAATGCTCGAGGTTCTCGCGTCCCGTCATGAAGCGATAGAGATCGGGCGTCTCGACGATGCATCCGACGCAGCGAAGTGCGCTTTCGAGCTCTCGTTCGATGTCGTGTCCGCAGATCTGGACCCGGCCGGCGGTCGGACGGATCAGGCCGACGAGCATGCGGATCGTCGTCGTCTTTCCCGCCCCGTTCGGCCCGAGGAATCCGAAGACCTCGCCGGGCTGGAGCCGGAACGAAACGGAGTCGACGATCGTGCGGCCTTTGATCTGTTTCGTCAGATTCTCCGCGATCAGAATCGGCGCCGGAGGCGAGAGGATGGGAGGGGCGGCTCGCGGATGCGACGAAATGCTCGCGTTCAATTAAGATCTCCTCCGATGAAACGACTTCTCTTCTGGCGGATTCCGCTGACACTCGCCCTGCTCGCGGGGGGCACGTTCGCCTGGGGATTCTACATGGTCGCCGCCGGCGGTGCGGGAGTCGCGGTTCATGACCGGGAACCAGCCCGGCGTAACGCGCCCGTTCCGTCGCAGGAGCTGCGTCTCCTGATCCTCGGCGACTCCCTGGCGCGGGGGACTGGTGATGAAACGGGAATGGGCATCGGCGGGGCCGTCGCTGCCGAGCTCGCGCGGCGCGGCGTGAAGCATCGGACTCCGGTGAACCTCGCCATCAACGGAGCGCGGACGGTCGACCTTCTCCGTCAGCTCGAGAGCAGCAATGTCCGGCGGCTGATCGAGGTGTCGGACATCGTGATCGTCTCCGTCGGCGGGAACGATCTGTTCGGAGACATGGAAGGGCGGTCGGTCGCTCCCGCCGATCCTGGTGCGGTGATGGATGATGTGCTCGATCGCATCGATCGCGTGATCGCGTCGATTCGCGAGGCCAATCCGTCGGTCAGGATCTTCCTGCTGGGGCTCTACAATCCCTTCCGGTCTCTGTCGGACGGAGCGAGAGTGACGTCCCTGGTGCGCGACTGGAACGCGCGCCTGATCGACCGGTTTCGCGAGGATGCGAACATCGAGATCGTACAGACCGCTGACCTTTTCTCGCACCGCGACCTGTTGAGCCTCGATCGGTTTCATCCCGGGAAGGAAGGGTACGCGATCATCGGCCGCCGCATCGCGGAAGGCATTTGAAGCGGGCGTCCAAGGGGGTTGGGCGTCCGAAGGGGGTTGGGCGTCCGAAGGGGGTTGGGCGTCGCAAGGGGGGTCGGGCGTCCCGCCGCCCCTCGCGCGTCGGGAAGATCTGACCAAGCCCGCCAGCGATGGCGAGGACGCATCGCGATCGTGCGAGGATGCCGACCCCCGCCCGGATCACTCGCCAGGCATCACGTGAATGTTGTTGATCACGCTCTGGACGCCCGGTACCTTGCTGGCGGCATCCGCGATCTGGCGGCGTTGCATCTCGCTCCCGGCGTGCCCGGTCAGTGTTACCACGCCGCTCTCCACCTTCACGCCGACCTCGAACGTCTTGCTGGGAACATCCTGCGCGATCCGGGCGCGCACGTCCGCCTCCACCGCCGCATCGTCCAACTCCGCAGGCGTGATCTGATTGAGTGAGGTGCAGGCGGCGAGCAGAAGAATGGTCATCGCGAGGCAAACCAGGGCACTTCGTTTCATCGCGTCTCCCCTCTGGCAGGACTGCAGGGTCAATGGTGACGGGAGGATAGCGGTGTCCTCTTCCCATCACCGGCCGCGTCGCGCCATTTCCGAGCTCGAGCTGGCGAGCGCGAGGTCAGTCTCGATCGACTATATGCGGACAGCAAGGCTCGTACCTGACTCATCCGGACGAGACATGGGACGAGCGTACCCCTCAGTTCCTCTTGGCGGATGGCAGCCGCCGGAACCTTTTGCCTCATGTAAATAACTCATATTGCGCCAGTTATATTCGGGCCTGACGGCATGTTAGTTGCTAACAATAACTGTTGTGCGGGCGCGTGCGAACCTCGCCGCTCTCTTGCACATGGAGGCCTCAATGAGAAACAGAGACAGAACAACCAAAGCCGGCGCCGTGCTCGGATCGACAGCACTCGCCGGCCTGTTGTGGATCGGTTGCGTGAGCGCCACGCAGAATCCGGGAGCATCACGCGCTCGCGCGATCTCACCGTCGCCGACGAGCGTGGCGCCGGCCGAGACCGGGACGGCGCGCAGCGGAACACTTTCTCCGGTCGTCGGGCACAACCGGCCGAAGACGATGTTCCTCGGGCCGCTCGGTCCGGCACCTGGATACACGACGACGGCAACGGAGGTCGCAGCCGGTGAAGCGACACGACTCGTGACCGTCGATGCGGCTGGTACTCTGCTGCTCGTCCCTGAGGCCGCGGTGCCCGAGGGATCGGACGTGGCGCAGAACATCACGTTGCCTGCGACGGCCGCGGGAGCGGGTGGCGTCATCGCCGGCACGATCACATCTCTGGGCGTTGCTGGACCGGCGGTCGTGGCGAGTGGTAGCCCTCTCGGCAGTGGAGTCGCCGGCACGACCAGTCCCGGGGTCGCCGGACCGGCATCGACGGTGGCGTCGAGCGTGAGCAACGGCGTGCGCAACGGGGCGGCGGCAGCGGGAGTGGCGACGACCGCCGGCGCTACGGGAATTGCCGGAGCTCGGTTGGCACCCGGAGTTGCGGGACCTCCCTCAGCGGCTTCGATCAGCGGAACGTCCGTGATCACCGACCGTCAGCCGGCTGACGCGTTGGGGGCGGTGCAGATCGCTTCCGGCGTGGCAGGAACGATCACGGCTCCCGGGGTGGCGGGTCCGGTATCGAGTCGAGCGGTCACGGGACCGAACGGGTCGGTGGCGACTCTGGCTCCGATCAGCGGTCCGCGCACTGATCTCTCCGGCGGCGTCGTCGATCAAGCCATCTCCGCGCAATCAGGTGCGGCTCGCATCGCGAATGCCCCGACGGAACAACCGAGCGCTTTTCGCCGGATCCTGCGACGAGTGTTCAGCGGCGGCGAAGTACGCGCACCGGGTGAAGCAACCGGACGCCTCGCGATCATCGGCACGGGGAGCTCGATCCGAGTCGAGCGGAGGAGCCAGTAAGCGAAGGAGTCGGGAGAAGGATCGAAGGCCGGCGATCATCGATTCGCCGGCCGGCCGGGGTCACGGACTTCGATCTGAACGATGTTGGAGCACGGCCTGATGCGAGCCGGCGGGTCCTGTGAGGCGCACGCGCCGGTCGACTTCAATTGTACGTTACCTGGAGGTGGGTATTGGCTATGGATGCAGCGCCGCTTCCCCATCTCGTAAGCTCCTCGTCTCCTGCCGCACTCTACCCTCCACCCCCTTGATTCGCTTCCGCGCAGCGGGCGACGGCTTCGAGGAGAGTCTGCTGTTTGAAGGGCTTCTCGAGCACATCGAATACCGGCCGGCCGGCGAGGCGCTCGCGCGCGTTCGGAATTCCGGTGAGCACGATGATCCGATTCATCAGCCCGGGACGGGTCTGCTCGAGGTGATCGAGGAGGCGGTCGCCGCCGACGACGTCCATCATCAAATCGAGGATGATGACGAGATAGTCCTTCCACTTCAAGGCTTCGAGCGCGTCGACTCCGTCCTCGACCGATTCGGGGGAGTAGCCGGCTGCTCGCAGCATGTGAAAAACGATCGTCCGGTGAACCGGATCGTCGTCGACGATGAGGACACTTCGAGAGTCCATGATGAGAGTCATCACCCGCTGCGGCGCGAGGATCGAGAGTATAACTTATGATAGGGTCGAGGGGAAAAATCAATGCGGACTAGCCTGCGTGGCGACTCAATCCCAGAATCGTGATGTCATCGCCGGCGGCGGCATTGCCCATGTATTCGAGAACCGCAGCCTCGATCGCCCTGACGGCTGCTTCCGCCGGCACGCCATGGAACGGCCGGACGATCTCGGTGATCGGATCGCTTCCCATTTCGATCTCGTCGCTGTTCTCCGCCTCGATGATTCCGTCGGTGAAGGTGATCAGCGCGTCGCCCGGCTCGAGGGTGACTCGCTGTGTCCTGTAGACGGCTGGCGGGAAGAGCCCGATGACCATGTCGGTGTCGCGCAGCTGCTCGACGCTGTCTTTTCTGACGATCAGGGGAGGGCAGTGCCCTGCGTTCGTGAACTCGATCGTACCGGTGGTGGGATCGAGGACTGCCGCGAAAAGGGTGACGAACTTGGTCGGCGCGGTTTTGGGCGCGAGCGTCTGATTCAGCTCGCGGACCAGCGCGGCTGGATCGGGGTCGTCACGGGTGAAGATGTTGAAGGCGGTCGCCAGGCTGGCCATTACCAGCGCGGCCGTGATCCCCTTTCCGCTGACGTCGGCGATGACGAAATAGACTCGCCCGTCGGGACGGGCGACGAAATCGAAGTAGTCGCCGCTGACCGTTCTGCAGGGGCGATTCAATCCGGCGAAATAGAAGCCCTCGACTTCGGGAGGCGCACTCGGAAGAAGCCGGCTCTGAATGACGTATGCGGTTCGCAGCTCCTCGTCCATCTTCTGTTTGGCATACGACTCTTCGCGCAGGCGGGTCGTCTCCAGCTTGATCGCCGCGAATCGGGCGACCTGGGCCACGAGCCGGACCTCTTCCTCGGAGATTCGCGACTTGGTCACCAGATAGTCGACGTAGAGCACGCCGAGGACGGAGTCGCCGACGATCAGCGGGGCGCAGAGCACCGAGCGGATGCTCTGTCCGATGATCGAGAGCGCCTGGCTGATCTTTTCGTTCTCGTTCATGTCGACGTAGGAGAGAACCTTCTTTCCCTCGACGACTTCATTGAGAAGTGTCCGGCTGATGGTGAGTCCCGAAGTGTCGCTCTCGTCGGTGCGGCGGAGCTTCACGTTGGTGAACGATTTCTTGTCCTCGTTCAGAAGCGCGAGCGCCGCGCGTGAGGGTTTCAGCAGCTTCATCACGCGATCGAGGATGAAATCGAACAGCTCGTTCAGCGGCCGGTCCTCGAGCAGTTCCATGGCGAGGGCATTGAGAATCTGGAGCCGCTCGGGGTGGCGATCCTTTGCCAGATCCTCTTCGACCACGCGGTGTACCGGAATCGAGAGGTTGCTCGAGAGGATGGAGTCATCCACCGAGATCGAATCGACACTCGCCTGTTTGACCTGGCCGGTTTTCGAGTCGAATACGATCTCTGTGTCGCCGAGGGTGATGTGATCTCCAGGCTCCAGCTTTCTCTCGTTCTCGAGCCGCACGCCGTTGATCAACGTCCCGTTGGCGCTGTTGCAGTCGCGGAGAAAATAATCTCCGTGCCGAAAGATGATCTCGGCATGGCGGCGGGAGAGAAACCGGTCTTTGATCGGAATCGTGCAGTCGACTGCGCGCCCCAGAGAGACGACCTCCGTCGCGAGCGGAATGCGCACGGGCGCCATGCTCGGTTGGTACAGCATCAGCTCAGCCTGCCGGGATTGCTCTTCCATTCGATGTGTCTCCGATTCGGACTCTCATGCGAGCAGTATAAGCAATTCGGCGGAGTCCTCGGGCACATCGTCGAACTTTCAGATTGCACCTCTCAGCCGCGGGCGACGAGAGCCCGAGCCCGGTTCTTCGTCTCATCGATCGCGTGGGGATGCCTGGCGATATACTCGCGCTGCGGAATGAATCGCTGACTCCGTTCGCTTAGGAAGAAAACAGATGAGACCACCCGACATCGTTCGATTGACCCCCGGCAAGCGAGTCCTGTTTCTCACCAAAGAGCCCGATCTGATCCGGCGGCAGCTGCGCGGGGAGATCGACCTCCGGATGGAAGATCTTCGCGTCGAAGATCTGCTCGACGACGTGAACACCGACGCGATGACTCCCGCCTGGGTGTGCTTCAGCCATCGCCCGGAAGATCTGGCACGCGATGCCTATGCGGGTCTGGTGGTCGACGGGAAGCGGCTCTTCGAGAAGGATGCGCTGATCGACGGCAACTTCGAGGTCATCGTATCGGGATATCGCAAGGGGGTCGGCAGTTCGCGCGAGACAGCCGTTCAGGCGGAGAAGTGGGCGGGAATCCGGATCGCCATCGCCGCCTCGTTCGCTCCGATTCACGCGGCGAACAACATCGCACAGGGTGTGCTGATGGGCGATCACGAGATGCTGAAGCGACTGCAGCGAGGGGAAGGAATTCCTCTGGAGGAATTCCATCGCGATCACGATCCGATCACACGCCTCATCATTGGCGAGGGAGGTCTGTTTCCTTTTGCAAAAGCGCTCGCAGCGGGTGCGATCGATCTTCCGATGCCGGAAACCGCTCGCCGTCCGATGACCATGGCGGAGAAGATTCTCGCTCGCCACCTGCTCGGGAGCGGAGAAAGAGAGAGGTTTGTGAAGCCCGGCGATGCGGTCGTCGTCTCGGTGGACGGTGGCTACACGCACGAGTTCACCACGGCGCAGGTTCACCATTTTCTCCAGCAGGAGTACGGTCCCGGCTACACGATCCGCAATCCGCAGAAGTTCGCCGTGTTCGAGGACCATCTGATCTACGCGGACGATGTTCCGAAGATGCGGGCGTTCATGGACAAGATCGAGACGCTTCGCGCTCTGCAGCGCGAGTTTCAGCAGCACACCGGCTGCCGTGATTTCTCGGCGACCGACAACATCTCTCCCGGGATCTGTCATGAGGTGGCTCGAGAGATGATCATCGATCCGGGTGATTTCATTCAGGCGACCGACAGCCATACCTGCATGGGGGGAGTGAACAACGCGCTCGCGTGGGGTGTCGGCGCAACCGAGTATGCGAACCTCGTTCATTCCGGCTTCACCCAGGTCGAAGTTCCCGAATCAATCCGCTTCGACCTCGCCGGCCGACTCGAGCAGAACGTCACGGCGAAGGACGTGATGCTCTACATTCTTCTCGAGTATGCGAGGCCGCAGGTGACGCTCAATCGTGTGATGGAATTCGGTGGGCCCGGCCTGGCCGCGCTCTCCATGGACGAGCGGGCGACGCTGGCCAACATGGCCACCGAGTGCTCGGCTCGGACGGCGATCGTCGAAGCCGACCACGAGACCTATCGCTGGATCGCCTGGATGCGTCCCAACGCCGATGTGGAAACGATCAGAAGCCTCGCCGTATCCCCCGATCCCGACGCGGAGTATGCAGGGGGAAGGCACACGATCGACCTTTCGCGGATCCGCCCGATGGTAGCGCACCCGGGAGATCCCGACCACGGCATTCCCTCCGATCCGACCAATGGCGCGTTCGTCGACGAGATCGGAGAGGTGAAGATCGACATCGCCTACGCCGGGAGCTGCACCGCGGGGAAGATCGACGATCTTCTCTTCTACCACCAGGTGGCGAAAGAGGCGGTCGACGCCGGGCTGACCGTCGCCGACGGGGTTCGGTTTTACATCCAGTTCGGATCGCAAGCGGTCGAGACGTTCTGCAGGGAGAACGGACTGCTCGATACGTTCGAGAGAGCCGGAGCCGTCGTGCTCAATCCCGGCTGCGGCGCATGCATTGGTTGCGGCCCGGGCGTTTCCGATGATTCCGAGCAGGTCACCGTGAGTGCCATCAATCGTAACTACAAAGGACGCTCCGGGCCCGGAAAGCTTTGGCTCGCCTCACCACTCACCGTCGCTGCGTCGGCCTTCACCGGCTACATCACAGCCTATACTCCGGGGATGTTCCAGCGGGTGATGCAGCCTTCGTGAGCGAGATGTCGGCGCGCAGAGCGTGAGTCCGATGGTCGTTTCAGGGGCCAACGACTTCGAACGCGCGTTGAAACCCCGCCGCCTGCTGAAGGGTTTCCAACCCGCCCCGCTCGCGAGTCGGGCAGATGTGAGCAGCACGCCAGCGATGGCGAGGACGCCATCGCAATTTGGCGAGGACGCCCGACCCTCACCGACGGGAGTTTGTGGTAGGTTCTCCGTGGGCTCCGGACCGGTCCATGGAGGAATCGATGATCTCGAGGGGTGTCGCGTTCGCATGTCTGATCCTTCTGTGCGTCTCCGTCGTGGATGCGGCGAGAGTTCCGCATCAGAGGGAGAAGAGGGCGGCGATCGCCACCGTGGAAGGGCTGGCGCCCGAGCTGATCGGCCTCAGCGACTCCATCTGGTCCTATGCGGAGACGGCGCTCGAAGAGTCGAAGTCGTCGAAGCTGCTGGCCGATCGCGCCGAGGCAGCGGGGTTCCGAGTGACCCGCGGCATTGCCGGACTCCCTACGGCCTTTCTCGCGGAGTACGGCTCGGGCTCACCGATCATCGCCATCCTCGCGGAGTACGACGCCCTGCCGGGCATCTCGCAGAAGGCGCTGGCTGCGAAGGAACCGCTGCTCGAAGGGGCGGCGGGTCACGGTTGCGGTCACAATCTCTTCGGGGCCGGGAGCCTCGGAGCGGCGATCGCGGTCAAGAACCTGATCGAGCAGGGAAGACTTCGCGGCACGATTCGTCTGTATGGAACACCCGCCGAGGAGGCTGTCGGAGGGAAACTGTACATGGTCCGCGACGGGCTGTTCGATGACGTCGACGTCGTGCTTGCCTGGCATCCGGACGGGCGCACGCGAGCCGACACGAAGAGCACGCAGGCGCTGATCGATCTGGTGGTCGAGTTCCGCGGGCGGGCGGCGCACGCGGCGTTCGACCCGTGGAACGCGCGAAGCGCTTCCGACGGCGCGGAGATTTTCGCTCACGCTCTCAATCTCTTCCGCGAGCATGTGAGGCCGTCGGTACGAATGCATTACGTGATCGTCGAGGCGGGGCGGGTACCGAACGTCGTTCCCGACTATGCGAAGGTGTGGTGCTGGGTACGCGACACGAAGCGCGCCGGAGTCGAGGAGCTGCTTGCGAGGGTCCGGAAGATCGCCGAAGGTGCCGCACTAGCCGCCGACGTGACGGCCGAGCTCACGGTTCAGGGAGGCGACTCGGAGATGCTCGTCAACAGGAGCGGTGCGAGGTTGCTGCACGCGAATCTCGAATGGCTCGGCCCTGTCCCTTTCACGAGTGAAGAGCAGGAGTTCGCGAGAATGCTGCAGGCGGCGACCGGAGTGCCGGCCGAGGGGCTGGTGGAGAGAATCGAGCCACTCGCCGAGTCCCCGGGAGATCCCGAGGGGGGATCGACCGACGTGGCGGACGTGAGCTGGGTGGCTCCGGTGCTGCATCTGTCGGTCGCGACTGCGCCACCGAACACGCCGTGGCATGCCTGGCCGGTCGTGGCCTGTTCCGGAATGTCGATCGGACACAAGGGAATGGTTCACGCGGCGAAGGTCCTGGCGGTGACGATGGTCGATCTGTTCAAGGATCCGGCGGCGCGGAGGGCGATCCGTGGCGAGTTCGAAGGGCAGACGAAAGGGGAGGTGTACCGCCCCCTGATTCCAGCGGGACCGCCGCCAGTGCGAACGCAGGGGCCGGCGCGCTGAATACTCGGAAGAAGGCTATGAGCCCTACAAATGAACGACGTCACCACCGTGGTGAGCCGTCCATCAGGCCATTGATCGAAGGGACTCAGCAGCACACAAGTGGTTTTTGATCGCCGTTCGCGGCGAAATCACCTGCCGATCGCGCGGCGCCTCACGCCCGGGAAGCGCATCACCGTCGGATCGGTCGCTCCGCCCGAACTCGGGTCATCAGTCAGAATCGGTACGATCGTCGAGCCGGTGACGGTGCCCTGATTGGAGATCACCGAAACCGACGCCGGAGCGTCATCGATTCGGACTCGGAATCGGATCGTGGCCGACTCTCCCGGAGCGATCACTCCGATGGTGGCAGTGACGCGACGGTCGCCCGCTGCATTGCCGGACGTGACGGTACCTCGCGAGCTCGTGACCGATCCCGTCTGGAGTGTCGTGTTCGGGTCCGGAAGGTCGTCGAAGACGATGTCGGAAGCCGGCGCGACGCCGAAGTTCGCAATGATGACCGTGTACTCGATGACATCGCCTCGCGAGAGACCGCCGCTCGCGTCGGTGTCGCCGGCCAGCGCTCCGACTTTGGTCGCTCGAATCGGCGTATGGCTGATTGCGGTCACCGTGGCGCCGCCTGCGGGCCCTTCCGTCTGGACCGTCGCGAAATTCGAGCCGGAAACGGCGCCTCGATTGCTGATGCTGGCGATGCTGGTCGAGAGCGGTTGGGCGACCTCGACATCGAATTCGATCGCGACGAGGTCGTCGTTTCGCAGCGTACCGATGTGGATCGACACGGCGCCGTCGAGAGGGTCGATGCTTCCCTGACTCGTCGTGATCGACGCCGCGGTCAGCGACACGTTGGCGTCCATCGTCGTGTCGAATCGAACGTCGTTCGCATCGAAATCGCCTCCCTTGCGGATTTCGATCGCGTAGCGAACCGTGTCGCCAGGGTCGACGAGGCCGTCACCGTCGCGGTCGATCAGAAGAGTCGCTCTGCTGGTGGCGGAGATGGAAAGAGGAACGAACCAGCCGATGTCTTCGAAGAAGTTGCTCGTCAAGTCGACCCCGTGAGTCAGACCGCTGTTGATCGATGGCTCCATCAGAAGGTTCGGAAATGCAGAGACGTCCCAGTGGGAGATCGAAGAGCCCGGCTGGATCGGATCGGGGGCGAAGAGGCGAAGCCGGCCGCGGTTGTCTGTGCCCGAAAGGCGCGTTGGATCCGCGCGAAGGGTGGCGCTGACGCCGTTGGGGAGCTCCGCCTTGATGGTGTTGCCGTCGGCCTGGGTGATGCTGACCGCCGTGATCGGGAAGGCGGGATCGAAGGGGCCCATCACGAACGTCGGTCCCGGCTGATTGCTGGCGACGATCATGCCGATTCCTCCGGCGTTGCGGACGTTCGTTGCCTGGACGCCGAAGTCGCACGTGCTCCGATCGACCAGCGCGATCTTCCCGGCAACCTCGCTCGCATTCGTCAGTGCGCTGCAGGCATCGGTCGTGCTCTGTCCTTCCGCATTCGATGCATCGATCGCCTGTACGACCGGCCCGGTGATGCCGGACACGGTCAGTTTCGGGCCGAAGAGCGCTCTGCCTGCCTGATAGGTGCCCGCGATCGCCGGGGGGGAGTTGATGGTGAGTGCGGGGGGGCCATCGAGGATCTCGCCGGCACCGGAGCTCGACGACGCTCCGTCGAAGACGAGATTGTCGGTGTTCTTGCTCGAGCTGATCCGCTGGGCGTCGTCCATCTGAACCCAGTAGAGTCCCGCCGTGTTGTCGAAAGTGAAGTGGGAGACGATGTCGGGAGTGTTGAGCGGGTACACTCCCGTCTCGCGGTTTGCAAAATTGATGAACCCGAGCCCGTGACCGAGCTCGTGGAGGAGGACGACGATCAGGTCGATTCCTCCGGGAGACTTGTTGTCGAGCCCGTAGTACCATCCGCGACCGCCGAGACAGTTCACATCCCCGATGGTGCTGTTGAAACGCGCCCGGATGTCGGCGCCGTCGGAGGTGCCGCTCGGCGGCGACAGATCGAATCCGGCGAGCTTGTTCGCCAGCGCGACGGGATACCAGGTGTCCGGTCGCGGCGCGTTCTCGAAATCGGAGAAGATCTGGGTCGCTCCGGCGGATCCGAGCACGGCGGAGCTTGCGCTGCAGGTGAGCGGGTCGAAGCTCGCTCGAATGACGATCTCCACCGGACTGTTGAGGATTTCGCCCCAGATGTGGGCGGCGCGCTGGAAAGCGATCAGCCGCTGCTGGCCGATGGTCGTTCCCTGGTTTCCCCCTATGGGCGTGGCCGGCGCCGGATCGTTGAATCCCTCGTCCGGGCCGTCGATGTTGAGAATCGTGATCCGCGCTGCCGCGGCGAGCGGGAGGGGTGAAAAGAGACCACTCGCGACGAGCAGGCCGATCAGTGTCGCAATGGAGCGCTTCATCGATCGCTCTCCGTCGTCGCTTCACGGACGGCTCTCACGGCCGGACCCTCGAGGAAGAGGAGAATGCTTTCCACCGTGTCGAGACATGCATTTTCGAGGTGTCCTCGCTCGTCGAGGCGAGCGACGACGATCTGCATGAATCGCTCTTCGAGATCGAGCGACCGCGCTCCGTTCGAGTGGACGACGACCTGCAGACCATCGGCCGAGCGATTCTCGAGCGTCGCGACCGTTCGAATGTCGATCGCGGCGTGCGGAGAGACGTCTTCGGAGTCCGCCGCCTGGCTGCCTGCATCTGCAGCAGCCCCCTGCGACGCAGTGGCGTCGCCGGACGCGAATACGAAAGGAGTGAGTGAGATTGTGAGCAAGGCAGCGAGTGAGAAGGGGGCGAAGGGGATCATGGGTCTGGGTCCTCCCGAGGATTTCAGCTGATTCTACAGGTTCGTGGTGATCGCCGGAAGTTGGCGGGTTGCGGAGTCTCGAACCGTTGCGCTGCCGGGCCAGCCGGCTCGCGCTGCGAGATCTGCCCGACGCGCGTAGCTGGGGGTCGTGCGTCCTCGCCTTCCCTGGCGGGCATGGTCAGATCTCCCGATCCTGCCTGTGGCGGCGAGGACGCCGCCACGATCGGGCGGGGACCCCCTCGATCGAGGCTGCGCGAAGGGCCGTCAGTCCGCATCGGCCGCGCTGTTTGTATTCGTTTTTCACCTCGCGCTAGAATGCCGACTTCCGGCCGTAGTCCGGCGACAAACCGCATCCGGGCTCATCTTCACGGCGCCGACCGTCGATAAAAAAAATCCGAGGAGCAAACGACATGGAATTTCGTCTGACCGACGAGCAGCTCCAGATCAGGGAGATGGTTCGCGATTTTGCCGAGAGGGAGATGCGGCCTCACGTGATGGAGTGGGACGAGGCACAGCAGTTTCCGCACGAAGTGATGAAGAAGCTCGGCGAGCTGGGAATGCTGGGAGCGATTTTCCCGGAAGACTACGGTGGCGCCGGGCTGTCGTACATCGACTACGTCAACATCATCGAGGAGCTCGCCGTCGTCGACAGCTCGGTCGCCCTCGGGGTCGCCGCACACAACTCCCTCGGTACGGGGCACATCTATCTGGCCGGCGACGAGGAGCAGCGGAAGCGATATCTGCCGAAGCTGACCTCGGGGGAATGGCTCGCAGCGTGGGGCCTGACCGAGCCTGGATCGGGAAGCGACGCATCGGGGATGCGGACGGTTGCGGTGAAGGATGGGGATGAGTGGGTTCTGAACGGCACCAAGAACTTCATCACGAATGCCAGCTATGCCGATGTCTCCGTCGTGCTGGCGGTCACCGATCGCGACGACCGGAAGCATGGGATCACGGCATTCGTCGTGGAGATGGACCGCAAGGGCATTCGTCCCGGAAAGAAGGAGAACAAGCTCGGCATGCGCGCCTCGGACACGGCCGAGCTGGTGATGGAAGACTGCCGCGTTCCCGATGCCAATGTTCTCGGCAGAGTCGGTTACGGCTTCATCGACGCGATGCGGGTGCTCGATGGGGGACGGATCTCGATCGCCGCGCTCGCACTGGGGATCGCACGCGGCGCCTATGAAGCTGCGCGCGACTACTCGAAGCAGCGGACTGCCTTCGGCAAGACGATCTCGGAGTTCCAGGCGATTCAGTTCATGCTCGCCGACATGGCAACCGAGATCGACGCGGCGCGCCTGCTGACCTGGCGCGCTGCGGCGATGAAGGATGCAGGGGAGCGCGTCACCCAGTTCTCCGCGATGGCGAAGCTGTATGCGTCGGAAGTGGCCGTGCGCGCAACGGAAAAAGGCGTCCAGATCTTCGGCGGTTACGGTTTCATCAAGGACTTTCCTGCCGAGAAGTACTATCGCGATGTGAAGCTCTGTACGATCGGCGAGGGGACGAGCGAGATCCAGCGGATGGTGATCGCCCGGGGCATTCTGTCCGGCGAGTTGTGATTCACCTCGATCGCTCGAGAGCATCATGAGCTCGATCGCCGAAATCATCGAGGGGATCCGCAGCGGCCGCTACCGTGCCCTTGCACGCGCTCTCTCGCTCGTCGAGCGCGAAGACGAAGGCGCAGCGGCGCTCCTGGCCGAGCTCTATCGTCACACCGGCCGGGCGCGGATCATCGGCATCACCGGCTCGCCCGGCGCAGGCAAGTCGACCCTGGTCGATGCGCTTGCCCGCCACTACCGGAGGGAGAATCTTCGCGTTGGCATCATCTGCGTCGATCCCACCTCTCCCTTCACCGGCGGCGCGATTCTCGGTGATCGCGTCCGGATGCAGCATCTCTACACCGATCCGGGCGTTTTCATCCGTTCGATGGCGACACGTGGATTCCTCGGCGGGCTGGCGAAAGCGACCAATGACCTCGTCGATGTTCTCGATGCCGCCGGCTTCGAGGTGATTCTGGTCGAGACGGTAGGGGTCGGGCAGGATGAGGTCGATGTCGTTCGGACGGTACAGACGAACGTCGTGGTGCTCGTTCCCGGAATGGGGGATGACATTCAGGCGATCAAGGCGGGGATCATGGAGATCGGCGACGTCTTCGTGGTGAACAAGGCCGATCGTCCGGGAGCCGACCGCACAGTCACCGAGGTCACCATGATGATGTCTCTGGTGGAGCAGCATGGTGAGTGGGTCGCTCCGATCGTCAAGACCGTGGCAACGACCTCCGAGGGGATCGAGGATCTGGCGAGGGCAATCGGAGCGCATCATGAGTATCTGGTCGCCTCGGGCGAGCTCGATCGCCGGAACCGGGAGCGGGTGCGCATCAGGATCGAGACGCAGCTCAAGGAGAAGTTTCTCGACCGTGTCCTGCGAAGATCGATCTCGCGTGACGACTACGAGCGGTTGCTCGAGGACGTTCTGCGGAAGCGCGAGAATCCGCACGATGCGGCCGAGTCGGTGTTGGGACGCGTGAAGTTTTGAGGTGTCTGCTGACGCTGGCCGTGCCGTCATCCTGAACGAGGGCGGCGTGCGGGCGTGAGTGAAGGATCTGCGTTCTTAGACAG
>DATKDP010000090.1:0-2726 GCA_035546335.1 Thermoanaerobaculia bacterium | reverse complement strand
GGGCGACGTTCCATCGAAGGCATGCCGGCCGGCAAGCATCTCGTAGAGCACCAGTCCGAGAGCGAAGATGTCGGTGCGCGAGTCTGCCGGCTTACCCTCGAGCTGCTCCGGCGCCATGTACTGCAGCGTGCCGACGACCATTCCCTCGCGCGTCAGCGGTGCCTGCATCGTCGTCGAGTCGCTTTCAGCGGCTGCCTCGGTCATTTTCGCGAGACCGAAGTCGAGCAGCCGCGCTCCGCTGCGAGTCAACATGATGTTGCCCGGCTTCAGATCGCGGTGCACGATGCCGGCGCGGTGGGCGGCGTCGAGCGCAAGCGCGATGTCAATGCCGAGCGCCACGGCCTGGCCGACGAGGAGTGTTCCCCGCTGGAGCCGCGACGACAGCGACTCCCCCTCGAGCAGCTCCATGACGAGGTAGTCGATTCCGTCCGTTGAGCCGACGTCGTAGAGAGGACAGATATTCGGATGTGACAGCGAGGAGATCGAGCGGGCCTCGCGTGAGAAGCGCTCCCGCATCTGTGGATGGCTGGACGGGCCGTGCGAGAGGACCTTGATCGCCACATCGCGGTTCAGCCTGGTGTCGCGGGCGCGGTACACCGTACCCATGCCTCCGGCCCCGATAAGCGCTCCGACTTCATAGGGTCCGAGACGGGTCCCGCCAACGATGTCCACGAAGTGATCAGGATACCAACAATCGGAGGCGGGCACAGCAGAGTGCGGGAAGACGAAGTCCGCGACGCAGTGAACAGCGCGCGCACAGCGGCCGATTTGGAGCCACAAGCGTTCACCGACGTGAGCGTTGCCGGTACTTCCGTCAAATGCGATCCACATCACTGAGCTGCGTACATCTGTCGAGACTGCCCTTCCCAGCGCGGACTGGCGCCGTTCGGGTACACCGATGCTGCACTCGGCGCTGGCATGATCATCAAATCAGCTCACATTCAGGAACTGCGTGAGGTCTGTCGCCGCCTGATTGAAGGCTGCCCGCCGATCACCGTTACGAACCCGATCAGCACGACCTCTACGGTAGACGCCGCGATGACGGCGACGAGGAGCGGAGAGAAGGATACGGGAGATGTCGTGCGAATCGACGGCCTGGCCTTTGAGCTCAGCGCTCGCTCTGCTCCTGAGCACGAGCCAGAGCACGATCATCGCCCCAAGCACGACCATGATGAGGTTGGCGGGATCGTAGGCGAGGCGTCGCACTCCGCCGAGGACAAGAATCACTGGCGCGGCACACGCCAACAGGGCAAGCACGGTATTCCACATCCGGAACTGCCGGACTGCCTGTGGGAGCCGGCTCCAGACGTTGCCGCGTCGCCGCAGGGCCGGCGGATACCAGAAGAGCCACCACGCCGGCTCTCTCCAGATCACGGTCTGCGACTGCATGAACGAAAACCCCTCCCGCAGAAGGCTGACGGTCGTGAACGCGTACAAAACGACCCACATGCCCGCGACGGCGATGACGGGACCCTCGCCGTAAGGGAGCGAGAAGTAGACGAGGATGAGCAGAAGTCCGAAGACGAATGCCGGAATGCCGCGGCCTTCGACCGCCTGGAGAGAATCCGGAAGGTGCTCAACATGCGTAGCGCCGAGCGTTTGGGCGAGCGAGCGCGCATCCTGCCATCGCTGCGCAGGATCCTTTGCCAGACAACGCTCCACCACCTGCGCCGTCGTATCGGAGACCGCCAATGCGACCGACCGCAAAGAGGGAGGCTCCTGCGTGAGATGTTTGGTGAGCACGTCGGCGGCCGAGCTTCCCTCGAACGGCAGCCGCCCGGCGATCATCGCGTACGCCATCACGCCCAACGAGTAAATGTCGCTGCGAGCGTCGGTGGGTCCGTGACCGGAGGCCTGCTCGGGCGACATGAAATGCGGGGTTCCGATGATGGCGCCGAAACTCGTCAGAGTCTCTCCCGTCTCCGCAGCTTTTGCGACGCCGAAGTCGGTCAGAAGAGCGCGCCCCGTCTCGTCGTCGAGAAGCACGTTGTCTGGTTTGACGTCGCGGTGAATCACGCCGAGGCGATGCGCGTGATCGAGAGCCTGAGCAACCTCGCCGATGATGCGGCGCGCTTCATCCTCCTCGAGTCTTCCCTCGCGGCGGAGCCGGTCGGCGAGCGACTCTCCACGAACGTATCCCATGACGAAGTAAGGCATCGCGTCCACTTCGCCAAAGGCGTGGAGCGGCACGATGTTCGGGTGAGATAGCTTCGCGACCGTTTTGGCCTCGCGGCGGAACCGCTCGTACAGCTCGCGCGACTCCCCTGCAGTGTTGACGACTTTGATCGCCACCTCGCGATCCAGCGTCAGGTCGCGAGCGAGGTAGACCGCTCCCATGCCGCCTCGTCCGAGCATGCGGATGATCCGGTACTGGCTGCGCAGTTTTTCTTCCAGCGCCCGTTTCACTGGATCTCCATCGGGCACCGGCCCGACCGATTCCAGAATTTCCGCATCCCGCGACTCCGTGAGCAGACACGCCGGACAGAGACCATGAGGATGATCGGGGCCGGCCTCAGTACCGCACCTGGGACATTTCTGGCGATCCATTTCGCCCTCCTGCGACACTAATAAAGAAATCGCGCGCTGTGGTTACACGCCGCTGAGAGTCTTCAGCAGATACCGCTTCTCCTCCTCGACTTCTTCGGGGCTGGCCACCGTGTCTGCCACGTGCTGCCACAGTGCGTCGCGGTAGCGGCGGCGGAGACGATGCACGGCCACTTTGACCG
>DATKDP010000089.1:0-27467 GCA_035546335.1 Thermoanaerobaculia bacterium | reverse complement strand
CTCTGTCGCCGCACCCTCTGCACCATTCCACCGCCCTACCGCCACCACCCGACCGCTGCGGTAGGAGGCGAGCCGCCCGCCACGTCGGGCGTCTCACCTCCGGTCTTGACTCTTGATGGCCTTCTCATGGAAGGATGACGGGGGCGGCCGGTGTCATTCGCAGACGGGCGAGACGTCCGCGGTCATGGTTCTGCTGCATTTCGAACGAAGACCGGTTGCAGCCACGCGACGTTACCGTTGGAGTCGTGGATCTTCGCACGGACGTAGCCTTCGTCGCCTCGAAACGAGTAGCTCGCACGATTCGATGAAGAGCGGGAGAGAATCGCACCGTTCCGCCCAATGAACGAAGTCGTGTAGCGCGTGTCGCCCTTCGTTGTGATGGTGATCGTCATCGACGAATCGTCGACGACGAGATCGTCGATCACCACGCCGGTGGAGGCATAGAAGTCGCCTCGCTCCATCGCTTCGAGAATCGCCGCCGCTTCGAGCTTTGCCGCGCGAACCACGACCCACCCGCGGCCAGGCTGCACCGCACCGCGATCCCATGGCCGCTTGAAGTGGTGCGCGTCGTCGACCGCGATTCCGTACACCACCTTGCCCGCAGAGAGCAGCATGTCCCACACCGCCTCCACCGAGGGCGACTCGCCGCCACCGTCGTTGTTCACCAGCGGGTGGCCGTTGAAGATCTCCAGCAGACGGTAACGCTCCACGCGGGCCAGATCTTCGGCGCTGATCGCCCATCCGAAGTTGGGGTGATTGATGTGCGGTACACCCCTCGCGCCGCGAACGGCATCGACGTTCCGCTGGATCACCGAGGAAACGCTCGTCCCTCCCTGGGGCGGAACCAGCCGCTCGAGCCCGAGCCCGTTGATGTGGATTGGTTTCTTTCCGAAAACGTCACTCACTTCTTCGCCTCGGATCAGGAGGAAACTCCCGTCGGCGCCCTCGAGTGCCGCCAGTCCCTCGATTCCGGTCAGAACGTTGTGATCCGAAAGGACGAGAAAATCGTATCCGTGACGGCGATACCAGCTCGCCACCTCATCGGGCGTGCTGTCGCCGTCACTCTCCGTCGTATGAGCATGTGTGTTTCCCTTGAACCATCGTTTGGCCGTCCCCTCGGCGGCAAGGGTGGAAGCAATCGCGGAGACCAGCACGAATGGCAGAAGACCAGCGATCATCCGCTCGGGCATCGCCCGCATCATGACTCGGGACGCGAACATGAACAGCAGTGTGGCACACACCTGATACAAAACGTAATGAGAGCTTCGCGGATCTGCCGAGCACATTTTCCTCGGCTTTTTCTCGATTCCGAGGTAGCCTCGGAGCATGAGCGAGAAAGCGAAAAGCGGCGCGTTCTACAGCGATGTGATCGCTGCTCCCGAGCACAAAGTCGCCGAGCTCGTCGGGGGCGATCTGTACCTTTCTCCCCGCCCGTCGCTGCGGCATTCCAACGCGGCCTCGGTTCTGGGAGGAGAGCTCAATGGAGCTTTCCATCGAGGACGCCACGGCCCGGGCGGATGGTGGATTCTCCACGAGCCGGAGCTTCACCAGTTCGGTGATGTCCTCGTGCCCGATATCGCCGGCTGGCGTCGCGAGCGGCTTGCCGACCTTCCGGAGGGAAGCGGAGTCGAGATCGCACCCGACTGGCTGTGCGAGGTGCTGTCGCCGTCGACCGAGCGGTTCGACCGCTCACAGAAGCTCCCGCGCTACGCGCTCGCCGGAGTCTCACATCTCTGGCTGGTCGATCCGTCGAAGCGGCTGCTCGAGGTGTACGGTCGCGACGATCTCGACTGGGTTGTTCTCGAGACGTACACCGAAGCGGCAACTGTCTGCGCGCCGCCGTTCGAAGCGATCTCGATCGAGCTCGCAGCGCTCTGGGCATGAGGATGCCGATGATGAGCGAGAAAGCGAAAAGCGGCGCGTTTTACAGCGATGTAGTCGCCGCTCCCGAGCACAAAGTCGCCGAGCTTGTCGGGGGAGATCTCTACCTTTCTCCCCGCCCGTCGCTGCGGCATTCCAACGCGGCGTCGGTTCTTGGCGGTGACCTCAACGGAGCGTTCCACCGGGGACGCGAGGGACCGGGAGCGTGGTGGATTCTCGATGAGCCGGAGCTTCATCTGTTCGGTGATGTCCTGGTGCCCGACATCGCCGGCTGGCGTCGCGAGCGACTTGCCGAGCTTCCGGAGGGGACCGGAATCGAGATCGCACCCGACTGGCTGTGCGAGGTTCTGTCGCCGTCGACCGAGCGGTTCGACCGCTCGCAGAAGCTCCCGCGCTACGCGCTCGCCGGAGTCGAGCATCTCTGGCTCGTCGATCCGTCGAAGCGGCTGCTCGAGGTGTATGGTCGCGACGAAGTCGACTGGGTTGTTCTCGAGACGTACACCGGAGCGGCATATGTCAGCGCTCCTCCGTTCGAAGCGATCTCGATCGAGCTCGCAACGCTCTGGGCAGTCACGATGGTGGCGTGATCTCGAGGTCCGTCAGCTCGGCGGTCCAGCCGGCAGCCTCGATGCGCAACGGCAGGTCGAGCGCGCTGCCGATCCAGAAATCGATCGTTTCGTGATCGGAAGCGAGCGACACTTCATCGACGCGATAACGACCGTGCACGAGCTCGATCTCCGAGCTGCTTCCCCGATCGAGCCGAACCTGTTCGAGACATCCGAGGACAGCGCAGTCATTCAGGGGGAGCACATACCGTGTCAGCTCACTCGACCCGCCCGACCGCAGCGCGACGCACTCCCATCCACTGGTGACGAGTGAGCCGGTGGAGAAGGCGCAGCTCGGCGGGATTCCGATCACCTGATCGACGATGCCGCTGAGATTGCCTCTCGAATGGACGGACAGGCGACCGTCGCCCGGCCGATAGCGGGCGCGCCGAAGTCCATCCGCACCTTGATCGGTGATCTCGATGAAGGCAGTCCGGCCGGCCGAATCGAAGCGATGCCACACTTCGCGCGTCATGCTGTTCGTCCGGATCGTGCTGTGTGCGAGACGTCCCTCGCCGGCAGTCGCGAAGACCTCCCACTCTTCGAATCCCGTTCGACCATCGGCGAAGCGGATCTCGTACAGGCCGCGCGCGAGTCGTTCGCCGCGCGGCCAGCGCCCGGCATGCGGTTCCGGGCGACCTTCGATGATCGCGGCGAGATCGCGCTCGATCGACTCGGACGCAGTCGTCTCCACGATGCGGCCCAGTTCTTTTCCTCCGCTCTCGACGATTACCGTCGGCACGTTCGTGATCTTCATCTCCTGGATCACGTCCATCGGCTCATGGAATTCGGAATCGATTCCGACGAGCCGAACGCGCAGATTCGGATTCCCTGCCGTGTCGATCGCCTTCAGCAGCCGCGGCACTTCGCGGCGGCTGTCCCCACACCAGGTTGCCAGAACGACGGTGAGGTCGACCGGCTCGTTCACGTCGCGCAGCGCAGCGATCGCATCCTCGTTCGGCTGATGACGATCCCGTCCCGCATCCCACGCCGGATGCTCGTGGAGGAGCAGGGCGCGATCGAGATCCCCAGCCCTGCTTCGATGCTTCCCGATGACGACGCTCTTTCGCCCGACGCTCGCCATCACCACACCGTCTTCGGTCATCGACACCCGACCCTGCGGTCGTGCGCCGAGACGTTCTACGGTCGTCGCTCGCACCAGGTCGTCATCGATCTCGATGTGCTCCTTCCCGAGAAAGGACACGACGCCGCTCTCGATGTCGAGAACGACGGCTTGTGCGAAACGATCGGAGAGAAGGAGAAGGCGGTGCGGACTCGCGGCACGATAGATCAGCAGAGGCCGTTCCAGCCGCTGGTCGATCCAGCCATCGCGCTCGACCGCGGTCCATTCGGTGTGCGACGGTGCCGCGACGATCGCCGACGCGACGATCAGGGTCAAACCTGCCAACAATCCTCGACGAAACATGACTCGCTCCTTTCGTGGGGCCGCCTCCGGGGGATCTCTGATCGGTTGAGACGAAGGAGCTGCGCCGCAGGTTCCTGCCTCGTCCGCGGGGAACGATCGTCGCAAGAGTCGCCGGTCTCTCGCGATCGGTCACAGACCGAACTTGTCGCGGATGCTGTTTGACCATCGCAAGAACGCCTGACCCTCGCGTCGCATCCGCGACAAGGTTCGGCCACTTCCCGCCCGAGCCGGCTCTCGTAGGGACGAAGCAGTGAGCCGCGAGATGCCGCAGCAGGCTCGCTCGACCGTCGAAGGCGAACAGCTTCGTCCGGCCCCGGCGAACTGTAGGCAATGTGGGCGAAGCCTGTGGCCGAAGTTTGTCCGCTTCGGCAGCCGCTGCAGGACATCGTGACCTCTCGCGCGCCGAAGCGGACAACTTCGGTCCTGGCCAGAATCGCCGACGACGAGCTGGGCCGAGAGGGCAAGGCCGAAGGATCGTCGCGAGATCGCTTAGCCCTCGCGGTCGGTGACAGACCGAACTTGTCGCGGATGCTCGGTTTCACCATCGCAAGATCGCCTGACCCTCGCGTCGCATCCGCGACAAAGTTCGGCCACTTCCCGCCCGAGCCTTCAGCCTCCAGCCTCTACCCCCCCACCCTCCCCACGTAGCCGCTCGCCACCGGGACGCGCCGGCCGGCCAGTGCTGTAGCGGCTTCCATCGCATCGGCGGAATCCAGCTCCGCCAGCGGCTTGAGGTAGTCGCCTTCCATCACCGAAACGGGCAGCCCGTCGCGCCATGCGATCCGGTTCGCGGCGACCGCGCGGATCCGTTCCCCCGGTGTCAGGATGCCTGCGAGATTCAGCGGATCGGCAGCGCTGATGACGACGAGCCGGCCGTCAGGCCCCTCGCGTCGCATCTCGCGAAGGCGACCGACCGCTTGCGGAAGCGCGAACTGCTCTCCCGACATCCCTGCGACGAAGCGTCCGCCGCGGATCTCCCCACGTGCCTCGAGCCGGCGATAGACGCGAGCCAGCTCACGCCACGGCGCACCATTCGCTTCGCGCGTCAGGATGCGGCGGAACACGACGCCATAGCGTCGCAGGAGCCCGCGCGCCTGACGCTCGACTGCGGCTTCGCGCCCTTCGCCGTCCGCTTCCCCATTCAGGAGAAACCATCGACCGGACGACTCGGCGCGCGCAGAAGGTCGTTGCGCGCTCCGGCTCGAAGGACTCACCAGAGCGCGAAGTCCGGCGAAACCATCCGAGGCCACGAGTCCGGCGGAGACCAGCTCTCCGATTCCGCTGCGAAGCTCGTCCTCATCGAGACCGCAGCAGCCGGCCAGCTCGCGAAGAAAGGACGCGCCGCGATCGCGGAGCGCATCGAGAAGGCGCTGCGCGGGCGGGCCGAGTGTTTTCTGCACGATGGACGTGTCGCGACCTTCGTCGAATCGGAGCGTTTGCCAGGCATCGATGTTCTGGCGAAGAAAGAGAGCGACGGGTGTCGCGCTGACGATGCGCGCAATTGCGGGGGATTCGGCGTCTGCGGCAGTCGGGGCTGCCGGCGCGGAAAGCCGGGCCCATCCGACCTCCCCCGTGAAGCAGAGCGTGTCGAGCATCGAAGGGTCGTAGTTCTCCACTCTCAGCGGCAGAACGGAGCGCTCCCACGCCGCCGCCGCGATCTCGAACCCATCGAGCAGGCCGATGATCGAATGAAGTCCGTCGATGCCGCTCAGGCGAGTCGACGGAGTCGCGCCCTGCCAGGCGAAGAGAAAGCGAATCAGCTCGGCCGGGCTCACCGGCTCGATCTCCGCCCGCAGGCGGACGAGCGTGTAGCGGTGGATTCGGGCGAGCAGCCGGCGATCGCACCACTCACGTTCTCCCCGAAGGCGTTCGGCAGTGAAGCCGCCGCGAAGGACCGCACCCTCCGACTCGAGGCTGAAAAGTGCCGCGTCCGCGTCGGATTCTTCGATGATGAATGATTCCGCGAGGGAGCGCGCCGTCACCGGACCGGCGATCGTGAGCCGGCCGCGAACCAGCTCGATGATCGCCTCGGCGCGCGTCCACGTTCGCGATGCCCGGCTCGCCGGAGGAGCGATCGGCGGTTCGATCGCCGCGCCGGGATGGACCGCGCGCAATTCGGGAAGACGCTCGGCGGCGACGATGACCGTGCTCGCCCGGCGTAGCGCAGCAGTTTCGGATTCGAGTCGCATCCGACAGGCGCGCCGCGAGGCGGCGAGCTGCTCGAACAATCCGCCGGCGATGGCGTCGACCTCTTCCGCGGTCAGAAACCCGGCGGTGAGCAAAGCATCGTGAAGCTCATCGGCGTCGCGAGGATCGGGGCGCTCCTCGTCGCGCACGCGTTCGATCGCCGCGGAATCGAGCGCGCCGAGCTCATCGGCGGACGAAGGATCGGAAGCACGCCGGGAGTAGATCGCCTGAGTCCGCCGCTCTTCGAGCGGAGCATCATCGAGAAACGCATACGGCCTCGCGTTGAGGATCTCGTGAGAGAGCGACGACGGTTCCGGCGTATCGACCGCAATGCAGTGAATGTCTCCGCGGTGAATCCGCTCGAGAACATGCGCGAGACCGTCGAAGTCCATCGCTTCCTCGAGGCAGTCGCGGACGGTCTGGTTGACCAGCGGGTGATCGGGGATCTGCCGGTCGCCCGGAATGTTCTCGAAACAGGCGGCGGCATCGGGAAAGACGGCCGCCAGCAGGTCATCGGCTATCGTCCGCTGAAGCTGCGGAGGTACCTTGCTGCCTCCCCGGTTGCGTGGAACCGCGAGCGAGATCGTCGTGTTCCATCGCCAGCGCGTCTGAAACACCGGCGCATCGAGAAATGCCTGCACGAGAACGTCGCGTGCAGTCGCCGGGTGAAGATAGCGAAAGACATCGGCGAGAGGGAACGAATGCTGGGGCCCGAGCGAGAGCAGGACGGCGTCTTCCGTCGCGGCCGCCTGCAGCTCGAAATTGAATTGCCGGCAGAAGCGCTTGCGCAGCGCGAGACCCCACGCCTTGTTGATGCGGCTTCCGAAGGGGGCGTGAAGCACGAGCTGCATGCCGCCCGATTCGTCGAAGAACCGTTCGAGCACCAGGGTCTGCTGCGTCGGCATTGCGCCGAGTGCGCGACGCCCCTCGGCGAGATAGGTGACCGCTTCGCGCGCCGCCTCCGGAGTGATTCCCGTTTCTTCGACGAGCCACTCCAACGCCCGCTCCTCCGATTGTTTGGCCGCCGAGTCATTGTCGTCTTGCAGTATTCGATCGATGGAGGAACGGAGGTCGCTCACCGAGAGCGAGAGCTCGTCGCTCCTCGCCGGCGCTTCGCCGAGCCAGAAGGGGAGTGTCGGCGGAGCTCCCTTCGCATCGGCGACTCTGACCACGCCGCTGCCGACCTGCAGCACCTGCCAGGACGCATTGCCGAGCTGGAAGATGTCTCCCGCCGTGCTCTCGATGGCGAAGTCTTCGTTCAGCGTTCCGATGAAGGTCTCTTCCGGTGCGAGCAGGACGCGATAGTCGGCCACCTCCGGGATCGCCCCTCCGGAAGTGATCGAGAGCATCCGCGCTCCTCGGCGACCTCGAACTTCATCATGGACTTCGTCGCGGTGAACGAGAGCAGCTCGACGGCCTCGCGGCGTCGCGAAGCCCTCTGCAACCATCGTGATCACGGAGTCGAAGGCCTCGCGCGTCAACGACCGATAGGGCCAGGCGCGACGCACGAGGCTGAAGAGGTCGTCTTCGACGTACTTCAGACAGGAGGTCTCGGCGACGATCTGTTGCGCGAGAACGTCAAGCGGCGCGTCATGGACGACGATGCGATCGAGCTCACCGCGACGGACCGAACGGAGAAGGGCGGTGCATTCGACCAGATCGTCGCGCGAGACAGGAAAGAGGCGGCCCTTCGGCATCCCCGAAACCGTGTGTCCCGAGCGACCGACGCGCTGCAGGAGCGTCGCGATCCGATGCGGCGATCCGATCTGGCAGACGAGATCGACCGATCCGATGTCGATCCCCAACTCCAGCGATGCAGTGGCGACGAGCGCTTTGAGCCGTCCTCCCTTGAGCCGCCCCTCGGCGTCGAGGCGCTTCTCCTTCGACAGACTCCCATGGTGTGCAGTCACCGCCTCGTCGCCGAGCCGGTCGCTCAGATGACGTGCGATGCGCTCTGCCATCCTCCTCGTGTTCACGAAGACCAGAGTCGTTCGATGAGCCGAGATCAGTTCGGTGAGGCGGTCGTAATACTCCTCCCACACTTCATGAGATATGACGGTCTCGAGAAGGGATCTCGGCGTCTCGAGCCCCAGATCCATCGCCCGCCGGTGCCCCTCGTCGACGATCGCGCAGTCGGGTTGCGGGTCTCCGCTGCCGGTGAGAAACCGAGCGACCTCTTCGATCGGTTTCTGGGTGGCTGAGAGCCCGAGCCGGAGCAGAGGCGCTTCGACGAGCTGCTGAAGGCGCTCGAGCGTCAGGGCGAAGTGGGCTCCGCGACGCGTTCCGATCACAGCGTGAATCTCGTCGACGATCACTGTCCGCGCCGTGCGCAGCATCTCGCGGCTTCGTTCGGCCGTGAGCAGGAGGTAGAGCGACTCGGGCGTTGTGACGAGAATGTGCGGGGGCCTGCGAAGCATCGCCGCGCGCTCGGCCGCCGTCGTGTCGCCAGTGCGAACGGCCGCTGTGATGCGAGGCGCATCGAGTCCCATCTCCTCCGCGATGCGGCGGATCCCCCGGCGCGGCTCGGCGAGGTTCTTGTGAATGTCGGCGCTGAGCGCCTTGAGCGGCGAGACGTAGACGATGCGCACTTCATCGGGCAACGGCCCCGACAGCGCTTCCTGAAACAGATCATCGAGCGCGGTCAGAAACGCAGCGAGCGTCTTGCCCGATCCCGTCGGCGCAGCGATCAGCGTGTGAGATCGCCCGCGAATCGCGTCCCACCCACGGCTCTGCGCAGGCGTAGGCTCACCGAGGGTTTCGGAGAACCAGCGGCGAATGACGGGATGGAACTGTTCGAGAGCCATCGGATGGTGAATTGTGCAGCAACTCCTCGAACAATTATCGCCCATGTGGGCATTTCTCTACGGTGAGTAGAGGCCCTCCCTCCCTGTTCCGCTCTCCCCCTGGTCACGTCGCTGCCTCTGGTAAGGTTGGCTGATGGGGAGAGGGGAACGATCGTCGCGAGATCGCCAGACCTTCGCGTCGCGCCGCGAAAAGTTCGGCCACTTCCCGCCGCCGCAGGCAGTCAGGTGCACGAAGCGCGTGAATCGCGCCGGCAACCAGGAGCGCGGGAAACTGGCGGCTGGCCTCCAGAAGCCAGGGCTCGAGAGAGCGGGTTACATGTCGGGCCATTTAAGGTAACGCTTTAAATTACCCGATCACGCCTGTCAAACCCTCACGCTGGTTCTCTCCGCGGGTGGAGAAAGCGAACGATCAACCGACCGCCGATCTTCTCACGCAGCGGATGCAGGCGCACGAGAAGAGTGCGTGGATGCTTTCGCAGTCTGCTGGAGTGACGACGCGAAGCCGGGCGGCGCGGGTTTTCCAACCCGCGGTGGATTCCGAGCACCCTTTCAGGGTGCGGATTTGATCGCATGTCTTCGGGGACCGGTGGTGGCGCTTCGCGCTCACCACCGGCTGGATTCCATTCACCCCTTCGGCGTGCCCCCGATCCTTCACCCTTCACCCTTCACCCTTCACCCTTCACTTTCCGCAACCCTTCCAGCGTGAGAGTCCGGTTCGGGTGGGTTGCCAGCACGCGCTCGAACGCCTTCGCCGCTTCGTCGCGACGACCTGCGCGGAGCAGAAGCTCGCCCAGGAGCTCGTACGGAGGCTTGACCGTCTGAGGCGGACCGTACTCGAAGCTCATCGAATCCTCCGCGGCCGCCGCCTCGCGCGCCAGACGAATCCCCTCGTCCTGTTTCCCTCCCGCGAAACGGATCGCGCCGTCGAGCATCATCTCCATGATCTCCGCGGCGCGGAGCTCGCTCGGCGTCACCGAGTCGTAGCGGCTCGCGACCTCGGTCCCGCTCCCTACGGCCTTTCGTCCCGCGGCAACGCGATTGCGCAGATCGCGAAGAGCTCCGGCGGCTGCTCCCGAATCTTCCGACTCGATCGCCGCCAGGCCGCGAGCGAGATCGTGGCCGGCGAATGAACCGATCGTCACGATTCCGCTGCTGTCGACCGGCTCCCGCATCGATCGAGCGCCGCCGCCTCGCGTCTCGACGAGCCACGTCGCTCGTGTCATGGCCAGATGCGCGCGAGCCGCCCCGGTCGGTTTCTTCTCGACGTCCCCGGCCATCACCGCGACCAGTTTCGCCGCATCGTCGCGACGCCCGACCTGCAGGTAGGCGTGCTCGAGCCAGTGGAGGGGATGATAGCCCCCCATTCCCTGGTCGCGCGCCGTGTTCATCGAGGCGATGTTCGACGCGATCGCCTCCTCCCACATGCCGAGAGCGAAGAAGATGTGCGAGGGCATGTGCTGCGCATGCGAGGCTGCCGGAGCGGCCTTCGCATAGAGCCGTGCAGCGCGAAGCCCGAGAGGAGCATGGACGGGATCGTCATACGCGTGGATCAGATAGTGCAGGGCGCCAGGGTGCCGCTTGTCGATCTCGTAAATCTCTTCGGCAATCGATGCTGCTCTCATGTAGTTTCTCGTGTCGCGCTCGATCCCGGCCAATCCGAGCAGTGAGAGCGCGTGGAAGGAGCGGGCGTTCAGATCGCCGGGGAAACGCTCGGCGAGCGCTCCGATCGCCGCGCTGTAGGCTGCATCTCTCGCGCTCTTCTCACCCTCGCCGAACAGAATCTCGACGGCGGCCATGTATCCCTTTTCGCGCTCGGTTCGAGCCTTGGCGGCGCGCTCCGCAGCAGTCGGCGCCAGGCGCGCGAGCACCGCACGACCCGCAGCGAGATCCTGTTCGCCCCAGATCGGATGGTTGAAGGTCATCGCCTCTCCCCAATAGGCGAGAGCGAACTCCGGATCGGCCGCCTGCGCCTCGCGAAAGGCGCGCGCCGAAGGGGCGTACTCGAAGCTGTGAAGGAGGAGGACGCCGCGGATGAAATGCGGTTGCGCCGCTGCGGCACCTGAGTTGGGAAACTCGATCACACCGAGATCGGCGGGAGGCTCGTGATCGGACGTCCCGTGATGGGACATCTGCCCGGCGAGCGGAAGGGCGCAAAGAAGAAGGATCGAAAGAAGTCCGACGAATCGAGTCATGGCAAGTCCTCCTGAGCTCGGAAACGGCGCTCCGCGCCGGTGAAGAGAAAAAGACACCGCATTCTTCCCGTCATCCTGAGGCGAGGAGGATGGGTGGGTGTCAGTGTAACGCGCTTCGAAGGTGGTTGGCGCCGATGGCATCATCCTGAGTGTGTGGAGACAGTTGCCGATCGCAGATCCTTCGCTCACGCCCACCCAACCGCCTCGCTCAGGATGACGGCGAGGTTTGCGGCGTCATTCCCTCTTCAGCGTCGCACAGCGCCGTCTTTCGAGCTCAGGATGATGGGAGGATGCCGTGCTCTTATCACCGGCACGCGTCGTCTCCGTGTGGGGTCACTCTTCCCGAAGAGCCTTCAACGGGTCGAGTCGGACGATTCGCAACGCGGGGAAGAACGAGGCTGCGGCGGAGAGAAGGATCAGAAGTACGGCGAGCTGAACGAAGGTGGCGGGATCGAACGGGCTGACTCCGTAGAGCATTCCTGAGAGATATCGCGTCAGAAGAAGTGACGTGACGACCCCGGCCAGCACGCCAGCCGAAGCGAGCGCAATGCCCTCACGCACGATGAGCGCGATGATCTCGCCGGCGCGCGCACCGAGTGCCATCCGCACGCCGATCTCGCTGGTTCTCTGACCGATCGTGTAGCTGATGAGTCCATAGACGCCGGCGGTAGCGAGGCCGAGTGCGATCAGCGAAAAAATCCCGAGGAGCACCAGCTGGAATCGTCGCGCAACGACGGTGCGGGAAACGAGGGTCTCCATCGTCGCGGCGTAGTAGATCGTCTGCTGCGGGTCGACCTCCCAGATGCGTCCCTGTAGCAGGGAAAGAAACGACGCCGCATCGATGCTCGTTCTGACCACGAAGGTGATCGAGCCCGTCCCCGATTGCTCGTACGGAACGAAGAGCTCCGGCCGCGGGTCGCTGTCGAGTGCGACGGGGCGTACGTCGGCAACGACTCCGACGATCTCGCGCATCGCCGGCCGGCCCATCACGCCGACTGTCACTCGCTTGCCGACGGGGTCCTCGCCGGGAAAGAAACGCCGCGCGAGCGTCTCGTTGATCACCGTCACGAGAGGTGCGTCGTGGCCGTCGGTTTTCGCGAATGCCCTTCCGCGTTTCAGAGCAATTCCCATCACCTGAAAGTACCCGCCACTGGCGACGGTCGTGTAGACCCGCTCTGCATCGGCTCCCATGTCTGGTGTTCCCTCGATGTGGAGTTTGCTCTGCGAGGCGATCTGGTGAGGATGAAACGGCAACGCCGACACGACGGCCACTCCCTCCACGCCCGGAGTTGCCAGGAAACGCTCGGTGAGGTCGGCGACACGCTGCCGGCGGATCTCCGCGGTCTCGGCGCGATCCCAGATGAAGAGCTGAAGGGTCGCCCGATTCTTCGTCTGAAATCCGAGGTCGTTGGACAGGAGGACGAGGAAGCTTCGCCCGAGGAGTCCTGCGCCCACGAGCAGGACGAGCGCGAGCGCGATCTCGCAGGTGACGATGATCGAGCGCATCAGAGTACGCTCCCGCCCGCCCGTGACCGATCGGCCGGCGGAGCGAAGGGCCATGGCGACGTGCGGCCTGGAAAAGCGCAGGGCCGGAAGGATTCCGAAGAGAAGCGCCGTCAGCACCGTCATTGCCAGCGCGAAAAAGAGAACCCTCCCGTCGATGACGACCGTCTGCAGTCGCGGCAGATCGGATGGAGCGAAGTGGCGAAGTCCGAGCACGCCGAGAAAAGCGAGACCGATACCGGCAACTCCGGAGAGGACCGCCAGCAGGACACTCTCGGTCGCGAGCTGCTGAACCAGGCGCGCCCGCCCTGCTCCGAGCGCGGCGCGGACAGCGAGCTCGCGTGCTCTGCGCGCGCCGCGAGCGAGAAGAAGTCCCGCGACGTTGGCGCAGGCGATCAGAAGAACGAGACCGACTGCGACGAGCAGAATCAGGAGCGCGGGTCGAACGCCTCCCAGGACGTGCTCTTCCAGCGAGACGACGTCCGCGCCGAGATCGCGGTTCGTATCGGGAAACTCCTTCGCGAGATTTCCCGCGACACGCCTCATGTCGGCCCTCGCCTGCTCGATCGAGACTCCGGGCTTCAGCCGCGCCACCGCGGACATGTAGGACGATCGCCGGTCCTTCTGATCGGCCTCGCTCAACGCGTTCGGAAACCAGAGGTCTTCCGGCTCCGGATACTCGAGGGTCGACGGCAGTACGCCCACCACGGTCACCGGCTGCCCTTCGAAGGTCAGCTTGCGCCCGACGATCGAAGGATCGCCGCCGAAACGCCGGCGCCAGAGTCCTTCGGAGATCATTGCCGCCGGCGCTGCACCGGTAAGGTATTCGGCGGGTGCGAAGAGGCGCCCCTCGATGGGGCGCACACCGAGTGCATCGAAGAATCCATCCGTGACTGCCCACGCGGGAATTGCCTCGGGAGGCCCGTCACCGGTGAGGTCGGCGCTGGTGGGCTGGGCGAGGCCCATCGACTGGAAGCTCGAGGTTCGCCTCTGCCACTCGACGAAGTTCCCTGGTGAGACATCCCGCTTCCATTGATCGCGTTTCGGCTCGGTCTCCCAGAGCGTCACGATTCGATTCGGCTCCGCGTAGGGGAGGGGGCGCAGAAGAATGTGGTCCGCAGCGCTGAAGATCGTCGTGTTCGCGCCGATGGCAATGGCCAGAATCGCGACGCTGGCGATGGCGAAGCCGCGACCGCGGCCGAGCTGCCGGAGCGCGTGAACGAGATCGATCCTGAACCGTCGAGTGTCTCGCGCCACTTCATCTCTCGATCTTTGCGGACATCGGCCTCGACGCAGATGCGACGCGTCGCTTCATAGTCTCCGAAAAGCCGCTCGGATTCGAGCCGTGCCTCGCCGGCAGGCATGCCGGTCCGCTCGAGATCGGCGGCGCGCAATTCGAGATGCGACTGAAGCTCTTCGTCGATCTCCGCGCGGATCTCGCGGGCAGAACGGCGCGGCTTGCGGTAGGGATCGCCGTGGTCAGGCCAGTCCATTCATCCCTCCGGCTGCAGTACTTTCATCACCGCGGCGGCATAGCGCATCCAGCTCGCGGTCTCGACACGAAGCTGTTTTCTCCCCGCCGGCGTGAGGCGATAGAAGCGCGCTCGCTTGCCGTTCTCGGCGTGCCCCCAGGCGGACTCGATCGATCCGCGCTCCTCCATCCTGTGAAGCGCCTGATAGAGCGCGCCGTCCTCGATGTCGATCACCTCGTCCGTCTCGGCAGCGATCCGTGTCGTGATTCCGTACCCATGCAGCGGACCTCCAGCGAGCATCTTCAGGATGAGAATGTCGAGAGTGCCTCGGAGGAGCTGGCTCGATCGCGTGTCCATCGATATTACCTCACGTTCTAAGGTAATGTAGATCCGAATGCTGCTTCCGTCAAGAGTCGTCGCGTTCTTGGACAGCTGCCGATCGCAGATCCTTCACTCACATCCTCCCCCCGCCCTCGCTCAGGATGACGGCACGAGCCCTCGCCGCTTCGTCGCTCATTCGCCTCTCGCGGCAAAAAAAAGGCCGGGCGCAAGCCCGGCCTTTTCTCGTTCTTCGAAGTGAAATGTCAGAAACCGGCAGTCGCCGTGTTCGAGCAGGTCGTGGTTCCTTCCTCGCAAACCTGGTAGGTATACGAACCGCCTCCGCGACTGTTGATGTGATCGGTGAAGGCGCCGTTGTTCGTGACGGTGGCGATCTTCGTGGAATCGCGGAAGACGTCGACATTCGTCGACGAGGCACCGCTCCAGCTCAGATCGACCTTCTGCAGGCCTTTGTCCTTGTAGGCCGTGACGCTGAGATTGAATCCGCCGGGAGCCGGACAGCCTTCGTCGACCGTTCCGTCGCAGTTGTTGTCCTTGCCGTCGCACAGTTCCGGCGCTCCGGGATACACCGTCGAGTCATCATCGTTGCAGTCACCATTCTCGACGCAGACGTTGTCACCATCGGCATCGGTGCAAACAGGGCATCCTTCGTCGACGGTTCCATCGCAGTTGTTGTCCTTGCCATCGCACAGCTCCGGCGCTCCGGGATAGACCGTCGAGTCATTGTCGTTGCAGTCGCCATCCTCCACGCAGTAGAGGTCACCGTCGGCATCGATGCAACCACCGCCACCGCCATCGCTGCCGAGGTCGAGACTGTAGAGAAGATGGTTGTTGGCGGTGCTCGACGAGGTGACGATTCCTTTCGTCGTCGCGGCGTAGAGCGCATCGCGGACGGTCTGAGGACTGGCTCCCGGTGAGCCCTGCAGATAGAGCGCGGCGACGCCGGCCGCATGGGGTGCCGCCATCGATGTTCCGCTGATCGTGTTCGTCGCGGTATCGCTGGTGTACCAGGCCGATTTGATGCTGACGCCGGGAGCGAAAAAGTCGACGCAGTCGCCGTAGTTCGCCCACGAAGCTTTCTGGTCGGAGCTGTTCGTTGCGCTGATGGTCATCGCCGTGGGAACTCGGGCCGGCGAATAGTTGCAGGCATCCTGCTGACGTCCCCCCATGTTGCCGTTGCCGGCGGCGATCGCGTACCCGACGCCCGCTGCGATCGAATTGCTCACCGCATCGTCGAGCGAGGAGGAAGCACCGCCACCGAGGCTCATGTTGGCGACTGCCGGCGTGATGTGATTCGCCGTCACCCAGTCGACACCCGCGATCACCCCCGAGGTGGTTCCGCTTCCGCTGCAGGAAAGAACTCGTACGGCCCAGAGAGTGACGTTCTTGGCCACGCCCCAGGTCGTGCCTCCGACCGTTCCGGCCACGTGGGTTCCATGTCCGTTGCAATCGTCGGCCGTACCGCCGGAGGTGACGGCATCGAATCCGGTGACCGCGCGGCCGCCGAAGTCGCTATGGCTCAGCCGGATTCCGGTGTCGATGATATAGGCGTTCACACCGGTGCCGGTGAAGTCGTAGTTGTAGTTGCCGTCGATCGGCCTGGATCGCTGATCGATCCGATCGAGCCCCCACGTTGCGTTGTTCTGAGTGGCCACCGTTCGCATGACGCCATCTTCCTCGACGTAGCTCACCAGCGGGCTGCGGCTGAGATTCTGCGCTGACGCGGCCGGCATGCGTGTCGAGAATCCGCGCAGCGCGTGCTGGTAGACGTGGTCGACCGTGCCTCCGTGCTGCGCCGCGAGTCCGCGCGCTGTCGGCGCAACGTCCGAAACATGACTCTCCAGCACGACGATGTACTGTCCCGCCACCGGCTCGCTCACTTTTCGGAATTTCCCGTCGGCCGCAACGAGTGAGCCGCTGATCATCAGAATCGTTACCGCCAATGCCATCCGCTTCATGGGGTGTCCCTCCATCAGGTCAAAAGGTCATGATGCACGAGACGCGCACGATCGGGCAACCTCAACAGTCGGAAACGTGTGAAAATGGAAACTGGCGGTCGGCAAGGATGGCCGCTCTTCCTCGCACCCTAGCATCTAGATATATATCTCGGCGCCGCGTTTTCCGAATTGCCGTGTTTAGGTAAGTCTCGTAGACACATATGTTTACCACCACTACGGATTTGGAAATGACTGGTGGACATATTCCAGATCGTTCGGGGTGCGAGGCTGCTGAACCATTCGCTCCTTCGTTTTCCGGTGGTGTCGCTGCGCTCCACCACCGGCTGGAGTCCTTGAATCCCTTCGGGATGACTCGCGCTGGCGGAGGATCGGCCAGGGGATGGCAACGGCTTCGATGGCGAACTTCTTTCGTACACCAGAGGAGATTGCCGGAGCGAAGATGAGCGAGCTCGGGCTCGAGCGAGATCATGGAAGGCCAACGATAACACCCTGCCTGCCGATCCCTACCGAGGTGAAGGCGCCCCACGCCGGTGGATGATCCGCGTCCGACCGTCATCCTGAGCGAGGTGGAAGCTCACGGCCTCGAGGAGGACGTCCCCGAGCCCTACCCCTCGCGCACGACTTCCTGTGGCAGCTTCACCATCAGCCCCGCGGAAGGAGCCTGCCGCAAGTCGAAGCCGTTCATGTTCGCCACCGCTTCCGCGTCCGCGGCATTCCCCGTCGCCCTTCGCGCGATATCGCTCCAGCTCTCTCCGGCTCGCACCGTCCCGATGCGGATTCGCGGCGGTTCGACTGCGCGCGCGCGAGCCGCGTTGATCTCGGCGCGACCGAGGATCTCACCGAGCGGGCTCTGCGTCCGGCTCAGGGACGGTGCGACGAACATGAAGACGGCGACGTGATCGCCATGAGCGAACTGCGTCGTCTCCACGCCGACGGCCCCCGACTGAGTCCGTCCAGTCCAGACGTCGATCGGAAACTGCTGGCCGCTTTGCACGGCTGCCCCACGCGAGCCGGCATAGGAAAGCCCGATCTGTTCGAGCCGGATGCGAACCGCCTGCTGCGCATTGCGCCCCTGCAGCGACCTCGCGGGAAGCTCCTGAACGACGAGCTGCGACTGTCCTCCGCCTCGCGGCGCCATCGCGAAGAGAATGCCGGGCGCAGTCGCCGCGGTCCAGCCGGCGGGAGCCGTCAGGATCATTCCATGATCGCGGTCGTAGATCGTATTTCCTTTGATGATCACCTGTTGCGTGCTGTTTCCGGTCATGACTCCGTCGAGCAGTCGTATATAGGGTGTTCGCTCCGGAGGCCGGGGTGCACCACTCGTCGCGGCGATCTCCCCGATCCTCTTCTGGACGTCGCGCACGCGTTTGGCCGGCTCGGGGTGCGAAAGGAAGTAGCGCTCGAGGCCCGCCGCCGGATTCTTGTCGAGGCGCTGAAGCGTCATCAGCATCTGTTCGGCTCCCAGCGGATTGAACTTCGCTTCTGCCATGTAGGAGGTACCGAAGACATCGGCCTGAGTCTCCTGACCGCGCGAGTAGCGCTGAAAGAGAAGTCCTACGGCGAGCTCGGCCAGCTGCCCATATTGCTGGAGCGCCTCCGGTCCCGCGACGACCGCACCGAGGACGAGACCGAACTGCGCGAGCTGGGCGCGGGAGATGCGCTGGGCTGCATGACGGGCCGTCACGTGTGCGATCTCGTGCCCGAGCACGCCGGCGACCTCGTCGACCGAGTTCATCCGCTCGAGCATTCCGCGGGTGATGTAGATGTAGCCGCCGGGGAGAGCCATCGCGTTGACCATCGGCGAGTCGAGCACCGTGAACTGCCATGGCAGATCGGGCCGTTCCGAGACGGCGGCGATTCGCTTCCCGACGTCATCGACGAGGCGATTCAGCTCCGGCTTTTCGCGGTAGATGCCGAACTGCTGAATGACCTCCTCGTGCGCTTGCCGGCCGAGCGCGATCTCCTGCGCTTCGGAGACGATGTTGAACTCGCGCTGTCCTGTCGCTGGGTTCGTGCTGCAGGCGAGAGTGAGAAGAAGCAGGGAAATCAGGCAGAAATGTAGACTTCGCATTGAGGCACCTCTCGAGGAGCAGGCGGTGCAAAGGGATTGCCCGGTTCCTGCGACGTGCCCGCCGGGGCGGTTCGAAGGTCGTTTCCTCGAGTGATTTGTGGGCGGCGGCGGGCCGCGGCGAACCATCGGCTGCGTTGCCGTTTCTCAACGATGTCCCGCATCGCTTCGACGCTCGAGCGAGAGCCGTTCCGCAACGGTCGCGCTCGCGACCGGCGACACGAGACGGTATGCTGATCCGATGAAACGTTCCACTCTCCTTTCGGTTCTCATCTCCACCTCGACCCTCCTCGCCGCGGATCCGGCTGATCCCTTCGCGGCTGCGCGTGCGAACATGATCCGCGCGATCGAGGCCGACGTCCGGATGACCAGCCGCGAGATCGGCAGAAAAAACCTGAATCCGAAGGTGATGCAGACCATGGCCACGGTTCCGCGGCATCTCTTCGTTCCCGCAGCAGCGCAGCGAAGCGCTTACGAGAACCGCCCCCTGGCCATCGGCCACGGTCAGACGATCTCGCAGCCCTACATCGTCGCTCTGATGACCGATCTTCTCGATGTCGGTCCCGGCGATACGGTGCTGGAGATCGGAACCGGGTCGGGCTATCAGGCCGCGGTTCTCGCGAAGCTCGTGAAAAAGGTTTACACCATCGAGATCATCGAGCCGCTCGCCGTTCAGGCGACGCAGCGACTTCGCACTCTCGGCTACACGAACGTCGAGGTTCGCCACGCCGATGGCTACAACGGATGGAAGGAAGCCGGACCGTTCGCCGCGATCATCGTCACCGCGGCGGCAAGTCACATCCCGCCCCCGCTGATCCAGCAGCTCGCTCCGGGAGGGAGAATGGTGATCCCCGTCGGCAGTCCGTTTGCGACGCAATCGCTGATGTTCGTTCAGAAGACCGCCGATGGACGCATAAGGACGCGCCAGGTCCTTCCGGTCGCCTTCGTGCCATTCACCCGGCCGAAGCAGCGTTGACAATGCCTCGACCCGGCGAGAGCCGATCAGGTCCCGGATTCCGCCGTCTCGCAGCGGTCGCCCTCCTGTCCGGGGCGACGCTCGCCTGGGAAATCCTCCTCATCCGGCTCTTCACGATCGTCGACTGGCACCACTTCGCCTTCCTCGTGATCAGCCTCGCCCTGCTCGGCTACGGCGTCAGCGGAACCCTGCTGGCTCTCGCACGCGCGCCACTGCTACGGCAATTCGATGCCGCGACAGCGGGCTTCGCCGCGCTCTTCGCGATGACGTCGATCGGCGGCTTCCTGATCTCGCAGCGAATCGAGCTCAACTCGCTCGAGATCGTCTGGAGCGGGCGCCAGATGGCGATCCTCTTTTTTCTCTATCTTCTCTTCGCTGTCCCCTTTCTCTGCACGGCGACCGCGCTCGGGCTGACCATGGTGCGATTCGGAGAGCATTCGGGAGGAATCTACCGCGCCGATCTGATCGGAGCCGGAGCCGGAGCCCTGGGCGTGACGCTTCTGCTCTTCGTCGTCCACCCGCTGAGCTGTCTTCAGTTCATCGGACTCGCCGGGCTCTTCGCGGCAACGCTGTTCGCGTCGCGAACGCTGGGCACCGCCGGCATCACCGCCGCCGGTCTGGTCTCGATCGGTCTGGTCGTCGCTGTACGCCCTCTGCTCTTTCCGCTGCGCGTCTCTCAGTTCAAGGAGTTGAGCCAGACGCTCCGGATCCCGGGCGCGCGGGTTCTGGAGGAGCGAGTCAGCCCCCTGGCGCTTCTGTCGATCGTCGAAAGCGAGGAAGTTCCCTTCCGTTTCGCCCCGGGCCTGAGCCTCGGGTTTGCCGGTGAGATCCCCAAGCAGATCGGGGTATTCAGCGACGCGAGTGGGATGACGCCGATCACCCGCTATGACGGCACACCCGAGTCGGTCTCTCATCTCGGGGAGATGACCGCCGCCGCTGCTTATCGTCTTCGGCCCTCACCTCCGGGCCGGGTCGCGGTGCTCGGTGCCGGCGGCGGGTCCGAAGTGCTCTCCGCGCTGATTCACGGAGCGCGCGCGATCACGGCGGTCGAGCTGAATCCACAGACCATCGATCTGATGACCGGCAGATATGCAGAGTTCTCCGGACATCTCTACACCGATCCGCGCGTGAAGGTCGTCACCGCCGAAGCGCGGCAGTTCCTGCGCGAGTCGCCCGATCGTTGGGATCTGATTCAGATCGCGCTGGTCGATTCGTTCGGTGCATCGGGTGCAGGCCTGCATGCGCTCTCGGCGAGTCATCTCTACACGGTCGAAGCGATCGAGGAGATGCTGAGCCGGCTCGCGCCCGAGGGGCTGCTCGTGATCACGCGCTGGATGCAGCTTCCACCACGAGGCACGGTGAAGCTTCTGGCGACCGCCATCGTCGCTCTCGAGCAGATCGGTGCGCGACCGGCGGAGAATCTGGCCCTCGTCCGGAGCTGGAACACCGCGACCCTGATCGTCAAGCGCAGCGCGTTCAATACGGAAGAGACGGCAGCACTTCGCCGCTTTGCTGAAACACGATCATTCGATGTCGACTACGCGCCGGGCCTCCAGCGCAGCGAGACCAATCGTTACAACATTCTCGACGAGTCGTATCTCTACGATTCCGCATCGGCGCTGCTGGCCGGAGGAGCCGCCCGCGAAGAGCTCTACGATCGATACAAGTTCTATGTGAGGCCGGCCACCGACGAACGGCCGTACTTCTCCCACTTCTTCAAATGGCGCGTGCTTCCCGAGCTCGTGCAGCTCCGTGGCAGGGGAGGGATGCCGCTCATCGAGTGGGGATACCTGATCCTGATCGCGGCGCTGCTGCAGGCGCTCATCGCTTCGGTCGCGCTGATCATCCTGCCGCTGGTCCTGATCGGCAGGCGCTCCCGCGAGCCTGCCCGTGCCACGCGCACTCTCACATCGCGCTCACGCCTGATCCTCTACTTCGGTTCGATCGGACTCGCGTTCCTTTTCGTCGAGATCGCCTTCATCGAACGACTCACGCTCTTTCTCGGCCATCCTCTCTTCGCGATCACAGTCGTGCTCGCATCGTTTCTTTTCTTCGCCGGAATGGGAAGCGGAGTCTCGAGTCGCCTGCCAGGGACGGTACGGCCGGGCGTGGGGGTGACCGGAGCGCTTCCGCTCCTGGTCGCGATCATTGCGCTGATCGAGCTTCTCCTCATGCGCATCCTCGTCGATCATGGACTCGCGCTCCCCTCCATCACGAAGATCGTCGCCAGCGTCGCCCTCGTCGCTCCGCTTGCATTGGTGATGGGAATGCCTTTTCCTCTCGGGCTGCGCGATCTGTCGCGACATGATCCTGCAGCCATTCCGTGGGCCTGGGCCATCAACGGCACCGCCTCGGTTCTCAGCTCCATCTGCGCGACGCTGCTCGCCATCCACTTCGGATTCTCGACCGTCATCGTTGCCGCAGCGGTGTTGTACGCCGTTGCGGGATGGGCGGGAGGAAGTGAAGGGTGAAGAGTGAAGGGTGAAGAGTGAAGAGTGAAGGGTGAAGAGTGAAGAGAAGCAGATGGCAGATGGCAGATGACAGATAATCACAGATAGCAGATGGTCATCTGCCACGTTTCCTCACGATTCCTACATCTGCCCTCTGCGACCTGCCCTCTGCGACCTGCCATCTGCCATCTGCCAATCTGCCCTCTGCCCTCTGCTATCTGCTATATCTGCTAATAGCAGATGACAAATAGCAGACTATCTGCCTTCCGCCTTCTGCCTTCCGCCTTCTGCCCTCTGCCCTCTGCCCTCTGCCACCTGCCACCTGCCACCTGCCCTGCCCTCTGCCTTCTGCCTTCCTCTTCGGCTACCATGCTCCCCACGAATGGCGACGTACTCCGCTTCAGCCTTCCATGATTCTCTTCCTTCGGGAAAGGAGTCGGGACGGCTGACGATCGACGAGAGCACGATTCGTTTCGAGTCGGCTGGCGGCTCGATCACGATTCCCCTGACCGATCTCAGCATCCGCCGCGGTGGCGCAGGCGATCGGCTCGTCTTTTTCGAATCGCAGGCGTTTCCGGGATGGTCGATCTACACGCACGAGCGTCTGGTTCTTCGCGACCCGCACCTCAGGGCGCACCCGGCGACCGCGGCGTCGCTCGCATCGGTCTCGGCGGCGAAACGGCGGAGCCTCGCGATCACCGCTGCGATGCTCGCCGCCGTGGCTCTCACTTTGCTGGCGCTGGCACAGCTTCGCGCACCGCTGGTGGCTGCGGTCGCACGCCGGGTTCCGCCGCCGGTCGAACAGAAGATCGGCAACGCCGCGTGGTGGCAGATTCGTCTCGGATCGAGCGAGATCGGCGACGAGGAGATCCTTCGCCCGCTGCGATCATTGGTCGAACGGCTCGAGAGCGGATTGCCCGAGGCGGCTCCCTATCGCTTCGAGCTGCACGTTCTCGATGATCCTTCCGTCAACGCATTCGCACTTCCCGGCGGCCAGCTCGCGATCAATCGCGGACTGCTCATGGAAGCCGAAAACGGCGAAGAGATCGCCGGCGTGCTGGCGCACGAGATGGCACACGTCACCGAACAGCACAGCCTGCGGCAGATCGTCGGCACCATCGGCCTCTTCGCGCTCGTCCAGGCGTTGTTCGGCGACACCTCGGGGCTGGTTGCAGTCGTCGCCGATGGAGGAGCGCGTCTCGCGACGCTCGGGTTCTCACGTGACGCGGAGCGCGAGGCGGATCGGGTCGGCGTGGAAACCCTCCGAAGAGCAGACATCGATCCCTCCGGTATGATAGCGTTCTTCCGCAAGCTCAGATCGATCGAGGAGGGCGGTGTCGCGGGCGAGGTCTCCGGAAAACTGGCATTCCTCAGCACACATCCGGCCACATCCGAGAGGATCGCCCAGCTCGAGCAGATGATCCTCGCATCGGGACGCTCGAGCATGAGACCCGTCGAGCTCGACATGGAGAGCCTGCAGCGTGCCCTTCGAGACCGGCACGCGGACTCGCCGCGGTGAGCTGCCGTAGGCGGTACGGCCAGGAAGGAGATGACGACATGAGAGCGCAGATCCACGGTTCCCCATCCTTCGCCTACATCGCGATGGAGCTCGCACCAGGCGAGTCGGTGATTGCGGAATCGGATGCGATGTCGACGATGGACGCCGAGGTGGAGATCGAGGCGAAGCTCAACGGCGGCTTTTTTCCTGCGCTCGCCAAGAGGTTTCTCGGAAGCGAGTCGCTCTTCGTCAACCATCTCACCAACAAGGCGCCCGGGCCTCGGAAACTGACTCTCGTGCAGCAGACTCCGGGCGACATCCGCGAGGTGCCTCTCCATGGGAATGAGCTCTGCCTGCAGCCCGGCGCATGGATCGCATCGACCCCGGGCGTGAAGCTCGGACTGAAATGGTCGGGCATCAGCTCCTTCATCGCGCGGGAAGGACTCTTCAAGTTGATCGTCAGCGGAGAGGGAACGGTGTGGTACGGCGCCTTCGGTGGTCTCGCCGACAAGGTCATCGACGGCGAGTACATCGTCGACACGAGCCACCTCGTCGCGTGGGAACCGCACATGAAACTGCGGACGGCCCTGGCGGGGGGCATCTTTTCGAGCTTCTTCGGCGGGGAGGGTCTCGTCACGCGCGTGATCGGGAGCGGGCGCATCGTTCTCCAGACGAGAAGCCTGACGGGGATGGCGGGCTGGATCAATCCGAAACTTCATTGAGGGGCACAGCGATGGACATCGAAATTCTGCATGGGCCCGGGAACTCGGCGGCGAAGGTCCGCCTCGGTGCGGGCGAGACCTGCATCGCCGAGGGAGGTGCGATGATCGCCATGAGCGGCGACATGGCGATCCAGACGACGACGCAGAGCGCCGGCTCGGGTGGCATCATGAGCGGTCTCAAACGAATGATGGCCGGTGAGTCGTTCTTTCTCAATCACTTCACCGCCGGTGCACGCGGGGGAGATCTCTACCTCGCGGCCACGCTCGCCGGAGACATGGCGCAGTACGAGTTGAACAACGAGATGCTCATCGTCCAGTCGGGCTCCTTCGTCGCCGCCGAGCCCGGGGTGGGGATCAGTTTCGGCTGGCAGGGATTCAAGACGCTCTTCGCCGGCGAGAAACTGATCTGGGTGCAATTGAGCGGCTCGGGAAAGGTGGTCTTCAATTCGTTCGGAGCGATCTATCCGATCGACGTCAACGGCACCACGATCGTCGACACGGGTCACATCGTCGCCTTTCAGGAAACGTTGAAGTTCTCCCTGACCAAGGCCGCGAAGAGCTGGGTGTCGTCGATTCTCGGCGGCGAGGGTCTGGTCTGCCGCTTCGAAGGACGCGGCAGAGTCTGGTGTCAATCGCACAATCCCAGCTCGTTCGGCCACGCACTCGGCCGCCTACTGAGACCCCGGCAGTCGTGATGAGGAGATGGAGATGAACCAGGGAAGCGACTTCCGCTACACGATCGACGGGAAGCCCGATTTCAGCTTCCTCAGCGTCGAAGTCCCCGCCGGCAGGATGCTCAAGGTCGAAGCCTCGGCCATGGCCGCCATGAGCACGAACATGAAGATGAAGACGAAGATGCGTGGGGGCTTCTCACGTTTTCTCACGGGAGAATCGATCTTCATCAACGAGTTCACCGCCGATGGTGGAGCCGGCGAGATTCAGATCGCACCGGGATCACCCGGCGACATGGATCACGTGGCCCTCGTCGATCAGACGATGTACCTCCAGAGCTCGGCCTTCGTCGCGGCGAGTGCCGGAGTGAACGTCGAATCGAAGTGGCAGGGATTGATGAAAGGCTTCTTCTCTGGTGAAGGGCTTTTCCTCATCCGCTGCTCGGGGCGGGGCGATCTCTGGTTCAACACCTATGGCGCGATGATCCGGCTCGACGTGAAGGACGATTTCGTCGTCGATACGAACTACGTCGTCGCGTTCACCGAAGGGCTGCAATACGACGTCAGACGAATCGGTGGGTACAAGTCGCTTTTCTTCTCCGGTGAGGGGCTGGTCTGCCGGTTCAGCGGCAGCGGGACCCTCTGGATCCAAACGCGGCAGATGCCGGCGTTCGCGAGCTGGGTCTGGCCCTTCCGCCCGGCGAAGAAATCGAAGTAGCGCCATCCCGAGCCTTTTCACAGCGCGCGGCGCTGAACCTGAGAGTAATGACAACCCCCGTCATCCTGAGCGAGGCGGTTGGGTGAGTGTGAGCGAAGGATCTGCGATCGGCAGCTGTCTAAGAACGCAGATCCTTCACTCACACCCGCCCCCCGCCCTTCGTTCAGGATGACGGCACGGCCAGTGTCATTGGAAGCGTGGTGGTCATGCTCGTCCGAAGCACGCTCGCACTGGTACTCCTATTGCTGAGTCTCCTGGCTCGGGAGGAGATCCGATGGAGGAGCAGGAGTCGCAGAGGTTTCCGCGATGGGCCGCCGGCTTGATCGCCGTCATTCTGATTCTATTCGTCTGGCTCTTGTTCGCCGTTCGCGACCGGCCGCAGCAGGCTGACCTTCCACGCGTCGAGACGATGGAGGGGGCGCCGGAAGTGACCGGGCCGGTGATTCCGGTCGTGACGGGCACCGCGAATGTGACGGAGACACCTGCGGACGAGGGGGCGCCGACTCCAGCAGAAGAGCCGCCGGTGCAGACGACGGCCCCTCCGGAATAGCGGAACGGAGAGCAGGACGCGGGCGGATGGTCAAGGATGTCTTTGCAGAAAGCGATGAATCTCCATAGAGTACGCCCATGCTGAAACGGCTGACGGCGGTCATTCTCCTCACGATTCTGTCGTCGGCTTCGATTGCCTCCGCGGAGATCCTCCCCGGCTTTCGGCTCGAGCAGGTTGCAGCCGTCAGCGGCTTTCTCACATCGCTCGCATTCGATCCCGCGGGGCGTCTCTACTTCTCGACCACGAGGGGAGACGTCTTCCGGATCGGTGAGAGCGGTCCGGTGAAGATCGCCATGGTGCCGAGCGCGGCGGAGGGGAATGCGGCATTTCTGGGAATCGCCTTCGAGAGCGAAGAGTCGTTCGTGACCCACTACGTCTCCGCAGACCTCCGCACCGAGGTGATCTCGCGAGTCGATGTTGCAACCGGCGTCGAGACGAACATCGCGCGGATTCCATGCGACGAAGGGCGCGTCTGCTCCTCGGAACATCATGGCGGCAACCCGATCGTCGCGCCCGACGGATCGATCTTCGTCGCATTCGGCGATTTCGGTGGGGGAGTGGGCGCACAGAATCCGAAATCTCCTGCGGGAAAGATTCTCCAGATTCACCCGGGCGGCTCGGTCGAGATGTATGCCCTCGGGTTTCGTAACCCCTTCGATCTGGCGTACGACCCGCTGAGCGAAACGCTCATTGCCGGCGACAACGGTCCGGTGGGCGAAGACGAAATCCTGATCGTCGCGCGCGGCGAGAACCACGGCTGGCCGTTCACCATGGGCAATCAGCCGCCGGTCGACGGCACCGTCCCCCCGCTCTATGTGTTCGAAGAAACGACGGCTCCGACCGGTCTCGTGCGCCTTCGTGCTGCCGGCTACTTTCCGGAGGGGGGCGTGCTGGTCGGCGGCTTCGTCTCGCGGGCTCTCTATTTCTTTCCGACGCTCGACGATCGCCCCGTCTCTGACCCTGTCATCATGCTGCAGCACGAGATCGGGGTGGTGATCGACGTCGCGCAGAGCCCCGACGGAGATCTCTACGTCGCCTCCCCATTCGCCGTCTACCGATTGGTTCCGCCGCTTCGCGGCGATGCGAACGGCGACGGAGTCATCAACGACGAGGATCTGAAGGTGATCTCGCAGAAGCTTCTCCTCTCCGGCTCTTCCGTAGTGTTCCGCGCGCAGGAAGGTCTTCTGCGTGCCTCGTGGGGAGCCGATGTGAACGGCGACGGAGTGATCGACGCCCGCGATCTGGTCGCGCTCGGAAGAATGTTGAATCCGCGGCCGCGCGCGGTGCGACGGTAGGGCAGAGGCTGGAGGCTAGCGGTAGTTTACGAGAAAAGGGCTTGACGTGGTCGCAAGCTGAGCAGGGACAAGCGGATGAGGGAAGGAGCGGTGTATTACCTACCGCGCCGCAGTGAGCGAATCAAGCCTGAGAGAGCGGAGCAGAATCTGCT
>DATKDP010000088.1:0-3458 GCA_035546335.1 Thermoanaerobaculia bacterium | reverse complement strand
CCACCCCTCGCTCGACGGCACCTCGGGGCCGGCCGCCGAACCTTTCTCTTTCGAGCATCTCGAGCAGACCGGAGCCGACTCGGTGTTTCTCGCCACCCCGAACGAAACATCCGCCGAGCTCGGTCCGCGGCTCGTCGACTCAGGATACGGCGTGATCGACCTGTCAGGTTCTTTCCGGCTTCGAGAACCGACGCAATATCCCGGTTGGTACGGGTTTGATCATCCGCGTCCCGAGCTCCTCCCGGAGTCCGTCTACGGACTGACAGAGTGGTGCAACGGCGAGCTTCCCGGCGCACGCATCGTGGCAAATCCCGGCTGCTATCCCACCGCGATTCTGCTCGCGCTCAGGCCGCTCCGCTGGTTGATCGACCGCGAGCAGCCGCTCATCTGCGACGTCAAGAGCGGCGTCTCAGGGGCGGGCAAGAAGAGCGACGTCGCCTACTCGTTCTCCGAGCTCGCCGGCAATTTCAAGGCGTACAGCGTCGGACATCACCGGCACGAGCCTGAAGTCAGGCAGGGGCTGAACCTCGACTCGAGAGCGCCTCTCGTTTTCGTCGCGCACCTGCTTCCGACGGTGCGCGGCATCCTGGCGACCATTCACGTCTCGTTCACGAAAGTGATGACCGACGCGACGATGCGCGATGCCTTCATGAAGGCGTACGAGAAAGCGCCGTTCGTTCGTGTCCGGCCGGCCGGCGATCTTCCAGAGCTGCGACACGTCGTCGGCACGCCGCGGGCGGAGATCGGTTTCGTGCTCCTACAGGGCGGCCGCCGCGCCGTGATCGTGTCAGTGATCGACAACCTTCTGAAGGGTGCGGCTTCGCAGGCAGTCCAGAACTTCAATCGCGTTCACGGCTTCGATGAAAAGGAGGCACTCGCATGACGGAGCTCGCTGTTGTGAAACTCGGAGGCAGCCTCCTCGATGATCCACAGTTGCGCGCGCTGGCGCTTGACGCGATTGCGCAGCGCTGGAACCAGAATCCGAACCTCGTCGTCGTCCACGGCGGCGGAAAGAATATCGACAGAGCACTCGCCCGGGCCGGCATCCCGAAACGGACCGTCCAGGGATTGCGCGTCACCGATGCACAGACTCTCGAGATCGTTACTGGCGTGCTGGCAGGGAACGTCAACAAGTCGCTCATCGCGGAGCTCGCGATCTCGGGCGTTGCAGCCTCGGGATTCTCCGGGGCGGACGGCGGCACGATTCAGGCGAACCTTCATCCACCAATCGACGGGACCGACCTCGGTTTCGTCGGCCGCGTATTCGCCTCGGATCCCGCCCTCGCTCTGACACTCCTGGCCGGAGGATTTCTGCCCGTGATCGCCTCGCTCGGCAAGTCTCCAGATGGCTCGCTTCTCAACGTCAATGCCGACGCGGCAGCGGCTGCCGTTGCCGTCGCAATTGGTGCAACAAAACTTGTCTTCCTCACGGACATCGAAGGCGTGCTCGATACGAACGGCACGATCGTCCCTTCACTCGACATGTCCGGCGCAGCGGCATTGCTGGCTTCGCCCGCGGTTTCCGGCGGAATGGAGCCGAAGCTCCGTGCGTGTCTCGAAGCGCTTGCCGGAGGTGTTTCGAATGTCGTCATCGCCGGTCCGAGCCGTCACGCCGCTTCGCTCGCGGGCGGAGAAGGAGGAACGCACCTTGTTGCTGCATGACAGCTCTCCCGCCGCAGTCGAGCTGCGCGACCGTTCATTCATCCTGGGGACGTACGCCCGGACACCCTTCCATCCCCGAAGCGGACGAGGCTCGCAGCTCGTCTGCGCCGACGGCAACAGGTACTGGGATCTTCTCGGCGGCATCGCCGTCAACGTTCTCGGTCACCAGCATCCGCGCATCGTACAGGCGCTCCGCGAGGAATCGCGAAACCTGCTGCACGTGTCGAATCTCTACTATCATCCCGCACAGGGCCTGCTCGCGCAGAGCCTGATCGAAGCATCTCTGATGTCGCGCGCCTTCTTCTGCAACAGCGGCACAGAGGCGAACGAGGCGGCCCTGAAGTTCGCGCGTCTGGCGAATCCGGGACGCAGCGGGATCGTGGCGCTCGAGGAGAGCTTTCACGGAAGAACGCTCGGCTCGCTGTCGATGACGGGACATGAGGCCTATCGAACTCCCTTCGCTCCCCTCGTTCCGGGCGTGCAGTTCGTGGCGCCGAACGACGTCGAGGCGCTGCGCGCGGCGGTGACTTCGGACACGTCAGCGATCATCCTCGAGCCCGTTCTCGGCGAGGGCGGCGTCGTTCCGCTCAGCGATGCGTTCCTCGTGGCTGCGCGCCAGATGGCCGATCGCACGGGCGCGCTTCTGATCCTGGACGAGATCCAGTGCGGACTCGGACGAACCGGAAAGCTCTTTGCGTTCGAGCACTCCGGCGTGATCCCCGACATGATCACCCTGGCCAAGCCTCTCGGTGGCGGTCTGCCGCTCGGCGCCGTGCTCACAGGGCCGGCGCTCGATGGCGTCGTAAAGCCAGGCCACCACGGAACGACATTCGGAGGCAATCCGCTCGCTTGCAGGCTGGGACTCACCGTTCTCCAGGCGATCGAGAGCGAGAAGCTGCTCGATCGCGTGACGAAGCTGGGCGAGTGGTTCCGTGGCGAGCTCGAGTCGCTTAAGAAGCGGCAGAGCGCCATCGTCGAGATTCGCGGAATGGGAATGATGTGGGGCATCGAGCTAGACCGGCCGGCCGCTTCGGTCGTTCGTGAGCTGCTCGCGAAGGGCTTCGTGGCGGGCACTGCGCGCGAGAAAGTCATCCGGCTCCTTCCGCCGTACACCGTCCCGAAGAAAGCGCTCAGTGCGTTCGTCAAAGCGCTGGAAGAAACGCTGAGTGAAAACGAGAAATGAGCAACTTGTCATCCTGAGCGAAGCGAAGGATCTTCTTGCGGGGATCGAGCGTCGCGAGATGATCCTTCGCTTCGCTCAGGATGACAACGTCTCAGGATGACACTTGCCACTCAGGATCAACTTAGACAAAAGGACAAAACAATCGATGAAACAGACACCGAAACGCGTCGCCCTCGCCTACTCCGGCGGTCTCGACACTTCCATCATCATTCCGTGGCTTCAGGAGAATTACGGATGCGACGTGGTCGCGGTGGCCGTCGACGTCGGGCAACAGGAAGAGACCTCCGGGCTCGAGGAGAAGGCCTACCAGACCGGGGCTGCCGACTTTCATCTCGTCGATGCGAAGGCAGAGTTCGCGAAGGACTATCTCTTTCCCGTTCTGAAGGCGGGCGCTGTCTACGAGAAGGATTATCTGCTCGGTACGGCGACAGCGCGGCCGCTGATCGCGCGCAAGCAGGTGGAGATCGCGCTCGCAACGGGATGCGATGGCCTGGCGCACGGCTGCACAGGCAAGGGCAACGATCAGGTGCGCTTCGAGCTCGCGTGGCAGGCGCTCGCGCCGGAGCTGACGGTCATCGCACCGTGGCGCGAGTGGTCCATCGTCTCGCGGGAA
>DATKDP010000087.1:0-2384 GCA_035546335.1 Thermoanaerobaculia bacterium | reverse complement strand
TCCCCTCATGAACAAGCTTCGCGTTGAGCTCACCGACGACCGTGCCCGCATCATCCTTGCCGATCCTCCGCTTCACATTCTCGACGTCGCCATGCTGGAGAGCCTTCGGGATGCTCTGGGCGATCTGCCTGCCGCAATCCCGCTGGTGATCATCGAATCGGAAGGGGAGAAAGCTTTCTCCGCCGGAGCCAGCGTTCCCGACCACCTCGGTGAGCGGCTCGGTCCGATGCTCGACGCTTTTCATGAAGCACTCCGCCGGCTCCGCCGCCTCGACGCCATTACCGTCGCGAAGGTGCGCGGCCTCTGTCTCGGCGGAGGATGCGAGCTCGCCCTCGCCTGCGACTTCGTCATCGCCTCGGATCGGGCGAAGTTCGGCCAGCCGGAAATTCATCTCGGCGTTTTTCCTCCGGTTGCCGCATGGCAGCTCGCGCGATCCACACATCCGCGCAAGGGACTGGAGCTCTTTCTGACCGGCGACGCGATCGGCGCGGAAGAGGCCGAGCGACTCGGTCTCGTGAACGCCGTCCTCGCATTCGAAGGCTTCGACGCTCTCGTCGAGGAGTGGCTCGCCCGGATCACCCGCCACAGCCGCTCGTCGCTCCTTCTGGCGAAAAAAGCATTCCGTCTCGCCGAGGCGGACGACTTCGAAGCGCGCCTTAGCGAGATCGAACGCCTCTATCGTGACGAGCTCGTTCCGACCGCCGATGCGACAGAGGGACTCGTGGCGTTCATCGAGAAGAGGAAGCCGGTTTGGAAGGGTCGTTGAGCGGGCCGGATTCCAGCGGCGCGCCTCGCGGCCTGAACGGCCTTCTCTCGGCTGCGGTCAAACAGTTCAGACTCAGGCGCGCGGCGAAGAGGATTCCACCCGGCTCGGCGGTCCTCGACCTCGGATGCGGCCTCTGCGAGCTGATTCCGATGCTCTCGCAACCCGTCGACTACCTCGGAGTCGAGCGCAACGAGTGGATGTTCGAGCGAGCCCGCCGCCTCTTTCCGGGAGCGTCGTTCGTGATGGCGGATCTCGAGGATCCTCAGTTCATCCCTCCGGTTCTCGTCGATCGCATCGTGCTGCTCGCGGTCTGGGAGCACCTGCACGACCCGGCCGCGCTCCTGCGGCGCGCCCGCGGCTGGTCGAAGGAAGGTGGCTGGTTCCTTCTCACGACCCCTTCACCGCGTGCTCACGCGCTTCTCGAGTGGGGAGCGCGCCTGCGCCTCCTCTCCCGGACGGCCGACGAGGAGCATGAGCGGCTCTGGAACCTCGACGAGATCGCGGCGCTGGCCGAGGAAACCGGCTGGTCCGTCGTAGAGCGGGAAACATTTCTCCTCGGTCTCAACCAGTGGATCGTCCTGCGACGCGTTTAGGGCACCGCGAGTAAACTCGAGACTTGGCCTCCTCGCTTCCGCGCCTGCTCATCCTGCAGCCGTCGATCAATCCGGCGGGAGGGGGGAACGGTGTTGCGGTCCATGCGATCGAGGCTCTGAAAACCGAGGCTGAGATTACTCTGGTCGCATGGGAACGCGTTGACGCAAAGGCGATCAACGCCTACTACGGCACCTCCCTGAAAACAGATGAGATTCGCGTTCTCCTCGTCCCGCGAATCCTCGACTTCGCGCGCAGGATCTCGGGGATGCGCGCGGCGCTGTTCCAGCGTTACGTCCTGATGCGCTACGGACGCCGGTTCGCAAAAGAATTCGATCTCACCATCTCCTTCAACAACGAGATCGACGTTGGTCAGCGCGCCGTTCAGTACATTCACTTCCCATGGGGCTTCTGGCCGCGGCCCGACGCTGATCTTCAATGGTTCCATCGCCTGCCCGGATTGCTCTCCTTCTACTACCGTCTCGGCGAGCGGCTCGCCCCCGTCTCGGCGGAGCGGATTGCGGCGAACCGAACGCTGGTCAACTCCGACTGGACCGGCGAGCGATTCATCGAACGATACGGCGGCGAGGTATCGACGCTCTATCCTCCAGCCTCGGGCGCTGCTCGCCCCCTCCCCTGGTCACAGCGCGACTCGAGCTTCGTGATCCTTGGGCGAATCACTCCACACAAGGGAATCGAGACCGCGGTCGACATCGTGCGCGCCCTGCGCGAGCGCGGGCATGACGCCACTCTTCGCATCGTGGGCAGCCGGGTCGAACGGGGATACGCGCGACAGTTGAGGAAGGTGGCCAGCACGGAGAGTTGGATCGACCTCCGCTTCGATGTTTCCCGAGCGGAGCTGGAGACGATTCTCGCGTCATCCCGGTATGGCCTGCATGCGAATCCCGATGAGCACTTCGGAATCGCGGTCGCCGAGATGATCCTTTCCGGTTGCATCCCGTTCGTTCCGCGTGGTGCCGGCCAGATCGAGATCGTCAATGGCGACGAGAGGATCGTCTGGAGCTCG
>DATKDP010000086.1:0-3784 GCA_035546335.1 Thermoanaerobaculia bacterium | reverse complement strand
GCCGGGAGCGCTCGGCTCGTTCTTCAAGACCGGCGTCCAGCTCCACAATCCCGGAACCACGGCGATCCGTGGACGGATCGTCTACCACGCACAGGGAGTCTCGGGAAGCATGGCGGATCCGTCCCTGACGTACGTACTGGACCCGGGAGAGACCTTCTCGTGGGACGATCTGCTCCCCGCGATGAGCCTCTCGGGTCTGGGAAGCACCGACATCATCTCCGAGGAAGGGCCTCTGCCGCTGAGCGTCGTGAGGATTTTCAACGATGCCGGCGAACGGGGGACGACTGGCATGACCGAAGATCAGGTGGCGCTCGGCGACGCCTTGGCGGCCGGGGACAAAGGAATCCTCATCGCCCCCCCCGACCCGGCGAAGGCGCGGTTCAACATCGGCATCCGCACGCTTTCGGAGGGCGCGACGATCACGGCCACCGTGCGCAACAGCTTCGGCGCCGCGGTGAAGAGTGTGACGAAGAGCTTCCCTCCGGTTTTCTTCACGCAGACGCCTGCATCGGCACTCGTCGAGATGGAGCTGCAGGGCAGCGACACGATCCTGCTCGAGGTCGAATCCGGCAGTGCGATCCTCTACGGAGCCACCACGGACAACATCAGTCAGGACCCTATGATCAAAGTCGTGCGCCGGCTGCAGTGAGCTCGACGAGGCTCAGCTCGGTCACGAACAGTGATATGCGTACCTGGTGGCCGGATACGGCGGTGTGCGACGAGGATGACGGTTAAACGACCGTCAACGCCGAGCTCATCATGACTGCTGTCGCCTTCCGGCTGGTGCTCGATCCGAAGGATGACGAGGAAGTGGAGTCCAGGCTCACCCTCAGCACCAAGCACCTCGGCGCCTGCGACAGCTAGCCGGAACTCGACTTCATTTCCTTTGCTGAGACTTTCGTTCCCCGGTTCCTTTGCTCGAGGTTCTGCACACTCAGGATGTTCGCTGTCCGCTGTTGCACGAGTCTCAACCGCTTGCGCAGAAGATCGCGCACGGCTCGCTCTCCGCGCGGATGATCGATGGCGGCATAACACTTTTGCATCGCAGGCTCCTTTCGCCGACGATGCTAACCCTCGACATCAGACGGTCTTTGCCTGCTAGATGTGTATCAGACGAGTCAGACGGTGGCGAGCCCATGTCGTCGCCGCGCAGTGACTGCCGGGCCGCGCTGTTGTACACTCGCGTCCGTCCTGTAGCGCCGGAGCCGCCGTGGCCATTCAGTTCGTCAAAGGTTGCTGTCCTCTCGACTGTCAGGATACGTGCGCGTGGGTGGCGCGCGTCGAACATGGTCGTGTGACACGCGTCGAAGGCGCGAAGGACCACCCCTTCACGCGCGGAACGCTGTGCGCGAAAGTCAACGACTACCAGACGCGCACCTATGCGCCCGACCGGCTGCTCCACCCGTTGCGTCGCATCGGGCCGAAAGGCGCAGGCACATTCGAGCAGATCACATGGGATGAGGCGCTCAATACAATTGCAGCGCGATTCCAGCAGGTCATTGCGACGCACGGAGCGGAGGCGCTGCTCTACCAGAACTATCTCGGGTCGATGGGAATCGTGCAACGGCGCGCGTTAATGCGTCTGTTCCACCTCCTGGGCTCGAGCCGGCAGTCCGGCAGCATCTGCGGTGCGTCTGGCAACGTCGTCGAAGCGGAAGGGCATCCGCGTGGGTTCGATCCGGAGGAGATCGCGCACAGCCGGTTCGTCGTGATCTGGGGTGCGAATCTGCTGACGACGTCGCATCACCACTGGTATTTCGTCGAGCAGGCGAGAAGGCGGAACGGAGCGAAGCTCATCTGCATCGATCCGCGGAGAACCCGCACGGCCGAACAGTGCGACGAGCATCTCCCGATCCGTCCCGGCACCGACGCCATTCTCGCGGCGAGTATTGCGCACACTGTTCTGACCGAGGGCCTCGCCGACGTCGAGTTCGCCACCGCCGCCGTCGGGGACCTCGAGGAGTATCGACGTGAAGTCGCGACGTGGCCGGCCGAACGCGCCGCCGAGCGGTGCGGCATATCTGCGGCCGAGATCCGTGCGCTTGCGACGCGCCTCGCGACGGTGCACCCGGCCGTCATCCGCTCGGGAATCGCGCCGCAGCAGACAGCGAGTGGAGATGCATTCGTGCGCGGTCTCTCAGCGCTAGTGATCCTGACCGGACAGTGGCGCCATCGCGGCGGCGGCCTCTTTCTCGAGGCAAACCCCATCCTGAACGAGCTCCGCGCCGCGCGGCCCGATCTCATCCCCGGCAATCCGCGACGCCTCGACATGGGGCGGCTTGGCGCCACGCTCACTGACGCGGCGCTCGACCCGCCGGTCAAGGCGCTGATGATCTGGGGCCACAACCCTGCCGTCGTCCTCCCCGACGCGTCCCGCGTCCGCGAGGGTCTCGCGCGCGAAGATCTCTTCACGGTCGTCATCGAGCACTTCATGACCGACACCGCTCGCTACGCCGACGTCGTTCTCCCGTCGACCACGCAGCTCGAGCACTTCGACATCGTCGGCGCGTGGGGGCATCACTACGTGTCGGTGAATCATGCCGCGATCGCGCCTCTCGGCGAGGCCAAGTCGCACGGCGAGGTCATGCGGCTGCTGGCGAAGAAGATGCGAATCGACCATCCGGCACTACAGGAGTCGGACGAGGAGATTGCCCGGTCCGCTCTTCCCGAGGGTGTCGACTACGAAGACCTCGCTGAGCGTGGCTGGGTGAAGACTTCGCCGGCGCGCCCCTCGTTCGCGTCGCCGGTCAGCCTCTCATCGGGCGAGCTCGCGGACAGTCCTGCGCCGAATGGAAAACTCCGACTGCTCACGCCGAAGTCGCATTACTTTCTCAACTCGTCGTTTGCGAACATGCCTCGGCACCGGAAGTCGATGGTTCGGCCGACGCTGGAGATGCACTCGAGCGACGCGGCATCCCGGAGTCTCACCGATGGCGATAAAGTGATCGTAGGGAACGAGCGGGGATCTCTGGAGGTCTGGTTGCGGGTCTCGGATGCGATCCGGCCGGGAGTCGCATCGCTGCCCGGCAAGTGGTGGACTGAGCCGCACGAGACGAATGCGCTAGCCAACCGTCTCACGCCCTCCGAATACACGCCCGGCGGCCAGCCGGCCTACAACGACACGTTCGTTGAGGTCTCCCGCTCGCCGTCCGGGCCTTGAGCGCCTCAGAGCCGGTGCAGTGCTTTCTCGAGCGCTGATGACTGGAATACCGTGACGCAGCAGGCTATGCAGTCACGCCGGTTTTCAGTCAGCACAGCTCCGGCATTCGCATGGCGAGAGCGTACAATGGCAAAATACCGATGCAAACGGGTGAACGCCTCGGCGCTTACGAGATCGTCGCTCCGCTCGGAGCCGGCGGCATGGGAGAGGTCTGGCGCGCGAAGGATCTGCGACTCGGCCGGGAGGTCGCAATCAAGCTCCTCTCGCCCGCCATCCTCCACAGCCGTGAGATCGTCTCCCGATTCGAGAGGGAGGCTCGGGCGCTCGCGGCCTTGAATCATCCGCGAGTGGCGGTGCTCCATGGACTCGAGGAGTCGGGCGATACGCGCTTCCTCGTGATGGAGCTCGTCGACGGGGAAACGCTCGAGAGGCGCCTCGCCCGGCCTCTGCCTGTCGATGAAGCGATTGCGATGGCACTCCAGATCGCGGAGGCTCTCGAGGCCGCGCATCAGAAGGGAATCATCCACCGCGACCTCAAGCCGGCGAACGTCATGATCGGCCCTCGCGGAGACGTAAAGCTGCTCGATTTCGGTCTCTCGAAACTCCTCCACACCCTCGGGCCTG
>DATKDP010000085.1:0-30226 GCA_035546335.1 Thermoanaerobaculia bacterium | reverse complement strand
CATCAAGAAATGGAGGAAGCAGTAGCCGCTTGGCGAAAGGCACTTCTGCCTTCTGCCTTCTGCTTTCTGCCTTCAAATGATCGATCGCATCATTCAGTGGTCTCTCCGCAATCGGCTCATCGTCATCGTCACGGCGGCGCTGCTCCTCGTCTGGGGCACGTATGAAGCCGTGAAGATGCCCGTCGATGTCTTCCCCGATCTGACCGCGCCCACCGTGACCGTTGTCGCCGAAGCGCACGGCATGGCTCCGCAGGAAGTCGAAACGCAGATCACGTTCCCCGTCGAGACGGCTTTGAACGGTGCATCCGGCGTGCGTCGCGTGCGCTCGTCCACCGGCGTCGGCATCGCCGTCATCTGGGTCGAGTTCGAATGGGGCACCGACATCTATCAGGCGCGCCAGGTCGTGAGCGAGAAGCTGCAGCTCGCGCAATCGACGCTGCCGCCCGGCGTCGCGCCTCCCGTGCTCGCTCCGGTCTCTTCGATCATGGGCGAGATCATGTTCATCGCGCTCACGTCGGATCGTCATTCGCCGATGGAGCTGAAGACGACCGCCGACTGGAACATCCGACGACGCCTGCTTGCGGTGCCGGGCGTTTCACAGGTCATTCCCACGGGCGGCGAGACGAAGCAGTATCAGGTCATCGTCCGGCCGGATCGTCTGGCCGCCTACGGCTTCGGCGTCGATGAAGTCGTGCGCGTGCTGCGCGAGAGCAACGAGAACACGTCCGCCGGCTTCTACAACGAAGGCGGACAGGAGTACCTGATTCATGGCGTCGGCCGCATCACCACTCTCGACGACATCGCCTCCACGATGATCGTCGAGCGTGACGGGCAGCCGATTCTCGTGCGCGACGTGGCGACCGTGCAGATCGGCAGCGCGCTCAAACGCGGCGAAGGCTCGCACAACGCGAAGCCGGCCGTGATTCTCGGCATTCAGAAGCAACCGACAGCGAACACGCTCCAGCTCACAAGGCAGCTCGACGCGGTGATGGCCGACATTCAGAAGTCGCTGCCCGCCGGAATGAAGATCAACAGCCACATCTTCCGGCAGTCGGACTTCATCGAGATTGCGGTCCATAACGTTGTCTCCGCGTTGCGCGATGGCGCGATCCTGGTCATTGCCATCGTCTTCATCTTTCTCATGAGCGTACGCGCGACCGGCATCACCGTGCTCGCGATCCCACTTTCGCTCGTGACGGCGATCCTCGCCATGAAGCTGTTCGGCGTAACGATCAATACGATGACCCTCGGCGGGATGGCGATCGCCGTCGGTGCGCTCGTGGACGACGCGATCATCGATGTGGAGAACGTCGTGCGGAGGCTGAGAGAAGGCAGAAAGCAGAAGGCAGACGGCAGAAGTGACACGCCGGGTTACATGTCTATCATCTACGAAGCGAGTCGTGAGATTCGAGGCTCGATCGTCTTCGCGACCGCGATCATTATCCTCGTCTTCCTGCCGCTGTTCTTTCTCTCCGGAGTCGAAGGGCGGCTCCTTCAGCCGCTCGGATTCGCCTACGTCATCTCACTCGCGGCGTCGCTCGTCGTTGCGCTCACAGTGACCCCGGCGCTCTGCTCGGTTCTGCTTCCGCGGTCGAAGACTGTAGAACGCCAGGAGGAAAGCCGCGTGGTGCGCTGGCTCAAGCGGGGTTACGAGCCGCTGCTCGACCGTGCTCTGGCCCATTGGTATCGCATCACCACGGTCGCGGTCGTTCTGCTGATCATCGCCGTCGCGGCGCTCGCATTCGCCGGCCGCGCGTTCCTCCCCGACTTCAACGAGGGAACGCTCACCATCAACATGGTGACGCTCCCCGGCACATCGCTCGAAACGTCCGACCGCCTCGGCCGGATGGTCGAACAAATCCTCCTCGGCGAGCCGGAGGTCGTCGCGACAGCACGGCGCACCGGCCGGGCGGAGCTGGACGAGCACGCCCAGGACGTGAACGCCTCCGAAATGGAAGTCAGCCTGAAGATGAAGGATCGCGACAAGGAAGAGTTTCTCGCCGATCTCCGGCGCAAACTCTCGGCCGTACCGGGAACGAACATCACCATCGGTCAGCCGATCTCACATCGCATCGACCACATGCTCTCCGGTACGCGCGCCAACATTGCCGTCAAGATCTTTGGCGAGGATCTGGCTACGCTCCGGAAGCTCGGCGAGCAGGTGAAGAACGTCATGACCGCGGTCGAAGGGACAGCCGACGTGTCGCTGGAACAGCAACCTGACATCCCGTTCCTCACGGTGAAGTTCGACCGGCGGGCGATCGCTCGATACGGCCTGCAAATCACTGACGTTGCCGAAGCGATCGAGACGGCCTTTGCCGGACATGAGGTGTCGCGCATCCTCGAAGGGCGTGCCGCGTTCGATCTCGTCGTGCGCTACGAGGCGCCGGCCGTCGGTGATCTCGACACGATCCGCGCGACACCCATCGCGACACCGGGAGGAGCGCAGATCCCGCTTTCCTCGCTGGCCGAGATTCGCAAGGACCGCGGCCCGAACACGATCAGCCGCGAGAATGTCGAACGCAAAGCAGTGGTCATGTCCAACGTCGCCGGCCGCGACCTGACGAGCGTGGTCGAGGACATCCGCGAACAGGTCGCGGCAACGGTGAAGCTGCCGCCCGGCTATCACATCGAGTACGGCGGCCAGTTCGAGAGTGCGGCCGAGGCGTCGCGACGTCTCGTGCTCCTCGGCATCGTCGTCGTCGCCGGCATTCTGCTCCTGCTCTTCATCGCGCTCGGGTCGTTGCGCGATGCGGCACTGGTCATGGTGAACCTCCCGCTCGCGCTGATCGGCGGTGTCGCCGGCGTCTACGTCTCGGGCGGGATTCTCTCGGTGGCCTCGATCATCGGATTCATCACTCTCTTCGGCATAGCCACGCGCAACGGTCTGATGCTCATCTCGCACATCCAGCACCTGATGACGGACGAGGGTGTTACAGACCTTCGCGAAGCGGTGCAGCGGGGCGCGCTCGAACGGTTGTCGCCGATCTTGATGACCGCTTTGTCGGCCGGGCTCGCGCTCATTCCGCTGGCGCTCGCGCTCGGGAAGCCAGGCAGCGAGATTCAGACGCCGATGGCGATCGTCATCCTTTGCGGTCTTTTGACATCGACGGCACTGAACATGTTCATCGTGCCGGCGCTGTATCTGCGGTTCGGTAGCCGGACGGCAACGGAGGTGGTCACATGAGAGTCAACTGGTCAAAGACCGCGCTGTTTCTCTCCTGCGTTCTTCGACGCTCATGTCTACTCGTGGACAGAGAGGCCGTGGTAAACTGATGTCCGCACATTCTGCGATGTCCACGTGGTTGTATCTGGTGGAGAACACAGGCGGTTAGCAGCATCAAGCGGGCGTAGCTGAGCTGGTAGAGTACAAGCTTCCCAAGCTTGGTGTCGCGGGTTCGATTCCCGTCGCCCGCTCCAGACGACTTCCCGCGGCAGTCTTTCCGACCGCAACTCGAGGGATCATGGCCATTTTCGCGAAAGAACAGGCGCCCGCTCCGAAGCCGAACATCCCGAAGCACGACACCGACACCGGCAGTCCGTCGATCCTCGGACGGCATCTGGTCTTCGACGGAGCGCTGAGCGGGAGCGAGAGTCTGCTGATCGAAGGGACCGTGAAGGGAAGGATCGAGCTCGGCAGTGACCTGCGGATCGGTCTGGGCGGTCGCGTGGAAGCGACCGTGCATGCGGCGAGTGTGATCATCGAAGGGACGCTCATCGGCGACGTCTCCGCCGACCGGAAGGTCGAGCTGGTTGCTCGCTCGAGCGTCGATGGCAATATCAGGGCGCCGAAGATCATCGTGTCCGAGGGGGCGACATTCCGAGGCTCGGTCGACATGGGCGCAGAGAAACCGAAGAGCTGAGAACGGAGGAGACCCATGCCTGCCACCGAGACGAAGGCGGAAGCGACGCGAGCCGGACTGCGAGCCGCGCGCGAGTACGGGAACTACATCGACGGCCAATGGGTCGCCTCGGCATCGAAGAAAACGTTCGAAAACCGGAGCCCCGCCAATCGCGACGATCTGGTCGGGACATTCCAGGAATCGAATGCCGATGACGTCGACCGCGCGGTGGAAGCGGCCCGGCGTGCATTCCATCCATGGCGGCTGACCCCCGCTCCGAAACGGGCGGAGCTTCTCTACCGCGTCGGAGAGCTGATGCGACGCGACAAGGAGGCGATCGCCCGCGAGATGACGCGCGAGATGGGGAAGGTGCTCGACGAAACGCGTGGCGACGTGCAGGAAGCGATCGACATGGCCTATCTCGCGGCAGGTGAGGGTCGGAGGTTGTACGGGCAGACCACTCCCTCCGAGCTGCCGAACAAATTCAACATGTCGGTTCGAATGCCGATCGGCGTCTGCGGTCTGATCACTCCCTGGAACTTTCCCATCGCCATCCCCGCCTGGAAGACGATGCCCGCGCTCGTCTGCGGCAATACGGTCGTGATCAAACCGGCCTCGCTCACGCCGCTTTCGGTGATCATGCTCGCCGAGCTGTTCGAAGAGGCCGGACTCCCGAAGGGCGTCTTCAATGTCGTCACCGGCGGGGGCCGCGACGTCGGGGAACCGCTCACGCACCATCCCGACGTCAGGGTCATCTCCTTCACCGGGTCGACCGGCGTCGGACGCGACATTGCCATCGCCTGCGCTCCGACGTTCACGCACGTCCATCTCGAGATGGGAGGGAAGAACGTCATCATGGTGATGGAAGATGCCGACATCGATCTGGCGGTCGATGGAGCCCTCTGGGGAGCGTTCGGCACGGCGGGCCAGCGATGCACCGCCTCGTCCCGCATCGTAGTTCACGAAGCGGTCTACGATCAGTTCGTCGAGAAACTGGCCGGAAGGGCCGGGACGCTGCGCGTGGGAGACGGTCTCGATCCGAAGACGGACATGGGCCCGTCGATCTCCAGCTCGCAACTGGAGACGGTCGCCGGCTACGTCCGGATCGGAAGCGAGGAAGGCGCGAGGCTGGTCGCCGGCGGCGAGGCTCTGACGGGGCGACGCGACGACGGATTCGACTATTCGCTCGGACACTTCCATCAACCGACGGTCTTCGCCGATGTGACGCCGGACATGCGAATCGCGCAGGAGGAAATCTTCGGCCCGGTGACGGCCGTCATCCGCTGTTCGTCGGTCGAGCACGCGATCGACATCGGCAATGGTGTGAAGTACGGTCTGTCGTCCTCGATCTACACGCGTGATGTCAACAAGGCCTTCATCGCCATGCGCGACATGGATACGGGGATCTTCTACGTCAACGCGCCGACCATCGGCGCCGAGACCCATCTCCCCTTCGGCGGCACGAAGGAAACAGGGAACGGGCATCGCGAGGCGGGTGTCGCCGCTCTCGATGTCTTCAGCGAATGGAAGTCGATCTATGTCGACTACTCGGGTGCTCTTCAGCGCGCGCAGATCGACACCGAGAGCGTCTGACATGTCGGGCTCTGGTCGTGCTCGATCTCGTATGCATGGGCTCCTGCGGGCACGTGTCGTCTTCCTTTTCACGATTGCCGCCCTGTTGTGCCCTCCGTCGATTCGAGCGCAGAGTGAGGTCGAATCGATTCGCGCCACGATCGAGACGATTCTCGAAGCGCGTGACCATGACTCTCACGCCTGGGAGGTGATCTCTCATCTGACCGACGAGATCGGACCGCGCCTGAGCGGCACGCGACAGGCGGAGCTCGCAGTCTCCTGGACGACGGCGACGCTCGAGCAGTGGGGATTCCCGACGCGCAATCAACCGATTCTCGTTCCGCAGTGGATTCGTGGCGTCGAGCGCGCATCGCTCGTCTCCCATCACGATCATACGATCGTTCTCACCGCCCTCGGGGACAGCGTGGCTACGCCGCCGGAGGGGCTGACAGCCGATCTCGTCGTCGTTCGCTCCTTCGACGAGCTTCGTTCGCTCGGCCGCGCGGTCGAAGGAAAGATCGTGCTCTTCAACTCTCCGATGAGCCGTGATCTGGTCCTCGCGCGCGACGGATTCACGGCGTATGCGGCCGCCGTTCGGTATCGCGGCGGTGGGGCGAGCGCCGCTGCCGCTCAGGGAGCGGTCGCTGCCCTCGTTCGATCGGCCACGACCGAATCCATGCGAACACCGCACACCGGACAGCTCTGCTATGCGGCGGGGCATCCTGCGATTCCGGCTGCGGCGATCACCACCGAAGATGCCGATCTTCTGCAGAGGCTCTCGGAGAGGGGTGAGCCGTTGCGGATCAATCTCGTCCTGACACCCCGCTGGGACCACGACGTGCCGTCGGCCAACGTGATCGCCGAGCTTCGGGGAAGGGACAGGCCCGAGGAGATCGTCCTGATCGGGGCACATCTCGACTCGTGGGATCTCGGGACCGGCGCGATCGACAACGCGGCGGGCGTCACCGCGGTCATGGAGGCAGTCCGGCTGCTTCGACAGCTCGGTCTCACACCGCGACGAACGATTCGCGTCGTTCTCTTCATGAATGAGGAGAACGGTCTGCGGGGAAGTTTCTATTATTTCTTCGGGCACAGGCACGAGAAGCACGTCGCCGCCATCGAGTCGGACGCCGGTGCGGGTCGCCCGCTCGGCTTCTTCACGACCCTCGGGGCCGAGGGGAGGGGGAGGTTGAACGAGTATCTCGCGCCGCTCGCCTCGTTTGGTCCCTTCGAGCTCATGCCTCGGGCGTTGACGGGTGCGGACACCGGAATTCTCGTTCGAAACGGAGTCATCGGGTTTGGCGTCCGCCAGGATCCGCTGCATTACTTCGATCATCACCATGCCCCCTCGGACACGCTCGACAAGGTCGATCCTGAAGCGTTGCGAATGAATGCTGCAGTGATCGCCGCACTCGCGTGGACGCTGGCTGAGATCGAGGATCTGCCTTGAGTCGCTGCCGGGCGTAGAGAAGCACGCCGCCGTATTGCCCGAGGTAACGCAGATCACCTCGATCGGTGCGCTTGCGCATCGAGCAGCGTCCGGGGCGACAATAGTATGCCTGCGATGGGGATGGCCGGTTCTTCCCCCCCTGCGAAAGGATGCAGTGATGCGATGGTTCGCAACCGTCCTGTATCTGCTCGTAGTCGCGAGCCCGCTTCACCTCGCGGCACAGTCGAGCAGCGACTGTCTCGACTGTCATTCCGATCCGTCTCTCACGAAGGAGATCGATGGACGGACCACCAGCGTGCACGTCGACCGAGATCGTTTCAACACGTCCGTCCATGCGATGTTCGACTGTGTGGACTGCCATGCCGGAATCACCGGCTATCCTCACGATCCGGTCCCGAAAGTCGATTGTGCTCAGTGCCATCCCGATGCCGTGGGAGCTTTCGAGGCGGGGGTCCATGCGAAGGCGGCGGAGAGGGGAGTGCGCAACACGGCGGCGTGCGCATCATGTCATGGCGCACCGCACGAGATGCTCGCCTCGTCCGAGCCGAAGTCGAAGACGAACCGGGTGAATCTGACCGAGACGTGCGGCTCCTGTCATGGAGTTCGATTCGTGATGGAGCCGTCGGGGTTCAGCGTTCAGCCGTTCTTCTCGTACCGCGAGAGCGTTCATGGCAGAGCCGTAGTGGAGGGCTCGACCACCGCGGCGGTCTGCATCGATTGTCACGACAGCCACGACATCCGCACGGCTCGCGACCCTGAGAGCCCCATTTTCAAGTTCAACGTACCCGAGACGTGCGGAAACTGCCACGAGTCGGTGGCCAGGGAGTTCCAGCAGAGCGTCCACGGCAAGGCGATCGAGCGCGGCAGGGGGCAATCGCCGGTCTGTACGGACTGCCACGGAATTCACATGATCAAGGCGCACATCGATCCGACCTCGTCGGTCTCTTCGCAGGCGGTTGCTCGAACGACCTGCGCGCAGTGTCACGAAGGAGTCCGGCTGACGCAGGAGTTCGGAGTAGCCGGCCGGAAGGTCAGCAGCTATCGCGACAGCTACCACGGGCTGGCGAGGCGTCTGGGATCGGATGTGGCGGCGAACTGCGCGAGCTGTCACGGAGTTCACAACATTCTCCCCTCGGCCGACCCGGCCTCGACGATCCACAGAGAGAATCTCGCCGCGACCTGCGGTGCGTGCCATCCGGGTGCCGGCGAGAACTTCACGAGAGGACGTGTTCATCTCGACATACCCGCAGCGGAGGAGATCGGGTCGCGGATCATCCGCTGGATCCGTTCGTTCTATCTAACGCTGATCATCGGCGTCATCGGTGCGATGCTGCTGCACAACGGGATCATCTGGTGGCGCAAGGCGGCGATCGCCAGGAAAGCGGCGGATCGAACCATCATCCGGATGAACAGGAATCAGCGCATTCAGCACTTCCTGCTGCTCGCGAGCTTCTTCGTGCTGGTGATCACCGGGTTTGCGCTTGCTTATCCCGAGTCATGGTTCGCGCTGCTGCTCGGATCGAGTGAGACAGTGCGCCGGATCGGGCATCGAGTTGCCGCAGTGGTGATGCTCGCAGTCGGCGTCTGGCACCTCGGTTACATGCTCTTCACGCGGGAAGGACGCCAGGGCATCCGCGATTTCATGTTCCGGATGCATGACTTGAGGGATCTGGTGACGAACATGCGGCATTACGCGCGCGGCTCGGTTCCCCGTCCGAAGTTCGGGCGCTTCTCCTATGGCGAGAAGGCTGAATACTGGGCGCTGGTCTGGGGCATCGTGGTGATGGGTGTCACCGGGATCATGCTGTGGTACAAAGTGGGAGTCAGCGCGTTCGTGCCCCGCTGGTGGGTCGACATCGCCCTCGCGATCCACTTCTACGAAGCGGTGCTCGCCACGCTGGCGATCATCGTCTGGCACCTCTACCAGGTGATTTTCGACCCTGATGTTTATCCGATGAATGCAGCATGGATCGATGGACGAATGTCCCGCCGATTGTTCGAGCACGAGCATCCACTCGCCGTCGAAGCGGAGGTGCCCCTCGAGCACGAACTGCGCGACCCGGATGAGCAAACCGACGGGAAGGAAGGCGGACAGCCCCCTGCAGATCGAGATGACGAGGAGTGAAACCGAGTGACGAACGCAGATGAATCGAGCCAGACTGACCGTGAGAAACCGAGCCTCGCCCGGAACACGACGAGCTACATCGGTGCCCTGATCACGCTGATCGCTCTTCTCAACATCGTCTTTCTGGTCATCGCCGAGATGACCTCCAGCGACGGGAACCCGTATGTCGGCATCCTCGCGTACATGGTCCTTCCGGCCGTTCTAATCCTCGGTCTCGGTCTCGTGGCGGCGGGCATGCTTCTCGAGCGCCGGCGACGCCGCAGGACGAGGCCGGAGGAGATCGCGCGCTTTCCGAGGATCGATCTGAACAATGCGCGCACGCGCCGTCTGGTGACCTTCGCTCTGCTCGGCGGCGTAGCCTTCATCTTCGTCAGCCTTCTCGGGAGCTACAAGGCCTACGAGTACACCGATTCGACCGAGTTCTGCGGAGCACTGTGCCACCAGGTCATGCACCCCGAGTACATCGCCTACAAGGCCTCGCCGCATGCCCGCGTCGGCTGCGTCGACTGCCATGTCGGGCCGGGCGCCGGATGGTACGTCCGCTCCAAGCTCTCCGGTGCCTACCAGGTCTACTCCGTGCTCATGAAGAAGTATCCGAAACCGATCACGACACCCGTCCACAATCTCCGTCCCGCGCAGGAGACGTGCGAGCAGTGTCACTGGCCCGAGAAATTCTTCGGCGCGCAGCTCAAAGTCTTCAACCATTTCGGCTACGACGAAGCGAATACGCCGCGCGAGACACAGATGCTCATCAAGACGGGAGGAGGAAGCCCGACCGGCGGCCTCACCGCCGGAATTCACTGGCACATGAACATCGCCAACGAGATCACCTACGCCGCCTCCGATGATCAGCACCAGAAGATCCCCTGGGTGCAGATGAAGGGTCCGGACGGCAAGGTCACTGTGTTCACGGCTCAGGATGCGGAGATGACGCCGGAAGAGATGGACCGTCTTCCGCGGCGCAGAATGGATTGCGTGTCGTGTCACAACCGCCCGACTCACATCTACGTTCCGCCCGATCGCTCGGTCGATCGAGCGCTTCTGGCGGGAACGATCAGTACGAGTCTGCCTTACATCAAACAGCAGGCAGTCGAGACTCTGTCGAAAGAATACGGCTCCACGAACGAAGCGCTGGTGGCGATCCACCGCGACCTGCGGGCGTATTACCGCGAGAACCACCCCGACCTGCAGGCGAGCGACAAGCGGCTGATCGATCGGGCAATCGCCGAGGTGCGGAAGATCTATCAGACGACGATCTTTCCCGAGATGCGCGTCGATTGGCGTACGCATCCCGACAACATCGGGCACTTCTATTCGAACGGCTGTTTCCGTTGCCATGACGACCGGCACGTCAGCAGCGACGGGAAGGTGATTCGCAAGGAGTGTGACGTCTGCCACGCGGTGATCAGCCAGAAAGAGGGAGGAACGGTCATGGTCGAGGCGCCGCACAACGAATTCCAGCATCCGGTCGATCTCGGCGACCTGACTCTGTTCGACTGCGCTGATTGTCACAGCGGCGGACCGATGTAGGGCTCGCTCACTCCAGAACGACCTTCACCTCGCGCGAGCCGCTGGCGACGTTATTGATCGTCGCCGAGGGGGCTCCCGCTTCTCTCGTTGCGACGTCGCCGTCGTGATCGATCCGGGCGTCGATGCGAACGCGCTCAGGCATCCCCTCACCGATCATCCAGTCCTCCTCGGTGATCTCGAATGGCAGAGGAAACGATCCGAGAGGATAGCGCTTCGCTGCGACTGCCGGCGCGGAGTCCGCGCCATCAGCACGGATGATGACGAAGATCCAGCCGCTGGCCGGCATCCGTTTCGTCGCCTGACGGACGATGTCGATCGTACCGGCAACGGTAACGCGGGGAGCCGTTCCTTCGGTTCGAATCGGAGGATGCCCGTGCGGCAGCTCGGGAACGCTGGCATTGCCCTCGATCGCCGGATGGCCGGGAGGAAGTGTGTCGAGCGGCGGATGTCCGGGCGGCAGTTGTCGCACGTCGGCGGTCGCGGTCACGTCGCCGGAAGGCGGTGGAGTGGCGCGGAGGAGGAAGAAGGCGAGAAACGCGGCGCCGCCGGCAACGGCGGCTCCTGCCACGAATGCGAGACGATGCAAGCCCGGGTTTCGAGTCGCTTTGGATTCCATCGGGATCGCTCTCCTTCATCGGCCGCCTCGAATGGGCGACGCGTTGACGCTTCGGTTATACGTGCATCGATTGCGGATCTCACGGACCGGGACCACAGCAGGGAGTGATGCCGATCACACCGCAATCTCGCGCCGCGGAAGCGTGGACGTCAGCCTCCAACCCAGAAACAGAGTCGCGCCGCGAGGAATGCCGCATAGTTGCCGATGGCATAGCCGATCAGAGCCATGAGGATGGCGACGGGCACGAGGCTCTCGCGATGGTATGCGGCGACGACGGGAGCCGATGCGGCACCTCCCACGTTCGCAGCCGAGGCGATGGCGGCGCTGTGCACGTCGACATGAAAGATCCAGGCGCCGAGGAGGCAGAAGAGGCCGTGGATCACGATCCAGATCGCCGCGCCGAGGAGAAACGCGGGAGCATCGGCGAGGCCTTCGAGTGATGCGCGCGCTCCCATGCCGGCGACGAAGATATAGACGATCGCCATGGCGATCTGGTGCGAGCGCGGAATCGTTCGAGCGGGTGTGAACGAAAGAAAGATGCCGAACGTCGTGACCAGCAGAACGCGCCAGGTGGAAGTCGAGAGAATCGGCTCGACCACCGGAAGCATCGGCGCGACCCAGCCGGAGATCGCCGCCGCGGAAAGGGCGATCGCTGCCAGATAGAGCAGGTGATACATCTCGAATGTGCCCTCGACCCTGGTGGCCGCTTCTTGTTTTGCCGCCGATTCCATCTTCTCGAGACGATCCTCACTCACCCGCGCCCACTTGTTGAAGCGGTCGGCGAACGCCTTCGATCCCAGCAGGATCGGCAGCCAGATGACGTAGATCAGATTGTCGGCGAGGACCGCAAGGCCGAAGATGGCTGGGGGGGTCTCCAGGCCGCCGGCCACTGCCGCCATGTTCCCGGTGCCTCCGATCCAGCTTCCTGCCAGCGCGCCGAATCCTTTCCAGGCGTCATCCGGAAGCCAGCGATGGACGACGAAGTAGCCGACGGGAGCTCCGACGACCACACCCACCGTTCCGAGCAGCATCACGAAGACACCCTTTCCCATGACGCGAAATGCAGAGCCGATGTCCACCGAAAGCAGAAGCAGTGTGATGAACACGGGAAGACCGAAGGTGCTGAGAACCGTGTATGCGTCCGACTGTTTCGGCAGAACGCCCGTGTTGCTGAGGATCACCGGAACGCCGTAGATGAAGAGTAGCGGCGGGAAAAGGGTGAAGAGCTTCCAGCGCGAAGCCTTTTCGAGCCAGAAGAAGAAGGCGGCGACCGTCGCCAGGATGGCGAGTACCGCGGCAGGCGATTCGAACATGATCCTGCTCCTGTCGCTGTGACTGGCGGCCGGGTGATCCTCCACCAGGCCGCCCGTCGGGAGTCTACTCGATGCCCCCGGTCAATCGTTTGACCAGCGGACTGAGGATGAGAGCGAGCGCCGCTCCCGCGGTAGTGATCAGCGCGACGTTCCAGAAGAGGTCCGTGGGTGCGAGCGTCTCGAGCCGGCCGGCGACGAGGCCGGCGAAAAGATTCCCGAGAGCCGCTGCGACGAACCAGATCCCCATCATCTGTCCGACGCGATCCGGCGGAGCGAGCTTGGTGATCGACGAGAGACCGACGGGGGAGAGACAGAGCTCTCCGACCGTGTGGAGGAAGTAGGTGACGATCAGCCATGCAGGCGAGACGGGGTTGCCGGCGGTTGCATTCGCTGCGCCCCAGGCGAGGACAAAGAAGCCGGCGGCGAGACCGAGAAGGCCGAGCGCGAACTTCATCGGGATCGACGGGTTCGCATTGCGTCGCGCGAGCCAGGTCCACAGCCATCCGAAGACCGGGGCGAAGAGGATGATGAAGATCGGATTGACGTTCTGCAGCCACCCTGCCGGCATCTCCCAGCCGAAATAGACGCGGTCGGTGAGGTCGCGGGCGAAGAGGTTCATCGACGAGCCCGCCTGTTCGAATCCCGACCAGAACAATGCCGCCAGAAGGAAAATCCAGAAGATGACGACGAGCCGCTTCTTCTGCAGCGTGTCGTAGCCGCCGGCGATGAAGAGGTAAACGAAATAGAGAATGGCGAGAATGATGATGGTGTAGCCGAGGGCGGTCGCCACCTGCTGCAGCGTGATGGCGATGGCGCCAGAGGTGGCGAGAAAGATCCCGAGAACTCCGATCGCAGCGACGACCGATGCGATCACATAGAAGTTGCGGCTGCGCCGTGCGAGGATTTCGCGCGACTCGATCTGCTTCAGATCGCCGGCGTTGACCAGATACTTCTCGCCGAGCTTGTACTGGATGAGTCCCGCGACCATGCCGAATCCGGCAGCCGAGAAGCCCCAGTGCCAGTTCCACCCTTCGCCGAGCGTGCTGCAGATGAAAGGTCCGAGAGTCGCGCCGATGTTGATTCCCATGTAGAACAGCGAGAACCCCGCATCGCGGCGCGCGCCTCCTTCGGGGTAGAGATCGCCGACGATCGTGCTGACATTCGGTTTGAGCAGACCCGTTCCGATGACGATCAGGAGAAGGCCGAGATAGAAGGTCGCCATCGTCGGAACGGCGAGGCTGAAGTGTCCGGCCGCGATGATGCAGCCGCCGACGAAGACGGCCTTCTTCTGTCCCCACAGTTTGTCGGCGACCCAGCCGCCGGGAAGGGCGAGGAGATAAACGAGGGAGGTATAGAGGCCGTAGATCGCCGCCGCCTGCTCGATCGGCATTCCGAGTCCGGGATTCCCGGTCAGAAGAGGCGCCGTCATGAAGAGCATCAAAAGGGCGCGCATCCCGTAGTAGCTGAACCGCTCCCACATCTCGGTGAAGAACAGGGTGGCGAGTCCGCGGGGGTGTCCGAACCACTTCGCGTCGTGCCTCTCGGTGATTGCCGTCATCAGAATCCTCCACGCCTGTGCCGAGCCGGAAGTCCGGTCGCATGCCGCTCGCGACGCGCGGTTAGAATAGGGGATTCCCGCGGGCCTCGCAAGGAGAAAAGGCGTCGTTGCAGGAATTTAGCAGAGTCTCGCATCCGTCACGAGACTTGCAGAGGAGAACCCGATTGCTTCAGCCGCACCCCAGCTCGCTGCACATCGAAGAGAACGTCATGCTCGCGCCTCTGACCACGATCGGCCTCGGCGGACCTGCGCGCTTTTTCGTCACCGCCGGGAATCGCGAGACCGTGGAGCAGGCGCTGTCGTGGGCGCGGACCAATACGCTTCCGCTCTTCGTTCTCGGCGGGGGAAGCAACCTTGTGATTTCCGACCGCGGCTTCGATGGGCTCGTCGTTCACCTGCGGCTTCGAGGCGTCGATCTGGTGGATGCGGATGGAGCCGTCCTCGTGCGGGCTGCTGCGGGGGAGCCGTGGGATCCCCTCGTCGCGCGCTGCGTCAAGCTCGATCTTGCAGGGATCGAATGCCTTTCGGGAATTCCAGGATATGTCGGTGCGACGCCGATTCAGAATGTCGGCGCCTACGGGCAGGAGGTGAGTGAGACGATCGTGGAAGTGGAGGCGCTCGATCGGGTCACGGGGGAGCTGTGCCGGTTCTCCAACGAGGAATGTGGATTCGCCTACCGTTCGAGCCGGTTCAAGAAAGGCGATCAGGGCCGATATCTCGTCGTTTCGGTCGCCTTTCGGCTTCTCCGCGGCGGAGCACCGGCGATGCGCTATCCGGAGCTTGTCAAGGAGCTCGGCGGTGAAAAGACTCCCTCGCTGAGCCGGATTCGCGAGCTGGTCATTGCCGTCAGACGACGGAAGGGAATGGTGATCGATCCGAGCGATCCCGATACCAGGAGCGATGGTTCCTTCTTCATGAACCCGATCATCGATGAGGCGGAAGTGGAAGGCTTTCTCGATCGGGTGCGGAAGGGAGGTGGGCTTCGCGAAGGAGAGCTGCCGCCGATGTATCCGGTATCCGAGGGGATCAAGCTGTCGGCGGCCTGGCTGATCGAGCGCGCCGGGTTCAGCCGGGGATATGGAGAGGGACGCGTGGGGTTGTCGACCAGGCACACCCTGGCGATCGTCAATCGTGGAGGAGCAACCTCCTCAGAGTTGTTGATGCTCGTCCGCCGGATTCGGCAGCGGGTTCATGAACAGCTCGGAATCGTGCTTCCTCCCGAGCCGGTCTTCGTGGGATTTACCGGGGAGGAGCTGGCGGGCGTGGTCTGAGCCTCTTCTCAATCTACGCTTTCATTTCGAAGACGTGGCGAATCAACGCGAGCTCCACGGTGCGCTCGAGATACTCCCAGATGGCCAGCATCTCGTCGTTGTAGTGAACCGCATCCTCCCCATCTCGCGCCTCTGAAAATTTGGCTCGGTTGTACCACTTGATCGCGTCTTCCGGATGGGAGCGGAGCCACTCTCTCGCCTGTCGGATCAGGAGAATCTGATCGCCGGAGATCGCCCTCGCTGCAGCGGCGCTGAGTGGAATCACTTTGGGGGTGGCAGCCAGCCGGCGTGAGCGCTCGAGCAGCATTCTCTTTTTTCGTTCCAGAGAGTTCTCGTCGAGACGCAGCGTTGCCCCGATCAGTTGCTGAAGTGCCTGATGAATCAGCTCTCTCTCTTCCTCGATCAAGAGGCCGGTGCGGTAGAGGTACTTCCCTTTCGCGTTGGGCGTCTTCGACAGCCGGCTCCAGATGACACGACCTCGAACGGTCAACGGCGTCGACGATGGCACGAACCTCACCGACAGCTTCGCCATGTTTCCGATCTTCAGCGGGTCGGCATGTTCGATCTGCGCGCCGCGGTCCGCGAGGTCGTGAATGATGACCGTGACTCCGCCGAAATCACCCTCCAGCGGAGGGTTGGCGACAAAACGCGGGGTGGTCCTCGAGTCGGTGACTTCCTCGTCACGCATAAAGGATCTCCTGAATCGCAGGTTTTTCGGTACAAGAAGGGAACGCGACTCAGCGCGGGAAAGTTCCCGAAACAAGGCGCAAAGAGGAAGCCCTGACGAATTGACGTTCTGGTGACGGCGCGGGACTGCGTGCACCGCTTCGCAGGATGACGAGCAACGGGCCTGCCACTCAGTCCTTAGCGGCGTGCAGCGGCCTTACGGCGCTTCCGATTCGACATACGGTGCGAGCCGCTCGCGAAGAACTGCCGGAACCGGAATCGGCACCAGCTCTCCCTGCTTCACCGTGACGAGAACGTACTGTCCGGTGGCGACTACGGTGGCGGGATCCGACTTTTTCCGGACGGCGAAATCGAGCTCGATCGACGTCGTTCCGATCCGGCCGAACCATGCTTCGACCACGAGAAGCTCGTCGAGCGTCACCGGGCGAAAGAAGTCGCATTCGACGTGGACGCGAGGCAGCCAGATGCCGAGATCCTCGAAGAGGTTTCGATACGTGAGACCGCATGAGCGGAAGAGCTCGACTTCGGCGAGTCCGAAGAACCGGAGATAGGCCTGGTAGTTGATGATTCCGGCGGCATCGATGTCTTCCCAGCGAACATACTCTTCGATCGAATAGCGGGCCACGAGGGAAGGATACGGGAGAACGCGGGAAAAGCAGAAGGCAGAAGGCAGAAGGCAGAAGGACGATAGCAGATAGCAGATAGCAGATCGTCATCCTGAACGAGGGGAGGGGGTGGGTCGCTCACGCCCCTCCCGTCCCGCCTCGCTCAGGATGACGGCCTCCCCCTGCCCCCTGCCCTCTGCCTTCTGCTATCTGCCCTCTGCCCTCAGTTTCTTCAGCAACTGAATCTGTCCCGTGTGGTAGAGATCGTGCGCGGCGGCTCCGACGATGAGCTGCCGATTCGTGAATTTTCCTGTTCCTCCTCGAACATCGAGCCGCGCCGGATCGAGCTCTTCGACCGTTGCCCGGAGCTCGCGATGCTCCTTCGAGAGGAGCCGGACCGCCTGCTTCCATCCCTTTTCGTCGGCGGGGTCACCTGCAGGGAACCAGTTGCTCCCTTCGAGCTCGAAGGAGCCTCGCGGTTCCTCGCGCAGGCGCCGACGGACTGCGTACTTCCAGTATGCAGCATGCAGGGTGAGCTCCCAGATGGCATGGCGGCGGGGAGTCGGACGCCATGCTGCGGTGTCGGCCCCGATGCCTCGCAGGGAACCGCGGAGATTGGTTCCGTGCCATGCACTCTTGTCGAACGCCTGATCGAGCATTTCGAGAAGGAGGGCGATCTCCCCGTCGCGATTTTGAGATCTGCTCTTCATGCGCTAGTGTCCTCCGCGGGGTTACCAGTGGGGAACGGAATGATGGAGATCACGAAACGCGATCTGCCGCAGCGATTCTACGACCTTCTCGAGCGGCTTTTCCAGGAGCTCGACCAGGAAGCGATCGAGCACGATGTGGCTGCCTTGCGCGAGCAGTCGCCGGACGCGTCGAACGAGAAGCTCGCGGAGCTTCTGATCCGGCGTGCCGCACGGCGTGCGGCAACGGTGGGTGCTGCGGCAGGAACGGCGGGAGGCGCCGTCGGGCTGCTGGCGATGGCGCCCGACATCTTCAACCTGGTACGCCAGCAGAGTCGTCTGATCCTTGCGATTGCCTTCCTCTACGGGCAGAAGCCCCGCCTGCCCGAGCGATTTCGCGAGGTGATGGCGACACTCGCCGTTTCGACGGGAGCTACATTGGGCCGCCAGGGCGTCCGGCGTCTGGTGGCGCTCGGGCTGGAGAAGGAGGCGGCGAGGCGTCTGGCGAAGGGAATCGCAGGGCGCTATCTCGTGCGGCGGCTTCCCGCCGTCGCGCCACTGATCGGCTCCGCGCTCGGCGGTACCCTCAACTATCTCGCCGTTCGGGCCGTGGGCAGGGTCGCCATCGGCTATTACGCGCGCGTCCAGGAGGAGCAGCGCCAGCTCGAGGCGGTCACGATTCCGGTCGAAGCAACGGAGGTCGCATCCGAACAGAGACCCGATGACGCCGCGCCGGCAGGAGCCCGAAAGCGGAAGGCAGAGGGTGGAAGGCAGAAGGCAGAGGGTGGAAAGCAGAAGGCAGAGGGCGGAAAGCGGAAGGGAGAGGGGGGAAGGGAGAAGGCAGAGGGCCGGAAGAAGACATCAGATGGCAGATAGCGGATGGCAGATAAAGCAGAAACCAGAAACCAGAAACCAGAAACTAGAAAAGCAGAAACTAGAAAAGCAGAAACCACGAACCAGACCGCAGATGGCAGAAAAGCGGCACTTCTCGAAGAGAATGCTCGCACTGAAGCGCCGCTCGAATCCAGCTGCTAGGTTCTTGAAACCGAAGTCTGAGGATTCGTCTCTCAGAATATGACGAAAAGCCGGGCGCGGGCTCGGGCTCGGGTGCTCACTCGGTCAGGCGGCGGGACTTGATGAGTTTCGTGAGCATCTGAGCGATGCGTTTGAGGAGGGCGCCGACCTGATGAACGTCGCGGAAGAAGCGGACGATGTTCTCCGGGCGGGTGAGCAGACGTGGATGCCCGAGGATGACGATCCGATCGAAACAGTGGTATACGAAAGAGACGAGGCTGCCGAACAGCTTCGTGATGGTGTCCATCGGTTCTCCCTGATCGTTTCTTCCTGGCAGAAAGATGATCGTGCGGAGGACCGAGTCAATCTCGCGAGGTCTTACCCGGGCCCGGGCCCGAGCCCGCGCCCGGCCTTTGACTCTCAAATTTCAAATATGTTTGGGTAGGGCTAGAGCACTTCGGGCTGCCTTCGTCCGACCATCTCGATGGCGCTGAGCAGCCGAGCTTTGGCGCCATCCCCCTTCTGAACCAGGGCGGCGATCTTGTCGCGAAGCTCGTTGCGTTCGTGCGAGGTGATGTCTTTTGCCGTCAGCACGAGGATCGGAATCCGCGCCGTGCGCGGATCTTCCTTCAGAGAGGCAGCGACCTCGAATCCGTTCATGCCGGGCATCATCAGGTCGAGGACGATCACGTCGGGAACGGAATCGCGCACGAGGCTCAATCCCTCTTCACCGCTGTAGGCGCTGCGGATGTCGTAATCGTGAAGCCGGAGCTCCTCGGTCAGCATGGCATGCAGCTCGGGGTCGTCGTCGATCAGCAGCAGTTCCGGCCTCGATCCCGTCCGCGGTGAGGTGAGCTCTTCCAGACGGGAGACGAGGAGGGATCGATCGACCGGTTTGACGAAGTAGTCGTCGGCTCCCAGAGCAAGCCCGAGCTCGCGGTTGTCATTGATGGAGATGATGACGACCGGCAGCGAACGGGTCAGCGGCTCGCTTTTCAGCCTCTTGAGAACCTCCCATCCGTCCATCCCCGGAAGCCCGAGATCGAGTGTGATGGCGACGGGGCGGATCAGTCGGGCGAGCCGGAGAGCTTCCTCTCCATGACGGGCGCGCAGAGCCACGTAGCCCGCCGTCTCGAGGTGCCTCCGGATCGACTCGTAGGCGGTGGTGTCGTCTTCGACGATCAGAACCCGCGGTCCGGGCGGGAGCGAGAGCGGATCGTCTTTCGACTCGATTCCGGTGGTGAGGGAGTAGGAGAGGGGGAGGCTCACGATGAACGTGCTGCCACTTCCCGGTGCACTCTCGACCTCGATGGTGCCGTGGAGCAGGTGGACGAATTTCCGGACGAGAGACAGCCCGAGACCGGTGCCGCCGAACTGGCGAGAAGCCTTCGCGTCGAGCTGCCGGAATTCTTCGAAAATCGCTCCGATGTCCTCGTTCGCGATTCCCTTTCCCTGATCGCTGACGTACAGCTTCACATTCGGGCCATCGGTCATCGCACGCACGCGAACGGTCGAGCCGGCGGGGGAGAATTTCACGGCGTTGGAGAGCAGGTTGTAGAGAATCTGCTTGAACTTTCCGAGGTCGGACTCGATCGGCGGAAGATCGTCGGGAACATCGATGGCGATGGAGATCGAATGGCGTGTTGCCAGTCCCTTCATGATGCGGCAGACGCCGTCGACGGCGCCGCGGACCACGAACTGTTCGGGAATCACCTCCATCTTTCCCGCTTCGACCTTCGAGAGATCGAGAATGTCGTTGATGATGTTCAGCAGATGCTGTCCCGAGCTCTGAATGTTGTTGAGGAATCCGAGATGCTTCGGCTGAATCTGTTCCTGCAGCCGATCGATCAGGATCTCCGAGAAGCCGATGATGGAGTTCATCGGGGTGCGCAGCTCGTGGCTCATGTTCGCCAGAAACGCGCTTTTGGCCTGATTCGCCAGCTCCGCCTCGCGCCGGCGCGCCTCGAGCTCGCGAAGAATTCGCGCCTTGACGATCGCCGAGACCGCATGCTCGCGGAACCGGCCGAGCTTGCGCAGGTCGGAGCGGTCGAATGCGTCGGTGTCGGTGAAGTTGTCGAGGATCAGGAAGCCCTCGAGCCTTCCACCGAGTGTGACCGCCATCGCCAGCATCGATTTCGGACGGGGAAGGTGCCTGGTCTGGCTCTCGCCGGCGAGCTCGTTGAAATCACGCACGAGGTAGACGCCTTCCTCGAGCTGCTCGGCATGCTCCGAATAGCGCCGCAGCGCCTCCTCCGGTGAGAACGCGATATTGCGGAACAGCTCGAGATCATAGCCGAGAACCGCGGCGACTTCCGAGGTTTGGCGCTGGTGGTCGAAGAGGAGAAACGCGGCCTTCTCGGCGTGTGGAAAAAGCACGATCGCCTGTTCCAGGAGTGCCTGGAGCAAGTTTTCGAAAGCCACCTCGCGATTGATCACTCTGACGATGCGATCAAACGTCTCGAGCTCTTCGGTGCGCGAGCTGATCTCGGCCGTCCGGTCGTCGATCAACGTGGCCAGTTCGCGGTTCTTCCAGGCGAGCTTTCGGGTTCTGTGGCGCTGGAAGAGCCAGCCCGCGGTTGCGAGGATCGCCAGATACGCCAGCCAGGCCCACCAGCGAAACCAGAGCGCCGGATGGACCATGAGCTCATGTTGCAGCGGAGTCGCGGTCCAGATTCCGTCGCTGTTCGAGGCGATGATCTCGAAGACATAGCGCTTCGGAAAGAACCAGGCCGGCAGGTTCGTGTAACGGATTTTCGCCTCGGTCGTCGGCTGGGACCACTCGGTCTCGTAACCTGTGAGACGAGTGCGGAATCGGACACGCTGTTCGTTGGCGAAGCTGAGTCCCGCATACTCGAACTGGACTTCGTTGTCGCCCGCACGCGTCTCGCGGAACTCGACGCGGCGCAGGCGAACGATGGGAGGTTCCTCATTGATCGAATCGAGAGCCGGCCGGTAGATCGAGACACCCTTCGGTGTCGCGAGATGAATCGCCCCGTCGTCTCCCGCCGCGATCGCTCCGTAGGCCCACGCCTCATTGTCGATCAGGCCGTCGTGCCTCGTAACGCTGCGACGGAGCTGCATCGTCGACGGATCGATCTCGGTGAGCCCTTCGTTTTGGCTCACCCAGAGAGATCGCCCGTCGGCCGAGACGGCCAGCCCGACGATCATGTTCCCCTCGATCAGGCGTGAGGCGAGATGAGCCTTCGTTTCCCCTGGATCGAGTACGAAAAGCCCGTTCGACGTGCCGACCCAGAGGCGATCGCCGTGAAGGAGCAGATTCCTCACGCTGTCGCTCGGAGCGGCCCCCTCGTTCCAGGCGCGCTCGAACAGCGTCGCCCGCTCCGGCCGGCTCTCTTCTGCGCGCAACCGCTCGAGCGTCAGCGGCGATCGCGATCGCAGCAGACCCTCATCGCTGCTTCCGACCCACAACCGGCCCGATGGATCGAATGACACATTCGTCGTTCCAGTGGCCGGCAGGCCGGAGGTGCCGCTTCGAAAGACGAACCATTCGTCGTCGATCAGTGCTGCCAGGCCGCCGGTCCCCGAGATCCAGATCGATTCGACCGGCGTTCCGGAGCTCCCGTCACCGCCCAGGTGAAAGACCTTCGTCCCGTACACGACATCGAACGGATACGCCGTCAAGTGCGCCGTGCGCCCGAGAATCGGAATCATGCGCACCGAAGAGCGCTCCAGAAGAGGGGGGTGCTGATCGAGCGAGAGGCAGACGAACCCGGAGGCCGTCCCGATCCACAGACGTCCCTTGCCATCGAGCGCGAGCGAATAGACCGAGTTGCTCAACAGTCCATCACGCGCCTGAATCGTCGTGACCCGAGCGCCTTCGCGGACGGCGGCAAGGCCTCCGCCCGTGCCGATCCAGGTGAGTGAATCGAAGCGGTGGAGAGCGCCGGTCGTCCTCGCAGGGATTACGCAGAATGCGCCATGATCCGGCAGAACCGGCGTCTCGCCTGAGTGCGATCGACCCGTCAGACGCTCGAATGCCGCGTAGTCGGAGCGCAGACGGGACAGCCCTCCGTTCTGTGCGAACCAGAGGTTTCCTTCACGGTCCTCGAGCAGACTCCATAGCGTCTCGCCGAGCAGACCGTGACGTCGCTCGAAGACCCGCGGAGGTCGTTCTCCCCGCAGATCGACCCTCAGCACTCCGGATCCGAGGCTGGCCGCCCACATCTCGCCGCGGGAGCTGACCAGGATGGCGACGATTCGTTCCGTGAGACGATCGCTGACGAGAACGAAATCCGAGGCATCCGGTGCCATCCGCCACACCTTCCCCCCTCCGTCACCCCGCCAGACGGTTCCGTCGGCTGTGTGATGCAGTGCGGTGACGATGTCGTCGGTGACGATGGAGCGGACGATCGATCCATCGCTCGAGAGCGCGACGATTCCTCCGGAGGCGAATGCAGCCCAGACCGTGCCGTCGGGAGATCGACTGAGACTGCTGATCGTCGGATTCCGACCTGCTTCCAGCGTGAGCTCGTGGCTGCGCTCGATTCTTCCGCCGGCGATCTGATAGATCATGATTCCGTTGGCATGACCCAGCCAGAGACGGCCGGCGCCGTCGACCGTCACGCAGTTACGCCGGATACGGGCGCGCAGGAGCTGAGTGCCGCCGAGTCTCGAGACGAAACGGATTTTCGATCCGCCGTCGTACGCGGAGAGCGGCTTTTCGGAAACGACGATCCCCGACTCCGAGCCCACCCACAGATGCCCTGCTCCGTCTTCGACGATCTCGCGCACCGTGAGGTCTTCGAGCCCGTCGGCCGTCGTGAAGGGCTCCATCGTGTGCCCGTCATAACGGGCGAGTCCCGATGAATAGAAGGCGATCCAGACGAACCCGAGAGAGTCCTGAAAAACTTTCTGGACGCTGGCTGAGGAGAGAGGCGTGAGCTCGCTCTCGGTCGTGAAGTGGGTGAAGGCCAGCTCCTGGGAGACGAGCGGGACCGACACGAACTGCATCAGGAACGCAGATGCCAGGAGCAAGGGACTCCCGCCCGATCGCCTGGGACGCATGGAGGAACTATAACCTGAACCTGAGGATGGGGGGTGGAAAGGCCAGGGTCGGTGCTCACGACGTTCTCGAGACAACGCCTCTGAGTGAAAAGAGCGGGCTCGGGCGCGGAAAGATGCATTGGCTGAAAGGGCATCATGCGTTTCGGGTGCAGCGGGACGACTCGCGTTTCGTCCCGAGCTCTGCCTGGCCTTCGCTGCTCGTTACGGATCGGTGAACGAGCTCGCGCGGCGAATTTAGTCATCGCGCCTCACGGTTCTGAAGGCGTGGCCCACCGGCCGATTCAGGGAGGATCATCGATGAGGAGATTGTTTTCGAGCATAGGGCTCGTGCTGCTGCTCGCTCCGGCGTCACTTGCTGCGCAGCAGGGAACCTGGGCCATCGACACGAGTCATTCGGTCGTCGAGTTTCGCGTACGTCACATGATGATCTCCGATGTTCGCGGGATGTTCGCGAAATTCAGCGGTACGGTGACTGGTGATCCGGGCGATCCGGCGAATGCGCGAATCGACGTGGAGATCGACACGGCTTCGATCAACACCGGGAACGAGCGGCGCGACAATCATCTCCGAAGCGATGATTTCTTCGATGCTGCGAACCATCCCTCCATTGCATTCCGTTCGAAGCGAATTGCCAGAGCCGGCGATGGCAGGCACCACATCGTCGGCGATCTCACCATGCGAGGTGTGACGAAGGAAGTCGTGCTCGACCTCGAAGAAGTCAGCCGCATCATCCGCGATTCGCGCGGGAACGAGCGTGTCGCAGCGAGAGCGACAACGAAGATCAACCGTCAGGATTTCGGCGTCCGGTGGAGCCGCAAGCTCGACGATGGCGGACTGGTCGCCAGCGACGAGATCCGCATCACACTCGAGATGCAGCTCGTCCGCCAGCCGCCGCCACCGCCGACGCCCTCCACAGGCGGTTGAGACTCGGTCGGTTGCATCATCCTCGATTCGTCGTGATCACCAGATGTCCCTTGCGTGCTTCGAGCGCGGTGATCTCGGCGAAGGCGATCTCGAAGCGCAGGTTACGACCTCGGAAGATCAGAGAGTCGGTCTCGAGCAGCGCTTTGCCTTCCGATTCGCGATCGCCGAATTTTCCATGGCAGTCGATTTCATATCCCATTCCAGTTCGCTCCTGCGGCGAGCTCCATTCCGTGCCCGCCGATCTGATGTGGGCCGACTCTTGCTATCCACAGGGCCAGGCGACGAGACCCATGTGGAGAACGAACAGCCGGCCCGGCAATCGTACCGCCTCCCGCCCTTTTCGAGACGAGCTCAGGAGCTCTCGATGAGGCGGAGAGGGGAAACACGGCTGTCGAGCCCGGGATCGCTTCCGGCAGGTGTGAGCACTCTGCCAGCGTCCGAGGGGGTCGGGCGTCCCCGCCCGATCGAGGCGGCGTCCTCGCCGCCCCTCGCGAGTCGGGCCGATGTGAGCAAGTCCGCCAGCGATGGCCAGGACGCCGTCACGATCGTGCGAGGACGCACGACCCCAAGCTGCGCGAGTCGTGTGGCGGCCACTGCATTGCTGGCGCTATTGATCGTTGCGGCGCCTCTCACGGCGGCCGATCGAAACGTCGACATCGAGCTGTGGGGTACCTGGGTCACAGTCCCCGGGGACCGCTCGTTCGACGGCCTCGAGGAGCTGGGTGACACCAGGCTGCATTTCGGAACGGCATTCGGCGTCGGAGCCGGTGTCAATGTCTTCTGGAGCCGCCGGATCTCGACACAATTCGCCTTCTCCGTGGCGGAGCCGCCGGCGGAGCTCGTCATTCGCGTCGCTTCTGATGTCATCGGAGTGCTGGATCTGAGCGCCGTTCAGATCATTCCTGTCACCGCACTCGTGCAGTATCACTTCGATCCGGCGAAGAGCGTCGATTGGTATCTCGGTGTGGGGGTAGCCTGGGTCTTCCTCGATCGGCGGGGCCCGATCGAAACGACGAGCGGCGTGCGGGTGACCGAGTTTCATTTCACGGACGATCCCGCTTTCGTCGCGAGCGCGGGCGTGAGTCATCGCTTCGCCCGACGAATGGCATTCAATGTCGAAGTGAAGGTGGTTCCGTTCGAATCGTCGGCGAGAGCGCGATTCGATGAGGGTCAAACGAGTGGTAACGTGATCATCAATCCGGTGATCATCTCGGCGGGCATCGCATATCGATTCTGAAGAAGGGATGGGTGGCCGCGGTCTTGCTAATCACTTCGTCGCCGTCTTGCGGCAGTCTTTGGTGATGGAGGTTGCATGAAGGGTTCACGAGTCATTCCTCTAGTACTCCTGCTTCTCGTCGCGGGCTCGGCGTTCGCTCAGCAGCGGTCGGTCGATGTCTCCGGCTTCTACGTCTGGGCCGATCCGACGGGAGACACTCAGTTCAACGACTTCGATCTCGAGGTCGACTCGACGTCGGGCTTCGGCGGTGCGATCAACGTCTTCTGGTCGAACAGGGTCTCGACCGAGTTCGCAGCGTCGGTCATCAAGCCGGAGGCGACGCTCAGATCGAGCAATCCGCTGATTCCGGCATTGACCGGAGGTGAGCTCGAAATGATCCCGATCACCGTCATCCTTCAGTTCCACTTCGCGCCGCGTGCACGCTTCGATCCGTACGTGGGTGCCGGTGCGGCATACGTGCTCTTCGACGATCTCGATTCGACATCGGACCTCGGCAACATCGGAATCAGCAGCGTCGACATCGACGATGACGTGGGGCTGGTTCTGAACGCCGGCATGTCGATCGATCTGACGCGAAGGCTTGCGCTCTACCTCGACGGAAAGTACGTGCCGATCACCACCGCCGCAACGGCGGTCTTCGCGACCGGGCCGGGCCGGGAGATCGACATCGATATCAATCCCCTGATCCTCTCGGTGGGCTTGTCCTTTCAATTCTGAGCCGCGCCCTCACGGTTCGCGGCCGGTCCGCGGCTGCGCCGCCGCCCCGATTGCCATCCTGGCGGCGCCGAGAACCGGCGCTTCGATCGCCGGGCCGAGAATTGCGTCCGGTGCTTCTTTTCGAATCGTCGTGCGGAGCGGCCCCAGGAGGAGCTCGCCTGCGTTGAATGCTCCTCCGACCCAGGCGACCGGAAACTCTTCGGCCAGCAGGTCGAGCTCGCGCGCTACGGCGAGGACGGTGATCCCGAGCTCCTCTGCTTCGCGCTCCAGGATTTCGATCGCAACCTGATCACCCTTCGAAGCTGCTTCGACCACGAGCCGGCAGTACTCGGCGATATCGTCGGCATGCGTGCTCGGCGCGTAGACGAAGTAAGGCAGGTCCTGCGGCTCGCACATGTCATGACGCGTGCAGATCAGTTCCGTCAGGATCGTCGATGGGCCGCGTCCATCCCAGGCTCGGGCAACGGCCGAAAGTCCGTCGCGCGCGATGGCGTAGCCGCTCCCCTCGTCTCCGATCGTCGGTCCCCAACCTCCGGCACGTGCCTCACGGTTGTCGCGGTTACGGCCGTAGGCGACGGAGCCGGTGCCGGAGATGATCACGATACCTACGCCCGATCCGATGCCTGCGGTGAGGGCGATGCGCGCGTCGGTATCGACCGTGAAATTCTGCTTCGGAAAAAAAACGCGAAGCGCTTCGATGATCTTCTGGCGGTGCCGGGGGTGATCGTTTCCCGCGATGCCGCCATAGGCATACCGGATGTCGAGCGTGGTCAGACCGGCCGAGCGCACAGCATCGTGGATCGCGATGCCGAGGTTTCCGGACGCTTCCCTGATGCCGACCCTCAGATGATTCGACGGTCCTGCCCGTCCATGCCCCAGAGTCGTCATCTGCTCGTCCACGACGACGGCTTCCGTCTTCGACCCGCCTCCATCGATTCCGAGAAAGAGAAACACGGTCATCCCTCAGTCGCGTGGAACAGCGACGAGGTATCCCTCGAGCCGTCGGTGTGTGGAGTGGAAGGGGTAGGCGCCAGGCTCGTCGGCCTCGAGGTCGATCGTCGTCGTTCGCCCGCCCGGAAGCTTTCGATGGAGATGAAACCAGGGAAGGAAGAGCTCCGCGGTCTCCGGCGCACCGGCAGGACGAACGACCCGCAGTTTGACCGGGGTGCCGCACCGGACGACGATCGTCTCGGGCGAGAAGCCGTGCTCGATGGTCATCACGATCTCCTGCACATCCGTCTGGTGACGCTCCGCAGACCGGGCGCCCGGGGCGAAAAAGTACCACCCAGCGAAGATGGCCGCTGCCATGCCCAGGAGCGTCGGCAGGAGGATCAGAGGATCGTTCGCAATGGCCAGGCTCACGGCGCGACCCCCCGCACGTTCCTTCGCAGACGAAGAGCCGCAACATCGATTCCGATGCTCACCGCGACGACGCCGATCGCCGCCAGCACCGGTGATGGAAAAAAGCCGGTGAGTGGGTAGAGCACTCCGCCTGCCAGAAGCAGGGCCGCCACTCCGTAGATCATCGCCACGCGCTTGCTTCTGGCGGCGAGATCGACGGCACGCTTCGAGGAAACGATCGAATCGACGAACAGAGAGAGGTCATGTCGCAGGAGTGTGAGGTCGCGATAGGGCACAGCGAAGGAATCAGGCGTGCGGATGCAGACTCCGAGGCCGGCGCGGCTCAGCGGTTCCGATTCGACACTTCCGATGACGGCGACATTCTTCGACTCTCGTGCGCTGCGACTGACGGCCGCAGCCTGATCGGCACGCGTCGTTTCCGCCTCGACGGCGTCGATCCCGAGCTGCGAGCCGACAGCCCTGGCCGTCGCCTGAGATGCGCACGTCACCAGGCGCGTGACGATCCCGAGCTGCTCGAGCCGTTCGACGCTCGCGCGGGCTTCCGGAGCAATGTCCATCTGGACGACGAGCAGTCCGGCGACTCTGCCGTCGATCGCGATCGGCACCACATGCCTCCCCTCGGCGGTGAATCGCTCGAGCTCTTCCGCCACGGGCTCGAGGTCGACCGCGGATTGCGTCAGAAAGCGCGGCTGTCCGGCGATCACGATCCTTCCGTCGACCACGGCCTCGACTCCGAAAGGATCGCTTCGCATCTGAATCGCCGGATTGCCGGCGATTCCCGCTGCTGCAGCTCGCTGCACGATCGCTCGGTCGACACGGCCGCTCCTGGCTTCCAGCGCCGCTGCGGCGAAGCTCAGCAATCTCGTCTGAGAGATGCCGTCGAGAAGTACGAATTCGGTGACTACCGGCTCGGCGGGATGGAGGGCGCTGTCGAGAAGCACGACCTCTTCGATCCTGCTCGCGATCTCGATTCCCTCGGTCGTTGAAAAGAAGGCTCCTCTTTCGGCGAGCGCGTCGCGCGTGCTCCGCAACGCTGCTTGCGCCGCGCGATGGATCGCCGGGATGGGAAAGGCGACCAGAATGGAGATCAGGCAGAACGCCGCAATCGATGTCGACGGGCTGACGTTGAGCCAGAAGATCGCGGTGACGATCGCCGCGATCAGGACGGCCGGACCCAGCCAGGCGGCCGTGCCAGCCCCCTTCCGCTCGATGTTGCTCTCGAGGTTGTTCCACTGCATCAGTCCGAGCTGCCACAGAAGGGCTCTGGGTCCCCATCGCTCCGCTCGCAGCTCGATTCGACCGCGAACCACGCGGCTGCCAGCGCGAGCCTGTGCGCCGGCGCCTCGCGAAGTCGTCGAGCCGCCGAAGATCGATTCGTCGAGCTCCGCCGAGCCCGAGGTGATCGTGCCGTCTGCGGGGACGGTCGATGCCTGGGCGGCGACGACGACATCTTCTTGCTGAAGATCTTCGATCTCGATCTCGACCTCGCGCCCGTCGCGGATGACGATCGCACGATCGGGCCGGAGCCGCTGGAGTGCTGAAGCCGTCCGTGTAAACCTTCTGCACATCGCTCGATCCACGCGGTGAGCGAGTGTATGCAACGTCAGCAGCCAGGCTGACGCCAGCGGCAGCTCGTGAATGATCCGTCCTTCGATCGGAATCGCAGCGAGGCCGGCGACGATCCCGACGGCCATCGCGAGCCAGACTAAAACGTCGAAATGCAGGCACCGGTTGCGGATCCCTCTCCACATCCGCGGAATCTGCCCGCGGCCCACGAGCATGGCTGCGATGAGCACGACCGCGATCAGAAGCGCGTCGAGAGCAACTGGTGGAAGATCGGCAACGGAGTGCGGAACCATCTCCGTGATTCGTCCCCCTGGAATCCCCACTGCAGCGAGATAGAGGAGCGTGGCGGCGGAGGCTCCGAGGAGCGAAACGACGAGTCTCCCGTCGAGAGTCCGGACGATTCGTCGCTCGGTCGCCGGATCGTGTCGCTCCGGTGCGGCATGGTTGGGAGGGCATCCCCCCCGGAAGAGCTCCGCTCGAATCGCATCGAGCTCGGTCGATCCCGGGCGATACTCCACGATCGCTACCGAGGTCACCAGGTCGAGGCGGACAGAAGCGACGCCTTCCATCGAGCCGATTCTCGCTTCGATGATCCGGGAGGCCGTAGTGCCGAAACCAGTCGTGTCGAGGGGAATGGCGACGCGGGCGATCGTGACGTCGAGCCCTTCGGAGGCGAGAGAAGTCATGACATCGACGAGCGAGGTGGCGTTGAAATCGACGACGAGCGAGATCTCGCCGAGGGCCGGATCGATCGTCGCCTCCTTGACGCCGGGAAGGCGTTGGAGTCTGCGTTCTGCCCGGAATGCGCAGGCGCTGCAGGAAGATGCGGGGATCCGGGCGGTCACATGCTTCTCGGGCCTGTGCGCCGATGCCGCGGACACGTCGAGGCTCCTTCCACTCGGTCGCAGCTGTCTTTCGTTTTCTGTCGGCATCGCGAATCCGGTTCGGGCCGCGTGATGCGCTACCCGGTTGGCAGGAGGTCGAGCATCGTTTTCGCTCACTCGGGTAATCGTCGAGGATTAGATGCGAATCGAGGAAACAAATCAAATTCGTCATCCTGAGCGAGGCGGTTGGGTGGGCGTGAGCGAAGGATCTGCGATCGGCAACTGTCTAAGAACGCAGATCC
>DATKDP010000084.1:0-2474 GCA_035546335.1 Thermoanaerobaculia bacterium | reverse complement strand
ACATGATCTTCATCAGCATCGACATTCCCGTGATCGCCACGTTCGCCTACTTCTTCTTCGTGCTGGGCCTTCGGCGTCAGGGCTTCCCGCCCCGCGAATCGCACGCGATCATCTGGCGCGAGCCGGCGTGGTGGCTTTGGTGGTATCCCGCTTCCCTTCGCCGTGAGGGCAACGTCTGGGACAGACTGCCCGGCACGGTGCGAGGTCTTCGCTGGTCGATCGTGGCATTCCTGGCCAGCATGCTCTTCTGCTGGACGATCTTCGCGTACATCGGGGACGATTACATCAGGGATGGGCACCCTGGAGAGTACGGCGTGGGGGCGCTGATCCAGTTCGCGATCATCGTGGTGACGGTGGTGGCCTGGGCGCTCTTCACGGTTCTGGCGAGACGGGAGCTGAGACGAAAGGGGCTGTTCGAGGAGGATGTCAATCGGGTGATGATGTCGGTTCCGCCGAGCCGGACCGGTTTCTGGGCGAGACCGCACATCGCGGCGATCCTCGCACCGGCGGCGAAAGAGATTTCCCGCGGCACCGGCTCACCCCACGAGCAGTTGCAGACGATCCTCCGGCAGGGCGACGAGCTCACCGGAAGTCTCCGCCCCCTCGGCGCGCAGGCCGCGGTCGCAGCGCGGCAGCTCGTCGCATCGATCGACGCGCTCGATCGCGAGATTGCGGGCCTTGCCCGGAATCTCGAACCGGGAGAAGAAGAGCGGCTCGCCGGCAAGATCGAGGCGCTCTCCGCATCCTCGACGTCTGCCGAGACTTCCGCACCGATGCGCGGTCTGCTCGAGAAGCAGCTCGAGCTGATCCGGGATCTCGCCGAGCGGATGGAAGCGGCGAAGGAGAAGAAGGGACGTCGCGTGGAAATGCTCCGGACGCTCGCGCTCCACGTCTCCTCGCTGCGCGCGCGCCAGACGCCGACGCCGTCGGAGCTGCGCGAGATCAGCGACGACGTCAAGGCTCTCTGCGCCGACATCGAGCGGCAGGCCGCGGCCACCGAGCCGACGGTGCCGGACGTCGATTCGATGTCGACGGTCGAGCGGGATTGAGGGTTTCGAACAACCGATCTCAGCTCACGGTTGGCATCGGGTGAATCACGTTCCGGACGAGCCCGCAGCACCGGAAGGATTCCGCTGCGGGTGATCGTTGCAGTTTAGAATGCGATTTCCATTCTGCAAGAACTGTCTGGGAGACGAGTGCACGCGACGGCGCGACGGGTATCCATTTCTCAGTTCGCGTCTTCGCGCCTTCGCGTGAGATGTCTTCCGAGCAGCCCCAAGACAAATTCAGTGGCAGGTGCCCTCTGCTTTCAACCTCCGTCTCGATTCGGGTCTCACCGCAGGAAGCGCGACATCAGAAGTACCCGTGTTTCGGAGCTCTCCGCCTTCTCGAAATCGGGGTCGTTCGTCAGGAGCAGATCCGCGGCTTCGCCGATGGCCGTGGCCATGATGATCGAATCGGGTGTCCGGAGGCGGTGACGGGCACGGATCGAGGCGGCTCGTCGCGCCAGCTCGTAGTCGACCGGGACGATCCGCAGGTTCGGCATCGAGAGGAGGAACCTCTCGCAGAACTCGATCGCCTCCAGATTCTCGAGCTGGTATGGGCGCACGAGAAGCTCCGTCACGCTGACCGCCGAAACGATGCACTCCACGGTTCCTTCCGAAACCCGATCCAGGGCGAGCGTCGTCAGCTCCGACCAGGGCTCGACGTTCTCCAGGTGGTAGACGATCGGAGCCGTATCGATACAGATTCTGGAAGCGCGCCCGATTCGCTGCCCGAAGCGGGTGGCCCTCAATCCCACGAGCCCCGTTCTCCTGAGAGATAAGCTTCCACGTCGGCGGCGGAGCGTCCCCACACGCCTCGGAGCCTGCCACGGGTCGCTTCGGCGAAGTCTTCGGCACGAATCAGAACCAGCGTGTCCTCCCGCCTCAGAATCACCAGCTCCGAGCCTTCCTCGAGTCCCAAAGCGTCACGATGACTCTTGGGGATGACGAACTGGCCTCTCGACGAGAGTCTTACTCTGGCGATGTCGCTCATACCTGAAAGAAAAAATAAGATGAAGCTAGAAATTCCTTACTCATGGGCTTGGCTGCCCGCACCAGGTCTATCGGAGAGAAACTGAAGCCTCCCGAGAAACAGACGGGCACGGTCAGGGGGCGTTTAGGCATTGGGGCTACAGTAGCCTGGCAATCCAACCCGCCGTGACCTCCCTCCCCCTTTTCTTCATTCATGAACAGGAGGAGAATACGGAAGCCAATCGAGGAGGATCGATGCCATCGGTTCCCGCTTCCATCGACGACGCGGAGAAGGAGCGGAGCCGTTCCGTCATCCATGTCTCCGAGCTGACCCGCCGTTTCGGCGGAACCACCGCGCTCGATTCGGTGAGTCTCACCGTACCGCGCGGCTCCATCTACGGGCTGGTCGGCGCCAACGGCGCGGGCAAGACCACGCTGATCAAGCACATTCTCGGTCTG
>DATKDP010000083.1:0-68780 GCA_035546335.1 Thermoanaerobaculia bacterium | reverse complement strand
CGAGAAAGTTCGGGAGTTGACGCCGCGAACGTGGGGGCAGAGGCTGTCGGACTGCCTTCAGGGAATCAAGGCGTATCTGACGGGCTGGATCGGCTTCTTTGGGATCTGCACCGAGTCGGAAGAGCGAACGCTGCAAGCGATCGATGCTCATATCAGGCGGCGTCTCCGAGCCATTCTGCTTCGGCAGTGGAAGCGGCGGCGCACGATTGTTCGACGTCTCATCGAGCTGGGAGTCAGCGCGAAAACTGCGTGGAACGGGATCTACCACGAGCAACGCTCATGGTGGGCACTGAGTCACAGCCATGCCGTGGACAAAGGGCTGCGCAACGCGATATTCGCCGACCGTGGACTGTTCTCGGTTGCCGAGCAGTGGAAGCTCTGGCACCAGCGCCACGTCAACGTCCCCACGCAACAGAGTTTGCCGTGGGGGTAGCTGGGGTGCTTGTCACCGGTGCTGGACTAAGGGTCGCTCCCTGACGCCAGCGTCCCGAAGAGCCGGATGTGAGGCCCACAAGTCCGGTTCTGTGAGAGGGGCCGCCCGCGAGGGCGGTCCCTACTCTACCGGATCGAAATTCGAATCAAGGAATGTGCACCCTGAAAGGGTGCGAGGATCGGCCCGCGAGAGAGCGCAGTCCCGGAGGGACGGTTGAAAATAGCCCGGGACGGAGTCCGGACGGAGTCCCGGGTTCCGAGCGTGCCGGATCATCCAGTCCCGGAGGGACGGTTGAAGCTGCCACGATACGCGACCAATCGGCGGCATCATCCTGCCCTTGCCGCAACGTGGCTCATTCGAGCGCTCTGTGGACGAATCCGGCGACGACGGCCATCGACTCTTCGGTCACGTGGTGGCCCATCGGGAATTCGTGGTACTCGGGGTCGACGCCGTGCTGGAGGAGCAATTGGCGGGCTCTCCGGGCAGCGACGAGCGGGATCATTTCGTCGGCTGTGCCGTGGACGATCAGGACTGGCTGGGATTTGCGCGCGGCGAGCTCGGGGAGGTCCTGCTCGTAGATCGCGCCGCTCATGACCACGATCGCCGCAGGCGGCTCGTCCATCCGGAAGCCGACATCGAGCGCCATCATCCCCCCCTGCGAGAATCCGACGAGAGCGATTTTTCCCGGCGTGAGCTCGTATCGATTCCTCAGCTGCGCGATCCACTCGAGCAGCAGGCGGCGCGATTCGACGATCGTCTCCATCTTCGCCGGCCAGCCGTCGAACCAGGAGAATCCGAAGACCATGCCGGGATACGCCTCGAAGGGTCGCGGTGCATCGGGAAAGACGAATCGGTAGCCTCCGGGACCATCGAGGATCGGGGCGAGGTCTGCCAGGTCGGAAGCGCTCGCGCCACGCCCGTGCAGCACCACCACGAGCGGCATCGGCTCTTCGGGTGAGCGCCCGCTCGGAATCGACTCGAGGTAGGGGAGAGCGAGATCGTGGTGAGATGACGTCTGCATGTCACTCTTCGCCGTTCACGGTTGGATCCAGTCGCTCAATCCGATCTCTCCCTTTTCGATCTTGAGCATGGCCACCGGCTTGACCGGGTTGCGGTCCTCTCCCATGGTGATCACGCCCGCTACGCCGGCGAACTCCTTTGTCCGGGCGATCTCGTCGCGGATCGCCTTCCGGTCGAGCGATCCGGCACGCGCGATCGCATCGGCGAGAATGCGGGTCGCATCGTAGGAGAGCGCATTGACGGCGTCGGGGTCGCGTCCATGCTTCCTGCGGAACTTGTCGACGAAGTTGCGCACGGCCGGACGGTCTTCACCGACGAAGTAGTGGTTCGCGAAATACGCCCCCTCGAGCGCGCTGCCACCGATCTCGAGGAGTTTCGGCGAGTCCCAGCCGTCGCCGCCGATGAGCGGCAGGTCGATTCGGAGATCGCGCGCCTGAATCGCGATGGAGCCGACGTCGGTGTAGTAGCCCGGGATGAAGATCGCCTGCGGCTTCGCCCGGGCGATGGCCGTCAGTTGCGAGCGGAAGTCGTTGTCGCCCTCGCTGTAGCTCTGATCGGCGACGATCGATCCGCCGCTCTTCCGGAACGCCTCTCCGAAGAACTCGGCGAGGCCGATGGAGTAATCGTTTTTGAGGTCCTTGAGGATCGCGACGCGCTCGAATCCGAGGTTGCGGCGCGTGAATGCCGCGATGGCGGCCCCTTGATAGGGATCGGTGTAACAGACGCGGAAGATGTAGTCGCCCTTGCGCGTGACTTCCGGATTCGTCGACGACGGCGAGATCATCGGCGTCTGATGCGCCTGTGCGATCGGCGCAGCGGCGAGCGAGCGATTCGATGCGTTCTCGCCGATCAGGGCGATGACTTCGTTCGCCGTGATCAGCTTGGTGACGACCGAAGCGGCTTCGTCCGGTCTTCCCTGGTTGTCCTCGATCAGCAGGCGGATCTTCCGGCCGAGAACTCCTCCCGCAGCGTTGATCTCTTCGGCGGCGAGGGTTGCACCGTCGCGCGTCGCCTGGCCGAATGTGGCCGTGGGGCCGGTCAGTCCGGCGAACACGCCGACGGGAATATCGGCCGCCGAGGCGTCCGTTGGAGCCTCGCGTTCCGGAGCGCAGCCGAGCGAGATCAGGCCGAGCGCGGTCGCGATTGCTAGTATTGCGAGCGATTTCCGTAGCAGATCCACGATCACAGGCGTTCCCTTCCTTCGACAGAAACGTTTAGAATGCGCAGTCTCGCATGGCACGCCGACTGCCGCGGACGCCCATTTAACAACAGTTCGCCGAGAATCGATGCGAACATCTCAGGAGATCCCCATGAACGCTACGGACATCCGCAACGGAATCGTGATCGTCTTCAACGGCGATCTGTGCAAGGTGATGGAGTTTCGCCATCACACCCCGGGCAATCTCCGGGCGATGGTGCAGGTGAAGCTGCGCAATCTTCGCACCGGGAATCAGTTCGAGCATCGATTCCGCTCCGGCGACCAGATCGAGTCGGCGTTCATCGAGACGCACGAGATGGAGTATCTCTACTCCGACGGCCAGGCGCACCACTTCATGAACACGGAGAATTACGAGCAGTACGAGATTTCCGACGAGGAGCTGGGAGAGTCGGGGCGATGGCTTTCGCCGGGACTGAAGATTCAGACGCAGTTCTATCAGGGGAAGCCGATCGGGATCGAGCTGCCGAAGACGCTCACGGCGAAGGTCGCCGAGACGCAGCCGCTGGTCAAGGGAGCGACCGCGTCGTCGTCGTACAAGCCGGCGGTGCTGGAAAATGGCGTCGTCGTCCAGGTTCCTCCCTTCATCACCGAGGGAGAGGTGCTGGTGATCGACCCGATCGACGGGCGGTACATCGAGCGGGCGAAGTAGATCGTGGCATGTGGCCGAAGATTCCGATCTTCGGCCTAGCCCGCATTTCTCACACGTCTTCGCCGCAGTAGGAAACGTGTGAGAAATGCGGGCTAGTGGCGGGCGAGGATGTGGGCGATGGGCACGATTCGTCGCCGGCGCGGGCAGGCCTGGTCACATCTGCCGCATTTGCCTGCGGCGGCGGCACGCCGCCGCGATCGGGCGAGGACGCCCGACCCCCTCCGTTTTCTTCGGCCTTCAGACCTGGTTCGAGAAATCGAAGGGAGACTCCTCGGCAAACGGATCGGTCTCGCTCGGGGCGGCGAGCTGTGATTCCATCTCTTCGCGGGCCATGTCGCCGGTCGACTGGATTCCCTGGAGCTTGAGCTTGAACTCGTCGGCGTTCGACGCCCGCCGCAATGCTTCCTCGATGGTGATCAAACCATTCTTGTACAGAAGATAGATCGACTGGTCGAACGTCTGCATTCCGTACTGCGAGGTTCCCGCGGCGATGGCGTCCTTGATGAGCTTCGTCTTTTCCTTGTTCTCGATGCAGTCACGGATGTAGTTCGTCGAGATCAGCACCTCGGCTGCCGGAACGCGTCCCAGTCCGTCGGCACGCGGCAGCAGACGAAGCGAGACGACCGCCTTGAGCACCGCTGCGAGCTGAAGCCGGATCTGCTTCTGCTGGTGCGGCGGAAAAACCGAGATGATCCGGTTGACGGTCTCGGTCGCATCCATCGTGTGGAGTGTAGAGAGCACCAGGTGCCCCGTCTCGGCGGCCGTGAGCGCCGTCTCGATCGTTTCGTAGTCGCGCATCTCGCCGACGAGAATCACGTCGGGATCCTGCCGGAGTGCCGAGCGCAACGCCTGGGAGAAGGACTTGGTGTCCACTTCGACCTCGCGTTGGTTCACGATCGATTTCTTGTCGCGGTGGAGAAACTCGATCGGATCCTCGACCGTCATGATGTGCTCGGTGCGGTGCGCGTTGATGTAGTCGATCATCGCTGCGAGAGTCGTCGACTTGCCCGAGCCGGTCGTTCCGGTGCAGAGGATCAGGCCGCGGCGCTCCTCGCAGATCTTCTCCAGGATCACCGGCAGCATCAGTTCGCGGATCGAGAGAATCCGGACGGGAATGACGCGGAGAACCAGCCCCACCGTTCCTCGCTGCTGAAAGATGTTGCAGCGAAAGCGGCCGAGACCGGGAACGGAGTATGCGATGTCGATCTCGTAGTTGTTCTTGAACTTCTCTTTCTGTTTGGAGGACATGATCGAGAACGCCATCGCGATCGTGTCCTCCTGCATCAGGCGCTTGAGCTCGACCAGTGAGACCAGCTCGCCGTCGACACGGATCACCGGGTGCGACCCGACCTTGATATGGAGGTCGGATGCTCTCCGCTCCGTTGCGATTTTCAACAGATCATTGATGTGCACGGGTCACCTCGCCATGTCAGCCGGATTCGCCCTTGCTGGACGATTCCATCGATCGATTGTACTGCGAACCGTTGGAATGGTGAATTCCGGGGCTTCAGTGACCGGCTGGTGCCAGACGCAGTGCTCCCGACTCCGTCCAGTGTGCAAGGAGCCGTCGAGCCCGCCAGCTGTGTGCGAGAGCGTTCTGCCACTCCACCGGAGGAGCTCCCGAACAGGCCGCGAGCCACACCTCGCGGGTCAAGATCGGGTCGATCTCATCGGGATGCGGTTGTGGTCTCTCCCCGGTCGGCTCGAGGCTCGCCCGGTCGGGAACGAGAACGCGTGCCTGGGCGAAGGCGCCGTGACGCTGAATAGCCTCGGCGATGAGCTCCGCAATCTCGATCGGCTGGTCACCATGAGCGGCGCCCGGCTCCGCGGAGGCGATGAAGGTGTAGCGAAGGCGAGCCGGCAGATCGAAGAGCTGAGACATGGCTACATCGACGAGGAAATCGATTGCCGATCGTGAACAGACGAGGTCGCATCGCGGCGCAGGAGAAGATTTCGCAGGAAAGAGTCTCGAAACAGCGCCGATCGATCACGTCGTTGCCGGCGACGAAAGGAAGGGTAAGCCGCGGCAGGGAAGGGTGGCGGAGCCTGACGAGCAACGGCGTCGCATCGAGCGCGAAATCGCGAAAAAAGCGAAAAAGTGAGCGGGCGCGGGTTTTCAACGCGGGGCGCTGGCGCCTCGAGTATGCATGGCGACAGTCCGGTGGTGTACCCGGCCTGCCCTCAACGAGATGCCGTTCAACCGCCTCACCGGCAGTTGTTTTCATCCCTTTTCTGGCTCCTTTCTTGCGAACTGAGTCCCTAGCCGGCTCACTGCCGGAAGGGCGTCAGGCCACCCCACGAAGCGAGGTTCGGGGCGGGCGGCTCGGAAAGGGAAGCGATGACACCGCATTTCAGAACGGGTCGCGCGACGGGAGTTGCACTCGCGGTGGCCATGATGATGTTCCCGATGCAGTCCGCTGCAGCAGACGTCTCTCTGCCGAACCTGATCAAGCGAGTCCAGCCGTCGATCGTCACGGTCGTCGGATACGACGACACAGGTGAGAGCGTGCAGCTCGGCACCGGATTCTTCGTCGATCGTCGAGGCCATCTGGTGACCAATCGTCACGTGTTGGCCGGAGCGGTGAGAGCCGAGGTGAAGGGGAAGAGCGGCAGAGTCTACCCGATCGTCGAAGTGCTCGCGGAAGATCCTGACGGCGACCTGATCAAGGTCCTCGTCGACATCCCGTTCACGCGGGTCAGACCGCTTCGGTTGAGCCAGAAGGCTCCCGCACCGGGGGAGAAGGTCGTCGTGATCGGAAGCCCGTACGGACTCGAGCAGACAGTGAGCGACGGAATCGTATCGACACTTCGCGAGGTCGACACCATCGGGAGTATCCTGCAGATCACCGCGCCGATCTCTCGTGGCTCGAGTGGAAGCCCGGTGCTCGACGGGCGGGGACAGGTGATCGGCATCGCGACGGTCCAGGTGGCCGATGCTCAGAATCTGAACTTCGCGATTCCGAGTGCGCGCGCGATCGCGTTGAAGGTCGAGCGCGGAAGAAGCTTCGAGGAGTGGGCCGCGGACACGCACATGGGAGCGGGACTGAGTGCTGCTGCCTCAGGAGAGTTCGAAGCCTCGCGCGCCCTCTACGAACAGGCGATCCGTTTGCGGCCGGATTCGGTGGAGTCGCATGATGGACTGGGAATGGCGCTGCATGCCCTCGGCCTCTATGACGAGGCGCTCGAATCGTACGAGAACGCGCTGCGCATCGATCCTTCGTTCGTTCAGTCCCACTTTCACGTGGGCGAGCTCTACGAGCGGTTCGAGCAGCCCTCGAAGGCGCTCGAGAGCTACGAGAAAGTCCTCCGGCTGCGCCCCGATCATGCGTCAGCTCACCGGAATGCTGCGCTCGTCGCGATGCGACTCGGCGATCGTGTCGACGCAATGCGGCGCCACGCCGAGCTTCGCGGCATCGACAGAAGACTCGCGGAAAAGCTGCTGCTGGAACTGGAAGAGTGCTGTAGTTGATCTACAACGGCGCGGCACATCCTCTGACGACCTCGACGGCGGGGGAGTCCGCGTACTTGCAAAAGAATGTGAATTGCATCACGATTTCGCGAAATCAATTCATTTTTCTCTTGCACTCGAACCTCGCTTCCCGCTAGAGTCCGCCAGTTGCATTCGTGCGGCGACGGCAACAAACGACGACAGGAATTCATCAGAGGGTAAAGGAGACGTTCTATGGCTCAGGCCAAGCCGATGACCAAATCGCAGATTGCACAGCACCTCGCCGAAAAGACCGGAATCACGAAGAAGGCTGCAACCGACGTGCTCGAAGAGCTCGCGCAGCTCGCCTACAGGGAAGCGAAGAAGAGCTTCACCGTTCCCGGTCTGGGGAAGCTGGTTCTCGTGAATCGCAAGGCGCGCACCGGTCGCAACCCCGCCACCGGAGAGGCGATCAAGATCCCAGCCAAGCGCGTGGTCAAGTTCCGCGTTGCCAAGGCGGCGAAGGATGCCATTCTCGGCGTCAAGAAATAGCATCGTTCCATGTATCCGGGCACGGCGGCCGCCCATGTACGGGCGGCCGTTTTCATCATCCCGATCGATGCTCGAGCTGCCGGCGAACCACGGCGCGCCTGGCCGGTCGCATCTGGATCAACGAGCGCAATCATGATCATGACAACCACCTCATCGATGCGTTTCCTCGTTCTCGCGTCTTTCGTCTTCCTCACTTCGGTCGGACCCCTTCCCGCGCAGTCGTCTCCGCGCCCCGCCCCGAACAGACCCCCCGAGGCAACTCTCCTCCCGAATGGCGTCGCCTGGGTCTCCCTCGTCGAGGGCGATGGCGCCGATCATCCGCGCGAGAATGACGTGGTGAAGATCCGTTATGTCGTCTGGGACGGGGACGGCAACCAGATCGACGCCGTGCAGGAGCCGCGCGCGGTGCTTCTGGCAGTGCCGAGTATGATCCCCGGTTGGAGGGAGGGAATGCTGGAGATGATCGAAGGAGAGACACGGCAATTCTGGATCCCCGAGAGTCTCGCATCGCAGGGGAAGACCAGACGGCCGGGCGGACTGGTGATCGAGGCCGAACTGCTCGAGATTCTCCGCGTCCCCGACCCCCCCGAGCATCTGACGACGCCGCCGGCGGATGCGCTCCACACGCCGTCCGGTCTCGCGTCGATCGTTCTGAAGGATGGATCGGGGACCGTTCACCCGAAGCGGTCGAGCCGTGTCGTTGTCCACTACACCGGATGGACGAGCGACGGAACGATGTTCGACTCGTCGATTCCGCGTGGATCCCCCGTGGAGCTGGCGTTGCGCGAGGTGATCGCGGGTTGGAGGGAAGGGCTCCAGCTCATGGTCGAAGGAGAGATTCGTCGTTTCTGGATTCCTGCAAAACTCGCCTATGCGCGAGACCCGTCGAAGCCGCAGGGACTGCTGACTTTCGAGGTCGAGCTGATCGCCATTCGCTGAGTTGCGCGAGATTGGCTCGAGCCCTTGCACCAGGGGTGGGCGCGGGACGCCCGCTCTCCCCGCGGGACCGGCGACGGGAGGAAGGCCGCCGGGTGCGGGATCGAGTCGCATGAGTTAGTATGCGGGCGATGACGACGACCACGACCGTGGATGCGCGGCTCTACTTTCCGCGCCCGGAAGATCTCGCGTCGGAAGAAGTGCGGGGGCTGTCGTCCATCGCGCGGGGACTGGTCGGCTCGGAGATCCTGAAGATCGCCGCAGAGATTCGCGATCTGAAGGGGAGCGGTCGCACGGTCTGCAATCTCACGGTCGGCGACTTTTCGCCTTCGGAGTTCCGGATTCCTCCGGAGCTCGAGCGAGGGATCAACGACGCGCTGGCGAGCGGCGCAACGAACTATCCCCCGGCCGACGGCCTTCCGGAGCTGCGCAACGAGGTCGTTCGGCTGTACGAGCGGGAGCTGGGGCTCGCCTATCCAATCGAATCGGTGCTCATCGCCGGAGGCGCCCGCCCGATCATCTTCGCCGCATACATGACGCTGGTTCAACCGGGCGAGAAGGTGCTCTACCCCACTCCGTCATGGAACAACAATCACTATACGTTTCTCACGGGCGGCGTTCCGGTGGAGATTCCGACGTCCGCAGAGACGAATTTTCTTCCGACGGCGGAAATGATCGCACCGCTGATCGACGGTGTGCGACTCATCTGCATCAATACGCCGCTCAACCCGACGGGAACCGTGCTCGCGCGCGGCGAGATCGAGAAGATCGCACAGCTTGTCGTCGATGAGAATCGCCGTCGTGCCGAACGCGGCGACCGCTCGCTTTTCATCCTCTGGGATCACATCTACTGGATGCTGACGTTCGGTGACGTGCGGCACTACACGCCGCCGGAGGTCGTTCCGGAAGCAGCTGCGTGGACGGTGATCGTCGACGGAATCTCGAAGGCATTCGCGGCCACCGGTCTGCGCGTAGGGTGGTGCGCGGCTCCCCCCTGGATTGCGTTCCGGATGCGCGACATCCTGGGGCACGTCGGCGCGTGGGCACCCAAGCCCGAGCAGGTCGCCACCGCACGGCTTCTCGCGGACTCCGAAGCGGTCGATCGAGCGCGACGGCGCATGACGAAAGAAGCGAAACGCCGGCTCGATCTGCTTCACGACGGCTTCCAGGCGATGAAGCGGGAGGGACTCCCCGTCGATTCGATTCCGCCTCAGGGAGCCATCTACCTGTCGGCTCGCTTCGATCTGTTCGGCCGGCTGGCGGGGGAGACGCCGATCGAGTCGAACGATCAGATTCGCGAGCTGCTGCTCGACGAGGCGGGGTTCGCCGTCGTTCCTTTCCAGGCGTTCGGCCTTCAGCGCGAGGACGGATGGATGCGACTTTCGGTCGGTGCCGCGTCCCCCGAAGAGATCGTGGCCGGACTTGGGCGGGTGCGCCAGGTTCTGAATCGACTGCGATGAATGGCCGGGGATCCGACGATGGAGCAGGAGATCGAAGCAAGGCCCCTCACCGGCGAGGAGATCGCGCGTGCCGCCGCCAGCCTGGCTGAAGAAATGGAGCGGGCAACCGAAGGGGTCGAGGAACGGCTTGGCACGGCGCTGGATCGCAATCAGCGAGAGGCGCGAGCGATCGGGAAGGAGTTGTGGGAGCGCTTCATCGCGCTGCGCCGCGAGCTCATCCGCCGCGGCGTCCATGATCCGATCCTCGGGCGGTTCGATTCGGCGACGGTCGTCCAGGCCGGCACGGCGGCGATCGCGGAGCAGGTGCGACGTGTCGCCGCCGAGACGAGATAGTGGATCTGGGACGAGGACGATCGTTTTCATGTGGCCCAAGATTCCGATCTTCGGCCCGGTGACGGGCGATGATGTGAGCCATGGGTACGATCGTCGTCGGCGTTACGGGCTGGACATCGGAATGTCCAGCCACGTGTGCGATGGTAACTACTTCCCGCTTTCGCGCTTTTCCTTCCGGTTGCTGGCGCCGACCGGTGCCGCGCCGGGAATGAAGTTGCGCGTCTTGCTGTGTGCCGTTCTCACTTCCTCCTTCCGATACTTCTGGACGATCCCATCGCCCGGTCGTTCACGTCCTGCGGTTTTGTAGTGATCGGGATTGACGTTGATCTGCTTGCTCATACGTCTCCTTTCGGTGGACGACTGGACGGATCATGCCACCCTCGTAACGAAGGTCGCAAGAATCCTGCCGGGGCGTGTTTCAGAGCTCAGCGACAGCGACCCTTGTGCCGCGGGCTCGCCCGCCGGCGGCGGTCGTCTGCGTTACCATGAATTCCAAGGATCGTCGATGTCACCGCAGGAAGGCCTCCTTCGAGGGTATTCTCGCGTCGCAATGAGTTTTTCCAGGAGGCTCGACTGGAGTGCCCGGGCGAATCGGATCGCGATCGCCAGACGGGAGCGTGAGGGTCGAGGGCTCCCGACGATCGATCTGACGCAGACCAATCCGACACAGGTCGGACTTTCCTACCCGGCGGACGCCCTGGCCGCTGCTCTGGCCAGGGGTGCCGCGGCTCCGTATCAGCCTGATCCGAGGGGGCTGCGGTCGGCGCGTGAGGCGCTCGCGAGCGATCTGTCGGTGGCGGGCGATCGGGTGTCACCCGACGATCTGATCCTCACCGCCTCGACGAGCGAGGCGTACTCCTTCCTGTTCAAGCTGCTCCTCGATGCGGGCGACGGCGTCGTGTCGATGACGCCGTCGTATCCGCTCATCGAGCATCTCGTGGCGGCAGAGCTGGGACAGACGCGGCACGTTGCCCTCGACCTCGTGGACGCCGGATCATCACGGCGATGGGCGGTCGATGTGGAGGCGGTCGTGCGGCAGATCGATCCAGGAGTGCGCGCGGTCGTCGTGATCCATCCCAACAATCCGACGGGATCCTGCCTCACATTGGACGAGCAGGATGCGATCGCCGAGGTCTGCCGCAGCCGCGACATCGCGCTGTTGTCCGATGAGGTCTTTTGCGATTACCCCCTCGGGCGGCGCCCCGATGCAGCGCCATCCGCCGCGCGCCGTGACGATGTCCTCTCGTTTTCGCTCGGCGGATTGTCGAAGAGTGCCGCCCTGCCGCACTGGAAGCTCGGCTGGATTCGCGCCGGTGGCCCGATGACGCAGCGCCGCCGCGCCCTCGAGGCGCTCGAATTGATTGCCGACAATTTTCTCTCCGTCGCGACGCCGGTGCAGGCGGCACTGTCCGACATTCTCCCGCTGGGGCGAATGATGCGCGGCCGCGTCATGACGCGGATCGAAGGAAACCTCGAGTGCCTGCGGGACACCGTCTCTCGCAACTTGGCCGTGGATCTTCTTCCCATCGAGGGGGGTTGGTCAGCGGTGCTGCGCGTGCCGCGGCTGATGGCGGAAGAGGATCTTGTGCTCGCGCTCCTCTCCGAATGCGGCGTCCTCGTGCAGCCCGGATACTTTTTCGACTTCGCGACGGAAGCGTTTCTGGTCGTGTCGCTCCTGCCGCCGGTCGAGGAGTTTCGCACCGGCGTGGAGCGGATCGTCGAGTACTTCGCTGATGCGTCGTCCTGATCGCCCTCAGGGATCGATGATCATGAACGGATCCTCGAGAATGGCGTATCCGTCGATTGTGACTGTGACGTCGTATTTGACCGTTTCCGGCGGCGAGCTCGAACAGAAGGTCATCGACTCGCACGTCCAGACTCGTGAGGTCGCGTTCTGGCTGCAGCTGACGTACGTTGCCGGTGGCGTTCCCTGGAAAATGATCTTCACGTCGGTGACATTGCCGGTCGGCGCGATCACGTTCCAGCGCGCCCAGTCGCCGTAGGACATCGAGACCCGGTCGGTTGGTGGCGTGGTCTTCACCGTATACCCGCCCGGAGCCGAGGTGTCGGGTGTGACGTGGATGTTGAGCGATCGAGGCGTTCTGCGGCTGCGGTCGGGCTCCTGTGGTACGCAGTCGGTCGTGGCCGGTGGCGGCGGAGGAGGAGGTACGGTGGGCGCATGGGGAATGCAGGCACCGATTGCCAGGAGCAAAAGTGCCGCGAGGTAGACCGGGATCTGTTTTTTCATCGTCTTTCTCTCTTTCTCATTGCACCAGTTGTTGGAACCCGGGATCGGCTCGAAGCGGCTTCAGCTCGGGGTTGCGACGCACTTCATCCTTTTCCCATCCCTGATCGATCGCCTTCCGCAGCCGATCGATCGCCTCGTCGGTGTTCCCCTGAAGAACCGCGACGATCGAAGCGTGGTAGAGCGTCGCCGCATCGCCCGGCGCCAGCTCGAGGGCGGTGGTGATGTGACGGCGGGCCCGATCGAGCTTCCCCCGTTTCGCGAGGGAGACGGCCAGGACGGTGTGCGCCAGGCCGTTCTTCGGATTGATTCGGATCTCGCGCTCGGCAAGGGCGATCGCGCGATCGTAGGCGGCGCTCGATTCCTCTTCACCCCCTGAGGTCCATCGGAGTGCATCGCCGAGGTTGGACCAGAGAAAGAGATTCTCGGGAGCGAGTGCGATCGCTCTGCGGTAGGCGCCGGCAGCCTCCGCATACCTGCCGAGAAAGAAATGGCAGGTGCCGAGGTTCGCCGCCGCGGCGTGCGTAGGCTGGATCTCCAGCGATTTTTCGAATGCGTCGATGGCGCGATCATACATCGCGAGGCGTTGGTACGCCACACCCAGATTGGTATGGCCCCTCGGATTGTCGGGTGAGAGGCGGATCACGTGACGGAACATCTCGATCGCCTCTTCTTCCTTGCTCTGCTGGAGAAGGAGAGTTCCGAGTCTGTTGTAACTTCCCCAGAATCGTGGTCGCAGCTCGATCGCCCGTCGGTAGGTCGTTTCCGCTTCCGCCCCCTTGCCCGCGGCACGATACGACTCGGCGAGTCCGAGAAGGAAGTCGACGCTGTTCGGCTGCTGGGCGAGCGCCGTGGTGAAATGACGGATCGCCTCCTCCGGCCTTCCAGTCTCATTGGCCAGCTCCCCGAGCGTCGCGAGCGTTTCGGGGAGATTGCGATCGAGAGATGCCGCGCGTTCGCAGGCGAGGCGCGCCTGATCGACGTACGAGGGGTCTCGCGTGAGGCGGAACTTCTGGAGCAGTGCGCGACCGAGCGCCGCTTCGACCATCGCGGAACGTTGTCGTGAACCGAGCTCCTGAAGAAGGTGAATCGCGCCGTCGACCGACGCCTCGTTCTCGTAGCGCTGCAGGTAACCGATCGCCTGCAGATAGCGATCGCGATCGCCCGATTGCAGAGTGTTCGGACGCGACGCGGGCAGCTGCAGGCGGAGCGCGCGCGACACAGCGTCGGCCACCTGATCCTGCAAGGCGAACGGGTCGACCGACGTTCCGCTGATCGTGTCGCCGGTGATGATCCGCCCGCTCGCCGCGTCGAGCAACGAAAAGGTGATTCGCATTTCCTCGCCGGATCTCTGGACCGTGCCGCGCAGCACAAGATCGGCTCCGAGGGTCTTCGCCAGCTGGGATGGCGACTGCTCGGACGCGCGCTGTGAGAACGACGGTTGGAGGACATCGATCTCGGAGACCCGCGCCAGGTTCGTACCGACGATCTCTGAAAGCCCTGCGGCGAGCGAGTCTCCACCCTGTTCGCCGCCGAGATCCTGAAAGGGAAGGATCATCAGATGTCGTCGCCCGGCGGGCTGTGGCGCCTCGATGGTCGCCTCCTGCTTCACCGAGGATCGTTTGCCGACGAGCATGGCGATCGGAATCGCCGCTGCGAGAACGAGCGCGCCGATCATCAGTGCTCCCGCCGGAAGGCGCCGAACCACCGGCGACGACTCCGCTTCGATGGAGATCGGCGCCTCGGAGAGTCGCTCGCGCAGCGTGCGCAGCTCTCTGGCCAGATCGCGTGTCGACGTATAACGCTCCGACGGCTCCTTGGCCAGGCATCGTTCGATGATCCAGCGAAAGGGCGCCGGGATACGGACATTGAAGCGGCTGATCGGCTGTGGATCGTCGTGAAGAATCGCCGAGAGAGTGTCGATTGCCGTCTTTCCCTCGAATGCTCGATGTCCGGTCACCATCTCGTAGAGAATCGATCCGAACGCGAACTGATCGGAACGATAGTCGATCTCCTCGCCGCTGGCCTGTTCGGGAGACATGTATCCGACAGTCCCGAGGAGCGTGCCCGGTCGCGTCGGTGTGCGCATCGGTGTGCGCATCGCTGTGGTCGTCTCGCTGCCGCTCGGGAGGACGAGCTTGGCCAGGCCGAAGTCGAGAATCTTCACCAGCCCTTCCCTGGTGACCATGATGTTCTCCGGTTTGAGATCGCGGTGGACGATTCCTTTTTCGTGCGCGGCGCCGAGCCCGTCGGCAACCTGCGCGGCGATGTCGAGAGTGCGGCGGGTCGAGAGCTGTCCGTCACCGAGAAGGTCGCGCAGGTCGCGTCCGTCGATCAACTCCATCGCGATGTAGGGCGTTTCCGCCTCGAGGTTCACGTCGTAGATCGTGACGATGTTCGGATGATTGAGGCCCGAGGCCGAACGCGCTTCCTGAGCGAACCGTGTGACGGCGTTGCGATCGGATGCCAGGCCGGGAGCGATGAGCTTGATGGCGAGCTTCCTGCCGAGACGTGGATCGAGCGCGACATAGACCTCACCCATGCCTCCGGCGCCTGCGGGACCGAGGATCTCGTAGGAGTCGAGCCGGCTGTGTGGCGCGAGAGTCATGTCAAATGTCGAGAATACCGAAATGGCTGGAGTGAAGCGAATGCTATCCGAAGCGAATCGAGTCTCGAGAAACGAAGTGCAGGGCACGGGCACGAGGCTCGTATTGACCACAGAAGCCGGGCGCGGGCTCGGGCACGGGCGCGGGCACGGGTGGCTCACTCGGCTGGGCGGCGGGATTTGATGAGTTTGGTGAGCATCTGTACGATGCGTTCGAGAAGCGCCTTGTTGTCATCCGCAACGGCAGGCGTGATCAGATTCAACGTTCGACACACGTCGAGCACGGCGGCGCTTTCGGTAGCGGAAGCACGTGCTCGTGTGTAGAAGACGGCCTTGTCTGGGGGAGAGAACTTGCCGGCACCTTCGGCGATGTTCAAGACGATGCTCAGGGCCGCCCGCTGGAGCTGATCGGCCAGATAACCACGCCCTCGGGGCAAGCGCTCGATGATGTCGTTCGCATTGGCGACGAGCCCGATTGCCAACTGATAGACGTCGAGCTTCTCGTGGTCGAAAGGCATGAGGCGCACTCCTTGTTCACGCTGCCATCAACTCGATGAGCTGCTGAATGGATTTGTCAGCACAGCAATAGGCAGCCGCGTTCTTAGTTACCAACGGAATTCGTGGCAGAAAGATGATCGTGCGAAGGACCGAGATATTCAACCCCGGCCAGGTTCAGTCTCGAAGAGGCAACCGGCGCTTTTCCCGCGCCCGCGCCCGAGCCCGAGCCCGGTCTTCGATCGCAGATCCTTCACTCACACCGACCCCCACCCTCGGAGGATGACCTGAGTCATCCCTCAGCCCTCACGACTCGGCGTTCATCAGATCCTCGCCCGGATTGATGAAGCGGTCGCTCTCGAGCTCGTACTGTTTGTCATGGAGCTGCTTGTAGCGCCCGGCCCGGTGAATGAGCTCGGGGTGGGTTCCGCGCTCGACGATCTGACCTCCCTCGAGAACGAGGATCTGATCCGCACTGCGGATCGTCGAGAGACGATGCGCGATGACGAACGTCGTCCGCCCCCGGCGCAATGAGCGCAGTCCGTCCTGAATCAATGCCTCGCTCTCGCTGTCGAGACTCGATGTCGCCTCGTCGAGAATCAGAATTGCAGGGTCGGCGAGGATGGCGCGGGCGATCGCGATCCGCTGGCGCTGCCCACCCGAAACCTTGATGCCCCGCTCTCCGACCACGGTGTCGTACTTCTTCTCCAGCGGCTCGACGAATTCGTCGACATGAGCGATCCGGGCGACTTCCAGCACCTCGTCCATCGTCGCTTCGGGCCTTCCGTAACGGATGTTCTCGGCGATCGTTCCGTCGAAAAGAAAATTCTCCTGAAGGACGATTCCGAGATGTGCCCGATAGTCGGCGAGCCGGATGGACGAGAGATCCCGACCGTCGACGAGGATCCTGCCGGAAGTCGGACGATTGAACGCCATCACCAGGCTGATCAACGTGCTCTTGCCGGACCCGCTCGGTCCCACGAGCGCAGTGGTCGATCCTGCTTCCGCCGAGAAGGAGACGTCCCGAAGGACTGGAGCCCCTTCCTTGTACGAGAACCAGACGTTCTCGAGCTCGACATCGCCGCGGACGTCCCGGATCGGGACGAGCCCTCCATCGCCGGCGTTCTCATCTCTCTCCCGCATGACCTCGCGGATGCGATCCAGCCCTGCGAATGCCTCGGTGATCTGCGTTCCGATCGACGCAATGCTCATGATCGGCGCGGCGACGAGTCCGGTGAAGAAGATGTACATGATGAAATCGCCCAGCGTCATCTCGCCGGCGATGATCGCCCGCCCGCCGACGATCATCATCAGAATGGCGACGAAACCGAAGATGAGGGTGGCGACCGCCCCCACACCCGATACGGCAGTGATCGTCGTGGCGACGTTGCGAAAGAGTCGATGCACCCCTTTCGCAAAAACGAGATCCTCGCGCTTCTCCGCGGTGTACGCCTTGACGATCCGAATGCCGCCGAGGCTTTCGGCCAGGCGGCCGGTGACCTGAGCGTTGATCTCCCCTCGCTCGCGGAAGAGAGGACGGACCTTTCGGAAGGCGAACGCCATCACGCCGCCGAAGAGAGCGAGGGTGACGATGGTGACCAGCGTGAGCTTCCAGTTGAGATAGAAAAGAACGAAAAGAGCGATCGACGCGGTGACCAGTCCGCCCGTGAGCTGCACCAGTCCGGTGCCGACCAGATTCCGGATCCCTTCCGCGTCGGACATGATGCGCGCGATGAGAACGCCCGATTTGGTCGAATCGAAGTAATGGACCGGAAGACGCAGCACGTGACGCTCGACGCTCTTGCGCATCTCGGTGATCGAGCGTTGCGCGGCGACACCGAGGATCTGCGAGAGAGCGAAGGAGGTGATCGCCTGGACGATGGTCGCGGCACCGGCGGCGAGTGCGAGGAGAGTGAGAAGGTCGTGTTGTCCCTTGCCGATGACGTCGTCGACGAGATACTTGGAAGTTGCAGGAAGGACGAGCCCGGCGAGTCTGCTGATCAACATCAGCAGAAGACCGAGGGCAAGGCGTCCACGTCGCGCCCAGATGAGATCGCGAGCTTCGCGCCAGGCGTCGTCGAGACGGATCTTCTTTTTCTTCTCCTCGGCCATCTACCAGCCGCCGCCCCCGCCGCCGCCCGAGCCGCCCCCGCCGCCCCCCCCACCCCCTCCGCTGCCGCCCCCCGATGACGAAGCTGCCGAGACCCCTGAGGCAAGTGAGGATGCCGCGATTCCCCATGAGCCGCTCGCTCCCGCGCCGCCGAAGGCACCGCCGCCGCCCGTCCAGCCGCTGTGCGATCCCCCTCCGGCGAAGGAGCCCCTTCCGGTTGAGAGGTGCACACGGACCGTCTCGCCGCCGAAAGCGCGGAACCACCGATTGGCGTTGCGCTCGAGGCCGAAGGCGAGGACGTAGGGAAACCACTCGTCGCGCAGACGAGGCTCGGCTCGCTCGAGCTCGTGGATGAAGTAGCGGCGGGCCGACGCGAGTCGTCTTCGCACGGCGAGGCGCTCGCTGCTCTCCCGGTTCCTGCCGCACTCGATCACGAGATGGAGTATGGCGAGTGCCCAAGCGACGAGCGCCGCGAGGGTGAGCGGGTGTGCTCGAAGCGCCGGACTGGGCTGACACCAGAAGAGCACTGCACCGAAGAGGGGGGTCGTGCAGAGAAGGGCAAAAATCGTCTGGCGCCGCGGAGCCGTCACGTTGCGCGCTGCGATGGATGCGGCAATCGAGCCGAAGATCGCCACGAAGACTCCGGCCACGAGGGCGGGAATGGCGGCGAGAAGATCCACCGGCCCCTGGAAGGCGGCCGCGACGAGACCCGCGAGGGTGACCACGATCAGCAGAATCGTTGTCCAGAGCGGAAAGGGATTCTTCGCTGCTCTCCATCCCGGCAGCGTGTTGAGGACCTTGCGGATTCCTTCCTCGATTTTTCCGGCCGGATTGAACCCCCGCTTGCGGTAGAACGTTCGGATTCTTTCGGTATCCGTCGTGTCGCCGGCGATGAAGAGCGACTTCACCAGTCTCGCTTCGTAGCCTTTCAGCTCATCGCGATCGACTTTGAGGTGAAGTTTCAATACGTCGTGTCGCAGGAACCCTCCGGGCTCGAGCGAGCTCTCGATCTTTCCCTCCTGCGCCATGCGGGCGAGCACCGCGGCGACCTCCGGGGCGCTCGTCGTATCGTCCCACGCTGCGCCGACCACCTCCGGTTTCATCGAGATGAGGTTGTTCTGCAGCCACTCGGCGTCGATCGCTTCCACCGGGACGAGAGGATCGAAGCGCTGCTTCGCTTTTTCGCCCCGGTAGAAGCGAGCGAATCCGAATGTCGCGCCGGATAGGAGGAGAAGTGCGGCTCCGAATCGAACCGGCAGCGGAGCGCCTTCCGTGACCGCAGCCGGTTTCTCTTCACCCATGTATTCGAGAGGGAGCACGACCTGGACACCCGATCCTGGCGGGATGGAGCGCCTCTCGAAGACGATCGGAGTGCTCGGGCCCCGCCAGATCGGATCGATGTCGAGATGCAGTGCGAAGCGGTCGATCACGCCGATACGGTCGCTGAATGCGAAGTCGTGATCGAGGCGATACAACCGACCGGAGGGAGTCCCGTCGCGACGTAGAGGCCGGAGAATGTTCGAAAGGACGTAATCGATCCGATAGGTGATCAGGGTCGAGTCGAACGGCGGGTCGGAAGGCTTCCTGCTGCGCCACCGGAGGACATTCGTTGCCGTCCAGTCGTAATGATCGACGATATCGAGAGATCCCTGTTGCAGCGGATGAACGATCTCACCCTCCTCGCCCGGATTCTCGATGCGGTACATCCCGTGGAGATCGAGCTTGCCGCCGATGCCCGGACGGAACGTGCGCTCTCCGCCGTTCCAATCGCCAATGAAGACGATCGTCTGCTGCTCTTTCACGTGCAGCCTGCCCTCGGCATCGAGCCGGGCAGTGACTCGAAAGTCCTTCCAGTGCAGCGCCCTCGCCTCGGCGACTTCGATCGTGCCGAGTACCGCGGCGAATACGGCGATGCCGGCCCACCGGCTCGTCCTGCTCATGACGTGTTCTCCCGATGCAGCAGCTGCGATCTTACGCCTTTCGCAGGTACCGGGTGCTGCGAAGGTTTCGAGGGACACTCCAGGGGTGACCTCGTTGGGGTGCTGCCGAAGTTGTCTCCCATGTGGCCGAGCTCAACTTCGCTCACAAATGTGTCTCCTCTGCGGTATCCTTCCGCTTCAGTGCACCTGCAGCCCGGATCGCGTCTCGGACCCTACGAAGTCATCTCCCCCCTCGGCGCGGGAGGAATGGGAGAGGTGTATCGCGCGCGCGACGAGCGGATCGGTCGCGACGTTGCCGTGAAGATTCTCCCTTCGTCGTTCGCCGAGAGCGAAGAACGCCTGCACCGCTTCGAGCAGGAGGCGCGCGCAACGGGGATGTTGAACCATCCCAATCTGCTGACGATCCACGACTTCGGGCAGCACGACGGCGCTCCGTACATCGTCTCTGAATTGCTCGAAGGGGAAACGCTTCGCGATCGGATGACCGATGCGAGCGGGGGCGCGGGCCCCGTGGTTCCTCCACGCAAGGCGATCGAGTATGCAGTTCAGATCGCGAATGGTCTGGCGGCCGCGCATGAGCGCGGCATCGTGCATCGCGATCTCAAACCGGAGAACGTGTTCGTCACGCGCGACGGTCGCGTGAAGATCCTCGACTTCGGTCTGGCGAAGCTCGCGGCCCCGTTCGAGGAGGGGAACACCTCGGAGAAGACGGCGCATCGCGACACGACTCCGGGTCAGGTCGTCGGCACGGCGGGCTACATGTCTCCCGAACAGGTTCGGGGCCAACAGATCGACCACCGCTCAGACATCTTCTCGTTCGGTGCGATTCTCTACGAATTGCTGAGTGGACAGCGGGCTTTCCACGGCGGGTCGGCGGTGGAGACGATGAACGCAATCCTGAAGGAAGACCCGCCGGAGCTCAGCTCGGCGAGCGGGCAGCTCGCACCGGCGCTCGAGCGCATCGTCGGACGATGCCTCGAGAAGGCACCCGAGGAGCGATTCCACTCGGCCCACGATCTGGCGCTGGCACTCGAGGCCGCCTCCGGAGCGGTGACGCTCGGCAGCGGAGCGATGGCCAGCCGGGAGGGGAAAAGAAGCAGGCTGCGGCTTTCGCCGGCGGTGACTGCGGGAGTCGTCGCCGCTCTGATCATCGCGGGGGCCGCCGCGCTCGTGATGCGGGTCGCCGGCTACAGTCTGGTCCGAGCAGCGGCGGGAACGGCCCCGCGCAATCGCCACGTCCAGCTCACCTTCCACGGCGGAGAAAAGACGCACGTCAGCCTCTCACCGGACGGCAGCTCATTCCTCTTCGTCGGCACGGCAGCTGGGAATCCTGACATCTACCTGCAGCGAGTCGGTGGGGAGAACGCGATCAACCTGACGAAGGACAGCAGCGAAGGCGACTTCGCTCCCGCTTTTTCTCCCGATGGTCAGCGAATCGCTTTTCGTTCGCAACGAGACGGCGGCGGCATCTACGTCATGGGTGCGACGGGCGAATCGGCGAGACGGCTCACCGACTTCGGGTTCGATCCCGCCTGGTCGCCCGACGGAAGGAAGATCGCCTGTACCACCGAGCCGGTGTCCAACCCCGGCGGACGTGCCACCGACAGCGAGCTGTGGATCGTCGACGCGGAAACCGGAGCCAGGGAGCTCCTCTACAAAGGCGACGCCGTTCAGCCCGACTGGTCTCCCTCCGGTGAGAGGATTGCATTCTGGGGGCTTCCGAAGGGGACAGCGAAGAGAATCCTCTACACGATCTCTGCCTCGGGGGGCGAGCCGGTTCCGATCAATGACGACAATGCGATCAACTGGAGACCGATCTGGTCTCGCGATGGAGCGCATCTGTACTTTTCCAGCAACCGCTCGGGGAGCATGAATCTCTGGCGGGCTCCTCTCGACCAGAGGAGCGGGAAGGCTGCTGGTGAGCCGGAGCCGGTGACCTCCGGCTCGGACTGGAACGGATGGCCCGCCGCCGCCCGTGCGACGGATCGAATCGCGTTCGCCACGGCGAGTGTCGATTCGAATCTCTACCGCGTCGAGTTCGATCCGGTGGGCGCGCGCGCCGTTGGAACACCGGCTCCTGTCACGACCGGATCGAGAATTCTCTTCTGGGGTGATCCTTCGCCCGATGGCTCGGAGGTTCTTCTCTGGTCGCTCACGCCGGTGGAGGACATTCTTCTTCTGCGCACCGCGAACGGCGAGCTGCGCAAACTCACCGACGACGCGTTTCGCGACCGGCGGCCGGTGTGGGAGGCGGGGGCGAAAACGATCCTTTTTTACTCCAACCGGAATGGGCGCTACGAGTTATGGCGCATCCGTCCCGACGGCAGCGGCCTCGAACAGGTGACGAGCTCGACGGGCGCCGCATTCAACCAGCCGATGCCTTCCCCCGGAGGGCGGCAGGTCGTGGTCCAGGGGGGTGCCGACAGCCATAGCGGCCTGATCGATGTCTCGTTGCCGATCGAGCAGCGGGTCGTCGAATGGTTGCCGAAGATCGACGGCAAGGCTCCTGTGAACCTCGATTCCTGGTCGCCGGACGGGACGAAGCTCATCGGTCGCCGCGCATCTCCCGGCGGCGGAATCGTCGTCTATTCACTTCAGACCAAAGAATACGAGGTGTTGACCGAGAGTGGAGGAGGGGCGCGATGGCTTCCCGACGGGCGGCGGATCCTCTTCGAAGATGACGACGCGTTGCACGTGATCGATTCGGTGACGAAAGAGCGTCGCGAGATCCTCGCGACTCCGCCGGGAGAAACGTGGACGGGCTTCCGCTTCACCGGCGACGGCCGAACGCTCTACTTCGTCAGACAACGAACCGAAGGCGACGTCTGGATGCTCGAGCCGGAACCGCGGGGCTGAGCGCGCTCGTTGCGAGCTGGTCCGCTTCGCGGCGCGAAGCATCCCCGAACCAGTCTCCTCCGCTCCAGCAGGCGGGATCACAGTTTGCACTGGGAAGATGTCGTCGTCGCGGGACAGCCCGCCGGCAAATCTGCTGAGTACAACTTTGAAGGAGCCCATATGCCCAACGCAATCAAGATGCTCGAATCAGACCATGCGACTGTGAAGAAACTACTCGATGAGCTCGAGGGAACGACGAGCCGCGGAATCAAGACTCGCGAACGCCTGCTCGGCGAGATCGAGATGGAGGTGAAAATCCACTCGACACTCGAGGAGGAGATTTTCTATCCCGCATTTCGCGACGCTGCCGAGAAAAAGGACGACCAACAGCTCTTTTTCGAGGCGACCGAAGAGCATCACGTCGTCGATCTGGTACTTCCCGAACTGAAATCGACCGATCCGTCGACTGAACAGTTCGGTGCCAAGGCGACAGTGCTCAAGGAGCTCATCGAGCATCACGTCGAAGAGGAAGAGAGCCAGATGTTCCCCAAAGCGCGCAAGCTCCTCGGAGCCGCGGCCCTCGAGGACCTCGGTGCTCGGATGAAGGAGCGGAAGGCGGCCCTGGAAGCGGGATGGCCGGCGCTCCGCGAGGCGACCCTGGGGAAAGCGACGCGGGCGCGCTCGCGCGATTCCGAACGCGAAGAGCGGAGGGCGTGAGCAGAGGACTCGGCGGAGGGACTCGCAGCAGTTGGCGCAGCATGGGGCACGCAGCGTGAGTCCGATGCTCTCTGTGCTGATGCGTGGATTGCGCCAGGAGCGGGCGCGGGACGCCCGCTCCCCCCTCGAAGAGGTGCGATACACTGTCGCGCTCATCGATCGGTGATGAATGGTGCGTACGACGATCGAGGATGAGACGAGCCTCCTCGCTGCTCTGCGAGTCTTCTTTCCCGAATCCTCCAGCACGACTGTCCGCAAGATGCTCGAGAGCGGTCGTGTTCGGGTCAACGGAGAGGTCGAGAAAAAGCCGAATCGAGCACTGCTTGCCGGCGACGTCATCGATGTCGGCGCGCGCCCGACGCGTCGCGATCTCGATCCGCGTCTCGATCTGCTCTATGAAGACGAAGATCTGCTCGTCGTCGTGAAAGCCGCCGGGCTGCTCACGGTCGCGACGCCCGGCGAACGAGAGCAGACCGCCCAGGCTTTCCTCAACGACTATCTTCGCTCGAGGGGATCGAAGGAACGGATCCACGTAGCCCACCGCCTCGATCGCGCCAGCTCGGGGGTTCTCGTGTTCGCGAAGAATTTCGAGACACGCGAGCTGCTGAAGGATCGGTTCGCGGCGCACGACATCGAGCGGGTCTACATCGCCATCATCGAAGGAACGATGGAGACGCGAGAGGGGACGATCAGGTCGTACCTCGAAGAGGATCGCTCGCTGAAGGTTCGAAGCGTGCCCGGCGGAGGCGGAGGTAAGCCCGCCGTCACACACTACCGGACGATCGAGGAGGGAGCCCGCTGGTCGATGCTCGAGGTGCGGCTCGAGACGGGAAGGAAGAATCAGATTCGAGTGCATCTGTCGGAAGCGGGCCATCCGATCGCCGGGGACCAGACCTACGGTGCGGCGACCGATCCGATCGGGCGGCTGGCCCTTCATGCGATGGTCCTCGGATTCCAGCATCCGCACGACGGGCGCCGGATGGTCTTCACCTCGCCGCTGCCGCAATCGTTTCGGGGCGTGGTGAAGCGGACGGCATCGATTCCGACGCCTGGGGCGTAGGTAGCACGAGCGTCGTGCATGTCCACGCGCCACCGTCACCTTCCTCATCGAAGCTACGGAGAGTGCATGGGCGAACGCGTTTCGTGAGTGTGATGCGTTGGCGGCGAGTGGCGGGGCCCCGTATGATATTCTGCTTCCGACCCCGAGTGACCACATTGAGATCGAGCCTGGCGAGGCGAGCGTCATCGGGGAGTCGCTGGGTGCCTCCATCCTACGAGAGGAACCCTGGCGGCCGCCTCGGCTGGCGCCCGACTCACTGACCGATAGGAGCTTCGATGACCTACCGAGCCATCATTGACCGCGTCGCCATCACCCTGCTCGTCCTCGCTTCCTTCGCTTGCCAACAGGCGGAGATTGCCGCGCCGGAGCGCGCCGCGACCACGCCCCTCGTGGTCGAGGTGCGCACGACCGACTACGCCTTCCACGCCCCGGGCGAGCTGCCGTCGGGCTGGACCACTCTCAGCATGACCAACGAGGGAAACGAGCCGCACTTTCTCGTCCTCTGGCTACTTCCCGAGGGCAAGTCCTACGACGACTTCGTCAAGGAAGTCTACGACCCCTTCATCGATCTGTTCGGGCGGTACAAGTCCGGCGATCTCGGCCGCGACGAGATGCTCGCGCAACTGGGCGGCGTTCTCCCCGAGTGGCTGAACCTGGCGGAGATGGGCCGTGGTGGCCCGGGTTTCGTCTCACCCGGCCGCACCGCGGTGACCACAGTCGACCTGGCGCCCGGCAACTATGTGATGGAGTGCTACATGGTCAACGCCGAGGGGCAGCCCCACAACAAGCTCGGCATGCTTCGTCCCCTCACCGTCACCGCGGCGAGCACGGGTGCAAGGCCCCCCGAAGCGGGCGTCGAGCTGGCCCTTTCGAACAGCGGCATCAGCGTCAGCGGCAAGCTCGGTCCGGGCACGAATACCGTCAAGGTCACCGTCACCGAAGCGCCGGAAGGTTTCCTCGGCCACGATGTTCACCTCGCACGCCTCGACGACGACACGCCGATCGAGAAGGTCATCGCCTGGATGGATTGGGTCGACGGCCTCGATCCCCCTTCGCCCGCCGAGTTCCGAGGCGGCGCCGAGCAAGTGCCCGCGGGATACACGAGCTACGTCACCGTCGATCTCGATCCCGGACGCTACGTCTGGATCTCGGAAGCATACGGCCGGCAGGGCGTGGTGGAGGAGTTCCGGGTCGAGTAGGTCGTCGGCGAGAGTGCGCATGAAGAATGAAGAATGAAGAGTGAAGAGTGAAGAGTGAAGAGTTGGACTGGAGCGCAGCGCAATATGCCCTCGGGGCCTGTCCCTCGCGCAAATGCTTCGTCCCTGGCGCTTCGCGCTCACCACCGGCTGGATTCCAAGCACCCTTTCAGGGTGCTCTTCACTCTTCACTCTTCACTCTTCTCCTCGCACGCGGGGCAGTGCCATCCTCCGGCGCCCGCTGCGAGCTGCTCCGATTCGGGTGGGCCCCAGGTGCCGGGCTCGTATTCGCGCAGCGGCGTCGAGTTGCCGAGGATCGGCTGGACGATCGCCCATGCCGCCTCCACTCCGTCCTGTCGCGCGAAGAGAGCCGCATCACCCGTCATGGCGTCGCCGAGCAGCCGCTCGTAGGCGTCCATCTCGTCGCCTGACGGCTCGTCGACGACTTTCAGCTCGGTGGCCGTGCTGGACAGCCGCTCGCCGGGCTCCTTGACGCGCGCGCCGATCGCGATCGCCACGTCAGGACCGAGCCGAAAGCGCACGTAGTTCGTCTCGTCGGGACAGAGCCTGCTGATCGGCGGCCGGCGGAGCTTGACCATCACCTCGGTGGCGGTCGCGGCGAGACACTTTCCAGCGCGAACGAGGAAGGGCACCCCCTCCCAGCGCCAGGAGTCGATCCAGAGCCGGACGGCGGCGAAGGTCTCGACGCCGGAGTCCGGCGCGACGCCTTCCTCTTCCCGGTAACCGCGGAACTGCCCGCGAACCAGATCCTCGGGGGTGAGGGGCCGCGTCGTCCGGAAGATCTTCACCTTCTCGTCGCGGATGGAGTCCGCAACCATGGTCGCCGGCGGCTCCATGGCGAGCAGGGCCACGACCTCGAGCATGTGGCTCTGGATCACGTCGCGGATGGCGCCTGTTTCCTCGTAGAACGATCCTCGTCCCTCGACGCCGAAACTCTCGGCCATGGTGATCTGCACGCTCTCGACGTAGTGGCGATTCCAGATCGGCTCGAGGAACGTGTTGGCGAATCGAAAGACGAGAAAGTTCTGCACCGGCTCTTTGCCGAGGTAATGGTCGATGCGAAAGATCGACGTCTCATCGAAGCTCTTGTGCAGCGTCTCGTTCAAGGCCCGCGCCGACGGGAGGTCGCGGCCGAAGGGCTTCTCGAGGATGACGCGCGCGCCGCGCGCACAGCCCGCCTGCTCGAGTCCCTCCACGACGGTTGCGAACATGCTGGGGGGAATGGCGAGGTAGTGCGCCGGGCGTGCCGCGTTGTCGAGTGCCTTGCGGATCGAGACATAGGTCGCCTCATCGCGGTAGTCACCGTGGACGAAGCGGAGGCGCTCGGTGAGCATCGCGATCGCCGCCTCATCGACGACGCCTCCTTGTTTCTCGACACTGTCTCGGGCGCGCTCGCGAAGCTGGTCGAGCGTCCACCCCGATCGCGCGACTCCGATGATGGGAACGTTCAGATTTCCACGACGCGCCATCGCGTAGAGGGCAGGGAAGATCTTCTTGTAGGCGAGGTCCCCGGTCGCCCCGAAGAAGACGAGCGCGTCGGAAGAGCTGTCGGTCATGTTCTCATCCTTTCATGATAGTGGCGAACCCACGCATGAAGTTTACCGTGGAAGCCCGGGAGCACCTCTGTGATCAGACAGATCGGCTGGGGAGCCCTCGTGTGGCGCAAGCGGGTCTTCAGCGGGCTGAAGAATGCATGGCCATTTGCGAGACACCACATTAGAGTGGGGACGGTGACTGGTCCGAAGGAGCAGGAGAACCGCACAGGAGTGAGCTTGTGCACGGAGCAGGGAGTGCGCATCGAGCGCATGCGGGGACCCACAGTCTGATCGGAATCATCCAGATGCGACGAGCGAGCAAACTGATCGCAACATGTCTCGTAGCCGGCCTGACGGCGTTCCCGGGCTTTGCAGCAGCCACGCGAACGGTCGATGCGACCATGACCGCAACCATGACCAATATTCCGGAAGGCGCGGCGAAGATCAAGGTGTGGGTACCGCTGCCTCGGTCGACAGCGGCGCAGACGATCGAAGCGGTCGAGATCATCTCTCCGTACCGCTGGGTGCGTCATTCCGAGCCTGAATTCGGGAACGAGTATCTCTTCGCGGAAATCGATCGCCCGGCGGACGGCCAGGAACTGCTCGCGCTGTCGTTCAGAGCGACGCGACGCGAGATCACCGCGGCAACGCTCGAAGCATCCGTCCCCTCGCGCAGGGAACTGCGGCGCAATCTCCGAGCAGACCGCCTTGCCAGTCTGTCTCCTCGAATCCGGAAGCTCGCGGCCGACATCACGGCGGGAAAGACCGGCCGCGTGGAGCAGGCGAAGGCCATCTACGATTACATTCTCCTCACGATGAAGTACGACAAAACAAATCCCGGTTGGGGACTTGGGGACGCTGAGCGCGCCTGTGAGATCGGTACCGGAAACTGCACCGATTTTCATTCGTTGTTCACGTCTCTTGCCCGAGCGAGAGGTATCCCCGCGCGGTTCGTGATGGGCTTTCCGATTCCCGAGGGAGGGACTGCCAGCAGCTATCACTGCTGGGCGGAGTACTACGTGCGCGGCAGGGGCTGGATTCCGGTCGACCCTTCCGAGGCTTCCAAATCGTCCGATCCGGCGCGGCGCGCCTACTTGTTCGGTAATCTCGATCCTGACCGCATCGAGCTCACGAGGGGGCGGGACCTGGAGCTGACCCCCCGCACCAGTGAACCTCTCAACTACTTCATCTATCCGAGACTCGAGGTCGACGGAGAAGAGGCCGGGACTTCCGCAGTGTCGGTCGTGTTTCGCGACGTACCGGATCAATCCGACGACGGGCAGACTGGAACGCGTTAGTGTTCCAGCCCGGCTCCATCTGAGGATTTCCCTCTCAGAGTTGGGAGAGAGAAGCCGGGCTCGGGCGCGTGTGGGCGTCCCTCGTCACATCGTCCTGCTACACGTAGGGACGAAGCAGTGAGCCGCGAGATGCCGCAACGGGCTTGCGCTTCTGTCGAAGGCAAACAGCTTCGTCCGACATGGCGACCAGCAACCAAGTGGTGTTCATTCAGCGGAGCGTCGCGTTTTGATGCGTTTGGTGAGCATCTGTGCGACGCGTTCGAGAAGAGCTTTTGATCTCGTCGATCACGGGAGCAGTGAACAGGTGCGGAATCCGGCGTAGATGTCCCTGCGGTGCGGCTGATAGAAGTTGCGGAAGCTCGGACGCATGAGCCGGGCTGGCGTAGCCCACGAACCTCCGCGCAAAACACGATGCGGCGATGCGAACCACGGCTGCGAATAGTCTGTGTATGGATCGGGGCTGAATCCCGGGTAGGGCAGGAAACGGCTCGCGGTCCATTCCCAGACCAGCCCCACGTTCGGCAGGCCCCACACCATGCCGGCCCCGCTCGAGCGCGCCGCCGCTTCCCACTCGAACTCCGACGGGAGCCGCCGCCCCGCCCATCGACAGAATGAATCCGCCTCCCACGCATTCACGTGCACCAGCGGCGCGTCCAGCTCGAGCGGTTGCCATCGATCGAACAGACGAACATCCCAGCCGGCTGAAGCTCGGCGCCAGTAGATCGGATGGCGCACTCCCTCCCGCGCACGCCACTCCCACGCCTCATCGGCCCAGCAGCGGCGATCCTGATATCCGTCTGCTTCGACGAACTCCAGGAACTCCCGGTTCGTCACCGGCGCATCAGCGATGTCGAACGCGGAGATCAGCATGGGATGTGCGCATTTTTCGTTGTCGAAGACGAATCCATCATCGGGCGAGCTTCCTACCGTGAACACTCCATCGGGTATGCGAATGTCGCTCGCAGGCGGGCTCGCCATTGCCATCGGTCTCTCCGCAGGCGCCGCCGGGACGGGCAGGCTGACGGTCTGGTGGGTGTAGGTCATCGCTTCCGCGTGCATGTCCTCGTGGAACAGCGACAAAAGGAGGAAGTAAGGATCAGTAGCCGTCGCCGTGACTTCCAGAACCAGATCGAGTGTCCTCTGCATGTAATCCCGAGTCTGCTGCCGGTTCGGCAGCGGGAGGCTCCATCTCAGATCGTGCTCGACCGCCGAAGAATCGTAGAGGGCGTCACCGTTCGCCCGCTGCGGGGGGCGTCTGGTCTGATGACGAAGCACCCAGTACTCCTGAAACCAGGCGACGTGCCCCACTTCCCACAGCACGGGATTGACGATCGGAAGGAGCGGCAGAGTCAGTTGACGCTCTTTGAGGCCGAGCCAGATCGCATCGGTCTTTTTCCGCGCGGTCTGAAGACTGCTCCGGAGTACGTTCGCATTGACAGGCGCCGGCACCGTGTCATTCTAGCGCTGATCACTCGTCCTCGTTGTTGGCGAGCGGCGCATAGCACCTTCGTTGAGCTCGATTCCAGAGAAGGAATGTTGCAGTCGATGCAGAAACAACTGGCGATTCAGATCGTCACCCCTGCGACACGGCGGTCGCGGATGGGAAATCGCGTGACCGCAGACCGCTGGTCGGCTCTTCTGCGCTCGCTCGGGCACAGGGTCCGGGTCGTCACCGTTCTGGGGCGCGAGCCGGCCGACGTGATCGTCGCGCTCCATGCCCGCCGCTCCTACGAGTCGATTCTGCGCAGTCATGAGACGTTTCCCGGCAGACCTCTCATCGTCGCGCTCACCGGAACGGATGTGTATCGGGACATTCAGCACGACGCCAGCGCCCGCGACTCCCTTCGGATGGCAACATCGCTGGTCGTTCTTCAGCAGGCTGCAGTGGACGAACTGCCCGAGCACGCGCGCCACAAGGCTCGAGTCATTCTTCAGTCGGCAACGCCGCGCCCCAGGCGGCGGAGTCGAGATGCGCCGCTACGGATGGTCTCGGTTGGACACATGCGCGCAGAGAAGGACCCGTTCCGTCTGGTCGAGGCTCTGGCATCCGAGCCCGGGCTGTCAGTCGAGATCGTCCATGCCGGGCGCGCGCTCGACCTCGATTTTGACCGCGCTGCTCGCCGCTGGATGGCGCTGGAACCTCGCTATCGCTGGGTCGGCGGGGTAGCTCCCACCACCGCCCGGCAAATGATCGCCGACAGCGATGCACTGGTGCTTTCATCGCTGCTCGAAGGAGGAGCCAATGTCATCTCGGAAGCCGTAGTCTGCGGTGTCCCGGTCCTCGCCTCGCGAATTTCCAGCTCGGTGGCGTTGCTGGGGACGAGCTACGGTGGGTTCTTCCAGCCAGGTGACACGAGCGAGCTGGCCGCCCTGCTATCGCGCTTCGTTGCGCAGGCGGAGCTCCGGAACGAGTTGCAGTGCGCCGTCGGCGATCTGAAGGAGCGGTTCTCGCCCGACGCTGAGCGCGAGGCGTGGCGGCGTCTCCTGGCGGAATTGCCGGATCGAGAGGCGGTTGGTTAGCTCGCTGTCGGTTTTGCGGGATGCGTTTCCCTACTGCACGATCAGCTTCCCTTTCATCATGTCCATGCCGCAGGCGAACGTCAGGGTCCCTTCCTTCTGCGGCGTGATGTCGACTGTCGTGATCTGGCTCGCCGGCAGCTTCCTGCGAACATTCAAGGCTGCGAAGACGACTTCATCCGCGCACGTCGGCTGATCGTTGCGCTTGAAGTGGATGCGGACAGGCTGCCCTTTCTTCACGTTCAGCGACGCCGGTGAGAAGCCGCTCCCCGACACGTTCACAGTGAATTCCTGAACGCTCTGAGCGGACATCGCCGGCGAGGCAGGCGTTCCCGCCGACTCGGGCGGCGCATCCGTCATCATCGCCTCGCAGTGCTGCATCATCTGATCGGCGGAGCCGGCCGGCATCCGGTCGGCCATGGCCTTCATTATGTTGCGGCATGCCTCCCGGTTCCTCGACATGGTCTCCGCCATGCGCGCGCATTGCTCGGGGCTCATCATCATGCGCTCCATCATCTGCTGCATCATCTCCGGATCGCGCATCATCTGATCCATCATCTGAGGGTTTCCGCGCATCTGCTCCATCATCTGATCGTTGCTCATCATCATGCCGCCTCCCTGGCGACACGCCAGCGCAAAGAGCAGACCAAAGAGACCGATTGCCGCACGTTTCACGATCGACTTCATGGCGCGCTTCTCCTTTCATCACACAGTTGGTTCTGTTGTCAGGCCCAGCTCATTGTCGCTCTCTTCGTAGTGAGCCAGCCCTCGTCCTTTCCAGACCGCAAAGATCGCCGGGTAGACGGTCAGTTCGAGGAGAAACGACGTCACCAGCCCTCCGACCATCGGTGCCGCGATCCGCTTCATGACATCGGCGCCGGTGCCGGTGCTCCAGAGGACCGGGACCAGGCCGATCATCGTCGTGAGAACGGTCATCAACTTCGGCCGCACGCGTTTCGCCGCCCCCTCCACGATCGCTTCACGGAGATCGGCGAACGAGCGCATCCGTCCCTCCTCGCTGAACCGGCGGTGGGTCAGGGTGAGATAGAGAAGCATGACCACGCCAGTCTCGGCGTCGAGTCCAGCCAGGGCGATGATTCCGACCCAGACGGCGACGCTCATGTTGTAGCCGAGCAGGTAGAGGAGCCAGATCGCGCCGATCAGCGAGAATGGCACCGCGAGGAGCACGATCGCGGTCTCCATCAGCGATTTCGTGTTGAAGTAGAGAAGCATCACCACGATCAGGAGCGTGACCGGAATGGCGATCTTCAGTTGCGCCTTGGCGCGCTCGAAGTATTTGTACTGACCGACCCACTCGATCCGGATTCCCGGCGGCAGCTTCACCTGCTCGCCGACGAGCGCCTTCGCCTCACGGACGTAGTCGGCAATTGGCCGTCCGGTATCGACGAAGACGAACCCGACGAGCTTGCCGTCTTCGCTTCGAATCATCGGCGGCCCGGTCACGGACCGAATCGTCGCCACTTGCCCAAGCGGAATCTGCGCACCGCTGGGAGTGGCAACGAGAACATTCGGCAGCAGCTCGGGCTGATCGCGGTACTCGCGCAGGTAGCGGACGTTGATCGGATAGCGCTCGCGACCTTCGACCGTCTCGGAAATGTTGATCCCGCCGATGCCCGACATGATCACTTTGTTGACCTCGACGACCGAAAGGCCATAGCGCGCGGCCGCTTCACGGTCCACTTCGATGTCGACGTAGAAGCCGCCCGTCGATCGCTCGGCGAATGCGCTGCGCGTTCCCGGAACCTGGGAGACAACCTTCTCGATCTCCACCGCGGTCCGCTCGATCGTCTCGATCGAGTCTCCGAAGACCTGAATTCCCAGCGGGCTGCGGACGCCGGTCGCGAGCATTTCCGTCCGCGTCTGGATGGGCATCCACCAGACGTTCGGCATTCCGGGATAGCGGAGCTTCTGATCCATCTCCTGAATCAGCGTGTCCCACGTCATTCCCTCGCGCCATTGATCGCGGGGCTTGAGAACGATCGTGGTCTCGACCATTCCGATCGGGGCGGGATCGGTCGGCGTCTCCGCGCGTCCGATCTTGCCGAAGACGCTCTCCACTTCCGGAAACTCTGACAGCTCCCGGTCCATCGCCTGCAGCACGTTCGACGCCTCGGTCACCGACATGCCCGGCGGTGCGGTCGGCATGTAGAGAATCGCCCCCTCGTTGAGCGGCGGCATGAACTCGTTGCCGAGACGGAACCAGGCCGGGACGGTGAGAATCATCACGATCACCGCCGCCGCGATGACTGCCCACCGGTGCCGTACGACGAATCGCACCACCGGCTCGTAGAGCGCCACCAGCCACCGGTTGATCGGATTCTTTTCCTCACTGCGAATTCTTCCGCGGATGAAGAGCGCCGCCAGCGCGGGCGTGAGTGTCACCGCCAGAACTGCGGCGAAACCCATCGAGTAAGTCTTGGTGTATGCCAGCGGCTTGAAGAGCCGCCCTTCCGTTCCGGTGAGCGTGAACACCGGCATGAACGAGACGGTGATCACGAGGAGAGCGAAGAAGATCGACGGCCCGACCTCGCGCATGGCGTCGATGAGAACCTCGCGGCGCTCGCCCGGGCGGCCGGCCGTCTCCCACACCTCGAGCTTCTTGTGGATGTTCTCGATCATGATGATGGCAGCGTCGACCATCGCGCCGATGGCGACGGCGATGCCGCCGAGGGACATGATGTTCGCCGTCAGTCCCTGGTAGTACATCGGGATGAACGCCAGGAGAATCCCGACGGGAAGAGTAATGATGGCGACGAGCGCACTTCGCGCGTGAAGCAGGAAGATGAAGATGATCAGGCTGACCACGATCATCTCTGCGATCAAGGTGTGTTTCAGCGTCTCGATCGAGTCTTTGATCAATCCGGAGCGGTCGTAGGTGGTGACGATCTTCACTCCGTCGGGCAGGCTGCGCTCGACGTCCTTCAACCGTTCCTTCACCGCGTCGATGACCCGCAGCGCGTTCTCGCCGTAGCGCATCACCACGATTCCACCCACCACTTCACCACGGCCGTCCAGTTCGGCCAGGCCGCGACGAATGTCCGGACCGAGCGTCACCGTTGCCACGTCTCGGATCAGAACGGGCACACCGGATTCGCTCTTGATCGGCACCGTCTCGAGATCGTGCAGACTCTGAACGTACCCGCGGCCGCGAATGACGTGCTCGTGGCCCGCGATCTCCAGCGTCCGTCCGCCGACGTCCTCGTTCGATGCGCGCACCGCCTCGATCACGTGCGTGAGCGGGATGCCGTACGACACCAGCTTGTTCGGGTCGACGTTGATCTGGTACTGCTTGACGTGGCCGCCGACGGAGGCCACTTCCGCCACGCCCGGCACGCTCTGCAGCGCGTACCGGATGTTCCAGTCCTGGATCGACCGCAGTTCCTGCAGGTCGTGCGTCCCCTTCTCGTCGACGAGCGCATATTCGAACACCCAGCCGACCCCGGTGGCGTCCGGCCCGAGAGTCGGCTCGACGCCTTCCGGGAGCTTGCCGCGTACGGTGTTCATGTATTCGAGCACGCGGCTGCGCGCCCAGTAGATGTCCGTGCCGTCCTCGAAGATCGCGTAGACGAAGGACATGCCGAACATCGACTGCCCTCGAACGAACTTCACCTGCGGAGCGGCCAGAAGCGCGGACGAGATCGGATAGGTGATCTGGGCTTCGACCAGATCGGGGCTGCGTCCCTGCCATTCGGTGAAGACGATGACCTGCACGTCGGAGAGATCGGGGATGGCATCGAGCGGCGCGTGCATCAGCGCGTACCAACCCCAGACAGCCAGGCCGGCGATGAGAATGACGGTGAGGATCGGATTGCGTGCGCTCGACTCGATCACGCGGCCGATCACGCCGGCGCGTCCGTCACTGGCCGGCTTCATCGCTGCCTCCCCAGAACTGCTCCGCCGCTCGGATGCGGCTCTCGGATGCGATCAGGAAGTTGGCGGACGCGATGACGCGGTCGCCTTCCTTCAGTCCGCTCAGGACCTCGTAATAGCCGTCGGACTTGCGCCCGACCTGCACCTGCTGCGGCTTGAGCCGCCCCTCGCCGAGATCGAGGAAGACGAGCTGGCGCGGACCGGTCTGGATCACCGCCGGCTCCGGCACCATCAGGCGTGATCCTCCCGGGATCTGCAGCTCCACGTCGGCATACATCTCCGGTTTCAGCTCGCCGGCGGGATTGGGCAGCTCGAGACGGACCTTGCCGGTCCGCGTTGCCGGATCGAGGTAGGGATAAACGTAGGTGACGCGCGCGGTGAACGAACGCCCGGGCATATACGGCAACGTGACGCGTGCGGTCTGACCGGGGCGAACAAGGCCGAGGTCCTTTTCGTAAATGTCCGCCTCGACCCAGATCCGGTCGAGTGCTGCAATCCGGAAGACGCGCTCGCCGGCCTTGACGGCGCTTCCTTCGACGACCCTCTTCTCGATTACGAATCCGCCATAGGGGGAGAGAACCGACATCCGCTCGAGCGGGCGGCCGGTTCGGGCCACCTGATCGATCTGCGCGTCCGAGAAATCCCAGAGCCGCAGGCGCTGTCGCGCCGCGCGCACCAGATAGTCGGCCCGATCGGGAACGGCGCTGGAGCGCGACGCGCGCTGGCTTCTGAGCGCCAGCAGGTACTCCTGTTGTGCGGCGTAGAGATCGGGGCTATAGAGAGCGAGAAGCGGCTGCCCGCGCCGAACGTACTGCCCGGTCGTGTCGACGTAAAGGCGCTCGATGAATCCGTCGAGCTTCAGCGTGATGTCGCGAACGCGGCTCTCGTCGTACGCCGTTTTGCCTACGGCCCGGATCGCTGTGGCCATCGGACGTGAGATGACCATCGCGGTCTTGACGCCGATCTTCTGCCGCCGCGCCTCGTCGACGCGGATCACGCCGCTCGCGATCTCCGATTTCGAAACCGCAATCAGATCCATGCTGCAGATCGGGCAAGTGCCTGCTGTTTCCTGCTTCACAGACGGATGCATCGAGCAGGTGTAGTGGGCCGTCTCGTCACCTCCATGAATGTGACCGCTGTCGGCGACAGCCTCCGCCGCGATCGACGACCCCGTACCGCAGCTCTGCATGGCCAGGCCCATGTATGGATTCGAAATCTCCTGATCGCGCTGCAACCATTTGTTGAAGCCATCCGTCATCGAGCACGCGAACGCATGCCAGCCGGCAGCGAGGCGTCGATCGGACGCCGCGAGCGAAAAGACGTACCGGCTGACGTCCTTGAATGCGGCGCGCGCGTCCGGGAGCGACTTTGCGGCGGCGATCTCGTCCGCAGCGGCGGCACCATCCTCGAGGCAACTCATCACTTCGAATCCGGTGCCCTGTTTGGCCGTCCGGAGCGAGACGGCGAGCGTCGTCGCGTGCGTCCCAATCCCGTCAAGCTGATCGTTCGCGAGCATTTCCCGCACCAGCTCGTACGCGCCGAGGGCGCGGCGTAGCTCGTCAAGAACCGCGGGCGGATACTGCTGCGGCGGAAGCGCAGCCGCGACTGCGCCGCCTTCGGAACCGGCGAGGAACAGTCCCTTGCTCCCCACGGTCATCGTGAAGCGCGCCGTTCCCGAGGCCTGCTTCGACTGCACCCGCACCTCGAGCGTCCAGGTTCCACCCATCGGCAGATCGAATGCGGCGTGGTAGACGCCGTTGCGCTTCTCGTCCACGTCGGCGTTGCCGCGCATTTCCGCCATTGCGCCCATGGCCGGCATTACGTACTCCATTTCCACGTCCGCGTCTTCGACGACTTTCTGATCGGCAGCAGTGAGCTTCAGAAGGAGCATGTTGTCCGACTGTCGCGGAGGATCCGGACGGAGTGCGGCCTCGATGTTCAGGTCGCCCGCTTTCGCGATCACTCCCCTGGACGTCGATCCTCCCATCGGCTTCCCGCTGAACCAGGCGATGAGCGGCTTGGCGAGGAGTGCCGCAAGAATCAGAAGCCCAATGGCGACAGAAGCGCGCTTGACCAGCTGCCTTCTTCGCGGAGTGAGCTGATGGAATCGTTCTCGGATGTTCACTGCGTACCTCCTTGCATCGTTGAAAACGGAAGGCGCCCGACAGCGCGGTCGAGTTGCGCCAGACGCTGGTGGTAGGTCGCAACGGCCCCGGCATAGCGCAGCTCCACAGTGCGAAGGTTCTTCTCCGCTTCGACCACTGCGAGGAAGCTGTTCCGGCCGGACTCGAATCCCGCGCGAGCCGCTTCGACCTGATCGCGCGCGGCGGGAAGGAGGCGATTGGTATGGAGCTCGATGATGTGATGCCCCTCGACGGCCTGCCGGTGCATCTGCTCGACCGCGCTGCGCACCTGATCCTCGATGCGCTCACGCTCGCTGCGCGCGGCGGCCAGCCTCGCCTCCGCCTCGCGAACGGCAGCTTTCCGCTTCTCGCGCTGGATCGGGAGATTGATGCCGACGCCGACCATCCACTGATGTTCGGTCGACATCCACATCGAGTTGTACGAGCCCATCACGTGGAAATCGGGATAGGAATCGAGCTCCGACAACTCCACCGCCGACCGCGCCGCACGAATCCGCGCCTCTGCGGCGTCGAGGATCGGGCGCTGCTTCAGCGCCGCCTGTTGTAACTCAGCACTGGACGGCGGGAGTGCCGGAATCGGAAGGCTGGTGATCGGCGGCGGCAGCGGCGACTCGGGTGACGCGTGGAGCAGCTCGTTGATCTGCGCCCGAACGACGTCTCGCTGCGTGAGGAGCACGATCTGCTCGTGCATCAGGTGGGCGAGCTCGACCTCCGCCTGCAGCGGGTCTTGCAGCGATGCACGACCGACCACGTATTGGGCTTCCGCGCTTTCTTTGAGAAGGGAGAGAAGTTTCTGATGCTCCGCGTTGATCTCCAGCGCACGGGCTACGCGGTAGTAGTCGTCGTACAGCAGCGAGGCCATCGTGGCCAGCTCGAGGCGTGTTCCCTCGTAGTCGCTCGCCATCGCTTCGCCTTCGGCGCGTGCGAGCGCTCCGCGCAGGCGGCGTTTTCCCGGAAACGGCAGCATCTGGCTTCCTTCAACGGCGGCCCCGAACCGGTCCTCGCCGCCGATGCTGAGCGGGGCGATCGAAGTCGTGATCCGTGGATCGTCGAGCGCGCCGGCCTGAAGCTCCCGCTCGGCGGCAGCGCGCCACGCCTGGCGTGCCGCTTCGATCGACGGATTACGGTCGAGGACGTCGCGGATCAATCCTGCGCGGTCGAGTGCTGGCGACAACGGCGACTGCGCCTCAGCGGAGAATGCCGTGAGGCCGATGACGAGCACGGCGGTCAACTGTTTCTTCATCGAATTCCTCTTGAGAGTCGATTCACGAGAAAACGGATACACGAGCCCGATCAGTGGGCTCGCGCAGAGACACGTCGACTGTGAGGAATCAGATCAGGAGGATGGAAAGTGAGGCGAGGCGCTCCGAAAGCGACCGGACGGTCCTGACTTCATGACCGTCAGTCACGCGGGGTGGAGTCACGGCGAGTGGGTTTCCTGCGGCCGCGAAAACGGCCGGCGCCGGGCTCTGTTTCTTCACCGTTTCCGAGGCACTCACATCGCGTTCATCGCAGGCGAGCTCGCCGCAGCAGCTCTCGAGGTCGAAGCTCAGGTCGCCCGACGGAAGACAACATGGCTGCTTCGCACAGAAGCCGATAACGGCCATCGCCGGAGCGGCGCCGATGATCAGAACGGCGAACAGCAGAGCGAGAGCTTTGCGCATCAGATCAACTAACGAGACGGAGAGCACGAAGCATTCCAGCCTCGACCAGCTCACTGCTCCTTCGCCTCGTCCTCGGATGTGAAGCCGTAGTGAGATCGAAAGGAGTGGTTCAGCCAGCCTGGGCCTGCCGTTCCCCTCACCGTCATCGATTCGAGCCGGCAGCCTCCGTCGGGGGTGGGGGAGAGACGAACGAGGGTGTGCATCGAACGAACGCCGGCCGGCAGCGGCCGGGGCTCGAATTCGATCGACAGCGGCTGGCCGTCTCCGGCCAGGGTCACCGCGCCAACCATTGCATGATCGCCGCGGCGGATCGTGAACTCGAACCGGATGTTCTCGTCGGAACTGCCGACCCTTCGGTAGGTGACGAACGGCTGCATCAGCGGGCTCATCGGCAGCTCGTCGATTCGAAACGGCGCGGCGCGGCGTCGCCGCGTGTCGATGTCGTTTCTGCGGCGTCTGTCTTCCGCGTCGAGGATCCTCTTCCCCTCTCTTCGGAAAACGATGGTCGACTCGAGCTGCCCATCGCGGTCCGAGCGGAACGTCACTCTCGTCTCGATGTTTCTGTCGGGCAGGCCGCGAGTGGCGAGGGTTGTCGTGACGATTGCGGCGCGGGGCAGCAGCTGGCTTCGAGCGGCGATCGCGACGGCCCTGTTCCATAGCGGATCACCAGCGGAGGTGACGGCGGCGAGAACGACCGACGCCTGCGCGATCGCCAGCACGGCCACTTGAATGCACTTCATGAGCGTCCGCAGAGTGTCCATCTCTCGACTGTCGTCTTTCGCCGACAATCACGAGTCTCGCACAGTCCCACCGCCTGCCGATACGAACGAGCGGCGCGCCTGATTGCATCGGGTGCATCTGGCGCGATGGGTCTCTGAGGTGCGAGGGGTCGGGCGTCCCCGCCCGATCGCGGCGGCGTCCTCGCCGCCCCTCGCGCGTCGGGAAGATGTGAGCAAGGCCGGGACGCCCGCTCGCAGCGGCGCTCATGGGACCGCGGACTGGATCGTGCTCGCAAACGTCGGATAGGCGTACACCGCCTCGCGCAGATCATCCGCCGTCAGGCCGCAGCGAATTGCCAGTGCGAACAAGTGGATGTTCTCCGAAGCGCCGGCCCCGAAGAGCTGCGCCCCGAGAATGCGGCCGGTCTCCGCATCGGCGACGACCTTCGCCCACGCCACCGGCTCTCCGGCAATCGCGTACACCAGCCACGACTTCATGTCGCTGGTGCGAACGTTCACCGCGAGGCCGCTCCGGCGCGCCTCTGTCTCGGTCCATCCGACGGTGGCGAGCGGCGGCGTCGTGTAGATCGCCTGCGGCACTGCGCTGTAGTCCGCCTTCGCCACGTCGCCTTCGAGGATGTTGCGTGCGATCACGCGCCCCTCGTACGAGGCCACCGGTGAGAGCTGAAAGAATCCATGCGCGTCGCCGCCGGCAAACACGCGGCGGTTCGATGGGCTGCGCAGGTAGTCGTCGACGACCACGCCGCGTCGCCACGTCTCGACGTTCGCGGTCGGAAGATCGAGTTGATCGATGGCCGGCACCCGGCCCGCCGCGTTGAGCACGAAATCCGCCTCGCGCGACTCACTTCGTCCCTCATAGGTGAGATCGACGATGGCACCATCTCCCGAGGAACGAATCGCGGTGACCGTCGTCTCGGAGAGCAGCTCGATTCCGATCGAGCGGCCGAAGTCGACCGCGTGCGCAGCGAAATCGTCGTCGAAGCCGCTCAGCGCCCGCGACGAGCGCATCAGGATCGTCACCTTCGTTCCGAGTCGTGCGAAGACGAATCCGAATTCGAACGCCACGACGCCAGCGCCGACGATGACCATCCGCTCGGGCGGGCGCCGCAGCTCGAGAACGTCGTCGGTCGTCCGCGCGAGATCCCCACCCGGAAACGTGAGCCGTCTGGGTGTCGAGCCGGTGGCGATCACTAACGCGTTCGCCTGCAGCTCTTCGCCGCCGGCAATCAGCGTGTCCGGTGACGTGAATCGGGCGACGCCGGCGATTCGTTCGACGCCCTTCGAGGCCAGCCCTCGTTCCGTCGCCTCGGTCACGGTGTCGGTGAATCCGTGCTTGCGCTGCCACACCTGCTCCCAATCGATCGTAATCTCGCCGGTGCGGATTCCGTGATCACCCGCCCGGTGCACCTCGTCGAGCACTTCCGAGGCTCGCACGAAAACTTTCTTCGGATTGCACCCCGCCAGCGAGCAGAGTCCACCCACCGGACCCTTGTCGACGAGCGCGACGCGGCGGCCGGCGGCGGAGACCCGGTTGGCGACGGAGAGGCCGGTGCTCCCGCCGCCGATGACGACGAGGTCGTACTGTTTCATGGTTTGATAACCTCACTCTCGGAATTGCGCCCGGCAGCGGCCGGCTCCAGCGTCAGCATGCGTTCGGCCACACGCCGATCGTACGCCGCCGTGCGCGTGACTACAATCGGCCCGGCCGGCGGTGCGGTGGAAACCAATCGTCACAGTCGGAAGAACGAACGATCCCAGCCCATGATTGCGCAACGTGGCCGAAGATTCCGATCTTCGGCCTGGTGACGGACGACGCAGTGAACCATCGGTAGCACCCGCGCCTGCGCCAAGCGGCCGAGCCGCCTGCGAGATCGTTCCCCTGGCTCCCCGAGTCGCCAGTCACCAGGCCGAAGATCGGAATCTTCGGCCACTCGCGAGATCGTACCCCTCGCTCCCTGAGTCGCCAGTCACCGGGCCGAAGATCGGAATCTTCGGCCACCTGCGAGATCGTACCCATGGTCCGCTGGGTCATGGCCGGAGGTTCCCACGTGTCACCGTCGATGGCGGCTTCACGAGATCACTCTGAGGGGACGGACGCGAGAGAAGTCCCGATCGTGCGTCACGAGCGCATCAGCGTCGACGGCGAGCGCACTCGCCGCTTGAACGGCGTCCGCCAGCTTGAGACCAAGCGACGCTCGCAGTCGTGCAGCGCTCTTTGCGATGTCCGTGTCCAGGGCGATCACCTGCCACGACTCCAGAATGGCGCGGTATCGTCGTGCGAGGGCCTCGTCACCCGACTGCAGAGGGCCGGTAAGCACCTCGGCGATCGTGACGGTGGTGATCGCGAAACGCCATTCTCCGGCCTGGTGCGCCTCGAAGAGCGGCTGAAAGCGCGAGCCGAACTGTGGATGATCTTCCAGAAAATAGATGATCGGCGCCGAGTCCAGCAGGAGTAGCGCCCCCGAGGGCAGTCCCTCGAGATCTAGCGGTTCCATTCGTCACGCAGATTCCGAAGGGTCCGCGAGCTGTCTTTGCCCCACAGACCACGGCCCGATCCCCTGAGGGATGCGAGCGGCCGTTGACGACCTCTCGCAGTCAGCTCGTCCACGGGCACGAGAACGGCGACGGGCTGTCCGTGCCTGGTGATGATGGTCGAGCGCCCGTTCTCGGCGGCTCGCAACAGATCCGGAAGCTGAGTGCGGGCCTCTTCTGCCCCCTTGCGTGGGAGTCTCTTCATCTTTCTTCCCGATAACTGTACAGCGCCGTACGGTAACCGGTCAAGGGGCCCGAGCAAACGACGACGTTCCCTTCAATCAGCTACCGGTTCACTTACTGCCTGCGTCGCCTCGGAGTTGTGGCCGAAGATTCTGATCTTCGGCCCGGTGACGGACGACGCGCTGAACGATTGGCAGCACCCGCGCCTGCGCCATGCGGCTGAGCCGCCTGCGAGATCGTTCCCCTGGTTCCCCGAGTCGCCAGTCACGAGGCCGAAGATCGGAATCTTCGGCCACTTGCGAGATCGTACCCATGGTTCGCAGGGTCATGGCCGGAGGTTCCCACGTGTCACCGTCGATGGCGGCTTCACGAGATCACTCTGAGGGGGCGGGTGCGAGAGAAGTCCCGGTCGTGCGTCACGAGCGCATCAGCGTCGACGGCGAGCGCACTCGCCGCTTGAACGGCGTCCGCCAGCTCGAGACCAAGCGATGCTCGCAGCCGTGCAAGTTTCATGGTTCGACGACCTCACTCTCGGGATGGAATTTTGCCCAGATTGCCCAGTAGACCGTCTTCGCCGAAACGCGCGTCATGTGCTGACCCTGAAGCGGGCCTTCGATGGCCTCGCCGCTCTCCATCGACCAGATCGAGCCGGTCTCGCGATCCCGCATGCGCCCGGCGGCGGCCGGCTCCAGCGTCAGCATGCGATCGGCCACACGCCGATCGTACGCCGCCGTGCGCGTGACGACAATCGGCCGGCCGAGCGCGGTGGCCAGCAGCATCGGTCTCCGGCGGAGCGCCTCGAGCGGCACCGCGGCGAAACGCCCATCGGCTTCGAGACCGAGGACGAGATCTTTTCCTGGCAAACGCGAGTCAGGATTTCGCGACCCGCGGACGCCGATGCGCTCTCGATCGACGAAATAGCCTTCGTATTGCGATCCGGAGAGACGCGGTTTGACGAGTACCAGAGTGTCCGGATGACGCTGTTTCCAGTCGCCCCACGTCGTCTGCTCGGAGGGGATCTCCTCCAGCCGCTTTCCCTTCATCGGACCTGCCATCGCCTTGCCGTCGACCTGACTCCAGAGCGAGCGCGTGGCGCGGTCGTACATCACGAGCGAGTCGCGCCACAACATTCCGGAGACGCCCAGCGTAGTGGCGCTCCCTTCGACTTCCGGTCGGGCGTACACGACGCCCGTATGCGCGAGCGGTCACCATGTGACCGCGAGCGGTTTGGAGGCGATGGTGTCGTTCACGATCTCATGGTGATCGAGGTGCCAGGTCGAGTACGCCTTGGCCACGCCACCGAGGACGACCCCGACGACCGGTTCGTCATCGGACATGAACGCCGCTTCGGATGCTGGCACGAATCTCGGCTCGTCGATCGACGGAATCGCGTCCGGCGCGAGCAGCGTGTGCACGCGGTCATTCCCGATCTCGGTGACGTGCGGCAGCCCGGACCGCGGCTGCGCGCCGACGGTTTGCTGCTGACATGCCGCGGACAAGAGCAATGCAAGGAGGATCAGTCGTCTCATGCGTGTAGCCTCGCCCTCACTTTGTCGGAAAAGAAACGGGACACGATCGCCAGGGCTGCGAGCAGCGCACCGGCGATCAGAATGCGGACGAACGCCTGCCGCGGACTCACCAGGCCGGCGGCGATGGACGATGCGAGCCAGGTGAAGATGAAGATCCCCGGAATCGTGCCGATGAAGGTCGCGGCGAGATACTCCCGAGGGCGGATGCACGCGAGACCGGCGACATAGTTCAGGATGTTGTAGGGAATGACCGGAATCAGGCGCAGCAGGAGCAGGGTCATGAAGCCCTCCTTCTTCAGCGCGCCGAGCATGCGCGGCGCCTTTCGGCTCATCACCTCTTCGACCCAGCCGGATCCGGACCAGGCGATCCAGTAGGGAATTGCGGAACCGATCGTCGATGCCGCAAGGACCCACAAGCCTCCCACGAACCAGCCCCACACCACGCCGGCCGTGAGCGTGAGCGCGGTGGCCGGCAGGAGGGTCGTGTTGAACAATGCGTAAAGCCCGATGAAGGCAACGGGCGCCCACCAGCGGTCGCCGGCGCCGGCGAGCCATTCTCCGATCTGGCGCGGATCGACCCCTCGGCTGCGCAGGACCAGGAACGCCACCACTGCGACGCCGGCGGCGCCCGTCAGGAGCGCGATCTTCTTCCCTGCTGTCTTTCCGTTCGACACCATCTCTCATGGCCTCCAGCGAGATCGCTTGCTTTCAATCCCGCATAGTTCATCCCGCGTGCGGGGTCGTAGTACGTTGCCAGCAGTCGGTTCCACTCGGAGTAATCAGGCTCGGCCGCGGCGGACGACGCCGGAAGGCTCGCCCGGCGCACCGAGTCGCCAGCATCGCTCTTTGCACATGCGGAGATTGGCAGGGCCAGAGCCGGCAGAAAGATCAGCAGGTGGCGCATCACGCCTCGCAGGCATCGAAATCTCTCACGCCACCGAAGACGAACGGGGCGCGCCTGTGATTGCGTTGTCAGCTCGCGGCTTTCTCTTTGAGTGAGGCGAGCGTCGTCGCCTGCATCCCCGGAAGTTGCGCCGCGCCGTCGAGGCCGAACAGCTTGCCGTTGGTCTGTTCGAGCGCGCGATCGACGCGACGTCTGACGAGCCTGGCGCCGAATCGGCGCCGTCCAGTTGGGCAGGATTCGGGCGTGCCGCCTTGCATCAATCATCGGAACGTCGTCGTCAGGCCAAGGTGAAGGCCGATATCGGCGGTATTGTTGAAGCTGGCGACGTTTTCGGTGACTCCGACGAAAAGAACGCTCCGCCCGGCGATCAAGTCAGGATCGAGGGAGAAGACCGGACAGCGTCGCCGTTGCAGGCGGGTGCTCATCGGCGATTGCAGACTGAGACTGCAATCACACCCTGGCCTCGCTCGTGGTCGCCATGAGGCGCGACTCGGAGCACGCCGGCGAGCGGTCGACATCCCCGCGACATTGGATCTCGACTTGCTGGGTACGGCTGCGAGGAGGTATCCATGGAGAAGAGAACGGGTGAGGTCGTCGTCGTGACCGGCGCGTCCGCAGGAGTCGGTCGGGCGATCGTCAGGGAGTTTGCACGGCGCGGCGCACGCGTCGGACTCGTCGCGCGCGGCCGGGACGGTCTCGCCGCGGCGAAGCGGGAGGTGGAGGATCTCGGCGGCGAAGCGCTCGTTCTTCCACTAGACGTGGCGAATGCGGACGGCGTCGAAGCCGCGGCAGACGAGGTCGAGAGGGCCTTCGGGCCGATCGACGTCTGGGTGAACAACGCGATGGTCTCGGTCTTCTCGCCGGTGAGAGATCTGCAGCCCGACGAGATCAGGCGCGTGACCGAGGTGACGTATCTCGGAGTGGCCTACGGAACGATGGCGGCGCTGAGGCGCATGCTGCCCCGCGACCGTGGCACGATCGTGCAGGTCGGCTCCGCCCTCGCCTATCGCGGCATTCCGCTCCAGGCGGCGTACTGCGCGGCCAAACACGCCATCCAGGGGTTCAACGATTCGCTGTACGCCGAGCTGCTGCACGACAAGAGCAACGTGAAGCTGACGATGGTGAACCTGCCGGCGGTCAACACGCCGCAGTTAGACCAGGTGAAGAGCCGGCTGCCGCGCCGGGCCGCTCCGGTCGGTACGATCTTCCAGCCCGAGATTCCCGCACGCGCCGTCGTCTGGGCCGTCGATCACCATCGCCGCGAGGTCAACGTCGCCTGGAGCACGACCAGGGCGATCGTCGGCAACGCGTTCCTCCCCGCGGCGTCAGGAAAACCGGTATGGGGGAAGGCGCTCGGAGCGCGCACGCGATGACCAGGTATTCGCCCATCCGCGATTACGCGCTCGTCGGCGATTGTCACGGCGCAGCACTCGTCTCGCGTGCCGGGAGTATCGACTGGTGCACTTTCGGCAGATTCGACGACGCGCCGATGTTCTGCGCCATCCTCGATGCGGAACGAGGAGGCTCGTTTCACATTCGTCCCGCCGTGGACTTCACGGTAGAACGTGGGTATCTCCCGGCGACGAACGTGCTCCAGACGACGTTTTGGACTGCATCCGGGACGATCCGGCTGACGGATTTCATGCCCGTCGGACGACTCCCCGGGGCGAGCCTGCACGACTACGTGACACTCTGCTCGCCATCCGTTCTCGCCCGCGTCGTGGAGGGGATCAGCGGAACCGTCGGCGTCACCGTCCTGTACGACCCGACGACGGACTACGGCGGGCACCGGCCTCTCCTCACGGCGATGGAGAGCGGCGTCGCCGGATCAGACGGCTCTCAGCTCCGATCGAGCCTGGCGTATCAGGTCGGCGACCGCGGTGCGACGACGGAAATCGAGGTCCGTGCAGGTGACCGTCACGAGCTTCTCGTATACCCGCCCCGGGCGCGGGACCCGCGCGCGAGTGTCGGCGAATTGCTCGAGACGACGGTTGCGTTCTGGCGCGAGTGGACCGACTACATCCGCTACGAGGGTCCGCACCGCGACGCCGTGGTGCGGAGCGCGCTGGCTCTCAAGGCGATGACGTACGCACCCAGCGGAGCGCTCGTTGCCTCGCCGACGACGTCGCTGCCGGAAGCAATCGGAGCGGGCCGCAATTGGGATTACCGGTACTGCTGGCTGCGTGATTCCGCGCTCACTCTCTACGCGCTGGCCAGTCTCGGTTACAGCGGAGAGGCATCGCGCTTCGGCGAGTATCTGCTCCTGGCCTGCCACGCTTCGTATCCGCGGCTGCTGATCATGTACGGCATCGACGGCGAGCCCGAGCTGCCCGAGCGGACACTCGATCACCTCGAAGGCTATGCCGCGAGCAGCCCCGTGCGGATCGGCAACGGCGCTCACGACCAGACGCAACACGACGTCATCGGCGAAGTTCTCGACTGGGCGCACATTCAGCACGTCCTCGGGACCCGCCTCGGTGAAAATACGCGGTCCTTTCTCGCCGAGCTTGCCGATCGCGCCGCGGCAGAATGGCACAGGCCCGACAGCGGACTCTGGGAGATGCGGGGCGAGCCACTCCACTACGTCTACTCGAAGGTGATGTCCTGGGTCGCCCTCGATCGTGCATGCCGCCTCACGGGAAGTCGAAAGAAGAAGTCGAATTGGAGACGAGCCGCGGATGAAATCGTTCAGGCCGTCCACTCCGACGGGGTCGATCGCAGTCACGGCACCCTGGTGCAGGCGTTCGGTAAGCCCCATCTCGACGCGGCGCTGCTGACGATTCCGTTCACCGGCTTTCCGCTTGCACCGGACGTGTTCGAGAGAACGGTCGATGCGATCGTCGAAGACCTCGGCGCCGGCCCGTTCGTCTACCGCTATCGCTGCCCGGACGGCATGCAAGGGGAAGAAGGCGCGTTCCTCATCTGCAGCTTCTGGCTGGTCGACGCTCTCCTCTGGCTGGGCCGGAAACAGGAGGCGAAGCAGCGATTCGATGCGCTTCTGCGCGCTGCGAACGACGTGGGATTGTTCGCCGAAGAGATCGACGCCGCCTCGGAGTCATTTCTCGGCAACTTTCCGCAGGCGTTCACCCATCTCGCCCTCATCCACACCGCCACACTATTCGAGCTCGAGGACCAGCACGGCCTCGACGCGGTCCGCTCCGACAACGCCACGAGGGCTCGCCGGCTGGTCGGGGCGACGGCCGGTCCATTGGCGTTGTGGAATGCGTTCCGGAAATCGGGGCGCATTGGGCGATTTCGATCTTCGAAAGAGTCCCAGGCGCTCTGGGCGAGTCGATCCCCCGCAAGCCCATGATGAAGTCGCCTCGGACGCCTTGTGCTACTTCACGGCGTCGAGTGCCGCACGGAGAGACAGATCTCGAAGCTGAAGAACGCCGGCCTGGGTGACGAGGGGATTCACGCGGCAGCCGCCGTGACGGCGTACTTCAATTTCGTCAACCGGATCGCCCTCGGGCTGGGCGTCGAGCTCGAAGCCGAGCTCGATTGATCGAGCGTGTGTGAGAAAGGAGATGCGAGCTCTCATGGTACAGGCCGCGGTCATCTCCGGATCTTTGGTTTGTCTCGCTCGCCACTCCTGAAGTGTCACGATGTCATGACGCATGCGCTCGGAGCCCTTCTCCGATCCGTTGCGCGGAGACGGCGCGAATGCCCTCGGTCAGTGGATAGGAGTGCCGTTCCCGCGTGAACGACGATCAGCTCGTCCAGCTCTAAATCCGTCCGAGCGATGCGCATCGAGTGCGAGACTTCCGGAGCGTCCGTCCTCTTGATCTCGAAACCGAGGCGTCTCCTCCCCGGGACGAAAAGATCGAGCTCGGCGCCCGCGTGCGTCGCCCAGAAGTAGCGTTGCTCCTCCTCGAGGGAAAGCTCGGCGATGATTTGCTCGATGATGAATCCCTCCCACGACGCGCCGACTTTCGGATGACCGAGAAGATCGTGTGCCGACTCGACATCGAGAAGCGTATGAAGGACGCCGCTGTCGGACAAATAGACTTTGGGTGCGCGCACCTGCCGTTTCGAGATGTTCTCGTGCCACGGCTGGAGCTGACGAACGGCGAAGGCTCCCGTCAGCAGATCGAGGTAGTGCCGAACGGTGGGAGCAGAAACTCCAAAGGCCCGTGCGAACTCTGCACCGTTCCAGACTTGCGCATGATAGTGCGCCAGCATCTGCCAGAACCGGCGCATCGTTTCCGACGCGATTCCGATCCCCAGAGCCGGAAGGTCTCGTTCCAGAAATGTCCGGATGAATTGCCGTCTCCATTCATTGCTCAGGCGAGGATCCCTGCGTTCTGGTCCCTCGCGAACCGCTCACAGCTGGCGCGGCCGAAGGAGGTTTACGACGGCGCGGTCCCCTCGGGAAATTCGGTTCAGTTCCTCAATCTGTTGCGCATCGCCCGAATGACGGGCGACACCGAGCTCGAATCAAAAGCCGACAAGCTCGTACGAGCGATCTCCGGCCAAGTGCATCAATCGCCGAGCACCAGTCCGCACCTGCTGAGCGGAGCGGCCTTCGCCCTCGGGCCATCGTTCGAAGTCGTCATCGCGGCGGACAATCCCGCTGCCGAAGATGCGCAGGCGATGCGGCGCGCGCTGTTTTCACAATTTCTGCCGAACAACGAGGCATGAAGCTCGCGTCAACCCGTCATGGAGTCCTGTTCGCGGCGGTTGCTGGAACGCGGCGAGGCGGGAGGTCGACCACCTTGTCGGGATGCGAGCCCTCACGCTGCATGAGATAGCCGAACAGCGCATCGACGTCGTTGCCGACCTCCTCGATCAGCTCCTGCCGCGCGGCATGCGTTTCCGCGACGATCGGATCTTCCCACTGTTTCGCGGTGCCCAATTTCAACCCTCCATGACCCTCCCGGTTCGCCTGTCAGGTGAACGGGTTCAGGAGGCGAACCTCACACCCGTCGAAGTCAGCGACGTTCCGCGTGACGAGCGTGAGCCGGTGAACATGCGCCGTCGCCGCGATCAGCATGTCGGCCTGCGTTCTCGTGACGCCCGCCGCTTTCAGGCGTCCCCTCGAACGTCCCGCCCGCTCCGCGATCGCTGCGCTGATCGGTAGCAGCTCACAAGCCTCGTTCACGAATTGCTCGAACCATTTCCGGATGGACGCCTTCGGCTTCCAGGTGAGGCCGTACATGATTTCTTCGTAGCTGACCACACTCAGCGAGATCCGGCCGACCGTATCCGCCCAATCCATCACGCCGCGATTCGGGCGCGGGCGCACGAGCTCGCTGATGACGTTCGTGTCAACCAGCCAGGTCATCGATCACGCTCGAAAATCCATCTTTCCGGCTTCGCCTTTTCGACGCGGGCAGCCGGTAGCTCTCCCGCCGAAAGATCTCGCGCGCCTCGGCGAAACGGTCCCCGATCGAGCGTCCTCCGATTCCCGGAACCTCGGTTTCGTCTTCGACGTGAATCACCGCCGCGACGAGCTCATCCCTCCGGTAAATCAGTTGAGGCTTTTCTTCACTCCGTCGGAGGACCTCCGAGAAACGCTGTTTCGCAGCGCCGACCTTCCACTCGTTCTTGTCCATCTTCTCAGCGCAACATGTCCATGACGCCCTTCATTCCGCCGCCGAAAAAACGGCCAGCCGCGAAGCGCGTCGATGATTCGATCGCGAAGTGCGCGTCGAGGTAGATGCGCGCGCGTCAGCGCATCGTCGCGGTTCAGGTGCGTCCACCGTGCCTGCACCATGCCGGCGTTGGGATCTGCGAATGCCGGTACCATGCGCAGGAGCGTGTTCGGAGCAGGAACGAAATCGGCGTCGAGCACGGCGAACAGTTCCACGACGGGGAAGAGCAGGTTCCGCACGACCTTCACCGCCTCGTACGCGGCAACGTGGTCGAGCTCGGATCGAGTGTCGTGTACGGATACGAAGCGCTGCTGCGCGCCTCGCTTCCTGACGATACGCCCGTGACGCCGGAATGCGTCTATCGTGCTGCGCGAGCGACCTCCTGGCTCGCCCTGGTCGAGGAAAAATCGCGCAGCGCCGCGTTTGACGCTGCCGCGAAACGGCCGATCAGCGCAGAGACGGTCTTCGTGAATCTCGATCCTTCAATCACGTCACCGGCGCACACGTCGGATCGTTACCGCGTCTGGTGCAGGCTTTCGTCGATCTCTGCCGCGCCCACGTGGCCAAAGATCGGAATCTTCGGCCACTCGAGGCTCAGATCACCGGTTGCTGAAAATCGCGAGCCGGATCCGCGTCGCGGGCGCAACGGAAGCCGACGTTGTTGAAGGCGTGGGATGCGGGGCTCTTGCCGCGGAAACCGGGTCGATACGCGCCGCAGTAGTTCGGCGAGCAGAACCACGACGCTCCTCGGGCCACCCGGAGCTCCCCTGAGGGATCTGCCGGCTCGTACGGGTCGGCTGTCCATTCCCAGACGTTGCCGATCATGTCGTACAGATCGAGCTCATTCGGTGCGAACGATCCTGCCGGAGCCGTATAAAAGAAGTCGTCCTTCAGATCGTTCTTCCTCGGCCACTGTCCCTGCCACACGTTCGCCGAACCGTCCTCCGCGGGGTTGCGATGGGCGGCGGCGCTTCCGGCCGAAACCGCACCACGCGCCGCGACCTCCCATTCGGCCTCGCTCGGCAGCCTCCGCCCTGCCCACTCCGCGTAAGCGAGCGCGTCGTCCCATGAGACGAGGACTACCGGGTGATCGAGTGCTGCCTCGATCGTGCTTCCTGGACCGAGCGGCTGACGCCAGTGCGCTCTCCCAACGTACTCCCAGTCGGACGAGCCGGAGCGGTAGACCCATCCACCGCCCTGACGCTCGGCAGTCGTGACGTATCCGGTCGCGGCGACGAACCGGGCGTACTGCCGGTTCGTCACCTCGTGCCGGTCGATGTAGAAGGGGCGGAGTGATACTTCCCGAATCGGAGCGTCTCCCGAGGCGTGACCGCTTTCGTCTCCGATGCGGTAGGTGCCGCCGCGCACGAGGACCATCTCGCCTTCGAGCGTCGCGAGAGGGCTCTCGCCGCCACCCCAGGGGATTCCCGGCTCGTGCAGCGGCGTGGATTGCCGCTCCATCCAGTAGCCAGTCGCGCCGAGAGCCACCACCGTACCGGCGACGGCAAGGGCGATGCGGATGGCGGGACCGAGCTGCATTACAGACTCCGCGGGCGATAGGCGAAGGCGAGGCCGAGGGCGTAGACGAGGTGATTGATCAGGCTGATCATGCCATCGAACGGACCTCCTGAGCCTCCGCAGGGATTGCATGGATTCCCTGCACCTGCGCCACAGGCGTTTCCGGCCGTTTTCGGTGCATTGGCCGCTCCGCACGGGTTACACGGATTCGCGGCATGGGCCTCCTTGCATGGGTTGCACGGATTCGCCGCGGCGGCAGGCGGCTGACAGGGATTGGATGGTTCCGCGGCGCACGGATTTTCAGCCGTGGTCGAGGGAGCGCACGGATTCGAAGCGTCCGGGGCGCACGGGTTGGAAGCCCCAGGGGCGCATGGATTGCCGGCGGAGACGGCACCACCGGACATCGCCCCCTGCTGCATGGAGGGATTTCCGGCTGCCGTACATGGGTTGCTCGCCGCGCATGGATTGGCCGCTCCGCCGCCTCCCATCATCGCCATCATCACCGGCATCGTGGCGAGGGCAACGGCCGTGACGGCGAGACCATAGACGATTCCCTTCAGGAGCCGGTTCCAGATGGCAACCGGTCCGAAGAGCCAGGCGAACAGGATGCCGTAGACGAGCCCGACCGTCAGGTGAAGCATTCCTCCGACTGTGTACTGCGCGGCGGCGCTCGCCTCCTCGCCGAGCATCGTCGAGCCGAGCATTTTCATGATGTTTGTCCCGAAGAGCGCCAGCGTCATGGTGATCGCGGCGGTCGCAACCAGACCGGCGATCAGAGCCGAGCTCCAGTTGATTCCCCTCGGGCTCACTGGTGTCGTTTCAGCCATGTCTTCCTCCTTCGCACCTCATGGGTGCTGAATGTCCTACGATCGGGGAGAGTGTCTGATTGCGCGCAAGCACCGTAACGAATGCGTTGCAGCACGCTGCAATCGATCCCCCGTGCGGATCGTCATTCCTGCTGAAAGGAGTCGCCATGACCAACATCCATCGAGTCGTTCTTTTCGCTCTCCTCGCACTTCCGATCACACTGCTTGCCGAGGATGCGTCGACGAAGGCGGCACGGCAGTCGATGCACGGTTTCGTCGCCGGTCAGATGGTGGGTGGAACGTACTATTTATACGATCCGCTGGAGAGCAGGCTACTGGCGCTCCGCTTCAGCGAGATCCACGACGAGGTGCGGCGCGAAGGATCGTTTCTGGTGAGCTGCTCCCGCTTCACGGACCAGTTCGGGAGGTCGGTCGATCTCGATTTCCTGGTCCTCCCGAAGGGGGGTGGATTCGTCACCACGCAGGCGATCGTCCACGACATCGACGGAAAGGCTCGCCCCTACGATCTGAAGGTCAAGGCGAAGTAGCTGCGCGAGAATGCGTTGGCGCAGTCCCGGGCGCAATCAGATTGCGTCGCCGTTCGTTGTTCGAGAAAGCGGATGTCCAAACCCGAGCTCCATCTGGCCCCTGCTCCGCGCGAGCTTCCCGAAGGCATCGATGACCTGCTCGACGCCGGCTATCGCTACGCACGGTCGCTGACGCACGACGCCGCTCGAGCCGAGGATCTCGTGCAGGACGCCTCGCTGGCGATGCTCGCCTCCGGAGCTTCGTGGGAGCGGTCGTACTTCTTCGCCACGGTTCGCAACCGATTCATCGATGGCTATCGTCGTGGCAGGAAGGTCCTCTTCCTCGCGCTCGAGCGCGACGACGAATTCGCTGTCGAGCCGGTGGATTTCAGCTGGGAAGCAGCGGATGTGCTCGAAACGGGAATGCTCGAGCGGGCGCTCGGAACACTTCGGACCGAAGAGCGCGAGGCGCTCTTTCTCGCGGTCGTCGAGGGCTACACCGCCGAGGAGATTGGAAGGATGACGGATCGTCCCCGAGGGACGATCCTGAGCCTGTTGCATCGCGCGAAGAAGAAGTTGCGCGAACTGCTCGTTGGAAATGATGGGGTGCCTCGATGAAGCCGCGGAGAATCGACGATCAGATTCGTGAATATTACGAGGGCCACCGGCTCTCGGACGAGGCGCGCGCTCGCCTGAAGGCGACGGTGCGGGCCGGCGTGACCGCGCGCGGCTCGCGCTGGTGGTGGGTCAGGACGGCAATCGCCGCCGGGTTCGTGATCGGCGTCACGACGGCCGCGCTGTGGCTCGCGGTTTTGCGAACCGCCGCTCCCGAGTCGCCTCAGCGGATCACCGAAATGGTCGCGCAGCAGGCCGCACTCGGTCACAACGAGCGTCAGGAGCTGGAGTTTCGCGCCTCCCGCACGGCCGAGCTGCGCGAGGCGATGAAGAGCCTCGACTTCACTCCGATCGAGCCGGAGATGATGGCGGCGATGAACATGCATCTCGTCGGCGCGCGCTACACGACGCTCGAGGGAGTCATCGCCGCGCAGATCCTCTACGTCGATCCGAAAGGGGAGCCGTGCACTCTGTATCAGGCGCGGCCGGTTGCGAGGCTCGCCCGCCTCCGGGACGGAGATCATGATGTGGACGGCCTGCGGGTCAGCGTCTGGCGGGAGAAGGGATTGCTGATGGTCCTCGCGCGGCCGATGGCGTGATCATCACCCCAGCCGGTGGCCTCGGAGAAGGGCATCGCGATAGCTGCGGCTCAGCGGAAGCCGAGCGTCATCCTTCATCACGATCTCGTATTCGCCGTGGAAGAGCTGTGCGATCTCGCGAACGCTGTCGAGATTGACGATGATCGACCGGTGGACGCGCGCGAAGTGCTTGCGATCGAGCGACCGCGCGAGAGCGGAGATCGTCGCCCGCGTCAGATAGGAGCCGCCGCGGCTTTGCAGCCTCACGTAGTTCCCTTCTGCCTTCATCCACTGGACCTGCCTTGCCGGGAGAAGAACGATTCGCTGATTCTTTCGCACCAGGAACCGGTCGATGGTCTCTGATTTCTCCTGCATCTGCTCGAGCAGCAGTTTAAGGCGCAGGCGATCTTCGCGCGACTCGTCCGCCAGCTCCTCCCGTGCACGCTGGAGCGCTTCGCGGAACCTTCTCTCTTCGACCGGCTTGAGGAGATAATCGATCGCTCTCGCCTCGAAGGCGCGCACCGCATACTGCTCGAACGCTGTCACGAAAATGACGAGAGGCCTCCTCTCCTGATCCGTCTCCCGAAGAACGTCGAATCCATCCTTCTCCGGCATCTGGACATCGAGAAAGGCCAGGTCGAACCTCTCCTGGCGCAGCCGCTCGATGGCAGCGACGCCGTCCTTCGCCTCTTCGACGTCGATGTCGGACTCGCCGCGAAGAAGGTCGCGGATCCGTTGCCGGGCCAGTCTTTCGTCGTCGACGACCAGAGCGCAAATGCGGCTCATCCGGACACCTCGGGCTCGACGCCCTCGCGCAACGGGATCTCGATGGTCGCGTCCACCCCATGCGGCGAGCGATCACGCAGGTCGAATCGACAGGCGTCGCCGTAGAGCTGCCGCAGGCGGTTCCGCGTCGCCGACAGCCCCAGCCCCTCCTTCCGGGCGGCCTCGAGCCCGCGGCCATCGTCGCTCACCCGCAGCCGCAGCGTGCCATCGATCTGCGAGGCTTCGATCTCGATGCGCAAGGGGCCGCGCCGTTCACCGATGCCGTGGCGAATCGCGTTCTCGACCAGCGGCTGGAGCAGGAACGGAGGCACGAGTGCTGTCTCCAGGCCCGCGGAAACACGGATGTCGACGCCGAGACGCTCTTCGAAGCGCACCCTTTCGACGTCGAGATAGCGCTCGACGAGTGCGAGCTCGTCGGCGAGAGGAACGAGCTGCCTGCCGTCGCTCGACAGCGCGTTGCGCAGCAGATCGCCCAACCGCGTGACCATCATCTCCGCCGCGCCCGGGTCGTGGCGTATGAGTGTGGCGATGGAATTCAGTGCGTTGAACAGAAAATGCGGCTGGAGCCGGCTGCGCAACGCGTCCATCTGCGCGTGCGTGAGTTGCGCCTCCATATGCGCCGCCCGCACTTCCCGCTCGGTCTTCGCCTGCAGGATCCAGCTGCCGATCACCAGCAGCGCGTAGATCAGAAGATTCGCATAAAACGTTCGGGTGAACGTCCGCATGAACCGCTCCGGCAGGATCGCGAGATCGAGATCGCGGTGAATGAATGTCTGATCGACGAACACGTGAAGCGTGAGCTGAAGCGCCGCAACCCCGATCGCCGCTGCGATCTGCAGCACCACGATCCTCGGCCATGGCATCCGAGCCGGCGCGATTCGACGTGCGGTTCGAAGCACCAGCGGCGTCAGCGCCGCCCACACCCAGAAATGCGCACACGCCTCGGCGAGCTGAAACAGAAATGTGGTCGGCTGGTTGCGGAGCGTATGAAAGAGATAGAGATGCGTGGCATAGACCGGCGCCGCCGCGGTCCATGCCGCGAAGATCAGCAGGCCCGATTCGATTCTCTTTCGATGTGCGTTCGTCATTCGGTGGAGCTTTCCTGGAGCTTCGCGAGTCTAACTCCAGCAGCTGGCAGGGGCGAAGCATTCTCGCGAGATCGCAGGGGCGCGGGCTCCAACGCGCGCTCTGGGAATCGGAGCCTCCCTGGCTGGGCACAGATTCAACCGGGCTGCCACCACACAAACCCGGGATGTCGGCGCGCCAGGCGGTTTCCGAGGCTCGTCCCCGCTCACGGGGGATTCGTCCCCCCCACCGTCGATCGGTCACATTCCTTCCGTCTTTTTCGCGGGTCCTGTTCGAGACTCGTCGTGCGAGACATGTCGAAGAGCAGGATCACATTGCATGTGAACGGACGCGCGAAGATCGTCGAAGCCGATCCTTCCACTCCGCTCCTCTGGACCTTGCGCGATGACCTCGGACTGACCGGCACCAAGTACGGCTGTGGCATCGGCGTCTGCGGCGCCTGCAGCGTCCACCTAGACGGAAAGGCGATCCGTTCCTGTACCGTGTCGACCTCGAGCGCGGTCGGTCATCGCATCACCACGATCGAAGGGCTGTCGAGCGACGGATCGCATCCGCTGCAGCGCGCCTGGCTCGATGAAGAAGTCGCGCAGTGCGGTTTCTGCCAGCCGGGTCAGATCATGACTGCCGCCGCGCTCCTCGGTGCGAAGCCGCGCCCGACCGATGCGGATATCGACCGGGCGATGGATGACGTAATCTGCCGGTGCGGTACGTACTGCCGGATCCGAAAAGCCATTCACCGCGCCGCGAGGGAGACGGCGAAATGAGAGTGGAGCTCGACCGCCGGACGTTTCTCCGCCTGACCGCCACGGCAGGCGCCGCCGCGGTGATGCTCGGTTTTTCTCACGCGATCGATGCGTCCGAGCAAGCTGTGGCCGGCAAGCTGGCGCCCGACGCGATGCTCGAGATCGGCAGCGATGACTCGATCACGATCTGGATACCGCGACAGGAAATGGGTCAGGGAGTCCGCACGTCCCTGGCGATGATCGTCGCCGAGGAGCTCGATGCGGACTGGTCGCGCGTCCGCGTGATTCAGGCGCCGTTCGACGCGAAGTACGGCGCACAGCGCACCGGTGGAAGTCTCAGTGTTCGTGAGCTGTGGGATCCTTTGCGGAAGACGGGAGCCACCGCCAGGTGGATGCTCATCCAGGCGGCCGCCACGGCGTGGAGCGTGCCCATCGAGCAGATCGCGACTGCGCCATCTCTCGTGCGACATCCCCTGACAGCCAGGTCGGCTTCCTATGGGAGTCTCGTGGTGCGCGCTTCGACGCTCCCGGTTCCCGGCGACGTGACGCTCGAGTCGCGGACGTCCTGGCGGATCATCGGCCGGAAAATTCCGCGCGTGGACGGACCCGACATCGTCACCGGCAGGGCGACGTATGGATGCGACGTCAAACCGGACGGGATGCTCTTTGCGACGTTCGTGCGCTGTCCGGTGATCGGCGGGAAGGTCCGCTCGTTCGATGCGGAACGCGCCCGGCAGATTGCGGGCGTCCACTCGGTCGTCGCAATCGACGGCACGAGCCACGGCCCGATGATGCAGTGGGCGAATGGTGTAGCTATAGTCGCCGACTCGACCTGGGCGGCGCTTCGCGGTCGTGAGGCTCTGGCGATCGAATGGGTCGAGGGGGCGAATGCGCGATGGACGCAGAGCGAGATCGTCGCGGCGATCTCGAAACTCGGCGAACGTCAGGGAACGCCCGGGCGCACCAGCGGCGATGTCGACGCCGCCCTTTCCGCCGGCCGGCGTCGGAGCATCACCTCTGATTACATCGCGCCGTATCTGTCTCACTCACCGCTCGAGACGATGAACTGCCTCGCCGAGGTGACGGATGATCGATGCTCCGTCCGGGCGCCGGTGCAGTTCCCCAACCTGGCGCATGCGATCGCTCAGCGGATCACTGGTCTTCCGGCGGATCGAGTGACCGTCGAGATCTCTCTTCTCGGCGGTGGATTCGGGCGTCGTATTTACGCCGACTACGTGGGCGAGGCCGTGCTGATCGCGAAGGCCGTGTCGCGGCCGGTTCAGCTTCTTTGGACTCGCGAGGACGACACGCAGCACGGTTTCTATCGGCCGCTCAGCCACCACCGCATGAGCGCGGCGATCGATGAAGAGAACGGCGACGTCGTGGCATGGCGGCATCGCATCAGCGGCCCGTCGCGCGATGCTGTGCGCGGCCCCGAGGTCGAGACGCCGGAGCGTTCCGAAATCTACGGAGCGAACCAGCTCGCCTATGCGATCCCGAACGTGCGCGTCGAGTTCAACCATTACTACGTACCGATTCCATGCGGCCCCTGGCGCTCCGTTGCGTATTCGCAGAGCGGTTTCGTGATCGAGTGCTTCGTCGACGAGCTGGCGCACCTCGCAGCGACGGATCCGGTGGAATTCCGGCTGCGGCTCCTCGCGGACGCGAAGCCATTCACGGATGGCGATACGCTCGTCGAGCCGGCGCGCATGCGGCGCGTTCTCCAGTTCACGGCCGCCAAGGCGGCCTGGGGGAAGCGGCAGTCGCGCAAAGGCAGCGGACGGGGCGTCGCCGTCACCATCGATCACGGGAGCTCGGTCGCGCATGTGGCTGACGTGACGGTGGATCGGGAAGGCGAGGTGCGAGTGGAGCGGATCGTCTCGGGGATCGACTGCGGCCTCGCCGTCAATCCCGATGCGATCATGGCGCAGGTCGAAGGCTCGATTGCGATGGCGCTCTCGACGCTGAAGAGCGAGATCACGATCGACCGCGGGCGGATCGCACAGTCGAGCTACGCGGACTATGACGTCATTCGCATGAGTGAGATGCCGCGAGTCGACGTGCATATCCTTCCCTCGAGCGATCCGCCCGGTGGTGTCGGCGAGCCTCCGCTCCCGGGTGTCGCCCCGGCGGTGTTGAATGCGGTGTTCGCCGCGACCGGGCGTCGCGTCCGACGGCTGCCGATCGGGAACGCTCTCGAGGGGTGGTCGCGTGCATGAGCTCTGTCGGATCGAAAACCTGCTCCGCCGCGACGGAAACGGCGTTCTCGTCACGCTGATCAGGACGGAGGGGTCGACGTACAGGAAAGCGGGGGCGAAGCTGTTCCTGTCGCGCTCCGGCGCCGAGGTGGGCGCGATCAGCGGCGGATGCATCGAAACGGCGATCCGGACGGAGGCCGATCGCCTGTTCGCCGGAGGTTCGAATCGCCTGTTCGTCGTCGATACGACGCGCGACGGCGATCTCGTGTTCGGTTCCGGATCGGGGTGTCCCGGAAGGCTTCATCTGCTCTTTGAGCGAATGAGCTCCGAGAGCGAGCATGGCGTCGTCACGTTCGCCGCCGAGTCAGTGCGACAGCGCCGGCGCGTCGTCCTCGCAACCAGCGTCTCTGCCGGAGCGGGAAAGGCTGCATTCACCACGGACGATTCGCGCAGCTCGTTCGCAGGGGCGGAGCTCGATGCCGCCGTGGAGAGAACGGCGCGCTCTGTTCAGTCGACCGGGATCGTGACGCACGAATGGAACGGTAGCGGGGTCGAAGTCTTCTACGACGTCATCGAGCCGCCGCATCTGTTGGCCGTCTGCGGTGCCGGCGGCGACGCTCTGCCTCTGATCAGCATGGCCGCTGAGTGCGGATTCGACGTGATCGTGATCGACCCTCGAGAAGCGCTGGCAGCGCCCGCGAGGTTTCCGGCGGCCGGCCGGATTCTCCTCTCTCATCCGGACCGGCTGCGCGATTGTCTGATGCTGGACGAGCGGACGGCAGCCGTGGTCATGACGCACAACTACTTTCTCGATCTCGCCTGTCTCGACTGGCTCATGGGCACGGCCGCCCGCTACATCGGAGTTGTTGGCTCCCGTACGCGTTTCACGAGTCTCGTGCGCGATGTATCGCGCAGCGCCGGGGCGGAAGCGGGACGGATCTTCGGTCCGGCCGGGCTCGACATCGGAAGCGAGACCGCATCCGAAATTGCATTGTCGATCCTGGCGGAAGCGAAAGCTGTCCTCACCGGGAGGAGCGGCGCGAGCATGACGGCTTGCAGGCCTCAGCCGCTCGTCGGTGCGACCGATTGAATGGGAGAGCGATCGTCCCGCGCCCGCCCCTGTCCCACGCGCGACGATGCTGCGCACAACCGTCGAGCTTCACGCGGTCCACGCTGAGCTGGCCAGGATCCTGGGGCCGCTGAAGGATGGGCAGGAAATCCGAATTGAGCTGGTGGATGATTGACGCCCGCCGACTACACTGAGGGCAGAGACGCGGATCGAAGGGAGCACGACCATGGCTCGAAACCGGATCACGCTGGACGTGCGAACGCGCGTGGAATGGCGGCGGTGGCTCGAGAAGCACCACGCGTCCAGCTCCGGCATCTGGCTCCTCCGCCACAAAAAACACACCGGCGTCAAGACGATGCCCTATGAAGACCTCGTGTGCGAGGCGCTCTGCTTCGGGTGGATCGACAGCCTGATCAAACGCCTGGACGACGACCGGTACGCCATCAAAGTCACGCCGCGCCTGCCGACGAGTAAATGGTCCGACCTCAACCGGAAACGCTGGAGGAAGCTCGAGGCCGCGGGCCTGCTATCGGCTGCCGGGCTCGCGGCGGCCCCCACCGCGAATTGCTATGCGCCAAAGCCGAAAATCCCCGAGCTTCCGGCGTACATCGTCACGGCATTCAGGAGCAACTCGAAAGCCTGGAAATTCTTCCAGGGACTTTCGGCGAGGAACCGGCGTGATTTCGTGGTCTGGATTCATACGGCCAAGCGACCTGAGACTCGGGAACGGCGAATTCGCCAGTCGATTGAACTGCTCTCGGCCGGTAAAAAACTCGGTTTGAAGTAAACTTGGAGCGCGCGGGGCGTATTCATCTGACTATTCGTTTACGATCCAGCGGGTCTGCGCCTTCAGGCTGCCGCGCCGGATTTCGCCCCTGCAGTGGTGGCTCGTGGCGTTGACGATGAACACGAAAAAATTGCTCTGACGAAGCTCGGAGAAGTGGATTCCGATCTTCGGCCCGGAGAAAGGCGAGCCCGCCGAACTTCCCGTTGCGAAGACGCTCTTCACCCCGCCCCTCGCAAGTCGCGCAGATGTGAGCAAGCCCGCCAGCCCGAGCGGGCGGGTGGGCGGGGAGGCGAGGGATCTCCCCTCTGGTCCAATGCAACCCAGTGGCAGGTGAGTCCGCGACGAGCGTCCCGATCGGCTCACACCGTCGTCCGTCGCCAGGCCGAAGATCGGAATCTTCGGCCACAGCCTTACTGTCAAGGCCGAGGATCGGAGTCTAGGCCACTCGGCTCACTCGCCACTCGAAGCCTGCGTGCCTGAGGTTTCTGCGCCCGAACCGCGTCGCAAAGGCGGCGATGGACCGGATGAGAAAGATGACAGCGGCACGCATCGGGTCATTCTAACCGAGAGCGAACGGGCGCAACCCTCTCGATCGAGGAGTCGCTTCGCGAGCTGGTGACTCGGTACACATCGCGCCAACAGCGAGAACAGAAGCTCCGTCCCCGCGGTATTCCTAAGAGTAAAATCATCGTCTGTGGGAGGCTACGATGCTCTGCATCTCGCTTCGGCAGAAGCCGGTGGCTGCGATGTTTTCCTCACGACGGATGACGGGCTGGTGAAGATCGCGGAGCGATTGGGGAGTAAGCTGAGGGTGAAGGTGAAGAACCCGTTGACCTGGTTGAATGAGGAGGGGCTCTGATGGATACCGCATCGATGAGCGCAGAGGAGATCCGACGGGCGGCGCTGGAGATCCTCGATCGGGAGCTTGGTCCCGCGGGGACGATCCGCTTTCTCCAGCAGTTCGACCGAGGGCGTGGCGACTACACGCGAGACCGCGAGCAGTGGCTCGGAAACCCATCCCTGCAGGAGCTGGCAGATGAGATTGTCCGCGACCGAAACGGAGGAGAGTAGGCTGTAATCCGCGTAGATGACGGCAGGCACCCGGACGAAACGATTGCGCTGCGTCGCGGCGTGGCAACCCCTCGGCTCTGTCCCTCGCGCAAACGCTTCGCCCCTACCCTCACTCATTCACCCATGTCTGCAGGATCCGCATGTAGTTCGCGCGGGAGAAAACGTTCGGATTCGGGGCGCGGAGGATGTTCATGCAGCCGCGCATCGACTCGATGGAGGCGTACTCGTGATCGGCCATCCAGGCCCGCATTTCGATGCGCATCTCGCGAAGCCGCTCCGGGCCCGAACGGAGGACCCCCGCGACGACCTGCACGGCCGAGGCTCCGCACATCACCGTCTTGATCGCGTCGGCGGCCGTGTGAACGCCGCCGGTCACGGCGAGCTGCGTCTTCCGCAAGAGGCCGGAGAGGATTGCGAGCCATCGTAAACGCAGCAGAACTTCGCGCGAATCCGAAAGCCGCATCTCGGTGATCACTTCGAGGTTCTCGATGTCGATGTCGGGCTCGAAGAAGCGGTTGAACAGGACCAGCCCGTCGGCCCCCGCATCCTGGAGCGCCGCGGTGAAATGCGGCAGCGAGGTGTGAAACGGCGAGAGCTTGATGGCGATCGGGATCGTCAGTTGCGCGCGAAGCTCGCGCACCATCTCGACCGTCTCCTTTTCGATCTCGGCGCCGCTGACCCGCTCGGTCATCGGGACGTCGAAGATGTTGAGCTCGAGCGCATCGGCTCCCACCTCCTCGATCGCGCGAGCGTAACTCAGCCAGCCGCCCAGCGAGGTGCCGTTCAGCGATCCGATGACCGGGATCCGGACCGCCGCCTTCGCACGCCGGATCCCCTCGAAGTATTGCTCCGGGCCGATCTTGAAGTCGGACGGCTCGGGCATGAAATGCGTCGCCTCCGCATACATCTCCGCGTGCGACTCCATCGCCGAGAACGTCGCCATCGCCTCGGTGTCGAGCTGCTCTTCGAACAGCGAGCGGAATACGATCGCGGCTGCTCCGCCGTCCTCCGCGCGCCGCACGCCGTCGAGCGAGTCGGTCTGCGGGCTCGCGCCGACGATCAATGGATGCTCCAGCTCCAGCCCAAGGTAGCTCACTTTCATGTCGACCATCGGCTCACTCCTCAGTCGTTGCTGCGGATGCGTTTGCGGCAATTGCGGTCTCGACCGCGACCTGCAGGGGCTTCGGAAGGCGCAGGGTGGCGAGATGCTGATAGGTTGCGATCCTCCGCTCGGCCGCGAGCTGCGAGTGGCGCGCGAAGTCGCGGAAGCGCTCCGGGTCCATTCGTTCCACCATCCGGAAGCGCGCCTCGCTCCTCATGTAGTCCTGCACCGGGATCTTTCCGCCGGGCATGTCGACCACCAGCGGCGGCTCGCCCGCGTCGATCCGCCGCGGATCGAATCGATACACCGGCCAGACGCCGCTGTCGACCGCGCGCTTCTGCTGATCGAGCCCGAACGCCATGTCGTAACCGTGGGCAATGCAGTGGCTGTAGGCGATGACCAGCGAAGGCCCGGGATAGGCATCCGCCTCCATCATCGCGCGCACCGTCTGTGCGTCGCGGGCACCGAAGGCGATCGAGGCGACATACACATGTCCGTAGTTCATCGCCATCAACCCGAGGTCTTTCTTGTCGATCGCCTTCCCGCGGGAGGCGAATTTCGCCGCAGCGCCGAGCGGCGTCGCCTTCGACGCCTGCCCCCCGGTATTCGAATACACCTCGGTGTCGAGCACCAGCACGTTGACGTCGTAATCGAGTGACAGGACGTGATCGAGGCCCCCGTAGCCGATGTCGAACGCCCAGCCGTCGCCGCCGATCAGCCAGACGCTCTTGCGCACGAGGTAGTCGGCGATCGACTCGAGACGCCGCGCTTCGGGCGAATCGATGGACTTCAGCAGCTCGCGCAGCGAGGCGACACGCGAGCGCTGATCGGCGATTCCCTTCTCCGTCGTCTGATCCGCCACCAGCAGCTCGTCGACGAGGTTCTCACCGAGTTTCGGGGAGATCGACGACAGAAGCGATCTCGCCTGCGCGATGTGCGTGTCGATCGCGAGGCGGAAGCCGAGTCCGAACTCCGCGTTGTCCTCGAAGAGCGAGTTCGACCACGCCGGGCCGCGTCCATCGCTGTTCTTCGAATAGGGGGTGGTCGGCAGGTTGCCGCCATAGATCGAGGTGCAGCCGGTGGCGTTGGCAATGAGCAGCCGGTCGCCATAGAGCTGCGTGAGGAGCTTGATGTAGGGCGTCTCACCGCAGCCGGCGCATGCGCCGGAGAACTCGAAGAGCGGCTGCAGGAACTGCGTTCCCTTGACGTCGAAACGCGGAAGTGCAGTGCGGTCGAGCTCGGGTAGATCGAGGAAGAAGGCGAAGTTGGGGCGCTCGATTGCGGCGTGCTCCCGCTCCGGCCGCATGTTGATCGCCTTGTGCTTCGGATTCGTCTTGTCCTTGCCCGGGCAGACGTTGACGCATAGATTGCAGCCGGTACAGTCCTCCGGTGCGACCTGGATGGTGTACTTCATCCCCTTGTAGTCGGTCCCCTTGTAGTCGACCGCCTGGAAGGTGCCGGGAGCGCCGGCGAGACCTCCCTCGTCATACACCTTGGCGCGGATCGCCGAGTGAGGACAGACGAACGCGCACTTGTTGCACTGGATGCAGAGCTCCGGATCCCAGATCGGAATCTCGAGGGCGATGTTGCGCCGCTCCCATTGCGTCGTCCCGGTCGGCCACGTGCCGTCGGGGGCGAATGCGCTCACCGGGAGGAGATCGCCCTTCCCGGCCATCATCACCGCGGTGATCCGCTGCACGAAGTCGGGTGCGTGCGCGGGGACGACCGGCATCGGCCCTCGCGCCGAGGTGGGCTTCGAGGGGACTGCGACCTCGTGGAGATTCTCGAGGGTCAGATCGACCGCGGCCCAGTTGCGGCGCACGACTTCGTCGCCCTTCTTCGCGTAGTTCTTCTCGATCGCCTGCTTGATCTTCGCGATCGCTTCCTCGCGCGGCAGCACTCCCGAGAGGGCGAAGAAGCAGGTCTGCATGATGGTGTTGACGCGGCCTCCCATGCCGGTCTCGATCGCCACGCGCGACCCGTCGATGACGTAGAACCTGACCTTCTTCTCGATGATCTGCTCCTGCGCGTCGCGCGGCAGCTTGTCCCACACCTCGCTGGCGGCGTGCGGTGAGTTGAGGAGGAACACGGCGCCGGGGCGCGCATAGTCGAGGACGTTCATCCGCTCGATGAAGTGGAACTGATGACAAGCGACGAAGCCGGCCTTCCTGATCAGGTACGTCGACCGGATCGGGCGTGGCCCGAAGCGCAGATGGGAGATTGTCACCGCGCCCGACTTCTTCGAGTCGTAGACGAAGTAGCCCTGCACGTAGAAGTCGGTCTCTTCGCCGATGATCTTGATCGAGCTCTTGTTGGCGCCGACGGTGCCGTCGGCACCGAGTCCGAAGAAGACCGCGCGAACGACCTCGTCCGGCTCGATGTCGAAGTCGGGATCATACTGGAGCGAGCGATGCGTGACGTCGTCGACGATCCCCACGGTGAAACGACGGCGCGGCTTGTTCGCGGCCAGCTCTTCGAACACAGCTTTGACCATCGCCGGGGAGAACTCCTTGCTCGACAGCCCGTAACGGCCGGCGATGACGCGCGGCATGGCGAACGGCAACTGCTCGAGATCCTCCGCTTCGCGCAGCGCCGCGATCACGTCGAGGTAGAGCGGATCGCCGATCGCGCCCGGCTCTTTGGTGCGGTCGAGGACGGCGATGGACTTCACGCTATTCGGAAGCGTACCGATGAAGTGCTCCACGGAAAAAGGGCGGTAGAGGCGGACGGCGACGACTCCGACCTTCTCGCCTTTGGAGACGAGATGGTCGACCGTCTCGCGCACCGTCTCCACGCCCGACCCCATCAGCACGAGCACCCGCTCCGCCTCGGCGTGCCCGAAGTAGTCGAAGAGACCGTACCTGCGGCCGGTGCGCGTCGCGAAGTCCGCCATCGTCTCCGCCACCTGGGCGGGGCAGGCGTCGTAGAAGGGATTCGACGCCTCACGCGCCTGGAAGAAGGCGTCGGGATTCTGCGCGGAGCCGCGAAGCACCGGTCGGTCGGGAGTCAGCGCTCTGTCGCGATGCTGCCTGACGAGATCCTCGGGGAAGAGTGCGCGGAGATCGTCGTCCGACAGCACGTCGATCCTGGCGACTTCGTGCGAGGTGCGGAACCCGTCGAAGAAGTGGAGAAAGGGAATGCGGCTGCGGAACGATGCGACCTGCGCGATCAGCGCGAAGTCGTGCGCCTCCTGAACGGAGCCCGACGACATGAGGCCGAAGCCGATCTGCCGGCAGGCCATGACATCCGAGTGGTCGCCGAAGATCGACAGCGCGTGCGTGGCGATCGTGCGCGCGGCGACGTGCATGCAGAACGTGGTCAGCTCGCCCGCGATCTTGTACCTGTTGGGGATCATCAGCAGCAGTCCCTGCGATGCGGTGAAGGTCGTCGCCAGCGCACCGGCCTGGAGCGCACCATGGACGGTTCCCGCGGCGCCCGCCTCGGATTGCATTTCGACGACCGTGAGCGGGCGTCCCCAGATGTTGACCTCGCCGCGCGAGGCCCACTCGTCGGCCAGCTCGCCCATGGTGGACGAGGGAGTGATCGGGTAGATCGCGGCAACTTCGTTGATGCGATAGGCGACCGACGCGGCAGCCTCGTTCCCGTCGATCGTCATCTGTTTCGGCAGTGTCATCACTCCTCCCGGATCATGCCTCGAATCAGATGCCGAAATGCACAGGTGGACAAGGGGCAACGTCACACGGCGATGTGACGTCGAACGGCGTGATGCCCCGCGTGGCCGAAGATTTCGATCTTCGGCCCGGTGACGGACGAGAGTGCAGGCGATGGGTACGATCTCCCGCGTGGCCGAAGATTCCGATCTTCGGCCCGGTGACCGGCGAGAGTGTGACCGATGGGTACGATCGTCGTCCGCATCACGGGCTGGACATCGGAATGTCCAGCCACATCGCGAGGCCGAAGATTCCGATCTTCGGCCCGGTGGCGGGCGATGGTGTCGGCGATGGGTACGATCTCCCGCGTGGCGAATCCTTTCCTGTACCTCCGCTTACCAGCCGCCGCCCCCCCCGCCACCCGAGCTAGATCCGCCACCGCTTTCGCCGGAGGACGACGGCTGTGCCACGCCGCCTCCGAGGGCGGCGGCGGCAGCAGCCCACGAGCCGCTCGCCCCCGCTCCGCCGAATGCACCGCCCCCTCCGCTCCACGAGGGCGCAGACGACGGTGAGGCGCCGCTGCCGGGCGTTGCGAACGGGTCCGGGTCCGGCGCGGGGCCGCCGAACGCACGAAACCAGCGGTCGGTATTCCTTCCGAGCCCGAACGCGAGAAGGTGCGGAAACCACTCGTCGCGGAGCGCCGGCTCCGGCCGGCCGAGCTGCTCCACGAAATGCTTCCGCAGCGCCACGACGCGCTTCCGCATCGCGATCACCTCACGGCTCTCCCGCGTCCTGAGAAGATCGAGGGCCAGCCGGATGATGGCGAGCAGAAACACGGCGCCGGCAATGAGAACGTACAGCGAGACGCGTCCGGCGGGGTACGCGCGGAAGGCTGCAAACGCCAGCAGCGACACCGGCAGCAGGAGAATTGACGAGGGAGCGAGAAGAGCCTGCGCCGCTGTGAGCGAGCGTGCTTTGTTGTGCGCGCTCGCGCACGCGAGCAATCCGAAGACTGCGCTGAGCACGAGCAGCGTCAGCGTCTGCCCGATCTCCTCCGTCCGGCCCAACAAGAGCGGTCCCGCGAGAAGAAGCAGCGCCGCGAGAAGCGTGAAGACGTGCGAGCGGATCCGGAAGCGCTTCGTCGTCTCCTTCCAGCCGGGCAACACCTCGGCGACGGCGCTCTCGATCCCGGGCCGGATGATTCCCGCGAAGTCGATTCCGGCCGTCTTGTTTTGCTTCCTGATGCGGATGGTGTCGGTCTCATCGCCGTCGAAGAAGAGCGTGTTCGCCAGGTGCCTCTCGTACCCGTCTAGTTCATGGCGCGGCACTTCGAGGCGCATGTGCAACGTCCTTCGCTCCACTCGGCTGGTGATCTTTCCCTCCTGTGTCATGCGCGCGAGCGTCGCGGCGACTTCGCTCGCGCCGACGTCGGCATCCCAGATCGCTCCGGCGACTTCCGCTCGCAGTTCCAGCAGGCCGTCATCGAACGCCGCCACGACCGGAGCGAACCTGCCGAGCGCACTCTCGTCGCGAAGGAAGAGGAAGATCAGCATCGCAACAGCGGCCGCGAGCGCGATGAGCACGACGTATCCGGCGCGATAGACCGGAGCCGTCAGACCGCCGGCATGGACGAGCGGCTGCCTGACGATCACTCCCCGGCCGGGCTGGAGATCGGTGCGGGTCTCGGAGATGGGCGGCGTGTTCCAGATCGCATCGAAGACGAGGTGGAGGGAGAAGCTCTCGACCACGCCGGCTCGTTCGGGCAGACCGAAGTCGTGCCACAGCTCGAACTGATCGCCTTGCACGTCGAGAATGTTCCGATAGGTGTAGTCGAGGACATACGTCAGCTCGCGGTCGCGAAACGGCTCGTCGGATGGCAAGCGGCTGCGCCAACGGACGATGTCCCGTCTGGTGAAGTCGTAATGGTCGACCCGCTCGAGGCTGCCGCGGGTCAGCTCGATCTCGCGCCCTTCGTCGATCCGGCGGATATGATGGAGGTCGAGCCGTTGCCGCCCGTGGAGATTGAACATTCGCTCGCCGCCGTTCCAATCGCCGTCGAACACCATCCGCTGGCGCTCGACGACGTGGAGGTTGCCTTCGCCGTCGAGACGTGCCTCGACGTCGATCGACCTCCAGTGCAGCGACCTTGCGGAAAGTGGCAGGGCGATCAACAGAACGGCGGCGTACAGCAGAGCGCGCAGAAGAAGTGAAAGGCGGCGATCCATGCGACAAGTCTACGTCGACTTGCACGCGCCGGAACAGGGGAGAGCGGGCGTCCCGCGCCCGCCCCTGTTGCAACCGCGACGATGCAGCTCCGCCGTGTCACAAACTGGACATCGGAATGTCCAGCCACATCCGCGCTGTCATCCCGAGCCTTTTCACAGCGCGCGCGCTGAACCTGAGAGTGATGACAAACCGCGTCATTTGGAAGCGGGCGGTTGGGCGAGGGACCCTCTGCCCGACGACCGGAAAACCCGCATGAACACTGGTTTGTCATTG
>DATKDP010000082.1:0-25624 GCA_035546335.1 Thermoanaerobaculia bacterium | reverse complement strand
AAACAATATCAGACGACGGCAATTCGCGTCGTCGTCTGCAAGATGTTTGAAACGCAAGAGTTATCGTCGCGCGACAGCGGCGTCTTATGCCGACGCCGAGCGTGAGTGCGAGTTTATCTGGAAACCATATAAACAGTAGTTGGACTGACATTAGCTTAAGTGAGCCGAACGTCTCTTGAGAAGGTGACGAACGATGGATCAGAGAGCGAGGCGTCTGTTGTTTCTACTCCTGTTCGCGGTGGCGTTCTTTCAAACTGGTGCTCACGCGAGTCAGGCGTTCGTGAACTACCCGGCGTGGAAGTACATCGGCATTGACACTTTCCCGGCGTATCACCGTGTGATGGCACCCCGCGCAGGGCTATGGATTCTCCTTCCGCGCCTGCTCGAACTCATACTGGCCGTGGCTGTGTTGCGCTATCGTCCGACGCCCCTCAAACGGGGTGCGCTTGTGCTCGCCATTGGGCTGGCACTCGTGGCCGTCGTTTCCACGATCGTGATCCAGCGGCCCATCCACGTCCAGCTCGAAAGCCTGGGAAATACTCCTGAACTTCTTGCCCGTTTGCAGGCGACCAATTGGTTCCGCCTCGTCCCGGAGTGGATCAGGGCGGGCCTATACCTCTGGATGGCGTCCGTCCTGGTGTCCGTCACTCCGGAGCGAGCCCACGAGAGAAGGCCATGACAGGGGATTTCTGAGGTACGCGTTGACGACGCCAGGTGCAGGCAGTTCGACAAGCGGCTGAAGCGGACGCGCTGAACGCGCGCCGCTTAGCCGCGGCGTTAGGTGGCATGGGTTTCTGTCCTGTCCGGTAGTATGCTGTTGTGGATCAGCGCGACTCAACGATTGGAGAAAATCATGCGAAAGTCAGCGAGTTTGTTCTCACTTTCGATTATCTTCGCCCTCTTCGCGCCCGCACTAGGAGTCGCGAGCGATAACACTGTGCAATCGTTCAAGCTCGATCTGGTCGCGCTCGATCGTCTTTCAGACTCAACGACCAATTTCGCTGGACAGAAATACACTGCCAAAGAAGGCGAAGTTCTTGTCGTTGCGACCCTTGCCTTTACAGCTCCTGCGAACAGCAAGTTTGCTATCACGCGCCTTCGACTGCTTGACGACCGGGGATCGAGTTTTCCGCCCGTGAAAACGGACTATCGATTCGATTTCGACTCCGCCAAATTCAAATCTCCAGGCTCCTTGCCGCCGGGTGCAGGCCCCTTGCTAAGTACCACACTCGAAATCGCTCTCCCATTCGCGGTGCCAAAAAACGCCGCGTTGACAACACTGAGCGCATCCGTAGAGAGCGTGACCTTCGCGCTTCCATCCTCGCATAAAACGAAAGACTAGAGTCACCACCACACTATAGCAACCGGCCGCCTCACCGACCATGCGCCGTCCACACGATCGATTGGACCCGCTTCGAGATCCCTCGCCTTCCCACCCACCCGCCCGCTCGGTATGACGGCGTCCCGAGGACGTCCCTGGATCGTCGCGGCACGATGTCACCGAACGACGAGTCCGCAGCGGTGACGGTGCCGCACGTCATTCGAATGCGAATCGCGGCAGCCATCGTTTCGCTCCGACCGAAACTCGGAATGCGCAGGCGATCGCCGCGATCAGAAGGAGCATGACGACCGCCGAGCGGCCGAAGAACCACGCATCACCGTCGAGGGTCAAGGGGAGGCGCTGCTGAATCAGCACGAAAAACGCGTAGGAGATCACCGCGAGCAGACCGCAGTGGCGCGCCAGAATCACGGCGAGCAGTGAGGCGCTCACGGCATAGAGCGCGCGAAGCCAGAGCGGGCCGTAGGTATCGTCGATGGTCATCGTCGCGATGAACAATGCCGACAGGACACTGGCCGCCGAGTCGCTCGAGATCACCGCGCGCAGGACCACCAGCAGGATCACCAGTCCCACGCCCCGCAGCACGGCCTCGGCCAGCGTCCAGGCCACGGCGGCGACGACGAAGCGCGGGGGCCCGAGCGTTGACGGAGTGGTGAAGAAGGCGGTCTGCCCGATGACGAGGTGGGTTGCCTGCCACAGGAGGATGGAGATCGCCGCTCCCGCCGCACCGAGCAGCACGTCGCGTCCCACCATTGGATCCGTAGATCGGCCGGAGAGGAGTCGCGTCCAGGAGATCAGCATCGAAGGCCATCGCTTTCGAACGTACGGCTCGATGGCGATGTACATCGTGGCCGTCATCAGCGCCCAGAATGCCGCCTGCGCCGCGTGCCACGAAATGATCATCCATTCATCGACGAATCGCATCGGATGGTGTGCGCGGAATACGAGTCCCGCGAGAGCGACGAAGAGAAAGAACATCGCCGTCCGAAATGCACCGGTGCGATCGCCCTGACCTCGTCGCAGATTGACCCGGGCCAGGAGGAGTCCCGCGATCGGGATGGCGATCATGAAGAAGACGAACATCCCGAAGGCAAGGCGCTCCGGCAGAACCTGCGGTCCGCCGGCGGGTGCTGCGGCGACCCGGGCCACCTCCGGCGTGATGACGGAGAAAAAGACCGGGCGCCCGCGATAGGACGCAGCCTCGATGCGGTTGCCGTCTTTCGTCAGCCAGGCAGCCTTGCTGTCCGAATCGACGAAGGAGGAGGCAGAGCGGCCCGGAACGACGACGGCAGCCGCCCATTCGGGATTCGTTGGAGAGAGAGATCGCGGGTCGTATCCGGCCGCGGAGATGAATGGCTCCCACGCCGGTGCCGGGGCAGCGCCCGACTTGTCGATCACCGGAGGGGCGATGATGAAGCGGCGCAGCCGGCCATCGCCGTCGAGATGCACGTTGGCCATACCCTGATCGAGAGGAGGATCGAAGGCCAGAAGCCTGCCGTCGGGATTGCGTGGTCGCATCGGCCAGCGCGCTTGTCGATAGACGGCCGTCAGGCGTCCGGTGAACGGTTCGAGCGCGACGAACAGATCCGAATCAGCCGGCCGCTCGGTCAGCCCCGCTCGGAAGAGGACGTCGCGGGCGCGCTCGCGCAGGACATCGGGAGCCTTCATGTCCGCGACGCGGTTGAGTAGGGTTCGTGGTGAGATGACGGCCGTGGCGATCAATCCTGCAACTGCGATCGAGAACATGACCCAGGCGATGTGCGCAGGAAGATCGCCGGTCTTCGCCGCCGCGGCGACCATGCCCGGTGTCGGAGTTTCGCCGGCCGCGATTGCCGCCGCCAGCGGATCGCCGCCCGGCAGCTCGCGCAGGATCTCGCCCACCGAGCGGGGGCGGGCCTGCGGATCGGGCTCGAGACAGCGGAGGATGAGACTCTCGACCGCTGCCGGTACGTCGCGTGTAACCGAGGAGGGGCGGGGAAGATCGACCGCCTGCTGGCGCATGAGGAGGTCATGCATCGAGGTCGACTCGAAGGCGCGGCGTCCGGTGAAGATCTCGTAGAGAACGAGGCCGAGAGCATAGACGTCGCTGGCCACGGATGCCGGAGCTCCCTCCAGTTGTTCGGGTGCCATATAGGCCGGTGTTCCGGACCTGTCGGAGACCCGCTCTTCGGCGACGGCCAGGCCGAAGTCGGTGACGCGCGCGCGACCGCGCCCGTCGATCATCACATTCGCCGGTTTGAGATCGCGATGTACGATTCCTTTCTCGTGTGCGGCGGCAACGCCGGCGCAGATGTCGCGCGAGACGGCGAGCGCTTTTTCCGGCGGAAGCCGGCCGACACGGCGAAGAAGCGAGGCGAGGTCTTCGCCGTCGATGAGCTCCATGGTGATGAAGAGCTGCCCGTCGACTTCCGCTGCGTCGTAGAGGCGGCAGAGATTCGGATGGGAGATCTCGCGACCGACCCGGACCTCGTCGTACAGACGATGTGCGTGCTCGCGACGGGAGAGAAATTTCAGCGCCACGCTGTGGCCGATTCTGAGGTCGTCGGCGCGGTAGACGTCTCCCATGCCGCCACGCCCGATGAGCGAAACGATCCGATATCGACCGCCGAGAATCTGTCCGGGTGTGAACTGCAAAGGGTGCGCGGGGCGCTCACCGGCGATGACGGTAGGCGTTTCTTCCGGTCTGCCATGAGCGATCGGCTCGTCGGTAGGCGGTTGCGCAGACATGGGAAGCTCAGATGATAACAGGCGGGCGTCTCGCGCCGCTCGTCCGTCCCGTTACCAGGTCTGCAAAGTTGCGAACGATCGCGCGCCCGCGAACACGGGCCGTCGCCCCGGATGGAGGCTGTCGACTTCCCCTGAAGTCAGCTGTGATCGCGAGTTGACCGCCTTCGTCGAAGATCGCCGCCGCTGCTGTCACGGCGCCAGATTGATCAGGACCGGCGGAGCACCGGAGACGTACAGGCGGTACTCGCGCGTCTGTTGCGGGACGACGAATACGGCGTCGAGCTGGATGCTCTCGCCGCGCTTGACCGCGCGCGGCGGGTAGACCAGCTTGTCGCTGCGGGTTCGCATTTTGATCGTGGCGAGATCGGAGCCGTCGGCGATGGCGGAACACGCGATCAACTTTCCGGACGGATCGACCAGCCAGATCAGGTCCTCGTCGATCCATCGGTGCGGTTCGCTCGTCGCGTAGATTGCGCTCATGACCCGCTTGAGCGAGCCCAATCCCCACGACAAATACTCCGCGTCGCTGCCTGAGCTGACGTTCTCCACGCGCGCCTTCACGCGCAGCACATTGTGGCCTGAAGGAACGATCACGGAGAACGCCATTCCGCCGCTCTCACTGTAACCCTTCGAGGTCGTCGCCTGCAGGTCGTGGATCGCCCAGATCGCCGCCGCCCCTTCCCCCGCGATCGCCGTCTTGCGCAACTCTTCGAACGGTGGCTCTCTCCGGAGAGCGTCTGCGGCAACGGATTCCGCGATCGACAGCACGAGGAGAGCCCGCCGCGCGTCCCCTTCCTTCGCGGCAGAGTCGTACTCCCGCTGCAGAATCTCCAATGCGCGTGGCTGAAGGGGCGTCATTTGCGTGTCCAGCCATGCAGCCTGAGCCGCGTTGGGCTTTCTCCCTCCTCGCTCCAGCACGTTCTTGAACAACAGGTACGAGGAGATCGGGTCGGTCGCAGCCAGTTTCACCGCTTCCTCCACGCGAGGCTTTACATCCTTGTGCCACTTGAGCTCCGCGGGCGCGGTGCTTTGCGCCGCGAGTCCGGTGACGAAACACACCACGAAAGCCGCCAGGGTCATCGTTCGCATGGTCTTCCTCCTTCGAGCGAACAGAGAATCGCGATTGAGATCACTCGCATAAACGCTCTGGACAGGGAACAACATCGGTCCTGCATGCGCTACTGGCAACCAAACCAGGATCCGATCCGTCGCGCCAGCTGCATCGAGCATCAGAGCCTGAAGGGGTCGTCGCTTGGCCACGGCGTCGCGCGACGAAACAGGGGCGGGCGCGGGACGCCCGCTCTCCCCCTGCGTCCGTCGCCGGGTCGAAGATCGGACAAGCGCGGGACGCCCGCCCGCTACTTGCTCTTCGCCCAGTTCTGCAGGAGGGTGATGGGCTCGCCCGGGCCGTCGTCCGCCTGCCGGTTGAGCAGGAATCGAGATCCGTCCGGCACGACGTCGTACTGGCGAATCACATGCATGCGCACGCTGGCGTCGAACAGGGCGACCGATGCGCCCGCGTCGAGACGTTTGTCGCCGAGCGTGACGGGAACGGCCATCATCGTCCGGTCGGCGGAGATGTAGTAGATCTCCCGCCCATCTCCGCGCCATGCCGGCATCGAGCCCCCGCCGCTCGAGATGAGCCACTTCTCCTCCGAATCGGGAAACGCGCGAACGTAGATCTCGCTCCGGCCCGATTCGTCGGACTGGTAGGCGATCCATTTCCCGTCGGGGGAGAACTGAGCCGCCGATTCGGTGAATGGCGTCTTCAGCCAGGGAGTCGCTTTCTTCTCGTCGAACGAGTAGATCCAGATGTCGGTCGAGCTCCCCGATCCGCCGTCCGAATTGAATGCGAGCCACCGCCCGTCGGGCGAGATATCCGTCGGGCGTTTCTCCTGGTCGTCCTGGACCAGCTCTTCAGCAACGCCCGTTCCTCCTGAGGGGACGCGATAGAGATTCGATGTTCCCGAGGACACCCCATGATAGATGATCTGTTTCTCATCCGCAGACCACAAAGGAACCGACTCGTTCGCCGGATCGTACGTGAGTCGCGACGAAACTCCCCGCTGCAGATCCCAGATCCAGATGTCTCCCTGCCCATCGGCGACATTCGAGAGGTCGACGGCCACTCTCCGCTGATCGTGCGAGATCCGCGGCGAGAAGAAGAGTCCCGGTGGCGCAATCGTTCCCTGATCCCTCCCCGAGCGGTCGACCCAGACGAGCTGTGACAACCGGAAGCCGGCCCCGCGCAGATAGACGAGCGCTCCGTCATTGGAGACCGAGAAGACGCTCGTGAATCGGTCGGTGAAGGCGACGCCCTCGGCCACGACGACGATCGGGTCTCCCGTCGTGATTCCCTTTCCGGGGTTGAATGGCACGGCGATCACAGACGACTCACGCGAGTAGAGAAGATGCCCTGTACGCGAGTAGAGGGCGGACGAATTCGCTCTCAGAACCTGGTGGTGGTCGCTGGTCGAATCGAGCGACCCGCGGACGATCGAGGGATTGTCTCCCATTGCCAGATAGACGAAGTGCTGCCCGTCAGGGAGGAACGACGGCCAGCGGTGGCTCGTCTCTCCCTTCTGAAACTCGGTGGCCGGAGTCGGTTCGCCGCCGGTGGCAGGCACCTTCATGAGGATTCCGTTGACCGAGGCGGTGAAGACGATCGTTCCGTCGGGACTCCAGGTGCCGCCGCGCCCGGCTGCTGCGTCGCAGACCGACTGAACAGGACCGCCCATGGCGTCGACCGTCTTCAGCCTGCCGGTTGCAAAGAAGCCGATCTGTCGCGAGTCCGGTGACCAGAAAGGATAAGAGGCATCTTCCGTTCCGGGGAGCAGGCGATACTCCGCATCGTGGAGTGGTCTCATCCAGAGGCCGCGGCTCGACCGGGCGTCTTCGAGGACGGCCACGATGAACCGTCCGTCGGGAGAGATCGCCGCCCCACCGTTCAACACGATTCGCATCCCGGCAGGCGGGAGAATCGAGGAGACGATGGTCGGCTCGACCGGCTTTCGCGTCATGAAGAACATCGTCGTCGCCGCGAGGACGACGAGCGCCGTGACGAGATTCAGCGACCACGCGAGCCGTTCCCTCGTCCGTCGCCGGACAGCGAGCGGTGCGGCGACTCCCACCTGGGAGCCGGCGCTTGCGATCCACTTCAGCTCCTCGGCGATGTCGCGCGCACTCTGCCAGCGATCCTCCGGGTCCTTCTCGATGCACCGGCTGATGACGTGCTCAAGGGTCGGAGGCGTGAGCGGCTGAAGCTGAGAGATCGGGACCGGATCACGGTCGACGATCGCCGCGATGAGCGATGTCTTCGTCTTTCCCTCGAAGGCGCGTTTGCCGGTGGCCATTTCGTAGAGAACGGCGCCGAAGGCAAAGATGTCGGAGCGCGCGTCGGCCTCGATCCCTTCGAGCTGCTCGGGCGCCATGTACTGGAACGTTCCGAGGATCGTCCCTTCCTGGGTGAGCGGCTTCTGTTGCGTCAGTCCGTCCGTACTGATCTCGAGGACTGCACTCTTCGCCAGGCCGAAGTCGAGCAGCTTCGAGCCGGTTCTGGTCAGCATGATGTTGCCGGGCTTGAGATCGCGATGGACGATTCCGGCGCGATGCGCCTTGTCGAGTGCTTCCGCCATCTCCACGCCGTAGCGCAGCACCTCGGGGAGCGAAAGCGGCCCGCGCGCCAGCCGGTCGGCCAGCGTTTCGCCGTCGATCAGCTCCATCACGAGATAGGAGACCGTCGACGAACCGGATGAGTCGGCTCGCGTGCCTCCGCCCTCGAGGGTTTCCTCACCGACGTCGTGGAGGGTGCAGATGTGGGGATGGTTGAGCTGGGAGATCGTCTTCGCTTCCCGCTCGAAGCGAGCCTTCAGCTGCGGGTTCTGCGCGAGCTCGGCGGGAAGGATCTTGATGGCGACGCTGCGGTCGAGCCGAGTGTCGGTGGCCTGCCACACCTCTCCCATCCCGCCCGCGCCGATGCGCGCGACGATTTCATAAGGGCCAAGGCGATCGCCTGCTGAAAGCATGGATCTGGACGATCCTCCAACGCATGAGGGTTTGTATGTATGGATCAGAGAGTGACTTCGTGGAATTCAGTCTAACACCAGTCCAGGACCGCGTGTTGACTGCGCAAACTTTGCCGTCATCCTGAGCGAGGCGGGATGGGTGGGAGTGAGTGAAGGATCTGCGCTCTTACACAGTTGCCGATCGCAGATCCTTCACTCACGCCCACCCGCCCCCCGCGTTCAGGATGACGACACGCCGCGTTCAGGATGACGGCACGGCCCATGTTCTCGATGAACGGCCCTTGCTGGGTGACAGTGTGATGGAGTGAGACAGGGGCGGGCGCGGGACGCCCGCTCTCCCCGGGGCGGTCCAATGCAGCGTAGGGTCTGATAGTGATCGCGCTCGGTCATGAATAATCGTGACGGACGGCCGGTTGTGTCCGTTCGGCTCTTCCAAACCGATGCGGACCCTCTTCCTGCTCCTGGGACTCGCGCTCGGCAGCGGCCTCGAGGCATCGGAGGCCGCGGCGAAGGGGGAGTTGCGGCGCGAGCTCGGGCGCGCGCATCGTATCACCACCCCCGACGGCCGGCTCGGCGACGCGCACGCTCTGTCGCTGCAGCTCGATCTTCCTCCGGAAGAAGCCGCGCGACTGCTCTTCGAGCTCGCGGCGGACGAGCTCTTTCTCGGAGCCCGGCCCGAGCTCCGCCTGATCGATCGGAAGGAATCGCTGAGCGGCACCCATCTTCGGTTTCGCCAGCACGTCGTCGATCTCGATGTGATCGGCGGCGAGGTGACGGTGAGCTTCGATCCCAACGGCTCGATCACGTCGATTCACAACCGCACCGTGGCGACCGGGCCCTTCGAGACCGCTGCCGCCATGCGACGAAGCCATCTTTTGCTGCCCGCGCTTCACGGCATGCAGATTCTCGAAGACGATCTCGCAGGATGGAATGATGGAGGAACACTTCGCGTCGTTCGCCGTGTCGTGGCTCGCTCGACACCGCTCGAGCCGCTGCTCTTTCTCATCGACGCTTCCTCGGGGGAGCTGCTCGAGACGATTCCACTCTTCTTCAACGCCGCGGCGCGCGTGTTCATGACCAATCCTGTCGAGCGGCTGAACGATCCCTCGCTGCGCGATCACAACGATTCCGCTTCGGCCGTTCCGCCGGAAGCCTACACGGACGTCGTCCTTCCGGATCTCGATGGCAGCGGCCGCCTCGCTGGGCCGCACGTCGAGATCGTCGATGTCGACTCTCCGTCGACCACGCCCGTCGATACGCGCGAGTCGATGCTCTTCGATCGCAGTCACAAAGGCTTCGAAGAAGTGATGGCCTACTTCCATCTCGATCGGTCGCAGCGCTACCTGCAGTCCCTCGGCTACACCGGCGTGCGACGGATCATCGACCGGCCGATCCGCGTCGACGCCCACGCTGTCAACGGTGCCGACAACTCCTTCTTCGTTCCGACCGGTTTCGGCGTCGGGGCGCTCTACTTCGGCGACGGTGGCGTCGACGATGCCGAGGACCCTGACATCATTCTTCACGAATACGGACACGCGATTCTCGAGTCGATCGCCCCGAGCACCTTCGGCGGATCGGTCAGCAGTGAGTCGAGAGCGCTCGGTGAGGCCTTCGGCGACTACTGGGCCTTCTCCGCCAGCTACGCCGGCAATCTGGTGTCGGGCCGCGATCCGTTCTGCATCGGCGACTGGGATGCGCGATGCGGCGAGGGACCCTCGACCGCTTGCGGCTATCCGGCGGGTGCCGATTGTCTGCGGCGCGTCGATTCGCCGAAGACCATGAACGACTACATCGTTTCCCAGCAGGCGGGGACGGAGCACAAGAACGGAGAGATCTACTCGACGGCGCTGCGGGAGATCTTCGTCACGCTCGCCGGGAGCCATGGAGTCGAGGAAGGGAGGCGAAGAACCGACCGACTCGTTCTCGAAAGCGCCTTCGGGGCTCCCCCTTCGCCGCGCTTCGTCACGATCGCCAGAAGGATGATCGAGGCGGATCGCCTGCTGCATGGAGGTCAAAACGCAGCGACGCTGTGCGGCGCATTCAGTGCTCGCGCGATTCTCCCACTGTCCGAATGCTCGAGTCGTCCGGCGGGAGATCTCACGCTGTTCCAGAGCGGCGATCGCGATCTGGCGATTCCCGATGCGAACAGCTCCGGCATCACGTCGCATCGTGTGGTCACCGATCCGCGCCGGGTCGAGCGCGTCCTCGTGCGCGTCGACATCGAGCATCCCTTCCGCGGCGACCTCCGGCTGATCCTGTTCGCGCCCGATGGACGCTCCGTCGTTCTTCAGCAGCCGAACAACGGCCCGGGCCGCGATCTGCGGGTGACCTACGGGCTCGACGCAGTCCCTGCGCAGCCGCTGACGGAGCTGGAGGGGACGATCGCGGCGGGAACGTGGAGCCTACAGGTGATCGATGTCAACCGGAACGACGTTGGCAGGCTCGTTTCGTGGGATCTTCTCCTCGGGCTCGAGGGGGATGAGCCGTTCGGAAAACGGGCGGTGTCGTCGTCGGAGCGCATCGTGATTCCTGTGGTCGCACGCGTTGCGGGCGCCGAGCGAACCGACTTCGTCTCCGACGTCCGTCTCGCCAGCATCGCCGGCGCGCCGGCAGCGATGACGCTTTTCTTCACGCCGAGCGGCAGCGACGGGCGCGACGACTTCGGTGCGCTTCGGATCGTGATCGATCCGGGTCAGACGATCGAGCTCGATGACGTCGTCGGTCGTCACTTCCGCACCGGCGGCGCCGGCACGCTGCAGATCGAGGGGGAGGTCGGCCGCCTCGTGGCGACGAGCCGAACGTATAACCGCGTTGCCGAAGGAACGTATGGGCAGTTCATCCCGGCAGCAGAACCGACCGCTCTCATCGCGCGCGGCGGCGATCGGTTGGTCATCCCGCAGTTGAGGAGCGATGCCGGGTTTCGCTCGAATATCGGCTTCGCCGAAGTGGAAGGGGGAGGGGGAACGGTGCGAGTCGAGATATTCGATGGCGATGGGGCTCTCGTATCGACCAGAGAGGTCGAGGTTCCGCCGTTCGGGCATCTTCAGTTCCCGCTTGTCACCGGTGGCGATCTCGTTGCCGCACGCGCCGAGGTCGCCGTCGTGAGCGGTGAAGCGAGGATCGCCGCGTACGGGTCGGTGATCGACAATCGGTCGGGGGATCCGATTTACGTCGGTGCGGTGCCTCGGCCTGCCACCGAGCGGGTGGTCCGGATTCCTGCGGTCGCCCGCGGGCCTGGTGAGCACGAAACGCAATGGCGCTCGGAGCTGTGGCTGACGAACGCATCGGACGAAACAGTATCCTGCGAGATCGTGCTCCATTCGGACGGAGGCGAGGTGGTGGGATCCGCCGCATTCGATCTCCAGGGTGGCGAGATCCGCGTGATCGGCGATGTGCTTCGCGATCTCTTCGGCCTCGAGACTGCTGCGGGGAGCATCGAAGCGCGAGTCGCTGCGGGGATTCTGGTCACCAGCCGGTCGTGGACGCCGGGCGCGTCCGGTACCTTCGGTCAGTTCATCGCCGCCCGTGATCGGGAGGAGTCGATCGGTCAGGGGGATGCCGCGGCGATCGCGACGCAGGTCGAAAGCTCGGGCGAGTTCCGCACGAATGTTGGTGCGGCCGAGACCGCCGGGAACGAAGCGGTGGTTCGCGTCCGTCTCTTCGCCGCGGGCGGCGCCCTGCTCCTGGAGAAGCTCTTTCCGCTCGGGCCTCATGGCCGCTTCCAGACGGGCCTCGTACACCAGGGGGCGCCTCTCTTCCGCGGCGGCCGAATCGAGATCGATGTCGTCTCCGGTCCCGGCCGGATCTTGGGATACGCCTCCGTGATCGACAATCGAACTGGCGATCCGATCTACGTTCCGGCGAAATGAGAGTTGGCCTCGTGGCCGAAGATTCCGATCTTCAGCCTGGTGACGGACGATGTGGTGAACCATGGGGACGGGCGCGCAAGTGGCCGAAGATTCCGATCTTCGGCCCGGTGACGGACGATGTGGTGAACCATGGGTACGAGCGCGCAAGTGGCCGAAGATTCTGATCTTCGGCCTGGTGGCGGACGACGCGGTGAACCATGGGTACGGACGCGAAGGAGCTCCGAAGATCGGAATCTTCGGCCACATGGCGTAGGGGAGGGTGCTGCCAGTAGTTCTCGGTGTCGTCAGTCACCGGGCCGAAGATCGGAATCTTCGGCCACTTGCGGAATCTCGGCCACGGACTATCGTCCCGAGCTGCCGAAGCCACCAGCTCCCCGAGTTGTTTCGTCGATCGTCTCGGCTCCTTCGAGCTCGCAGGCGATGGCCGGCGCGATGACCAACTGCGCGATGCGATCGCCGCGCTGGATGGTGAACGATTCGGTGCCGTGGTTGATCAGGATCACCTTCACCTCGCCGCGGTAATCGGCGTCGATCGTCCCCGGGGCGTTGAGCACGGTGATGCCGTGACGGATCGCCAGCCCGCTCCGTGGCCGCACCTGCCCTTCGTGGCCTGACGGAATGGCGAACGTCAGCCCGGTGGGGACGAGCTCCCGCCCCCCCGGCTCGAGCACCAGAGGCGCATCGACCGCTGCGCGGAGATCGAATCCCGCGGCATGGGGCGATGCGCGCTCCGGCAGCGGGAGGTCGGAGCAGCGATTGACGACGGCGATCTTCACGGCGCGCATTGTATCGCGCGCCTCGCATCACGCGGTCGATTGAACCATGGGTACGGACGCGCAAGTGGCCGAAGATTCCGATCTTCGGCCTGGTGACGGACGATGTGGTGAACCAGGGGTACAAACGCGAATGTGGCACCGGAATCTTCGGCCACACGGCGCAAGAGAGAGTGCTGCCGATAGTTCACTGTGTCGTCAGTCACCGGGCCGAAGATCGGAATCTTCGGCCACATGGGTCGGCCGTGCGGGTTGCGCGTTTTGTTCGAAATCCCGTATTCTTCGCGGCCGGATGACCGAGCGACCCCAGCCAGAGCCGCAATCGCTGTCAGAGCTCCCTTTGAAGATCCTCGATGAGGTGATCCGGCAGTTGCGCAGTGCACGGAACGACATCATCCGCTTCGGCGTCTGGAACATCCGCAACATGAGCGATGACGAGTTCAATCGTGCGGATGACAGAAAGCTCCTCGGATATTTCCGCAACGATCTGCTGGAAACGCGTCTTCTTTCGAAGGGGCGGAGAATCGATATCGTTCAGCTGTGGCACTGGCTCGACGATCAGTTGAGCGGAGTCGAACCGCTTCTGATCGACCGCGAAGAGGTATTCGTCTCGATTCAGGACAAAGATCTCGAGAAAGTCCGGAAGCGGATGGCGGAGATCGCCTCGTTCTTTCCGGCTTTGCGACGCGACGATCTCGACGGCTTCCGCCGGATCAAGTACAAGCTGCGCCGCACGGTGATGCGCCTGACCTACGATCTGCATCATCTCTACAAGCGGCTCGAAAAGTACCGGAAAAATCATGGTGTGCCGCTCGACTCGCGCGGGTTGCGGACACCGCTCGACGTCGTCACCGAGGTTCTCGAGCCTCCGCCCATCCCTGACGACGAACTGCAGTCCACCGAAGAGGGAACGGAAGTTTGATCCCTCTCCCGCGAGCCGCCGTCGCGGCGCTCCTCGTCATCACTGCAGCATGTTCGCCCTCATCACAAGAGGAGCCGGCCGCTTCCCAGGCACTCGGCGAAGAGCTCTACGAGACGCGCTGTGCGATGTGTCACGGGATGACGGGTGCCGGCGACATGCCGATGGCTGCGGGATATCCCAACGCGAATCTGATCGATCAGCGATGGGCTCACGGTCCGGAGAAAGAAGCGCTCGTGCGAGTGATCCGCGACGGATTGCCGGGCACGCCGATGCTGGGGTTCGGCCGGATGATGAGCCCCGAAGAGATCGATGCGGTCGCCGAGTATGTACGAGGACTGAGCCGGTGAGCTCCTGGGTGGCAAGGTGGTGTTCTAAGAACGCAGATCCTTCGAGGCTTCGCTCAATCGGTCTCATTGGACCCGAGGGGAGATCCAATGACACTGGCCGTGGCGTCATCCTGAACGAGGGCGGGGTGCGGGTGTGAGTGAAGGATCTGCGTTCTTAGACAGTTGCCGATCGCAGATCCTTCGCTCACGCCCACCCAACCGCCTCGCTCAGGATGACGGCACTCACACTTCGACCTCGGTCGTTCTTCCCTCGGTGATCGTGACCGGGGTTGTCCTGTCGGGATTGCCCGCGTCGTCGAGCAGGATCAGAGAGTAGACGCCGGGAGCGAGGTGCTCGAAGCGATTCGAGCCCGGGTTGATCGTGTAGTCTCCCGACGGGCTCCAGATCGACGGCCGCTGTTCGTCTCCACTCGCCGATACGATTCGGGCGCGTCGGCGATCGCCGCTGCGCGAGACGACCAGGAGCGTTCCGCCGGGCGTGATCCCGATGCGGATCTCGGGCGAGGGAGCCGTCACGGTCACCGTGGCCGGCGCGTAACCGGAAGCGGCGATCGTCGCCCGGTAGCTCCCGGCCGCGACCTGAACACGTGTCGAACCGTCGGGACGGCTGCGCAGGAATCCATTGTGAGCCGTACGCCCCTGCATGTCGGTGATCACGAAGTGCGCTTCGAGCGTTCGGCCGTCGCGGGCGTCGACGACGCGGAACGTCAGCCCGTCGGTCTTGTAGAGGCGGAACTGAAGCTCCTGGGAGATTCCCCCCTCACCGAGAGTCGCATCGAGGATCTGCTGGCCGTATTTGTCCTTCTCCGCGCGAACCTGATAGGTTCCACTCGCGAGCGAATCGACGCGGAAATTTCCGCCGAGATCGGAGACGGCTCCAGGGGTGAAGAACACTCCGCCGCTCTGGCGCGCGCGCTGCACGGTGACGGTGGCTCCGGCGATCGGCTCGCCGCTCTCCGCATCGACGACGCGTCCGCGCAGGCCGCTCGAGGGAATGTCGATGTCGAACTGGCCGGATCCCGAAACGGAATAGGTCGTCTCAAAGAGGACGCTCGTCATAGGAGCCGAGACCACGACGCGATACTTCCCATCCTGCAGTCCGGACACTTCGTAGTATCCGTCCTGATCGGTGCGGCCGATGGCTCGGGTCTGAGGCGCGGGACCGTCGGGGAAGAAATTCACCAACGCACTGTCGACGATGGTGCCCACGCGCGTGACACGGCCGCGGACCACCGTATCCGACTGAAACTCGATGTCGACATGAACTTCGCTGCCGGATGTCACGTCGACCGTCTTGGCCTGCGAAGATTTCCGACCACCGAATCCCATCGTCGATGCCGAGACTCGGACGGTTCCCGTGGGCGCTCCTTCGATCCGAAAACGGCCGGTCGAATCGAGCGGCGCGCCGGACGAGCCCCTCTCTCCCTGAGCGGACACCATCGCATTGCTCAATTCCGATTCGGACAGCCCGGTCACCCGCCCGCTGATGATTCCGCCCGACCCGAGAACGATGCGGAGGTTCCCGCTCGTCGCGATGTCGACGTCCTCGAGCTGGCCGTTCGTCAGCCCCGATTTCATTCCTCGGAAGTTGTATCTTCCGGGTGGCAGTCCGTCGAACGAAAAAACGCCGCCCTCGTCCGTCGTCGCGCTGGTGAAGCCGGCTCCCTTGGCTGACGACTCCGCGCTGACGCGGGCGCCGGCCACCGGAGCGCCGGTGTCGGTGACGACGAGGCCGCGAACCTGCTGTCCCTTCGAGAGGCGCACGTCGAGCCGCGCCTCGCGCCCGCTCAGCCGTACGCTCTTGTGCTCGGGAATGAAGCCGCTCTTCGCGAAGGTGAATGATCTCTCACCCGGCTCGATCCCCTCGAGAACATAGTCGCCATTGGCGTCGGTCGAAATGGCCGGTGCCCGGCGTCCGAATCCGCGCATCGGTCCGGCATCCGACTCTTCCGCATCGGCCTGCACGGTGACGCCGCTGAGGGGAAGACCGTCCGTACCGGTCACGCGGCCTGCGAGCCTGACTCCTGTCTCGAGCTCGATCTCGACCTCGACGGAAGGGTTTTCCTCATCGAGCTTGACGCCCGGGAGGCGATAGGTGACGTGCCCCGGAGCCGACACCGTGAGCTCGTGAGTGCCGAAACGGACGTTCTCCAGGATGAACCTTCCATCTTCCGGATGAAACGAACGAGTCATCGGCGGGCCCATGATGCGAATGCCCGGGCCGGCGCTCGGCGCGTTCGAGAGACCGGCCTGAAAATCGGTGATCGCCTCGCCCGTCGAGCTGGAGCTGACGCGGCCGGTGATGCGGCCACCGGCGGCGAGCCGGATGACGAGATCGGAGGCCGGCGCCGTCGCAGTCTTCATCTCGCTGATCATCTCGTCGAACTTGTTCACGGCGATGGTCTTGACTCCGGGCTCGAGATCGGAAAGAACGAAGCTCCCGTCCGCTTCGGTCGTCTCGTTGTTCTGCTCGCCGACCACCATGACCATCGCCCCTGCAACGCCGCTTCCGTCGCTTCGCAGCAGGCGGCCTGCGATGCTCACCCCCTCGGTCATCGTCACCTCGACCGGCTCGACACCCGGATGAACCGCGACGCCGCGAACCATCCTCGTCACGTAGCCTTCGGCTCGGACGCGGAAGTCGTACTTTCCTTCCTTCAGACGGATCGCGAACGAGCCGTCGCGCGCAGTCTTCACGATCTGGCTGTCGCTCTCGTCACGGCTGCGGCCGAGCGCGATCATCATGGTGCGTGGCTCGCCGCTTTCGGCGGGCGTCACCGTTGCACCCATGATCGCCACCCCGTTGCGATCGGACACTCTTCCGGTGATCTCGAGGCCGTGTGGAATGACGATTGTCACGCCGCTTCTGCGCTCGCCACCGGCGAGCGCGATCGGGCCATTCTTTCCGGCGGGCAGCCCCTTCCGAAAAGCGCTTAATTCGATCTGACCCTCTCCTTCGATTCCGCGAACGGTGAAGCGGCCGTCGGGAGCGGAAAGGGCGGAAGCCCTCCGGCGACTCATCGGAGCTCCGGGTCTCGCCCCCTGGATTGCGAAGGAAACGAGCGCCGCAGCGATCGGCTTTTTCGATTCGCTCATGACCGTTCCGCTGATGCGAGCCGTCGGAGCGCCCTGCAACAGCTTGTCGATCGTCTCGCCCCTCGTCAACGCGACCGTGCTGCGGCTGACGGCGAGATCGGGATGGTCGATGTCGATGGCGAAGGTGCCGGGAAGGAGTGGGGTGATCGAATAACGTCCTCGCGCATCGGTGATCGTCTCGGCCAGCGAACGCCCGCCGCCAAAGCTCGTCGATCCCTCACGGAGGATGATACGCGCTCCGGCGACAGGGCGCTGGCTACGAGCGTTGACGAGGGTGCCCCGCAGCGTCGAGCCGGCCCGCAGGCGGATCGCGTCACTGCTGCCTGGCGTCAACGTCGCGATGAGCCCATCGGCAACGACATCGATTTCCTTCCAGTCGTACGGAACGTTCGAGAGTGCGAACCCACCATCCTCGCGCGACACGCCGAGAGGAATGCCGTCCCGAGCGATGAAGCGCGCAACGATCGGATTGCCGTCCTGGCCGGTCACGGAACCGCGCACGGTGACGCCCTTCCGCAGCCGGTATTCGAGCTTCGATCTGCTCCCGATCGATTCGGAGGTGATCGGATGATCCGGATGGATGATGAGGACCGCATTCGCCCAGGTTGAAGGGTCGCTCACTTCGAACGAACCATGCTCGCCCGTCCGCCCGATCAGCTCCGAGCCGTCGAATCCCGAAAAGATCACGGCCGCGCCTGCAACGGATTCGCTTCCGGCGAGGACACGCCCTTGTTTTGCGAGGGCCGGTCGGAGGGCGATGGCCCCGGCATCGTCATCGCTGGCGATGAGCATCGCCGCGGGAGCGAAGCCGTTTTTCTGTGTCATGATCGTGACGACCGGATGCTCCTTGACCTCGAGTGTGAAGTTGCCCTTCGCGTCGGTGACGGTCTCGGCGAGGACGGCCCGGTCGCGGGCTGTGGAGACGAGGCGAGCCAACCGTTCGGATGACGATTCGAGCGCGAACGCCGCCACGCGCACATCGGGGAGCGGCACACCTTCGAGAGACATGATGGTGCCCCGGATGGCGCCGTGCGAGGAGATCGCAGGAAGAAGGAGAGCGAACGACAGGACCAGCCGGCGCAGTGTCATCGAGAGTTTCATGGACGAGCCCCCATCAGCGGAGTTTGCTGATCGTTAGACCAGGAGATCAGCCTCTGTGTTTACGCGCGCGCGCTCGAAAAAGTTCCCGCTCTTCTCGGCGCGCCGAGTCGGAAGCAATGTTGCATGGGCTGGCCGCGGGAGGGGTGAATCGATCATGATGAGACTGCTGGCGCTTCTTCTCGTTGCAGCTTTGAGCTCGTGCATCCCGTATGATCAGACCTCGCAGGAGGAAGGAGGAAACGCGCGGCCGGGCTCTTCCGGCCGGGGCGACAGGATGAGCACGACCTTCCGCATGGTGAGCGAGGGAGGGCACTCGCTTCTGGCCCGGCCCGATGGGGCAGCGTCGCGCGATCCCTTCATGGCCGTGGCCCGCGATCGCGCGACCTACGAGCGGCTTTGGCACCAGTACCTGGGAGATCATCCCATCTCCGCCGTCGACTTCGGTCGTGAGACCGTCGTCTTCCTACTCGTTCCGGCGCGACCTACGGGCGGCTATTCCGTCGAGATGACCGAGGTCGCCGTCCGCGACGGAACGCTCGTTCTCGAGGCGCGACTGGGAGAACCGGGTCCGGGCGACATGGTCACGCAGGCATTCACCGCTCCGTATGCGGTCGTTGCGGTTCCGCTTCGCACCTTCACGCGTGCCGAGTGGACGAGCGAAGGGAACCGGGTGGCGATGACCGAGACCCCGGTTCAGTGATCACCTCGGGAGAGCGGGCGTCCCGCGCCCGCCCCTGTCGCAAATTGCGAGAGTGCGCCAGGTGCACTTGGCGAGGGCCGTCCACGCGATTGATTGGACCCGCTTCGAGATCCCTCGCCTTCCGACCCACCCACCCGCTTCTAATGACACTGGCAAGGTTTGCGGTGTCATTCCATCTTCAGCGGCGCACAGCGCTGTTTTTCGGGCTCGGGATGACGGCGGCGCCCGCACCTGTGAAGAATTGCGAGATCGCCAGGGCCCGACGAATCCCGCAATTTGGTTGACGCGCCCCGCTGTTCTCTCCGGCATCGAATGCCGCAGATCCGGCCAATCCGCAACCGCCGACTGCTCGCCGAGCGGCTCGACACGCTCGTCGAGACGTTCGACCTGCGCACACTCTCTCCCGATCCGCTCGAGCTCGTGCTCCGCTTCGATGATCCACTCGATCAGGAGACCGCGGGACTGATCGTCGCGGCCTTCGCCTACGGTCGCGCCCGTATGATCGTTACGAACATCGGAAGAGTGCTCGATGCGATGGGTGAGAGCCCGTACGTCTATCTCCGCGATCTGTTCGGCCGGCGAGAGGCGACGCGGCGGTTTGCCGGTTTTTCTCACCGATTTCACAAGACGCCCGAGCTGGTGGCGTTTCTCTCGATCCTCTCCACGGCGATTCGGGAGCACGGGACGCTCGGCGATCTCTTCCGCCGATGCGATCGCGCCGGCGAGCGGGACATCGGCGAGGCGCTGGCCCGATTCGTCGATGCAATGCTCGAGGGGGAAAGACTCACGGGGGCGAGTGTGCAGCGCGCGATGCGCTATCTGTTGACCTCACCGCGCGACGGCAGCGCATGCAAGCGGATGAATCTCTACCTTCGTTGGATGGTTCGTCGCGAGCCTCCCGATCTCGGACTCTGGACGTTCGTCGACCCTGCACGGCTGATCGTTCCCCTCGACACGCACGTGCATCGCATCTCGACCTTTCTCGGGTTGAATCGGCGAAAGGCCAGCGACTGGAAGACTGCACGTCTGCTGACGGATCAGCTGGCGAGCTTCGATGCGGCCGATCCGATCCGGTACGATTTCGCGATCTGCCGGCTCGGAATTCTCGATCGCTGCAGCCGGAAGAGGAGCAAGGCGAACTGCGATATCTGTCTGCTCCGAGACGTCTGCCGCTTCCCGTGTTGAGATGGGCGGCGCGCCCCTGAAGAGAGAATGACACCGCAAACCTTGCCGTCATCCTGAGCGAGGCGGTTGGGTGGGCGTGAGCGAAGGATCTGCGATCGGCAACTGTCCAAGAACGCAGATCCTTCACTCACGCCCGCACTTCGCCCTCGCTCAGGATGACGGCAGGGCCAGTGTCATTGGACGCGAGCGGGTGGGTGGGAAGGCGAGGGATCTCGAAACGGGTCCAATCAATCGTGTGGACGGCCCTCACCAGTACACCTGGCGCACTCTCGCGATTTGCGACAGGGGCGGGCGCGGGACGCCCGCTCTCCTCTACAGCGCTTCGAACAGCGACTGGAACATCTGGCGGATGTCGTCCTCCGAGAACGGCGGGGGAAGCCCTGATCGAATCGCCGCGAGCCGATCGCGGATCATTCCTTCGGCTGCCCCCATGATCGCCGATGCGAGCGCCGCCTGCTGATAATGCCTTCCCAGACTTCCTTCCTCCTGGGCGCGCTCGATCAACCGGTGCATCAGTTGGAGGAATTCGACGAAACCTTCGGAGAGGGCGACCTCGTGTTGGTGCCCGCGAAAACGACGCCCTTCGAAGAGAAACAGAAATGCAATCTCCTGATCGCGAAGAAACTCGTCGATCAGAATCGACAGGATCGATTGGATCGCGTCTCTCGCGCTCGGTGCTTCGCCGACGCGCTCGGCGATCTTCCTGTTCAGCGGTTCCCAGCACTGATTGAAGATCGCCTGCAGCAGCCCCGCCTTTCCGCCGAAGTTGCGAATGAGCTGCGACTCCGATGTCATCGCTTCGCGGGCGATCGAAGCGGTCGATGTCTGCTCGTAGCCATGCTTCGCGAAGAGAGTCTTTCCCGAAGCGAGAAGCCGGGCGCGCGAGCTTTGTGTGTTTTCGAGGTCGATGGGCATGCGAGCGGAAGGGTAGTCCGTCAGCCGCGCAAGGTCAATGGTAGCGGTACTACTGGCCGCGGATCACGGCAAGCGAGATGTCGTCTTCGGGTGGTCGTCGTGCCACGAACCACTTGTACTCGTCGACGATGGCCATCAGCATCTCGTCGGCCGGCAGAGAGGTCGCGCGCCCGGCGATCAGCGCGATGCGATCGTAGCCGAAGTCCTCTCCCTGGGGGCTTCGCGCTTCGGCGAGTCCGTCGGAGTGGAGCAGGAGAGTCTCGCCCGACACGATCGCCCCGCTGTCGCGAATCCAGCTGGCTTCGTTCTTGATGCCGAGGGGATACGCACCCAGACCGATCGAGCGTCGAACGGTTCCATCATGCCCGAGTTGCAGGAGGGGAGGATGGCCCGCCACGATGAGCTCGAACGTGCCGTCGGGTGAGAGTAGAAGGTAGATTCCGGCGAAGAACGATCGTGATGTCCCTGTGCGGCAGAGAATGCGGTTCAGAGTGGAGAACATCGCTTCGGGAGTCGGATCGATCTCGAGCTGAGTTCGAAACGCTGCATGGGCGACTGCCATCACCAGGCCGGCGGCCATTCCATGGCCCGAAGCATCGCCGAACAGCACGGCGAGCCGGCCATTTCGCAACGGGATGAAGTCGTAGATGTCGCCACCGACCATGTTGGCGATCTCGTTGTGCGCGGACAGCTCGAAACCGTCCATTTCGGGAAGAGTGCGGGGGAGAAGGTCTGCCTGAAGCTCGCGAGCGAGAACGAGCTCGTCGCGGAACTTGATCTTGTCGATCAGCTCGAGCGCGAGAAGGAGCGTGAGAATGGCGAGGGACGCCGCGATGCCGGCGACGCGCTCAAGCGGAACGTCATGGTGCACAACCAGAAGGCTGACCACACCGGCGATTCCGAGCAGCACTGCGATTGCGAAGAGGAGCCGGCGCGCCGGCGCGAGCCGCCGGGTCAGCCCGTACATCACCGCGCTGGCGGTCCTCAGCGTGCGATTGAATCGTTTCGGCTCCCGCTCGATCTGTTCGCGATGCTCCTCGATCAGACGTTCTTTCGCCTCCGCCCATTCGACGGAATAGAGCCCGGTGACGTGATTCGAATCGAGCGATCGAAACGTTGATCCGGCGAGATCGACCCAGTCGTGGAAGCGTGCCACACTTCGATTCTACGGGAATCGGAGCGATTGGTTTGGCCGATGATCTCTCATGCAAGAGCGGCTCTCACCTAGGCCTACCCAAAAATATTTGAAAATTTGAGAGTCAAAGGCCGGGCGCGGGCTCGGGCGCGGGCTCGGGAAAGGCGCCGGTTGCCTGCTTCGGGACTGAACCTGGTCGGAGTTGAGTATCTCGGTTCAGGCCTTTCTCGACCGCATCGCACAGATACTGACCAAATGATCAAATCCCGGCACCCGAGCGAGTGAGCCACCCGTGCCCGTGCCCGCGCCCGAGCCCGCGCCCGGCTTCCATGATCAAACTCTGAGAGACGAATCCTCAGACTTCGGTTTCAAGAACCTATCCAAAAGCATTTGCAAAGAGTCGAAGACCGGGCGCGGGTCCGGGCTCGGGAAGCGCGCGTTGCAGGGAGGGAATGAAGACTGCAGATTTGGTGTCAGGGGTTGAAACCTGCGGCGCCCCCCTCCAGAATGCGTCGCGGCGACCATGATGCGACGATCCATCGAAGAGATTCTGCAGCGAGTTTCGAGTCGATTGCGTGCGACCCGTCGCCGCGATGTCGACTGGCGGGAGATCGACGGCATCGACCGGATCATCCGGCTGACGATCGATTCGAAGCACCTGAAAGGGGCGCGCGATGTCCTTCTCTATCTCCCTCCGTCGTACGCGGAGGAGCCCGGCAAGCGCTATCCCGTTTTCTACGTTCAGGACGGCCAGAATCTTTTCTTCGACAGGCTCGCCTTCGGCGGGCATTCGTGGCGGCTGCGGGAGACGGCCGATCGGCTGATCGAGCAGAAACGGATCGAACCGCTGATCATCGCCGGGATCTTCCATGGCGGATCCGCGCGGATCGAGGAGTACACGCAGACTCGTGATCGCAGGCACCGCCGCTCCGGCCGGGGGGAGACATACGAGCGTTTCGTTCTCGAAGAATTGAAGCCGGCGATCGAAGCGCGCTTTCCCACCGCTTCGGGAAGCGATGGCGCCGCGATCGGCGGCTCCTCCCTCGGCGGTCTCGCCGCTCTTTCGATCGCTCTTCGCCACCCCGAGGTCTTCGGACGAGTCGCCGCCCTCTCACCCTCCGTCTGGTGGGACGACCGGATGATCGTTCGGATGGTGCAGCGGCTTCCGCGATCGACGGACAGCGCGATCTGGATCGATGTGGGCGATCGCGAATCCGATACCGCCGTCTCCGACGCGCGGCGATTGCGGGATGCTCTCATCGAGAAGGGATGGGATCGCGGACGGCTTCGGTACGTCGAGGTGACCGAGGGAGCGCATCACGAGAGCGCGTGGGGGGAGCGGATGCCGGAGGTGCTGCAGTTTCTTTTCCCTCCGCGCGCGGAGAAAGAGCGATCGGACGTGGTGATGGAAGCGGAGTCGCTTCGCATCTGACCCGCTCGAAGCGCCCGCCTCTTCGGATGCAAGATCGCCTCCCGCCCTGAAACCTTTTCACCCCGCCGCCGTTTGATTCTTTCAGGCCCCGGGGACAGCCACCCGGGCCAGAACGCCTCGAGTCGAACATGCGATACGGCACACCAATGATCGTCCTGCTACTTCTCACGGTTCCTGTGGAGATGCGCGCGGCCGATCTCTGGCTCCATGTCCGGATAGAAGGCCGGATCGAAGGCTCACCGCGAGATCGCTCGCGCATCGCCATCAATCTTCCTTTCGAGTCGATCGGCAGGGCGCTTCCCGCCCTTCTCCAAAGCAGGGCGGGCCGATGCCGGATCTCCCTGCGTGGCGAAGATCTCGATGGGGCGGAGCTGCGGAGTCTCGTTCGTGCGGCCACGAGCAGCGCGAACGGGATCCAGGCGACGATCATCTCCAGAGAGAAGCAGCTCTCGGCGATCCGCGAGGGGGAGACGCTCGTCGTGACGGCTCGCGAGAGGCGATGGCGGAACGAGAGTGAGATCAGGATGCCGGTCTGGATGGCGGAAGCGCTCGTTTCGGGCAGAGGCGACGAGCTCGACGTGGCCGCCGCAGTCCGAGAGATCGTGAGGCGCGGGGAAGGGGATCTGTTGCTCCGAGGATCCGACGGGGCGAGCGTTCACATCTGGGCAGACAACGTTCCCGATTGAGGAGATGATGATGAAGGGACTGCTGAAATTCGTTGCGCTCGTCGGGCTCATCCTGATCCTGCAGTTCGCAGTCATCGGTGCGTTGATCTGGGGAGTCATCCATCAGTTCGGACTCATCGAGGTGAGCGTTCACGATCGAGGCGGCACACGGGTGAGACTGCCGATTCCCGCGGTCGTCATTCATGGGGGAGCGGGAGCGATTCGCGTGGTTGCCCGTCCCGGCTTCTGCAACATGGACGAAGCGGTGGACGTCTGGTCGCCCGTGGCGGAAGCGCTCGCCGACGACATCGAGAGCTCCGCCGACTTCACGCTGCTCGAGCTCGACCACGACGATGGGCGGGTGACGATCCGCAAGGATGGCGACCGCGTTCGCATCGACGTGCGCGGTCGTGACGGCGACGTCGAAGTCTCGGTTCCCTCCCGTACCGTCGGAAAGCTGATCCGTTCGACCGGCGGCGTGTAGCAATGCAGGGGAGAGCGGGCGTCCCGCGCCCGCCTCTGTTCCGTCTGCGATGATGCAACCGAGGACCACGCGGTTGCCGTCCGCCTGGCAGGGAGCTCGCGACGAGCGTACCCGTCGCTCACACCGTCGTCCGTCACCGGGCCGAAGATCGGAATCTTCGGCCACAGCGTCGATCTCGGCCGATCGCGTCCCTACGAGAACCGATCGATGGGCCATCGCGTCAGCCGCTCGTGTCGGGCGAGTCCACGACCGGCCAGGTCGCCTCGCGCCAGCCTCCACCCATGAGCAGCCCCGCAGTCGCGAGATAAATGCGGATGTCCTGCGGAGAGAAGCGCTCACCGAGCGCTGCGGCGGCGCGCCGCACATCGTCTTCCGCCGGAACGCGATACTCGTCGCCTTCGATCGTGCCGTTCGTGTGCGGGATCTCCCAGGCATCGAGAAACGCCCCGAGCATCTCGCGCGCCTCGGTGGTGTGGTGAATCATCAGCGCCGTCTCCAGGACCTGCTCGAACATGGGCGAGGTGATCCGCGAGGCGAGCCACTCTGCCTTCTTCGCCGCGGGTGCCTTCCGGATCGTCTCGTCCCTGAAATGGAGGGCTTTGGCCAGCTGCATCGCCGGCATCAGGCGATCGTGCTCGCTCGCGTTCTTCCAGAACGAGGTGAGAATGGCCCGCCGCTTGTCGGAATCACACAGCTCGATGAGAATGCGGCGCGCACTCCACTCCTTCGCCTTCGATTGCTCCACGACCGCGCAGTCTGACGGTTCGATCGTGCAACGTCAATCTCTGCAACGTGGATGTAGTAGAGAGTCCTATAGTGAGTGGCCGTGCTTACCTGTCACGCCAGTAGAGGGGCCTCTTCCATTGATTAGGATTGCATCCTGAAAGGATGCCTGGACCACAGCCGGTG
>DATKDP010000081.1:0-5738 GCA_035546335.1 Thermoanaerobaculia bacterium | reverse complement strand
AGCTCAGTTTTTCTTAGCCAATTGAGACAGCAGAAATGGGAGGCCGCATCCTGAAAACGACCAGATCAACACCGAAACCCCTGAAAACCCCAGGGCTGCTCCCCTGAGTCCGGGCTAATTTGGACAGCACTGATAGCAGATGGCAGATAGCAGAGGGCAGACGGCAGAGGGCAGAAGGCAGAAGGCAGAAGAAAGAAGGCAGAAGCAGAGGGCAGAAGCAGAAGGCAGGGGCCGTCATCCTGAGCGAGGGTGGATGGGTGGGTGTGAGTGAAGGATCTGCGTTCTTAGACAGTTGCCGATCGCAGATCCTTCACTCACGCCCTCTCCCCACCCTCGTTCAGGGATGACCAACAGGGGCGGGCGACCGGACGCCCGCTCTTCCCTCAACCTGGCGGCCAACTGAAGCTGCGGCCTCCGAGAAGGTGGATGTGGATGTGGAAGACGGTCTGGCCTGCCGCCTCTCCGCAGTTGATCACGACACGGTACCCGTCGGCGTCGAGGTGACGATCGTGAGCGATTCGAGCCGCCGTTCGAATCGTCCGCCCGATCGTTGCGTCGTCGCCATCTGTCAGCTCATCGAGGCTCGCGATGTGGCGCTTCGGAATCACCAGGATATGTGTCGGCGCCTGCGGGTTGATGTCCTCGAAGGCGAATGTCTCCGAGTCTTCATCGACCTTCCGCGCAGGAATCTCGCCGTTCACGATTCGACAGAAGAGGCAGCGCTCGCTCGGACTCGTCATCGTCTCGTCTCCTCGATGGGTTGGTTACCCTGCCATTATCGCCCGGCCACCACGACGCGCGGAATGCCGGCGAGGTCTCGATGCACACCCGTCACATTCCATCCATGCTTTTCCGCGCGCTCGGTCACCGCCGCCTGCTGACCGTATCCGATCTCGAAAAGAAGAGATGCGCCGGAGTCGAGGATCTCGATGGTTTCGATCAACAGCCGCTCGATGATCGCCAGCGGATCCGCCCCGGGCGAGAGCGCTCCCCGCGGCTCGTGATCGCGTACCTCCGTTTGAAGCGAGGCGAGCTCGTGCTCCGGAATGTAGGGGGGGTTCGACACCACGAGATCGAATCGGCCGCGGAAACCGTGAGCCAGATCGGCCGCTACCAGATGGAGCGTCGCATCCAGCGTGATGCGATTGCGTCGCGCCACGGCGAGAGCGGCCATGGAGCGATCGCTTCCGACGACCGAAAGGTCTGCGCGCTCTTTCGCCAGGGAGATCGCAACGCATCCCGTTCCCGTCCCGACATCGAGCAGACGTGCACCACGAGGCGCCAGCTCGAGCGCCGCCTCGACGAGAAGCTCGGTTTCCGGTCGTGGAATCAGCACCCGATCGTCGACGATGAAATCGCGCCCGAAAAACTCCGTTTTCCCGCGGATGTACTGGAGCGGCTCCCCCTCGAAGCGTCGCTCGATCTGCCGCCGAAAGCTCTCCAGGGCTCCGGCGGCGATCTCCTTCTCATCGTGGGCGAGAATCGAGGTGATCGGCTGGCGGAGGACGTCGGCCAGAAGCAGATCGACGTCGCGCGGATTGACGCGGCGCCGCAGAGCCTCCTCGCGATAGTGTGCGCGGATGGCGCGAATCGGTGTCACGCTCCGGCCGCCTGAGAATCGACGGTGATCTGGAGGAACACGTCCTCCAGAGCCCCTCCGTCGATTCCGCTGAGCCGTTTGATCGTCTCCGGTGTCCCGGTCGTGGCGATTCGCCCCCGATGAAGGATCGCGATCTGATCGCACACTGCCTCGGCCACGGAGAGCGTATGCGTGGTGAGGAAGACCGTCTTCCCTTCGCCGGCGAGCTCGCGCAGAAGGAGCCGCACCTGACGCTGTGCGAGTGCGTCGAGACCGACCATCGGCTCGTCGATCACGACGACCTTCGGATCGTGCACCAGTGCCGCGACGAGGACGAGCTTCTGTTTCATTCCGTGCGAATAGTTTTCGATGCGCGCGTCGAGCCACTCACCGAGGTGAAGATGTTCGAGAACGCGAACTGCGCGCGGCTCGGCGGCGCTCCAGGGCTGCTGGTAGAGATCGGCGACGAAGTGAAGGAGCTCGCGACCGGTCAACTTCTCGTACAGGAAGGGGCGATCGGGCACGTAACCGAGAATCCGCTTCGCCTCGTCCCTCTCGCGGACGACGTCGAATCGATCGACGCGGACGAGTCCCTCCGTCGGAAGTGAAAGCCCGACGATGATCCGGATGGTCGTTGTTTTGCCGGCGCCGTTCGGGCCGAGAAATCCGAAGATCTCGCCGGGACGGGCGATCAGCGAGATGTCGTCGACGGCGGTGAAGTCGCCGTAACGCTTCGTCAGATTCCGGATTTCGATCATTCGTCGGACCTGCCTGCTATCATCCCCGAAAACCTTTGGTTTGTGGAGCCGTACTGAGACATGGGAGATCGTGAGCCACTCGACGATCGGACGCTGGTCGCAACGATTCTCGAGGGAGACCGCGACCGGTTCACCGAGCTGGTGATTCGCTACGAAAAGCGGATCATCAACTATGTCTACCGGATCACGCGGAACTACGAAGCGGCTCACGATCTCGCACAGGAGATCTTCATCAAGGTGTATCTGGCACTCGATCGTTACGACCCGAAGTACCAGTTTTCGACCTGGATCTTCCGGATCGCTCAGAATGCGTCGATCGACGCTCTGCGCAAAAGGAGCCTTCAGGAGGTTTCCCTCACGAGCTCTCCATCCGAGGGCGAGCAGGAAGGGAAAGAACGGGAGTTCGCCGACGAGGGAGTCTCCCCCTATCGCGCTCTGAGCAACAAGGAGCTGTCGGCGGCGATCGACCAGGCGGTCGAGCTGCTCCCGCCCGACTATCGGGAGCTGATTCAGTTGCGCCATTTCGCCGAGCTTTCGTACGATGAGATCGCCGAGATCAAGAGAATTCCGCTCGGCACGGTCAAAAACAAACTCTTCCGGGCGCGGAATCTGCTCAAGGACGCGCTCGGGGATTACGTGGAACCGATATGACGAACGATCGATGCGCGGCCTACCAGGCGGATCCAGCCGCCAACCCCGCTCATGCACTCGAGTGTGCGGAGTGCGCCAGGCTCGCGCTCGCGCTCGAGCGCGTCGATCGGCAGTTCGCCGCCGTGGCCGTCGACCCTGCCCCATCGCTTGCGATTCCCCCCGCCTCCCTCCCGCTCGCGCCGTGGGAGGGTGCAGCGTATCGCTCGTGGTCCGTCGCAATCGCCTGCGGCGCAGCGATCCTCCTTCTGGCGAGCTCTCTGTTTGTGGTCCTCGGGGTCTCACCGATCGGGGGGATCATCGAAGCGATCTCCAGTCAGGCGGATACGGCCTTCCGCCTCCTCCAGCTGGCGGAAGGGATGGGCGGTTTGATTCACCGCGCTCCGCTCGGCGTCCATCTGCTCGTCGCCTCCGCGTTCATCGCGGTGAACCTGCTGTTCGTGTTTCTCCTGCGACGAGCACCGAAAGGGATCGATGTCGATGTCTAGCAGGCTGACGAGAGCCGCGATTCCGCTTCTGACGCTGACCGCTCTCTTTCTGAGCGGGCTTCTGATCCTCCCTGCGGGAGCGCGGGGAGAGGAGAAGCGCGTACCGGCGGGCAGCCGGCAGACCGATGACATCTTCAGCTTCCGCGACGACGTCGAAGTTTCGGGAGTCGTCTTCGGCAGCGTGCAGGTTCTCGCCGCCTCTGCGCGGATCTCGGGGCGCGTCGCCGGTGACCTCGTCGTTTTCGGAGGAGACGTCGAGCTCGGTCCCGACGCCAGAATCGACGGAGACGTGGTTTGTGTCGGCGGAACGATTCGGGGCCTCGGCGATGCGACCATCGGCGGAGATGTCTTCGCACCCGGCCGCGCCGCAGGCGGATTCCGGATCGCCGGAAGCAGAACCGCCCGAGCACTCGAGGCGAAACCGTTTTCGCTGATCGATGTCGCGCTGAAGCTCTCCCTTCTCCTGATCTGGCTCTGCGCCGCCATCATCGTCACCCTGGTGAGCGGTCGCGAGGTGCGCGCCTCTTCCGTCGAGCTTCGCGCCAGTCCATTCCACACATTCGTTCTCGGGCTCGTCGCCTTCACCAGCTTCGTGCTGACGGCGATCGTCTTCACCTACCTCATCCCATATCTGATCGGAATCCCTCTGATCATCGCTCTGCTCATCTTCGCTCTGATGGCGAAGATCTACGGCATGATCGCGCTTTTCCACGCCGTCGGAACGCTGGTCGCGCGGCCGAGGAGCAGGGACGAGCTGGGGCGTCGCCGATGGCTTCGCGGCGACATGGCCCTGGTGGTGGTCGGACTGCTGATCATGGGACTGCTTCGAATGATCCCCGTGGTTGGCAACATCATCTGGATCGGAGCTTCGCTGTTCGGCATCGGCGTGGCCGTCGGCACCAAGTTCGGCCGGCGCGAGCCGTGGTTTCTCGCCTGGCAACCAGCGGCATGAGCTCGGTCCGGGAGCTCGGATGACGGCAGTCAGACGTTCTCGACGATGGCCGCAGCGAACTCCGATGTCCTGAGCAGCGTCGCCCCCTGCATCTGCCTCTCGAGGTCGTAGGTCACGCGCCTTTGCGCGATGGTTCGCTCGAGGGCGCGCTCGATGGCCTCCGCCGCCTCGCGCCATCCGAGGTGTTGCAGCATCATCACGCCGGAAAGAATGAGCGAGCCGGGGTTGACCTTGTCCTGGTTCGCGTACTTGGGAGCGGTACCGTGGGTCGCCTCGAAGAATGCGACCTCGTCGCTCTCGTTCGACCCGGGAGCCATGCCGAGTCCACCGACCTGGGCAGCCAGGGCATCGGAAAGATAGTCGCCGTTGAGGTTCGTCGTTGCGATCACCGAGTATTCGGCGGGGCGAAGCACCACCTGCTGGAACATCGCATCGGCGATCCGGTCCTTGATGACGACCTTCCCCGCCGGAGTCTTGCCATCGTACGTTTCGCTCACCTCGCTCTCGGTGACGGTGACGTCGGCGAACTCCTCGCGCGCCAGCTGATATCCCCACTCCTTGAAGGCCCCTTCGGTGAACTTCATGATGTTGCCTTTGTGAACGAGAGTCACCGAATCGCGCCCCGAGGTGATGGCGAATTGAATCGCCTTCCGGACCAGCCGTTTCGATCCATGCTCGGAGATCGGTTTGATGCCGATGCCCGATTTCTCCCGAACATTCGTTCCCATCGTCCCGTTCAGGAACGCGATGACGCGATCCGCTTCCGGCGATCCGGCTGCCCACTCGATGCCGGCATAGACATCTTCGGTATTCTCGCGAAAGATCACCATATCGACCTTCTCCGGCTCGCGCACCGGCGACGGGACACCCTGGAAATAGCGTACCGGGCGGACGCAGGCATAGAGGTCGAGGACCTGCCGGAGAGCGACATTGAGGGATCGGATCCCTCCGCCGACAGGCGTCGTCAGGGGACCCTTGATCGCGACGCGATAGTGCCGTACTGCATCGAGTGTCGCCTTCGGCAGCCATTCGCCGAATCGGGCGTTCGCCTTCTCGCCGGCGAAAACCTCGAGCCAGGCGATGCGCCGCCTTCCGCCGTAGACCTTTTCCACCGTCCCGTCGAGGACGATTCTGGTGGCGTTCCAGATGTCAGGTCCGATTCCATCGCCTTCGATGTACGGGATGATCGGATCGTCCGGCACGATCAACCTTCCGTTCTGCAACTCGATGCGGGCTCCTTCGGGGCTACGGCTTTCAGTCATTGCAGATCCTTTTGTCGAGGTCGGTCGGCGCGCACTGGGGTTAGAGGCTAG
>DATKDP010000080.1:0-42676 GCA_035546335.1 Thermoanaerobaculia bacterium | reverse complement strand
CGACTCGGCCGCCAGCTCGGCATCGACAAGAAGCGTTGGTGGAGCGACTGGATTCGCGGGGTCATCCGAGGCGCGTGAGAGGGGAGAGCGGGCGTCCCGCGCCCGCCTCTGTTCCATGCTAGAGGCTGGAGGCTAGAGGCTAGAGGCTGGAGGCTAGAGGCGAGAGACGAGAGGCGAGAGACGAGAGGCGAGAGACGAGAGGCGAGAGACGAGAGGCTGGAGGCTGGACGCCGAGAGCCTGAATGCATTCAACCTAATGTCAAGGAACAGGCCCGGCCATCACCGCAACTTTGCTCGCCTCTCGTCTCTCGTCCCTCGTCTCTCGTCCCTCGTCCCTCGGAGCCTCCAGCCTCTACTAGCCGTTAACATCCCTCGCGGCGACGCGTCTTTGAGCTCGGAGGACAGTGATGCGAGCTCTCTTTTTCTTCGCTTTTCTGGTGATGCCGGCGGTTGCCGGCGCGCATGTCGGGTTCGGGATCGACGTCGCCGATGATGGCTCGATTCTCTGTCGCGATGCCGGGGCGGATCGCATCGTTCGAATCGACCGGAGCGGCAAGGTGACGACGATCGTCACAGGGGTCCACGGCAATCTGGTCCGCGCCGGTGATGACGGCTCGATCTACTACAACGATCATGAGCGCATCTGGATGCGCCTCGCTGACGGTTCCCTCAGGCCGCTCCGCGTACCTGACAAGATGTTGAAGCAGCGACGCGAGCCGATGGACCTCGATCGGCAGGGCCACAGCTACTGGTCGCTGCCGGGAGCGATCGTGCGGGTCGGCCCCGGCGGCGACGTCGCCACGGTCGTGGCGACGCCCCTTCTGCCGCAGATGGCCTCCGGCGCGGCCGGAGCGGGGGGTGCGTATTACGGCAAGACCGCCGCCGGGCTTGCGAAGATCAACGCGCAGGGAGAGGTCACGATTCTCTCGAGGGGACGCGCGTCGCAACAGAGGCGAGGAGTCGATTCCGAGGTTTCGAGGGAGCGTGTGGTTTCCCTCGACGTCGACGCCGAAGAGCGGGTGTGGATCGCGGTGTACCGGGATCGCTCGCTCCATCGGATCGATGGCGATCGATCCGAGAAATCCGTCTACCGGCCCCGGTGGCCGTGGACTCCCATCGGTGTCGTATCGACTGCCTCCGGGCCCGTCGTGCTCGAGCGATTCGGCGATCCATACAAGATCCCGCCTCTTCCGGCGTTCACGGGAGCGACGCTGCGGGTGACGATCCTGCGATCGACGCCGGGCGGCGAGCTGGTCCCGGTGCGCCGAATCGAAATCCCCCGGTGAAAGGAGGATCGCGATGCGCAGGATCTTCAGGCTTCTCGTCATTCTCGTCGTTGTGGCGTTCGCACTCGCACAGGCGGCACGCCCGCGCCCAGGCAACCCAACCACGGATCCTGACGAGCATCTCTTCGCCTCGACCTCGATCGATGAGGGGACGAAGGAGCTTCTCGCCCGCTCCTGTTTCGATTGTCATTCGAACCAAACGCGCTGGCCCTTCTACAGTCACATCGCGCCCGTCGCGTGGAGCGTCGTCGACCACGTGGAGCATGGGCGGCGGCATCTGAACTTCTCGTCGTGGAGCACGATGCCGGAGGAGAAACAACTGGCGGCCTTGAAGGACATTTGCAGCGAGGTGAAGGAGGGAGAGATGCCGTTCGCTTCCTACACCCTCGTTCATCGTAGCGCACGACTGTCAGCGACCGACATCGAGACGCTCTGCCGCTGGTCGCGCGGCGAGTCGGGGCGGTTGGCGCGGAAAGAGGAGTCAGGGGATGTTCGGTAAGCGGGAAGTCACATGGCGAAGGTGACGACGACAGGGGCGTGGTCGCTGGTGCCGACCTCGCGGTAGACGGCGGAGGACACTGCGTTGCCGGCGAGCGTCTCGCTGGCGAGAACGTAGTCGAGACGCCAGCCGATGTTGCGCTGGCGCAGGTTGCGCCACGGTGCCCACCAGGTGTAGAGCTCGTCGTTGTCGGGATCGAGAGCGCGACCGACGTCGACGAGCCCCTGACCGATGAGCCGCTCGAACTGTTCCCGTTCGTCCGGCCGTTGCCCGATGATGTTGGGCTTCCGCTCTTTCGGATGAACGTCGCGGTCCGTTCGGGCGACGTTCATGTCGCCGCAGAGGACGAGTCGCTCTCCGCGATCGCGCATGGCAGCCGCATATCCTTCGAGCTCCTTCATGAACTCCATCTTCGCCGGAAAGTCCTTCCCCCCGTTCGGAACATAGACCGAAGCGACCACGAGCTCGCCGAGATCGGCTTGAACGATCCGCGTTTCGTTGTCGAACTGCGGGTGGGAGAACTTCGGCTTTTCCGGAAAACGCTCTCGTCGCAGATGGAGGCCGACACCGGAGTACCCGCCGGCCCCATGCCAGTAGCACCAGAACCCTTCGAGGTTGCAGAGCGGCTCGGGGATCTGCTCCAGCTTCGCCTTGATTTCCTGGAGGCAGAGAACGTCGGGCTGTTCGCCGGCGACCCACTCGAGGAGCTGGGTCTGGCGCGCGCGAATGCCGTTGACGTTCCAGGTGGCGATCTTCATCGCATCTCGTTCTCGGTCAACGGGCCTTCGGCCCTTCCTTCGATGAACTGCTGCACGATCGGATTCGCCGACGCCTGAAATTCCGCCGGGCTGCCTTCTTCGATGATCTGCCCGTGATGCAGCATCGCCACGCGGTCGGCGATCTTGAAGGCGACCTTCATGTCGTGCGTGATCGTGATCGTCGTCGTGTTGAGGGTTCGGTCCATCTCGAGGATCAGCTCGGCGACGACGTCGCTGATGACCGGATCGAGTCCGGTCGTCGGCTCGTCGAACAGCAGGATTGCCGGCTCGAGTGAGATCGCGCGCGCGAAACCGACGCGCCGCCGCATACCTCCCGACAGCTCGGAGGGGCGCTTCGAGTCGACTCCATGAAGATGAACCTGCTCGAGACACTCGTGAACGCGCTCGCGGATCTCCTCTTCGTTCATCTTCGTATGGCGCCGAAGCGGAAACGCGATGTTCTCGAAGACCGACATCGAGTCGAAGAGCGCTCCTTCCTGAAAGCTCATGCCGAATCGCCGCCTGAATTGATTCAGCTCCACCGGCTTCATGCAGCAGAGGTCGCGACCCTCCACCAGAACATGCCCGGAATCGGGTCGCATCAATCCGATGATGTGTTTGAGCGTGACGCTCTTGCCTGTTCCCGAGCCGCCGACGATCACGATCGATTCGCCGCGATGAACCGTCAGTGACAGGCGATCGAGAACGGTCTTGTTCGCAAACGATTTCGAGATGTCGCGCAGCTCGACGACTTCCTCGTGGTCGTCGAGAGGGCGCTCACGTCTCGCGGTCTCGAATCCGGTTGCGGTCAAGTCTCTGTCGTCCTTGTTTCAGAACAGAAGTTTTGTCAGAAAGAAATCAGCCAGCAGAATCGTGAGAGATGCCGTGACGACGGCCGAGGTCGTCGCCCTGCCGACTCCCTCGGCGCCGCCGGTGGTGTAATAGCCCTTGACGCACCCTGTGAGGGTGAGGATCAGACCGAAAACAGCCGCCTTGATGACGCCGCTCCAGAGATCGTTCATCTCCAGAAACTGAAAGGTGTTCTGCTGATAGATCACCGGATTCGCGCCGAGCAGATCGACGGCAACCACGTAGCCTCCGAAGATCCCGATCGCATCGCCGAGGATGACGAGCAGGGGGAGCATCACGATCCCGGCGATGACGCGTGGGACGAAGAGATAGTGGACCGGTTCGGTGGCCAGCGCCTCGAGCGCATCGAGCTGTTCGGTCACGCGCATGGTTCCGATCTCGGCCGCCATCGACGAGCCCACGCGTCCGGTGACCATCAGTCCCACGAGCACGGGGGAGAGCTCGCGCAGCATCGAGAGGGCGACGACGCTTCCGACCCAGTTCTCGGCATGAACGCGCTGGAAGCCGTTGAACGTCTGCAGCGCCATGACCATGCCGGTGAACATCGTCGTCAGAAAGACGACCGGGATCGAGTCGATTCCGACGCGCACCATCTGGCGGAACCATTCGATGATTCCCAGCGGACGTCGTGGAGTCCACCTGATGGTCCTCCACAGCATCTGGAACCAGCGACCCGTCTCTTCGAAGAGACGGATGAAGACCAGACCGATCGATTCGACCACATGCGTCACGTGCCGGCTCCTCGCGATGGCCGGCTCGAGGGGCTCGACTCGGTCGAGCGGTCCCGAGAGCCATCCATGATCTCGTTGAACTTCGAAACGACTCGGAGATCGCTTCCTTTCCGGTAGAGCCGTGGTACGCGCGCGCTCACACCGCACAGAATCTCGTAGGAGATTGTACCGATCTTCGCCGCGATCTCGTCAGCGGTGATCTGCTCGTTCCCCTGGCGTCCCAGCAGAACGACCGGATCGCCTGCCGCCGCGAGCTCGATCTCCGTGACATCGATGGTGACCAGATCCATCGACACACGCCCGACGACCGGCGCTCGCCGCCCGTGAAGGAGCACGACGCCCTGATTGGAGAGGCGCCTGTCGTAACCGTCGGCGTATCCGACGGGAAGAGTCGCGATCCGGCTCGTCCGCCGGGTGTGATACGTCAGGCCGTACCCGATGCCGCTTCCCGCCGGGACTTCCTTGAGCCGGGCGATCTCCGTTCGCCATGTCATGACCGGCTCCAGCCGCGAGCTCTCTCTGTCGAGCGCCTCGGCACCGTACAGCGCGATTCCGGTGCGAGCCCAGTCGCCGGGCGTGACGATGTCGCGCATGACCGCGGCGCTGTTCGCGAGATGGTGCAGCGGCGCTTCGACTCCGAGCTCGCGCAGACGCCGGAGCATCCGGCGGAAGACTTCGATCTGCTGGAAGGTGACGGGATCGTCGGGATCGGAGGCATTGGCAAAATGAGTGTAGATCGCACCGACGTCGATCCAACGATTCTCGCGGAGAAGCCCGGCTGCCGCGGAGAGATCGCCGTCGACGAGGCCCATCCGACCCATGCCGCTGTCGAGCTCGAGGTGGATCGTGCAGCCTGGCGATCCCTCGCCGCCGGCCGCGGCGAGCGATGCGAGCACCTCCGGCCCCGACACGCCGAGAACGAATCGTTCTCGAAGAATGATGGGAATCTGTGGCGCCGTCACCGGCCCGACGATCAGAATCGGAAGCGTAATTCCGGCGGCTCTCAGCTCGACTGCCTCCTCGACGAGCGCGACCGAGATCATCGCCACGTTGCCGCGCTCCTCGCAGATCCGCGCGAGCTCCACCGCTCCATGTCCATACGCGCCGGCCTTCATCATCGCGATCAGTCGCGAAGCGGGTGGAAGACGGCTGGTGATCGCGTCGAGGTTGCGGGCGAAGGCGTCGAGGTCGATCTCCGCCAGCGTCGGCCGGAAGCGTGTGAGCATTTCAGAAGCTGAAGACATGTGGAAAGAATGACAGAATCGCCGCCGCAGCGAAACCGGCCGTGCAAGAAGCAAAACCCCTGCTCACCCGGGGTGAAAACAGCGCCGGTGAGGTTGCCGCATGCCGAATCTCACCTATAATCGGGGCGGCCCCCGAACGCAAACCACACTCAACGTCAGGAGTCTGTGATGAATGCTGAACTGAACGCCTGGTTGCAGCTTCTCTTCCGATGGATCCACCTCGTCGCCGGAATCGCCTGGATCGGCCATCTCTGGTTTTTCAACTGGGTCAATGCCCCTCTCGGCAAGGTATTCGACGCCGCGACCAAGAAGGCAGTCGTGCCGGAGCTGATGCCGCGCGCCCTCTACTGGTTCCGCTGGGGCGCAGCATGGACCTGGATCACCGGGATCCTTCTGCTCGGCATGGTGTACTACATGGGAGGAGCGCTGTTCGCGAATCCGAACGAAGGGAACATGAGCATCGGAGTCGGGATGCTCGTTCTCGTGCTGATCGCCGCGTTTCTCTACGACGTCATCATGCGCGCGATGAAGGGACAGCAGATGCTGGCAAATGCGCTCTCGCTGATTCTTCTCGTCGTGCTCTATTGGCTCCAGGCGGAAGTGGCGAACTTCAGTGGCCGCGCACTCTACATCTTCATCGGTGGTGCGCTCGGTACCGCGATGGCGATGAACGTCTGGATGCGAATCTGGCCCGCACAGCAGAAAGTCATCACCGCGGTCAAGGAGGGGAATCCTCCCGATGCGGATCTCGTCGCCATGGCGACCTTGCGCTCGCGCCACAACACCTTCATGTCCGTCCCGCTGATGTTCTTCATGATCAGCAATCACTATCCGAACGTCTACGGCAGTCCGCTTCGCGATGTGTATGCGGCGCTGATCGTGATCGCCGGCTTCATCGCCACGAGCCTCCTCTACAGGAAGTCGGCGAAGGTGGCCGGGTTTTGAGAGCCACAAAGGGGACGGCGGGCGTCCCGCGCCCGCCCCATTCCAACCGCGATGCGTTCAGCCAGGGACGAGAGACGAGAGGCGAGAGGCGAGAGGCGAGAGGCGAGAGGCGAGAGGCGAGAGATGAGAGGCGAGAGACGATGAACCACGAGGAGCGAGACTCGCCACCCTCGCTGGTCTCGAGGCTCGAGCCCCGAGCCTCGAGCCTCCAGCCTCGAGCCTCTTGACGGCCATGCCTCAGCCATTCATCCAGGTGGATTCCTTCACCTCCGAGCCCTATGCCGGAAATCCCGCCGCAGTGTGCGTGCTCGAGCGGGAGCGCGACGATCGCTGGATGCAGCTGGTCGCACGCGAGATGAACCTGGCGGAGACGGCGTTTCTTTCCCGCCACGGAGACGAGTTCTCGCTCCGATGGTTCACCCCGCTCGCCGAGGTCGATCTCTGCGGCCATGCGACGCTCGCCGCGGCGCATGTCCTGTGGGAGGAAGGGATTCTGGAGCCGGGAGCCGAGATCCGGTTTCAAACCCGAAGCGGCCTTCTGATCGCGCGTCGCCGCAGCGGCTATATCGAGATGAATTTTCCTTCGGAGCCGGCCACCCGCGCGGATGTGCCGCCCGGGCTCGCCGAAGCTCTCGGAGCGACCCCGCTCTTCGTCGGCCGAAACCGGCTCGACTATCTCGTCGAGCTGGCATCGCCCGAGGAAGTGCTCACGGTGAAGCCCGATTTTCGGGCTCTCGCGCGCATCGATGTCCGCGGCTTCATCGTCACGGCGCGAACGGTTGGCGAGGATCATCACTTCATCTCGCGCTACTTCGCTCCGGCGTACGGAATCGACGAAGATCCCGTCACCGGCTCTTCGCATTGCTGCCTCGGGCCGTTCTGGGCTGCCCGGCTCGAGAGAACCGAGATGGTCGGCTTTCAGGCGTCGGCGCGCGGCGGAATCGTTCATGTGCGCCTCGAGGGAGAGCGCGTCATGCTCTCCGGTCATGCGGTGACGGTGATGCGGGGTGTGATTCTGCATTGAGACAGGGAGAGCGGGCGTCCCGCGCCCGCCCCTGTTTCAAAAGCGATGCCCCTGGCCCACGGCGAGAGGCGAGAGGCGAGAGACGAGAGGCGAGAGACGAGAGGCGAGAGGCGAGAGGCGAGAGGCGAGAGACGAGAGACGAGAGACGAGAGACGAGAGACGAGAGGCGAGAGGCGACCCTCCTCTCAATCCGGCTCACGTTCCTGCGAGAATTCGGGGCGAAGCTTTTGTCCTCGTAGGGACGAAGCATTTGCGCCAGGGACAGAGCAGCGGGCTTGCTGCGCCGCAACGCAGCGCAATAGCTTCGTCCGGGTGCTTGCGACGATCAAACCAAGCCTCCAGGGAGAGCAGGCGTCCCGCGCCCGGCCCGAGTGGGCGGGTGGCGCGCGTTCGCCCACCGAGAATGTCACAGTCTCGCAAGCACCCGGGCGAAGCCATTGCGCTGCGCTCCAGCGACGCGAGCCCGTCGCCGCGGCCCTCGCGCAAATGCTTCGCCCCTACGAGAAATGTGACGGTCGCGCGAGCCAGTTTCCCGGCAGCATTGCCGGCTGCCAACATTCTCTCGAGTCCTTCGAGCGTCGAGCGCTCCAAATGCTTCGCCGTTGCGAGATCGCCTCTCGCTTCTCGCCTCTCACCTCCTTTTGCGCCCGGCGCAACGCTCGTCGGAACGAGTTTTGCTAGGCTCAACCGCAATGGCACTGGTGAACTCTCTCTGCGCCGAGATCAATGTGTACCAGGGAGTGGGCGAGCGAACAGGCGTCGTCGTCGAGCGAAGCGCCGTGCGGGGGAAGAAGAGTCTGTGCAAGAGCATGCGCGATCTGACGATCAAGTCGCGTGTTCTCGGCGACGGGTACTACTACGTTCCGATCGATCTCTGGCCGTCAGCCGATCCTGTCGTGATTCACAGGCAGGATTGGACGGTCATCGGTTCGATGACGCGCCCGAGCCGGAAACGGCGGGGACGAAAAGCGACGGAGGTGTAGAGGCGCGCGCAACGCGCGCTCGAAAGCACGGATGACTGGGGCAGGTGGTATGGGTGGTGCAAACAAGCGCACGAGAGGAGCTTTCGCCGAAATGAAACGTGTCGTGATCGTTTTGCTCAGTCTCGCCCTCAGCAGCAGTCTCGTCGCGCAGTCTGCGGAGAAGTTCACCGCGGGAATCGTGATCGAGCCGACGACCGGTCAGGTGCTCTACGAGAAGAACGCTCATACGCCGATGCCGCCGGCGTCGATGATCAAGATGATGACGCTGCTGATCGTGATGGAGAACATCCAGAACGGAATGCTGGCGTTCGACTCGCCCGTGACCGTGTCTGCACGAGCGAGCAAGATGGGCGGCTCCCAGGTTTATCTGAAGCAGGGAGAAGTGTTTACGGTTCGCGACCTGCTCGCTGCCACGATGGTCCATTCGGCGAATGATGCGGCGCTGGCGCTCGCCGAGCGCGTCGGCGGAACGGCCGAGGCGTTCGTGAATCTGATGAACCGGCGGGCGGAATCTCTCGGGCTGCGCAACAGCGAGTTCCACACACCGCATGGTCTTCCCGCAAGGGGAGACGAGAAGCCCGACATGATGAGCCCGGCCGATCTCGCAAAACTGGCCCAGGAGCTGATGAAGTATCCGCTCATGCGCGAGTACGCCCTGGTGCAGCAGATGCCCTTCCGCGGCGGGACCTTCACGATGTACAACCCGAACCATCTGCTCAGACAGTACCCCGACTCGACGGGCATCAAGACGGGGTATACGGTTTCCGCCGGCTTCTGTGTCACCGCCTCGGCCAAGCGGGGGAACATGGAGCTGATCAGCGTGGTCATGGGATCGAAGCAGAAGCGCGATTGTTTCGACAGTGCCGCCTCGCTCCTGACCGAGGCGTTCAACACATGGCGCCTTCAGCAGGTGATCGCCAAAGGGGCGCGCCTGCCGGTGGAGTTCCCGGTGAAACAGGGCGCTGCTCCGCGCGTGGCGGCGGTTGCCGGTGATTCGGCGATGATCCTCGTCAAGCACGGCGAAGAGAAGGGTTTGACCACGGCGTTCGGGCCGGTCGGCGCAGTGGCTCCCATTCGGAAGGGACAACAGGTCGGCACGATCATCGTCCGGAAGGATGGGAAGCCGGTCGCCAGCGTGCCGGCGATCGCCGCGGCCGATCTCGGCAAAGAGTCGTGGTGGCGAAAGTTCTGGCCCTTCTGAGCCGTGGGCACGTGTCCGTCACCTCGCTGTGCACCCCTACGTCCGAGGCCCCTTCCCGAAGATCACGCGCCGGCCATCGACGCGGTAGTTCCCTTCGCACAGTCTTGCCAGGGCGGCGACATAGGCTCGATGCTCCTGCTCGAGAATGCGCGCCGAGAGCGTTTCCTCCGTGTCGTCTTCGAGCACCTCGACCGCCCGCTGTTCGATGATCGGTCCGTCGTCGAGCGTTTCGTCGACGAAGTGCACGGTGCAGCCCGAGACCCGCGCGCCATGCGCCAGTGCCTGAGCCTGAGCTCCCAGTCCGGGGAACGCCGGCAGGAGCGAAGGATGGATGTTGACGATGCGCCGCGGATAGCGCGCAACGAATGACGGGCTCAGCATTCTCATGTAGCCTGCCAGAACGATGAAGTGAGGTTTCACCTCGTCGAGAATGCGAACGAGCTGCTCCTCGTGTGCCTCGCGCGTCGGAAACCGGCGATGATCGACGATGAAGGCAGGAAGTCCGGCGTCGCGGGCTCGCTCGAGTCCCAACGCGTCGGGGCGGTTCGAGATCACCGCGACGATCTCGGCCTCGAGCGCATCCGTCTCGATCGCACGCCGGATCGCGTCGAAGTTCGAGCCTCTGCCGGAGAGGAGAACCGCGAGCCGCCGGCGCATCACTCGATCCAGCTCGGAAAGGCGGAGGGAGGGGAATCGTAGACCACCGTCCCGCTGCCTGCCACGATGTTGCCGATGAAGTAGTACGGCTGTCGCACGATCTCCAGACGCTTGATCACGCGATCGACGGAGGCGGGGGGGACGACGACGACCATCCCGACTCCCATGTTGAATACCCGGAGCATCTCGTCGATCGCGACGCCCCCCTTCTCGTAGAGGAAACGAAAGATGGGCGGCACGTCCCACGCTCCCAGCTTGATCCGTGCGTCGCAGTTGGAGGGGAGAATGCGCGGCACGTTGTCGGTCAGGCCGCCTCCGGTAATGTGGGCGAGGCCGTGGATCAGCCCTTCTTCGATCAGCGGAAGAAGGGGTCGCAGATACGAGATGTGATGATTCAGTAGAATCTCGCCGATTTTTCCTCCGACTTCCGGAACGATCGACTGGTAGTCGAGATCCTGCTGCTCGATGATCTTCCGTGCGAGTGAGTAGCCGTTGGTGTGAAGTCCCGTCGAGGGAAGTCCGATGAGGAGATCGCCCGCTGCGATTCGCCGGCCGTCGATCAGATGCTTCTCGTCGACGACGCCGACGATGAAGCCCGCCACGTCGTAGTCTCCTTCGGTGTAGAAACCGGGCATCTCCGCCGTCTCGCCGCCGATCAGGGCGACTCCGTTCTCCCGGCAGGCCTCCGCCATGCCGCGGATGACGTCGACCATGACCGGAGGACGGAGCCTTCCGGTGGCGAAGTAATCGAGAAAGAAGAGAGGCCGCGCCCCCTGCACGAGAATGTCGTTGACGCAGTGGCAGACGAGATCGTAGCCGATCGTGTCGTGGATTTTCATCGCCTGCGCCACCCGCAGCTTCGTGCCGACGCCGTCCGTCGAGGAGACGAGAATCGGCGAGTCCATCTCGCCGAAGGAGGCGCGGAAGAGCCCCCCGAAACTTCCGATGTCCGAAAGCACATTCGGACTCCATGTGTCGCGCACGACCCGCCGCACCTGGCGCAACGCCTCGTCCTGGGCGTCGATGTCGACGCCGGCGTCGCGATACCTCGTTCCCTTTTCGGTCATCGCAGTCACGAGGGAGGGCGGGAAATGCGCCTCGCTGCCTCCGGGCTCGGCAGTATAGCAGGGGGGTTGCGGGCGCGTCGCAGCGAATCGTGTCTATAATCCCGCGCCATGGCTCAGCTTCTTCTGATGACCACGCTCCTGACTCTCGCCGGACTCATCGTCACCTCGATCTCCGGTTACCTGGCCGCCTCTCCCGCCGACATCGCACGCCATATTCTTTTTGCTCTGGCGACAGTCGTCGTCGGCCTCTTTTCGCAGTCGATGACGATGTTCTTTTTCATCGGAACGGGGAAAGAGATCAAGGACAAGGCGAAGGGCGCAGCGGACGAGCAGAGCGTCGTTCGGTCGACGAGACTGTTCAAATCGAAGGTGTTTCCGGCGGCGATGTGGGCCATGGCGTCGATCATGGTCACGTTCATCATCGGAGGGGGCGTGCACACGGGGAAGGTTCCTTCTCTCGCTCATCATCTCCTGTCGCTCCTGACGATCATCCTCTTTGCATGGGCATACTGGGTCGAGCTTCGCGCGATGGAGGAGAATGCGCGCCTGATGGAGAGGTTTCTGAGCGAATGATCGGGGGGCGGACTTTCACTGCGGCTTGTCGAAGTGGGAAGCGACTGTTCAACGAATCGAGACCCGGAGTCATAACCGAGGGCATAACCGAGGGGTGGACCGCGCGATGAGCTTCGCACCGCGAGATGACCTGCGCGGGCGCGGAAGAGATCGGTTTCGAAGGGGCGCACGAGGGACGCGCGGGGCACCCGGGAACGGGCGTCCTTGCCGCGCCGCGATCGGCAACTGTCTGAGAACGCAGATCCTTCGCTCACTCACTCATCCGCCTCGCTCAGGATGACGGCAAGGTTTGTCGTGTCATTCCCTCTTCACCGCGGCGGCGCGCCGGTCTTTCACTCATCGTTTCGTCTGCGCCTCGCGATTTGAGGCCCCTCTCCAATCGGAGTAATATGACCGATTCTGGGGTTTTCGAGTCTGGTGTCGACTAAATCCAGCTGTCTCGTGTGCGGTGATGCAATCCCTGACGGGTTTCTGTGCGACAAGTGTGATCGCCCTCGAAGGCCGTCGAGCAAGCCCGTGGTGCCGTCAGGAGAACGCGCGAGCGGAAGTTCCTCCACGTCAGCCGTCGGCCGGGAGCGGGCCGCGCAATACGCCCTCGAGACCTTTCCCAAGGCTCCCCTCGTTCATTTCCCCGTCGAGTCGACTTCGCTGGCGATCACGAGCGTCTGCGACGTGCTGGCAGCGTCCGACATTGCGGCCATCCTGGTGGCTGCCGACCGAATGGTGAAATTCGTCACCGAGGAGGCGCGGCGGCTACTCGGAATCGACTCCGATCAGATCTCACTCCCGGCGATCGAAGCGACGATCGGACTCCGCATCGCCGATCTGACGCAACCTCTCGAGGCGTCCTTCCTTCTCGGGATGCGCGAGGTGGCCTTCTCGCTCGTCCCCCTCTCCGGAAGCGCCGCCGGTGCCGTCCTGGTCCTCAAGCCGCACGATGCCGTCCCCGACCAGACGCCGTTCGCGAACTTCATCCGCGAGACCGTGCTGGTGCCGCTCCGCTCTCTGCATGAGTCGCTCAGCCAGGCGAGCCAGCAGCGCCGGACGGATCCGGTGATCGACGATGCGGTGATCACCATGGATCAGATCCTCTCCTCGCTCGAGCTCGCGGCGAACGTCGATGAGACGACCTCCGTACCGCAGGAGAAGCACACGCGGCATGTTTCGGACATCGTGCGGAAGTTGGGCGAGCAGTTTCGCGTGATGGCCGAGCGGAAGGGCGTCACGATCAAGATCGATTCGCCTCTGATCGAGCAGCGCTTCGAAGACGAGCACCGGCTCCGAACCTCGCTTCAGACGATGCTCGAGAACGCGCTGCATTATGTGCCGCAGGGTGGCCAGATCGTTCTCGGAGCCCGCCTCATGGAGCACAAGGAAAGGCCGCTGCTCCTCTTCTTCGTGATGGACAACGGGCCGATCGTTCCGGAGGAATACCGGAAATCGATCTTCGATCCCGGTTTCGTCTGGGACCAGTCGGACCCCGTCCGCACCGGCAAGGGACTCGCGCGATGCCGCCAGTTCGCCATCGATCACGGCGGCCAGGTGTGGGTCGAGTCGAAGAGCGGAAAGGCCTGCACCTTCTTCCTCCGGGTCGCCCCGGCGTAGCTGAAGCGATTGCGCTGCGCTCCTCGTTCCCTCGGACGTCGGTTCCATTGGACCTGCGGGGAGATCCCTCGCCTTCCCGCCCACCACGCGCTCGGGATGACGGCAAGGTTTGCGGTGTCATTCCCTCTTCAGCGGCGCACAGCACCGTTTTCGAGCTCGGGATGACAGCATGCAAATGCTCGGTTACAACGACTCGCCGGCTCTCCTTCCGGCCGGTGAAAGGACTATCATCTCGATCATGAACCGCGCCTCAGGGAAACGATCCGCCATCCTCGTGATCCTCGCGGTCGCCGTGGCCGCGGCACTCCCCGTTGCCGCGGAGCCGTTCCTTCCCGGTACGGACATCAACAACGCCTCGGTTCTTCAGCTGATGAACTTCTATCGCGGGCTGCACGGGGTCGCACCGCTTCGGGAAGACCCGCGGCTGAGCGCTGCAGCGGCCGATCGGATGCGCGACATGGAAGAGCTGCAGTATTTCTCGCACGAGTCGCCGGACGGCCGCTCGCCGTTCGTCTGGGTCCGATTGCGCGGGTACGACTTCCTGCGAGCCGGCGAGAATCTGGCGGCCGGATTCGAAACGGCGCAGATCCTCGTCACGGCGTGGATGGAGTCGAAGGGACACCGTGAGAACATCCTCTCATCCGAATATCGCGACGTCGGAATGGCGATCATTCCCGGGGCGCCGAACAGCCGGGCCGTCGGGAAATCGATCGTGATTCTGTTCGCGAGAGAGAAGCCGTTCGCGCTCGCCGCCGCGCGCTGACACTCACGGTCGCGACGGCGGCCCGACTTCGCGAGCCCATCGGTCGATGCCTCCCGCCAGGCTTCTGAGGTTGCTGAATCCCGCTGCCCGGAGCGCCTCCAGCGCGTTCGCGCTTCGGCTTCCCGAACGGCAATAGAGAACGATCTCCTCATCAGACTTCAGCCGGCTCTGGTCGTGCACGATGGTTCCCAGCGGAATGTGCTCCGCTCCTTCGATCCGTCCGGACCTCCACTCCGGCACCTCGCGGACATCGATGAGGCGAAGCGAGTCTCCGCGCTCGAGCCGAGCGGCGAGCTCGGCGGGCGTGATTTCGTCGCCATCAGATTCGGCGGGCGGCCCTCCGCAGAAGCGCTCGTAGTCGATCAGCGCTCGGATCGTGGGATTCGGACCGCAGAGTGCACAGTCGGGACTCTTGCGCAGCCGGAGCTCACGAAAAGACATCTGAAGGGCGTCGAACAGGAGGAGACGGCCGGCGAGCGGCTCGCCGATCCCGAGGAAGAGCTTGACCGCTTCGGTCGCCTGCAGCATTCCGATCACCCCGGGCAGTACGCCGATCACCCCTCCCTCGGCGCAGGAGGGGATCAGGCCCGGCGGCGGCGGCTCCGGATAGAGACAGCGATAGCAGGGACCGTCTGCGAGTCCGAAGATCGAGACCTGTCCCTCGAATCGGAAGATCGAGCCGTAGACATCCGGCTTGCCGAGAAGAACCGCCGCGTCGTTGACGAGGTAGCGGGTCGCGAAGTTGTCGCTTCCGTCGAGGATGATGTCGTAGGGGCGGAGTATGTCAAGGGCGTTGGCGGAGGAGAGCGAGGTGCCGTGGGCATCGATCTCGATCTCGGGATTGATATCCCGCAACCGCTCCCGCGCCGATTCGATCTTGGGGCGATCGAGATCGCTGGTGCCATGAAGCACCTGCCGGTGAAGATTCGACAGGTCGACGCGATCGAAATCGATGATTCCGATTCGTCCGATTCCTGCTGCAGCGAGATAGAGAGCAGCGGGGCTGCCGAGACCTCCCGCGCCGACGATCGCGACCGCGGCTGCCTTCAGCCGAAGCTGTCCCTCGAGGCCGACCTGAGGGAGCGAGATATGGCGGGCGTAGCGTGCCAGCTCGGCATCGGTCAGAGGCGAAGATCGGGCGGTCGTCGTCATCAGTGGTCAGTTACAACCGGTGGGCAGTATGGCGTATGCCGTGGAGAAGGCGGAAGGCAGATAGCAGATAGCAGATAGCAGAAGGCAGAAGGCAGAAGGCAGAAGGCAGAAACCAGAAACCAGAAACCAGAAGACAGATAGCAGATAGCAGATAGCAGATAGCAGGTGGCGAAAGGGGGTGCGTCATACCCTCCATCACCACTACATTCGCGACTGTGTCGCCATCACGGCCTGGCGGATGTGCGGCTGTCTGGGATCGATCACCAGAGAGCGGTTCCAGTAGTCGAGAGCGCGCGCGTACTCCTTGCGGTGGAGGTGAATCAGTGCGAGGTTGTTGAGGACGGAAGTCGACGTGGGGCGCATGGCAAGGGCACGTTCGAGCTCGGTCACGGCGTCGGTGTAGCGGTCGGCCTCCGCCAGAACCGAGCCGAGATTCGACACGATCACGAACGATTCCGGCAGCAGTTCCCGCCCCTTCACCAGGACGTTGATGGCGCGCGTCGGCATGTCGTTCTGCCTGTAGAGTGCCGCGAAATCGATCAGATAATTTTCGGGGCTCGGGAGTCCCTTCTCGATCGCTCGAAAAAAGAGAGTCTCGGCCGCGGTGTATTGCTGCCGGTCGTACAGAACCATCGCCAGATTCAGGTAAGCGACCGGACGCTCGGGATTCAGCTCGATGGCACGGGCGAACGCATCAGCCGCTTCGCGCAGCTGCTGTTTCCGACGCAGCTCGACTCCCTGATTGTTATGCCAGGCGTAGAGTCCCCACCGCTCGCTCCCTGGAGGCACCTGGCGCGAGATCGCTGCTTCCCCGACGAGCTGCGGCTCGCTTCTCGTCGGATCGACCACGTGTCCTATCTCCTGGAGTCGCGCCCGATAGAGACCGCGGTCGGCTTCGACGCCGGATCGAGGGCCTGGCGGAGCGATGATCTCGCTGTAGCTGGTGACGGAGACGCCGTCGATTGCTTCGACATCCGAGAAGCCTGCGGCGAAGAATCGCCCGGGCATTTCTCTTGCGACGGGGAGGCCGAGGATGGTGAGGATGGTCGGCGCGACATCGTAGATCGAGATCAGATGCCGGCGCGCGGAGGGTGCGACGCGATTTCCGAACAGAACGAGCGCGCCGAGATTGCGGTGGTCGGGAAGTGCACTGGCACCTGCCGGCGGCTCCCGCGGCCGGTCGCGGCCCCACTTCATTCCGTAGCCGGAAACGATCATCACCGTCGTGTCCTGCGGCAGAACGGCCGTCCATTCACCGAGAAGACGATCGATCTCGGAATAGTAGTTGGCCACGGCCGGCCAGAACTTTCGAAAGGCATCGGACGCGATCCCCTGGCGGTATGGCGGATGGTACGGTCCGAAGAGATGGTTGACGGCGTCGGTGCCTTCATAGCTGATCATCATCAGCAGGGGGCTCGATTGATCGTAGATCGCGAGGGCGACACGGTGGTCGGTCCAGGTTTTCGCGAGTATCGAGCGAAAGAGCACGATGGGGTCGCTGGCGTTCCCTGCATTGATCGCCCGTTGAAATTCCGCCTCGGAAATGTTGAGGAACCGCCGTATCTGCTGGTGCCCGATGGTTCCCTCCGGAGTGAGATTTTCCGCCACGATCGGCTGCAGTGAGGCGGGGCGGATTGCTGACGAGCGAAGCTCGATCGGTGTCCCGAAGGTGATGGTCTCGCCGGCCGTGGGCCATGCTCCCCACCAGGAAACGACCTGGCTCGGCCGGCCGAACGCGGTGGCGATCTCCCAGACGGCGGGAACCCGCCTCGAGGATGCATCGACGGGTGCCCGGGACGGATCCTGTGTGAAAAAGTCGACGACTCCATGGCGGTCGGGAGGCAGGCCGGTTGCAACGGTCGACCAGACCAGAGGCGCGGCAGTCGGCTGGATCGTCTGCACCGAGGCGGTCGTCCCGCCACCGGTCAGAGCCCGGAGATTCGGCATTCGCCCGTCCTGCATCAGCTCCGAGAGAAGCTCCCAGTCAGCGCCGTCGAGGGCGAAGACGGCGACGCGCCCGAGGGGTCCGCGCGCGTTCCGTCGCAGTTCGTTGCGCTTGTACTGCAGCAGCGCCGGGCGGTCGATGTCGATCCGCTGAATCGCGAAGAAGCTGACGTTCAGTCCGCTGTCAGCAAGATGCCTGCTGACGGTCTGAGCGAGTGTTTCACGTTGCCGTGCAAACTGCGAGACCGGCGAGGCGAGCTCTTCGATGCCGACTTCGGCGATCACCGCGGACACGGCCTCGGCGACGCGCGCGTTCAGCCACGCGGTCCACCCCTCGGCCACGAGGCGCCGTGCATCGGGAAGCCGGCTCTGGTTGATTCCGAACCGGATTCTGTAGTTGATCTTGACGGGCACGCCTTCGCGCGAGGTCATGGTGATGACTCCGTCCCGCTGCGCGGCGCCTTCGCGTTTCTCGAACGAAAGGCGGTAATAACGATTGGGCGGGAGGAATGTGATCGACTGATCGACGTGGCGTATCCTGCCGGTTCTCTTGTCGACCCCCAGAATCAACCGCCGTGGCGACGGAACGAAGAAACTGATGGCGACATAGAGGATGGCGGCGAGGCCGCCCAGGAGGGCGAGAATCGAAAGCAAACGTCTGCCGGGCATGGTCAGGACATCGATTCAATGCAGTATTTTCGCCAGATTTCCGAGCCCGGGCGATTCGGAACCTTCGTTCGACTCATTCGCGAGCGGATTATCGCATTGCAATTGCCTGCGAGTGTCCATATCGTGGAAATACGACGCATTGCGCACCCTCCCGAGAGCTGTCGCTTGCAACTAGGGACGCAGTCGGCGATTCTTGATGTCGAGCGAACTCAGATGACCAGGCGACGACGTCTCCGCTCGCGTGTCTTCACCATGACGGCGTGCTATGCACTGATGCTGTTCGTCGTCGCCTTCTTTCTCACCTGGCGTGCGAAGCAGTCGCAGGAGCGCGCCGAGCACCTCTTCTCGGTCGATCTGCGCGCCGTTGCCGTGCTCAGTGAGCTGATCCGGAATCAGAATGCATTCCACCCCCGTGTCGTTTCCGCGGCGGGCGATGAGGGGTCGCAGTTGGGGACCATGGCCACGCGCTACGGAACGATCTCGCAACTGCTGGGCGATCTCGGGGAGAGCGCCGAGGTGGCACGGATCGAATCCGAGATCACCTCGTATCGAGACTCACTCCACGATTCGGCCGGGCGGTGGAGCGAGATTTCGAGCGACGATCGGGCAATGGTGCTCGAAGAGCTGGATCGCCGCTCGCGAAGCATCGTCCGGGAGACGGAGGCTCTCGCCCGGTATCACACCAGGCAGACGGAGGTTCAGTTGCCGCTGCTCGCTCGCGAAGCGTCCGACATGATGTGGATCGCGATGGCAACGGCATGGATCATCGCGATCATCAGCTTCGCATCGGCGCGGCTGACACTCGCCAAGGTCGTGACGCCGATCGAAGACCTTTCACGGGCTGCCGAGCAGCTCGCCGCGGGAGAGCTGTCTGCACGGGCACCGATCGGTGGCGATCGGGAGATCGCTCAGCTGGGTCACGCATTCAACCGGATGGCGGATGCGTTGTCGCGCTCCTACGGTGAATTGCGTGCGCGAGCGCGCACCGACGAGTTGACAGGTCTTCCGAATTTTCGCGCCTTCCGCGAAGTGATCGATGGCGAAGTCGAACGGGCGAACCGCTACGGGCACAGCTTCGGAGTCCTCGTGCTCGATCTCGACCACTTCAAGAAATACAACGATCGATTCGGACACCTCGCCGGTAACGAAGCGCTCGTCGCTGTGGCGGCGATGGTCCGAGCGTCTGTTCGCGCGGTCGACATGCCGGCCCGCTACGGCGGCGAAGAGTTTGCGGTCGTTCTTCCGGAGATCGATCCGGCCGGACTCGGAGTGATCGGAGAGCGCATCCGCCGGGGTGTCGAAGCCTTGCCAGTACCGGAAGGCCGCGTGCCGATCACGATCAGTATCGGCGGTGCTCTGTTCCCGGGTGACGGAATCGATGTCGAGAGCTTGTTCGCGACGGCGGATCAGCGGCTGTACGTGGCGAAGAAGAAAGGCCGCAACCGCGTCGTCGGCCCTCCGTCAGCCGTGGAGGCGAAGGCAGGCGCATAGTTCGTGTGGCCGAAGATTCCGATCTTCGGCCCGGTGACGGACGAGGGTGTGAGCGATGGGGACGGCTCGTCGCGGACTCCCTGGCCCACTCTACCGTTCCCTGAACAGGCGCTGCGTGCGCCGTTCCCACCGCTGGCGCAGCTCGCGGTACCGCGGTCGTTGTCCTTCGGTGAGAGTCGCCTCGATCTCCCGGTTCGCCGCCTCGATCTGCCGGCGCACGGACGGCTGCATCGCACTCCAGACGTCCTCGATGGCCGCCTGATGGCGCTCGAGAATCGCTTCGATCTCCCGCCGCTGATCCGCACTCAGTCGCAGTTCGCGATCGAGCCGGTCCACCACACGAGAGGAGACTACGCGCATTCCGTACTTCGGCAGCAGCCGCTGCTGGCGAAAGAGAACCAGACGATCGGCGACGATTCCGGAGAGGGCTCCTGCAGCGAACGTCGCGACGAGCAGAGCGATCGCGACGAGGGTGTTCTTCCGGCGCCGCCCCGATTCACTCGGCGACACGGTAGTAGTCCTCGCTCATGAGAGCCATGCTCGCGATCGAGCTGATCGGATCGACCATCGGCGCACGAATTGTCACGTACAACAGAAGAGATGCCGATGCGAGCGCGACGACGCCGATTGCACTGGCCAGCCGGAGCCACCATGCCGCGATCAGATCGATCGCGGTCGAGGGCCTTCGAATCTCCTCGCTGATCCTCGCCTCGAGGCGCGACTCGAGGAAGGGATCGTCCGGCACGAATCGAAGCGTCTTCGAGTCGCGTCGCAGTGTGTCGTAGAACTGCTCATCGTTCATGATCGGCCTCCGTGAAGATCCGAGAGCATCTGCTGGAGCTTCTTTCGTCCCAGCGAGAGGTGGGATCGGACCGTCCCCTCGCTCAACGATGTCATCGCTGCGATCTCCTGATGGCCGAAGTCCTCCACCAGATGAAGGCGAACGACGATCCGCTGCATTTCCGGCAGCGACTCGATCGCCCGATCGATGCGCCGGCTGATCTCGCCGCTGGCTGCGGCAAGGTCGGCATCGTCGCGGTGTCCGGCCGGTTGTTCCGTGTCGAGCTCGCGTGGCTGCGGGCTGCGCCGCCGGTGCTTGAGCAGATCGAGCGCGAGATTGGTGACGATCCGGTAGATCCACGGTCCGAACGGCTGATCCGTTCGAAATCGATGCAACGTCCGGTACGCTCTCACAAATGCCTCCTGCGCGAGATCTTCGGCATCGGCGGCGTTTCTGGCGATTCCCCAGGCGATCGAGAGGACGCGCCGCATGTAACGATCGACGAGGTAATCATAGGCTTCCGTGTCTCCGCGCAGAATCGATTCGACGGCGTGACGCTCGTCGCGATCCCCGCGCTGCTCATCGTCCGGCATCTCGTTCTCGGCGATCGGTCGATCGTACGCTCGCTGCATGCTCTCTGTCATTCTGCGTCCGGTATTCTGAAATGAAAGCGGGCGTCTCGCGCCCGCCTCCGACCGCACGACCTATGTCATCCCCAGCGCGTTCATCGCCTCCATTCGCTCCTCCGAGCCCGATGCTCGTCGACGATCTCGGAGAGCCGCTGGCGTTGCTCGGGGCTCAGCACACCCAGAGCCTTCGAGACTCCCAGCAGGATGTTCTCGCGGAGCTGTGTTTCGGCCGCCGATCGTTCTTCGAAGATACGGCGCGCCGCATCGATGTCGTCCGGGTTGGCGATCAAAACGCCGGCGGCGAGGCCGATGCTCGCACGGATGGCCTCGCGATGCGCGGCGTTGCTGTCGCGCACTTCGAAAACGATCGAGCGAATCTCCCGTGCCTGCGCATCGGTGAGATCGAGCTCCGCTCTGAGCCAGCGGAGTTTGGCGAAAGGCGCCAGCTCCTCGATCCCGCTGCCGGCGTATGGGACCGCCCGGCTCCGGTGAGCATGTACGAGTGGTGATGCGATGATCGTGATTCCGACGACGATGGTCGAGACGATGAGCAGCTTCTTCATGATCGATCCTCCTCGATGTTCGTGACGCGCTCCATGCGCTGTCATCGTGGAGTACGACCAGACGCGCGTTTCGTTGAACGGCCGCGTGGCCGAAGATTCCGATCTTCGGCCCGGTGACGGGCGAGGGTGTGGGCGATGGGGACGCTCGTCGCGGACACGTAACCGAGTGATGGTCGGTTGCATCAGCGCGGATGGAACAGAGGCGGGCGCGGGACGCCCGCTCTCCCCTGCAGTGGACCAGTGGGGAGATCCCTCGCCTTCCCGCCCACCCGCCCGCTCGGGAGCGTCAACGATTCCTGTCGGGTTCGGCGAGCGCCATCGGCTCGCTCTCGAGGCAATAGGGATCGTCGACCGGGCAGCCGGCGTGCTCGAACTGAATCGTGGTGTGCTCGATGCGATAGCGCTCGGCGAGCATCGCACTCACTCGATTCAGCGTCTCCCCTGTGCTCTTGAGCGAGACGTCGCCGAGAAGAATGTGACAGGAGAGGGCGGGTCTCGAAGGGGTGAGAGCCCAGATGTGGAGATGATGAATTCCGTAGATGCCCGGCTCAGCCGCGAGATCGCGCGTGACGGCCTCGGGATCGATCCCGCTCGGCGTTCCCTCGAGGAGCAGATTGACGGTCTCCTTCAGGATTCCCCACGAGCTCCAGAGAATGAGCAGGCCGATCAGAACCGAGATCAGAGGATCGAAGTACGTCATTCCCGTGATCCTGATGAGAATCGCACCGACGATGATTCCGGCGGACGAGAGGGCGTCGCCGAGCATGTGGAGCATGGCGCTCCGAATTCCGAGGTCGTGTTTTCCGTCCGGACGCAGCCAGAGGGTGATGCCGCCGTTCATCGAGAGGGCGACGATGGAGGTGACGATCATCAGAAAGCTGTCGACCGGCTGGGGAGATCGAACGCGGCGCCAGGCCTCGATGAAGATGTAGAGAGTCAAGGCGACGAGCAATGCGGCATTGACGAACGCCGCGAGAATTCCGGCCCGCTGGTAACCGTACGTCTTGGTGCTCGTCGGAGCCTTGCGGCCCACGCGCAGGGCGAAGAGTGCCAGCAGAAGTGCCAGAGCATCGGTGACGTTGTGAAGTGCATCGCCGATGAGCGCGAGAGAATTCGCGTAGATGCCCGCACCCAGCTCGATGCCGATGAAGACGACGGTGATCGCCGTGGAGACCGCCAGCTTTCTGCCGACCCGCTCTTCCGAGAATCCCTTCGCATGATCGTGCGACATCGAATCTGTCCGGCGGGGCGAGGAGCGACTCGTTTTTCCGCTCAGCGACCCGTCGTCCTCCGTTCCACCTGACGCGCTTTCGCCGCAACCTCTTCGCGCATTTTCGACCGGCTGGCCTGCAGGCGGTCCGCAAGTCCCGGATCTCCGATCGCCAGGATCTGCGCCGCCAGAATTCCCGCATTCTTCGCCCCCGCACCTCCGACTGCCACCGTTGCCACGGGAATTCCTCCCGGCATCTGCGCGATCGAGAGCAGTGCGTCGAATCCGCCGAGCGCGCTTCCTTCCAGCGGCACGCCGATCACCGGATAGCTCGTCAGCGAAGCGACCACACCCGGGAGATGTGCCGCGGCTCCCGCTCCGGCGATGAAGACGCGCGCGCCGTTTTTCTCGGCATCGCGAATGATGTCCTGGACTCGTTCGGGCGTCCGATGCGCGGAGGCGACCGTCAGCTCATAGGCGACGCCGAGCTCGTCGAGCGCATCGGCGGCGCGGCTCATCACCCCGGCGTCGGAATCGCTTCCCATCAGAATGCAAACCCAGGCGTCTGCCATCAAAGCCTCCGTTGATGTTCATCCGCTCGTACGTGGCGACCTCGCGGAGTCCAATCTCTCGTCTGATTTGTCGATGCATGCTTCGTGCACCGGCGGGTGGCCTGGCCGGGTCGGGGGCGCCGGGCTACTCGCCTGCCGCCTGCTTCCACTGTTCGAGCGCGCGGTAGCCGATGTCTTTCCGGTACCAGGCGCCTTCGAATCGAGCGCGCGGAGCAGCAGCATAGGCGCGGCTCAGCGCCTCGGACAGGCTCGGTGCTCGCGCGCAGACGCTCACGACACGCCCGGCGACATTGACCATGACCTCGTCGCGCATCTCGGTCCCCGAGTGAAAGAGAACGACCGCTGGATCGTCGATCGGGTCGATCGTCACCGGGACGCCTTTGGTCACCTCGCCCGGATAGCCTTCGGCGCAGACGACCACACATGCCGCCGCTTCCTTCAACCAGTTCAGTTTCGTATGGGTCAGGCTTCCTCGCGCGATCTGCAGCAGCACGTCAGCGAGGTCATCCTCGAGCCTCAGAAGCTGCGACTGCGTCTCGGGATCGCCGAACCGGCAGTTGTATTCCAGCACCTTCGGCCCTTCACTCGTCAGCATCAGCCCGACGTAGAGGCATCCGGAGTAGGGTCGCCCTTCCGCCGCCATCCCCTGAACGGTCGGCAGAACGATCGTCTTCATGATCTCCGCAGCCGTCTCACCCGTCAGAACGACCGCGGGGGAATGACTTCCCATGCCGCCGGTGTTCGGCCCCTGATCGCCGTCGAAGGCCTTTTTGTAATCCTTCGATGGAGCGAAAGGAACGACTCGTTTGCCGTCGGTCAGAGCCATGAAGGAGACTTCCTCTCCCTCGAGGAGCTCTTCGACGAGAATCCGGTCGGCGGCGTTGCCGAATCTGCGCTCCCCGAGCGCCAGCTGCAGATACTCCTCCGCCTCTTTCTTGTTGTTGACGATCACGACGCCTTTGCCAGCGGCGAGCCCGTCGACCTTCAGGACCTGCGGATACTTCCCACCCTTGAGAGCCGCATGCGCTTCGTCGATCGACGTGCAGATGGTCGCCTTGCCGGTCGGAATCCCATACTTCCTCATGAATTCCTTCGAAAAGACTTTCGAGCCTTCGAGCTCCGAGGCGAGACGCGAGGGGCCGAAGATGACCATGTCGCGTTTTTGAAACTCTTCGACGATTCCCAGGGTCAGAGGCAGCTCCGGTCCGACGACGGTGAGATCGACTTTCAGCTTGTCGGCGAAGTCGGCCAGCTCGATGATGTCGGCGACTCCGATCGGCACGCGGTCGGCGATCTCAGCCATCCCGGCGTTCCCCGGCGCGACGTAAAGCTCCTCGACCAGCGGTGATTGCCGGAGCTTCCAGGCGATTGCGTGCTCGCGGCCCCCCTGGCCAATCAGAAGTACTCGCATCCCACTCCCTCGTGTAACTTTTGTTGATTCTAGGGTTTTCGCCGCGGCGGCGCAAGGAAGGGTGAAGAGGGAAGGGTGAAGAGGGAAGGGTGAAGGGTGAAGGGTGAAGAGGGCAGATTGCAGATTGCAGATGCAGATAGCAGATATAGCAGATAGCAGATGTTTCAGGTTTCAGGTTTCAGCTTGGCAGATAGCAGATAGCAGATAGCAGATAGCAGAGGGCAGAGGGCGGATGGCAGAGGGCATTAGGAGCCTGCCGGAAATGCCGCCGAGGGGTTCGGGGTTCCGACGGACAGTACCGAATCGATGGCCGGATCGTCGAAGATAGGTAGTGAGCGCCAGGTCGAAATCCCGTTCCGGCCGGATGAGACCCTGAAAGACGACGACTAGACGGTCCCGCTTGCCCTTCCGTATTGACCAGATGATGGGCGCGGACCTCCGCTTGATGAAGAACATTCAGGAGCCCGAGCAGGTGGACGATCGCCAGTTGGTGGCGGCGGTCCGGCAGGGTGATGCCGGCTCGTTCGAGACGCTGGTGAGGCGGAAGACCTCGAAAGTCTACTCGCTCTGCTACCGGGTGATCGGCAATGCCGAGGACGCCAAGGACGTCTCGCAGGTGGTGTTTCTCAAGTTGTGGGAGAACCTCGGCAAATACGATGCTCAGTACGCTTTCGACACCTGGCTCTACCGGATGGTCACCAACGTGGCGATCGATTTTCTGAGGAATCGCCAGTCGCGCGAGGCAGCGGTGAACTCGAATCTCCGGCTGGTCAAGACGGTGACCGACGCCGACCAGGGAACGATGTTTCAGAAAAAGGAAGTGGAGAAGGTGTTCTCCGACGTCACCGCCACTCTTTCCCCGAAGCAGAAGGCGATCTTCGTGATGCGAGAGATGGAAGATCTTCCTTCGGTCGAGATCTCGAAGATCCTCGGCTGCCGGGAATCGACGGTGCGCAATCATCTCTTCAATGCGCGGAAGACGATGCAGCAGCAGCTGCAGAAGAAGTATCCGGAGTATGCGCAGCTCTGGAAGGAGCGGTCATGACCTGCGAGACGTTCAGGAGCCTGATCGTGTCGGGCGAGGCGAGCCCGGAAACGCTGGCTCATCTTCGTGGATGCGTCAATTGCGTCGAGCTCGCCGTCGAAGTCGATCCGGAGAATCTCTTTCGCTCTCTCGGAGGAACGGAGCTGATGCCGGCGGGCGGAGTCGATTCGTTCGTCGACGGAGTGATGCAGCAGCTACAACTGCGGAAGGCGGAAGTGGTGATCGGCCGTGGGGCCGCCCATTCTCGTCTCTACCGCTGGGCGGTCGCGGCAGTTCTGGTCATCGGGATCGGTGCTGCGGCCTTCATGAGCCGTCCGTCAGGGGTCGTCTCCGTCGTGACGACGGACGCGGCGGTGGAACGAGTAATGCCGGTCGTGGAGTCGTCGCGGCCGGTGGTGGAGTCGTACGAAGGAGCGGAGGCGACGATCATCGAGCTGCCTTCAGATCCGGCGAGCGACATGCAGATCGTGATGATTTTCGACGAATCCCTCCCGGCGGATCTATGAGATTGAAGCAGATTGGCGTTTTCGTAGTGTTGATTCTCGCGGCGTCGTCTCTCTGGGCCGCGAGCCAGAACCTCTCCGTGCGCGCATTTCAGTTCCGGCATAAGCAGGCCGACAGGGCTGCCGCTGTGATCAAGCCGCTCATCAGCGCGGAAGGGTCGCTCTCGATTCAGCCCGGATCGAACACGCTGGTCATCACCGATCACGGCGAGAACCTCAAGAGCATCGCCATGGCGATCGCGGCGTTCGACGTTCCGTCGCGGAATCTGAAGCTGCAGGTCAGGATCATCGCCGCCTCGCGCCAGCCGAAAGCTCAGCCCGCGGCCGCTGATCTCGACGACATCGCGAAGAAGCTCGCCGTGCTGCGCTACAACGTCTTCGAGCAGGTGGGAGAATTGACGGTCGAAGGACGTGAGGGCGACCCCGTCGTCGCCGACATCGATCAGCTCTATCGGGCCGAGCTCAAGTTCGGAGAGTTCGACCCGCTGAGCAATACGGTCCGGATCTCCGACTTCCAGCTCAGCCGGATTCAGGGAGACAAGAGCGCCGCCGAGCTGGTTCCGCTTCTGAAGTCGACCTCGCTGAATCTGAAGCTCGGCCACACGCTGATGCTCGGCGCGGCGCAGCTTCCCGACAGCCCGAAGGCACTGATGCTCGTGCTGGTGGCCCAGCCGGCAAACTGACCCGGCCGGCGGCTGTGGCGTTCTCGGAGTGGCCGAACTTTGTCGCGGATGCGGCGCGGGGTTCGTTGGGGCTTGCGAGGTCCTGACACAGCATCCGCGACAAGTTCGGTCTGTGACGCGCAGGCATCCCTTCTCCTCTCTCGCTCCAGATTGTCGCCGGCGATGCGGGGCCCGGCCGAAGTTGTCCACTTCGGCGCGCGAGCGGTGAGGTTGTCCTGACGTGTCCGGCCGAAGCAGACAAACTTCGCCCACTACGGGGCCCGGCCGAAGCGGACAAACTTCGGCCACATAGCTCACTGCGTCGCCCCAACGTTCGCGATCGCGCGGGCGCGGCGTCGCGAGAGATACTCCCCGATCTCATCGACGGGCCGCGTGTTGAAGATCCGGTCCTTCGGCACGGCGCCCTTGCGCGCGATCGACACTCCGTTGTCGACGTAGTCGAGAGACCTCGTCGCGTGAGCGTCGGGATGGATGCTGAAGCTGACACCGGCGTCGAGGGCGCGTTGCAGCAGGCGCCAGTCGATCTCCATCCGGTTGGGATCTCCGTTGATCTCGATGAGCACACCACGCTCCGAGGCCCTCGCGAAGATGCGATCGAAGTCGAGATCGTACCCCTCGCGGGTGAGAAGGCGCCGGCCGGTGAGATGACCGAGGAACGTCACGAACGGATCGTCGAGCGCACGGAGCATCCGCTCGGTCATCTCTGCTCCCGTCATCTTGAAGCGCGAATGGATGGAGGCGACGACGAAATCGAACGAGGAAAGAACCGATGGCCCGTAGTCGATCGATCCGTCGCGAAGAATGTCGGCCTCCGTTCCCTTGAAAATACGGAGCTCCGGGAATTGCGGGCGCGACGCTTCGATCTCCGCCTGCTGTTCGCGCAAGCGTTCTTCGGTCAGGCCACCGGCGTAGGGGGCGGCCTTCGAGTGGTCGGAGATGCCGACGTAGGAAAACCGTCGCGACCGCGCCGCCTCCAGCATCTCCCGCAGCGTCGCCTTCCCATCGGACCACGTCGTGTGCACATGAAACGTTCCGCGCAGATCGGAGCGGGTGACGAGAGCGGGAATCGGACGACCGATGATCTCGCTGCTCTCGCGAAGCTCCGGCGGTATCGGATCGAGGCGAAGGCGTCGGAAGATCGAGGTCTCGTCCGGAGCTGCCATCAGCTTCCCCCGGCTCTTCACGCCCGCGGGTGTCATCTCGACCCCCTTTTTCTCTGCCACTCTCCGGAGGGCGCCGACGAACGGTTCGCTTCCGGTCGTGACGAGGAGTGTGGCAGCGAGCGCCTGAGGAGTCGCGAGATGAATCAGCACCGACACGTTGCCGCGCACGTTTCCCCGCAGCGTCCGGCCGTCGAGCAGCTCGGTGGTGTCGAAGAGGCTCTCGTCGAGCAGACGACGCGCCAGACGAGCTGGCTGGCGAGTGGAGACGGCGAGATTGATGTTCTTCACGATCTCCAGCCGCCGGCGAATACTGCCGGTGATCACGACCTGCTCGACTCCGGCCACTTCCCGCAGACGCTCGGCGACGAGCTCGGCCATCTCCGTCGCGACGGGAAGAAGGAAGGCGCCGCTATGGCTTCGCGCGAAGCCGATTCCTTCGAGAATCGTCTGCTCCGTTTTCGCGCCGAGCCCCGGGAGGCGTGACAGATCGTGATTGCGACAAGCCCTCTCGAGATCGTCCAGATTCGCGATGCCCAGGCTTTCGTAGAGAGTCCCTATCTTTCGCAATCCGAGGCCCGGCACACGAAGTAGCTCGAAAATGCCTGGCGGATACTGCCTGCGCAGCTCCTCGAGATAGGGAAGGCTTCCGCTCGCGACCAGCTCCACGATCATCGGGCCGATCGTTTTGCCGATAGCGGGAGCCCCCTGCAGTTTTCCGGAGGCGATGAACGAGGCGATGTCGCCGTCGATCGAGTCGACGGCGCGCGCTGCTTTCTCGAAGGCGAGGGACTTGAATCGATTCTTCTCGGCGAGCTCGAGGTAGCGCGAAATCTCGCGCAGCGTCTTTGCTACCGCGTATTTGTCCATCGCTGCCGGGTCAGCGCCTCGCTCGCTGTGCATTCTCGAGCAGTGCCAGAGCTGCGCCGCGGGGGTCGCGGGCTTCGGTGATCGGGCGGCCGACGACGATGTAGTCCGCGCCGGCCTCGAGTGCGGCGCGGGCGGTCATCGTCCGCTTCTGGTCGCCGGTCGCGTCGCGCCGTCCGCGGATCCCCGGGGTGACGATGAGCAGCTGCGGACCGCATGCTTCGCGGATTGCTTCGATCTCGATTGGGGAGGCGACGACGCCTCTCAGACCTGCCTGCTGTGCGAGTCGCGCCAGTCGGGTGACGCGCGATTCGGTCGTTCCACTGAATCCGACTTCTTCGAGATCTGCCTCCGAGAGGCTCGTGAGAACCGTGACCCCGAGAAGAATCGGCCCCTTCGATGCCACCTCCCTGGCAGCGGCCCGCATCATGGCCGATCCTCCCGCAGTGTGCAGGGTCAGCATCGACACCTTCATCGCCATGATCTCCGTGACAGCCTGCTGGACGGTGTTGGGAATGTCGTGCAGCTTCAGATCGAGAAAGACGCTCTCTCCTCTGCCCGCGAGCTCGTGGACGATTGCCGAGCCGTTCGCCAGAAAAGCCTGCAGCCCGATCTTGTAGAGGCCTGCGATTCCGTGAAGCGAATCGGCGAGGGAGAGAATCTCCCCTCGGGAGGAGCGATCGATTGCGACGATCAGGCGGTCACGCGTCTTCATCGCCTGAATCATATCGCGTCCACTTTGGGGTGCGCTGCAAGCGCCTACGCGAATGTCACAGTTTCGCAAGCACCCGGGCGAAGCTATTGCGCTTCGCTCCGGAAACGCGAGCCCGTCGCGGCGGCCTGCGCGCAAATGCTTCGCCCCTACGAGAAGCCGGCGGATTTCCGCGGTCGTGTGCAGTCCGCTTGCACCGCCCTCCAAAAAAGGGGAGCACCTGAGTGCTCCCCTCGTTTCGGATTCTGGCAGTGCAGATCAGCGTTTCGTGGCACGACGGCGTGCCGTACAGTTCTGGCCCGGGCCGTTGAAGAAAATCGTCTTGCTCGCGAACTGTCGCCGGTTGCCGAGAATGTCGGTGGCAACGGCGCGCAGGACTCGATTGCCTCGACTCGTCGCATCGAGATTCACCGGGACGCGCCAGCCGAAGGCCGGCGTCGCCGACGAGACGTCGGTGCGAAGATTGGTGATCGTCGCGATCCCCAGAAGTGTGTCGTCGAGGAACAGCTCGACGCGCGTGATTCTCTGATCGCCGGTCACCCAGCCGTGAATCTCCGCGCCGCCGCAGGTCATCCCCTGGAGGTTGTCGAACTCGATTCTCCCCGCCGAGAAACCGCAGGCACCCCACACCTGCGTGCCGCTCATCTCGCCGACGACGTAGACATTCGATCCGACGGCGATCGGGTTGTACTTCACCTCGTCGGGGTGCGTGAAGGAGACGTTCTCATACAGACGATCGTCGAAGCCCTCGAGGAAGGGAACGGTGAAGTCGAACACGTCGAAGGCGATCGTTCGAGCGGACCGCCCGGTCATCGGATTCTTTTCGTCGATCATGGTGATCAGCCGGCTGTCGTCGATCCATGCGTCGGGATGGAACATCAGAGGATTCGAGCGGTCGACGATCGAAGGGAGTGTCGGGACGACGAATTGCGTGGCGAGGGATCCGGGACCGATGATGAAAACGCCGATGAGGGTCTCCTGTCCGATGGCCAGCAGGTTCGTTCCGTTCGTAGCCAGAAAAATCCCCTGGACACCGAGGGCGCGGACGAGCACCGGAGTGGCGGGGCTGGTGAGGTCCCAGGCGAAGGTGCCTCCGAGTCCGGTGGCCCAGAGGAAGCCGTTGGTGAACTTCACGTCATTGAAGGCGAGAAACGAGCTGCTGCTCGACAGGATGCGAGAGACGAGCACCGGGGCACTCGGATCGGCGATGTTGAAGATGTCGATCGAGTTGCGACAGGTATTGAACGGCGTCGGGTGACACGGGAGGTCTCTGGCCGGAAAGACGCCGGCGAGCAGATTTCCCGAGACGGCCATTCGTCGATAGTGAAGGCCGGCCGTGCGCGAAACGAGAGAGGGAGCGACTCCTCCCGCTCCTCCATGGGTGTTGCGCAGGTCGAAGATCTCGAGGCCGCTGTCTCCGCTGATGAAGAGAAAGCCGCTCGAGAATGCGACTCCACCGTTGTGCTCGCGGGCACCGAGCGTGCTGATGAAGTCGTCCCGAACCGGTTGAAGCTCGCCGGTTTCGGTGACGTTGACCGTCACCAGGCGCTGGCCGCGCAGCGAATAGACGACCGAACCGCTGCGAAAGACTCCGTGCGGCGATTGAGCGAAGGCCGCCGAGGAGTTGACGCTGCCGACGAGCCCGAGGGCGCAGTTGGGCGTCAGGTGACTGCCGAAAGCCGTGAGGGGAACAACCAGGCAAGCGACGACAATGACGAGCAGGATCCGTGAGCTCAAGCGCATACTTTCCTCCCAAAACCACCCCATTCACTGCACCGTCACGAGCTGCTCAGGCGCGGACGGCTGATCGACTCGACTCGTTCGCCGGCGGTCGCGCCGGCCTGGACCCACCCATGATCAACGAGACAGTTGTCCAACTATCGCCCAAAGTGTCCGATTTTTCAAGGGGCTGGAGGTTTTGACCCCGAAGAATGCTACTCTTGCGTCCGGGTCCGGGCAGGAAGATCGCAGCGGACTGCGGCGTTACGGGAGATGCCATGCTCGACGGTCACGTACTCGTTCTGAACCGCCATTTTCACGCGATCCAGATCACGTCGATCCGTCGTGCGTTCACGCTTCTCTACAAGGGCCACGTCCGGGCCGTCGACGCCGACTACCGCACCTACGATTTCGAGAACTGGCAGGACATCCCGGTGCAGGCGTCGGATGCTTATATTTCGACTCCCAGCCGGCGAATCCTCATTCCTCACGTCGTTCAGCTTCTTCAGTTCGAGAAGATGCCGCGACAGGAAGTGAAGTTCTCGCGAGGCAACATCTATCTGCGCGACCAGAACCGTTGCCAGTACTGCGGGAAGCGGTTTTCCTCCTCGGAGCTCTCGCTCGATCATGTCATCCCGATCTCGCGCGGAGGAAGATCGAGCTGGGAGAACGTCGTCTGCGCCTGTCTTCCATGCAATGTGAAGAAGGGAAACAAACTGCTGTCGGAGTGCGGAATCCGGTTGACCCGGCAGCCCCACCGGCCGAAGTGGCATCCGCTCCACCGGCTGCAGGGACGAAACTACCCCGACATCTGGAAGAACTTCCTCGACCAGGCCTACTGGTCGGTCGAGCTGCGTCCTGAATGAAGCGGGGCGAGTGGCCGGCACGTAGCCGTCACCCCTGATTCCTGAACCTCAGAGCGATCAAGCCATGTTCGACAACCTGCAGGAAAAAATGGACCGGGTCTTCAAGACCCTTCGCGGCGAGGCGAGCCTCAACGAGTGGCACATCGATACCGCCCTCAAGGAGATCCGAGTCGCTCTTCTCGAGGCCGATGTCAACTTCAAGGTCGTCAAGGAATTCACCGGGCGCGTTCGGGAGAAGGCGGTGGGGAAGGATGTCCTGACGGCATTCTCTCCCTCACAGCAGGTGATCAAGATCGTGCGCGACGAGCTCCAGCAGCTTCTCGGGGGAACCGAGGCGGGGCTGGCGCTCGTCGGCCAGCCGGCGGTGATCATGATGACCGGACTCCAGGGATCGGGCAAGACGACCACCTCGGGCAAGCTGGCGTTGCATCTTCGGAGCCGCGGGCGGCGCCCCCTGCTCGTGCCCTGCGATGTGTATCGCCCCGCGGCGATCGACCAGTTGCGAGTGGTGGCTGGAGAGGTGAAGGCGGCCTTTTTCGAGCTCGGCGAGACGCGCGATCCGCTGACGATCGCGCGCAATGCCGTCAAGGAAGCGCGGTCTTTGCTCCACGACATCGTAATCCTCGATACAGCGGGCCGTCTGCACATCGACGACGAGCTGATGAACGAGCTGCAGGCGATCAAAGCGGAGGTCCAGCCCTCGGAGATCCTCTTCGTTGCGGATGCGATGACCGGGCAGGACGCGGTGAAATCGGCGAGGGAATTCGACAGCCGGCTTGGAGTGACCGGGATCATTCTGACCAAGCTGGATGGCGATGCGCGTGGCGGTGCGGCGCTCTCGATCAAGTCGGTGGTGAACCGGCCGATCAAGTTCGTGGGCGTGGGCGAGAAATACACCGAGCTCGATGTTTTCCATCCAGAGCGGATGGCCCAGCGGATCCTCGGGATGGGCGATGTGCTCTCTCTGATCGAGAAGGTGGAGGCCGAAGTCGATCAGAAGGAGGCGCACCGTCTTGCCGAGCGCGTGGCGAGGGACAAATTCACCCTCGAGGATCTTCGCCAACAGCTCCAGCAGGTCAAGAAGATGGGGCCGATGTCGCAGATCATCCAGATGCTTCCCGGCGCCGCGGGGCTCGGCAAGATCAGGGACGAGGACATCGATGAATCGGCGATCGGACGGATGGAAGCAATTCTGAGCTCGATGACTCGACAGGAGCGGGAGTACCCTCAGATCATCAACGGCTCGCGCAAGAAACGGATCGCGAGGGGGTCGGGGACGACGGTCCAGGAGATCAATCGCCTACTCAAGCAGTATCTGCAGATGAAGAAGATGATGAAGACCTTCTCGAAGGGGTTCGGCCCGCGGAAGTTCGGGAAGATGGGGAGGGGCCTGCCTCCGGAATTGTTTCATTGAGAGGGGCGTTACGTGCATGTTCGGACCGCCGGGGCGGGGGTGGTGTCTTCCGATTCGTCCCGCCCGGGGCTTGAGACGTGATCGAAGGAGCAAAGGAATGTTGAAGATTCGCCTCAGGCGCGGAGGTGCGCGCCATCAACCCTTCTACCGGATCGTGGTCAGCGATTCGCTGAAGACGCCGGCAGCGGCGACGGTCGAGCAGATCGGCCACTACGATCCGACCAAAGAGCCCAACGTGATCTCGATCGACCGGGAGCGCGTTGACTTCTGGGTCGCGCGTGGTGCGCAAGTTTCGCCCACGGTCCGTTCGATTCTCAAGAGAGCCCAATAGACGGCGATGAAGGAGCTCGTGGCATTCCTCGCGCGCTCGCTCGTCGAACAGCCCGATCAGGTCGAGGTGTCCTCATACGAGCGTGATCAGGCGACGGTAGTCGAGATCCGTGTCGCCCCCTCCGATCTCGGGAAAGTCATCGGCCGTCAGGGGCGGACCGCGCGCGCGCTCAGGACGGTGCTTGCCGCTTCCGGCTCGAGGGAGCGCCGCCGCTATTTCCTGGACATCATCGAGTAGCGCCGAATGTTCCGTCGTTCCCCTCCCGACCCTGCAGCGCAGGATCTGATCGCCCTCGGAATCATCCGCAAGGCACACGGAGTGCGTGGCGAGGCGAGCGTCGAGCCGTGGACCGATTCTCCTCTCCGCTTCAGCGAGCTCGATCGCGTGTTTCTCGTCTCGCCCGACGAGTCCCAGCGACGCGAGGTTCATGTCGCGTCGGCTCGCCTTCACGGTTCCCGTGTCCTCGTCGCGTTCGAGGAGATCTCCACGCCGGAAGAGCTGCGCCCGCTGCACGACTGGTCGATCGAGGTACCACTCGCCGAAGCGCGGTCGCTGGAAGAGGGAGAGTATTTCGTCCACGACCTCGCCGGCCTCCGGGTGATCGACGACGCGAGCGGCCGGGAGATGGGAGTGGTCTCCGCTGTGACGGAAGGGGGGAGCGGATACCTGCTCACCGTGCAGCCGCGGGAGGGGAGACCATTCGACATGCCCTTCGCCGACTCCTTTCTCCGTGGAATCGACCTCGAGGCACGAACGATGCGGGTCGATCTTCCTGCGGGTCTCGAGGACCTCGAGAGCATTCCCGCCGTGGAAGAGGAAGCAGAGCGCGGGCGCTCGGGAGTCGCAGCGCCCGCGGAACGACGAAATGCGAGCGAGCCTCTCGCGACTCCGCGATTTCGCTTCGATCTGGTGACGATCTTTCCGCGGCTGTTCGATCCCCTTCTCGCCGAGGGGATCCTCGCACGGGCGATCCGCAGCGGCGTGCTGGACATTCGCGTTCACGATCTGCGCGACTACGCGGCCGATCGGCATCGATCGACCGACGACGAGGCGTATGGAGGCGGAGCGGGGATGGTGATGCTCGCCGAGCCGGTGTTTCGCTGTGTCGAGGCGATCATGGCCGAACGCCGGGAGGGAGAAAGGCCGCGCGTGGTCTTGATGTCACCTCAGGGGCGTCTGCTCGACCAGAAGCTGGCGAGCGAGCTGTCGGTCTGCGGCTGGCTGGTGATTCTCTGCGGCCGTTACGAGGGGTTCGATGAGCGCGTCAGGGAAGCACTCGTCGATCTGGAGCTCTCCGTGGGCGATTTCGTGGTGGCCGGCGGAGAGATTCCGGCCATGCTGGTGGTCGAGGCGGTGGGCCGCCTGGTGGACGGCGTGGTGGGAGACAGGAATTCGGTCGAGGCCGATTCGTTTTACAGCGGGTTGCTCGACCATCCTCATTACACCCGTCCCGCGGAGCTTCGGGGGATGAAAGTGCCCGAGGTGCTTCTTTCGGGTCATGCGGAGAGGATCCGCAGATGGCGCAGGGAGCAGTCGCTTCGGGCCACGATGGAGAAGCGGCCGGATCTGCTCGCGAGCGCACGGCTCGACGAGGAGGCGGAGGAGATGCTGAGGGCGATTCGAGGCGAGCGCGGTGAGGGCGAGCGGGGTTGATCGAGTTCTGGAAATGAGCGATGCTATGGTGCTCTCCGCAGTTCGGAGCAGGAAAGGTACGGCAATGGCTGATGTGATGAAGGCTGTGGAAGCGGCCGAGACAGGCAGAGACGTTCCGGCGTTCGCGCCGGGTGATACGGTGAAAGTCCACGTGAAGGTCAAGGAAGGCGACAAGGAGCGAATCCAGATCTTCCAGGGCATCGTGATCTCCCGAAAGGGGGGCGGAAGCCGCGAGATGTTCACCGTTCGGAAGATTTCGGGCGGCGTCGGTGTGGAGCGAATGTTCCCTCTCCACTCGCCAACGATCGATCGGATCGAGGTGGAACGACATGGCCGAGTCCGGCGTGCGAAGCTCTATTACCTCAGGAATCTCCGGGGGAAAGCGGCCCGCATCGAAGAGAAGCGCAAGGGCTGACGGCTATGCATTGCGCCGTCGCGGAAACGGCCGCGATGGCGCTGCCCGCCTTTTCGCGGAGCTGGCGCGTCTGGCCGAGATGTCGGAGGTCGAGCGCCGCCTTCGCAGTTACGGATTCCGCCATATCGCCGGCAGTGACGAGGTGGGGCGTGGCGCACTCGCCGGGCCGGTGGTGGCGGCCTGCGTGATTCTGCCCGGCGACTCGCTTCTGGGAGTCAACGACTCGAAGCTCCTCAACCCGGTGTGGCGCCGGGATGTCTGTCGGGCGGTGCTGTCGCATGCGCTCGCCGTTTCGGTGGGAGTGGTCGAGCCGCATGTGATCGATCGGGTGAACATTCTGCGAGCGAGCAAGCTGGCGATGCAGGTGGCGGTCGAGAATCTGTCGATCCGGCCGGAAGTGCTGCTGCTCGACGCGGTGTCGCTCGAATCGCTCGAGCTGGCGCAGGTTCCGCTGATCGCCGGCGACCGGCGAAGTCTTTCCATCGCCGCAGCTTCCGTGGTGGCAAAAGTCTACCGGGATTCCCTGATGGAGTCGTATCATGAGGTGTACCCTCACTACGATTTTCTGAAGAACAGGGGATATGCGACAGAGGGGCATCTTCAGGCGATAGCCGAGAACGGAGCGAGTCCGATCCATCGTCGCTCGTTCGAAGGAGTCGCGAAACCGGACCTGTTGTTCGACCTGTAGGGAGCCATGGCGGTCAATCGAGACAAGATCATCACGAGTGCCGAGAAGCTGGTGGCCAAGGGGAAGATCGAGCCGGCCATCAAGGAGTACGAGCGCCTTCTCGAAGACAACGCCAACGATGTCAACACGCTCAATCGCATCGGCGACCTCTGGGTCCGCATCAACCGGACGGACGAGGCGGTGCGGGTGTTCACGCGGATCGGGGATTACTACGCCAAGGATGGCTTCTTCCTCAAGGCGATTGCCATCTACAAGAAGATCAACAAGCTGGACCCTTCCAAGCTCGACATCTACGGCAAGCTTGCCGACCTGTACGCCAAGCAGGGCCTGGCGATGGAAGCGAAGAGCCAGTACCAGATCCTCGCCGACTATCACCTCAAGCACGGCGACCCGAACAACGCTCTTCTGACCTACAGGAAAATCTCGGAGCTCGATCCGAACTCGATCAACGTTCACGTCAAGCTCGCCGATCTCTACTCGCAGAACAACAGAACCGACGAGGCGCTCAAGGAATACGACCGAGTCGGCAAGATGCTCCTCAAGCGCGGCATGCTGGACGAGGCGGTTCAGGTCTTCAAGAAGGCGCTGAAGATCGACAGCAGCAATCTCGATCTGGCCGAGTCACTCGTCGGTGCCCTGATCGAGGCGAAGGACTATCAGAACGCTCTCCAGATTCTCGAGACATCCCTCGAAGTGAACCGTACGAGCCCGCGCCTCGCTGCGCTCGCCGGAAGAGCCCACATCGCACGCGGCGACCTCGGCTCGGCTGCCACCGCGCTCCAGGATGGCCTCGCGCAGAGCGCCGACGATCCAGCGCTTCGTGAGCTGCTCGCGGAGGTGTATCTCAAACAGGGACGCACGGACCAGGCTCTGGCGCTGGTTGCTCCGCTCGTCGACGCCGCTGCAGCGCGCTCCGACGGCAGGAGCGCGGTCGATCTGTTGAACCGCATTCTGAGAACCGACGCGACACATGCCGGCGCCCTCGAGAAGCTCGTCGCCGTCTACACCCGTCTCAATGAACAGACGAACATCCTTGCCGCGATGAACAGCCTCGCCGAGGCCCACATGGCACGAAACGACTTCGGCCGGGCCGAGAGCGTTCTGCGCGAGCTGGTGAGGCGCGAGCCGGAGAATGCTCAGCATCGCGACAAGCTCGCCTTCGTCCAGCAGCAGGCCGGTCGTCCGGGCGCGTCCCCCCCGTCCGCGCCTCCTGCCGCCCCGCCCGAGATCCCTTCCTTCGACGAAGCCTCGACGCTCTCGTTCACACCATCCGAGAGCGAGCGCCGCGCGTTCGGCGAGATCGACGTTCCCGAAGTCGAGATCGACTTCGGTGCTCAGCAGCATGCGGAGACGCCTTCTCGAACCGCAGCTCCCTCCGCGCCGGAACGGTTCGATATCCAGACGGACGAGGTCGATGACATCGATTTCATCACCGAGCATATGACCGAAGCCGACGTCTTCGCCAAGTATGGGCTCACCGATCGGGCCATCGAGCATCTTCAGATGATTCTCGAGCGATCGCCGCGTCACGCCGGAGCCCTCGAGCGACTTCTCCGCATTCAGATGGACGAAGGCGATTCCGAAGGAGTCGCGAGGACGGCGCGCGCGTACATCTCCGGGCTGAGGCAGAAAGACGAGCAGGAAGCGGCGGACACGATCCAGCAATCCGTCATCGAGCGCGGTTTCGAAGTCGAAGCCGATCAACCCCCGGCGTTTGCCCCCGGCCCCGTCGAAGCACCGCAGGCTGCGAGAGAATTCCAGCCCGATGCAGTTGCGGCCGAGCCGGCCCCTGCCGCTGACGACATGGAGATCGAATTCGATCTCGATGCCATCCCGTTCGAAGACATTCCGGTGGTCCGTCCGCCGCAGATCGAACAGTCAATCGAACAATCAGTGGAGGAGATCGAGGAGATCGACGAAATGCAGGAAGTGGCGGCCGAAGCAGAGCCGTTCTACGGCAACGAGGCGGAGCGCCAGCCTGCGGACTGGGATGCGTTCTTGACGGAGGCGCCTGCCGTCGAGGAGCTCGGTGAGATCGATTTCTACATCGAGCAGGATCTCTACGACGAAGCCCGAAAGCGAATCGGCGAGCTCATCGCGCGCTATCCTTCGAATCGCGATCTCGTCGAACGACTCGATCTCGTCGAAGCTCGCACGCTGCCGAGCGACGCTTCCGGAGCCGCTGAGGCCGAGGGCGCAACCCCTCCACCGCTCACATTCGATTTCGAGCCGTCTTCGGCGGATCTCGGCGCCTCGACACAACCCTCAGCCGAGCTCGACATCGACGCACTGATCGCAGAGGAGATTGCCCCGGCCGCGCCGGCTTTCGAAGAACAGCCGGCGCCGGGTGCACGTGACGCAGAGCCCCCTTCACAGTCGGCGTTCTCCGCGGCGGACATCGAGAATGAGCTCCTCGCAGCGATTCCCGACGACGACGAGGAAATGATTGCGGCTGCCCCGGCTCCCGCACCCGGAGCGGCGACTCGCGCGCCTGCAACGGACGAGGGCAATCTGTTCGCCGACGAGGACGATTTTTTCGACCTGGCGGCGGAGCTCGAGGAGGAGCTCGAAGAAGAGGAGCAGCAGGTCCTTTCCCTTTCGGAAGAAGAGCAGTCGCTCGAACAGATCTTCCGTGAATTCAAGAAGGGAGTCGAGCAGCAGCTCGACAGCGAGGATTACGATACGCACTACAATCTCGGGATCGCTTACAAGGAGATGGGCCTGATCGACGAGGCGATCGGCGAGTTTCAGCTCGCCTCGAAGGATCCGAAGCGGACTATCGAGTGCTGTTCGATGCTCGGACTCTGTTTTCTCGAGAAGGGGATGCCACAGCTCGCGATCAAGTGGTATCGCAAGGGTCTCGAGACGCCGGAGATCAGCGAAGAGGAGCATATGGGGCTGCTCTACGATCTCGGGTCGACGTACATGGAGATCGGCGACACGACCAGCGCTCACAAGTCGTTTCTCGAAGTCTACGGCATCAACACGAATTACCGCGATATCGTGGAGCGAATACGGCAGGTCGAGAATGTGCGGCCGTAGGGAATCGTGTCCATCCTGCTTCAGATCGAGCGGGCGCGAGAGGAGAGATGCATGAATCGAACGGTGGAATCCCTTCTCAGGTTCGTCAACCTGGCGACATCCGGACTCCTCGCCGGGTCGCTCGGCTTCGGAAGGACCGCCCTGGTGCCGGGATGGGAAGCCGAGAGACCGCGGCGTTCCGAGAGTGCGGCCGGGCATGACGAAGCTGCCTCCTATTACAACGCCATCGGTCCGATTGCGCTCGTGTCGGCGATGACCCTCGCGGTGGGCAGCAAGCGTCAATCGCGCGCGAGGAGAACCTTCGACGTGCTCTCGACTGTGGGACTGACCGGTGTTCTCGCTCTGACGGTTCTGGTCACGGTTCCGATCAACAAACGGCTCGAGCTGCGCGCACCAGCTGACTATCCCAATGTCGAATCGACGTCTCTGACCAGGCACTGGGCGCGCGCCCAGGCGCTGCGCACGGCCCTCGGGGTCGGCGCCTTCCTTTGCGCCGTCGCCTCGTCCCTCGGCGCGGATCGAAAGTAGTTTCCAGCGCGGCTTTTCCTACGAGCTGCTCAGAATCATCGCTCCGGAAGGAGCAGAAACTCCTCCCTTCGGCTCGACCGTCACAGCGAGGCCCTGGATCTCGGTGGCCGCAGGAAGGTTCTCGACGACGAGCGTCGCTCTCCCGTCCTGGCCGGGATCGAATACGCCGGCGCTCATCGGTGAAGCCGGCTCCTTCGGAATGATCCAGAGCTGATAGCTCCGGTCCTGCGCATTCGGAGGAAGATCGTGAAAGAAGACGAAAGCGCGGCGCGATCCGGCATCGAGAAAGACACGCCCCGACGCCGAGGGAGCGAGCTCCCGCCCTGCCAGAGCGATCATCGAGGTTTGGGGGCCAGCGATCGATGCGATCTGCGTCCGCAGAGCCTCGGTGGACCTCTGGAGGCGCTGGTTTTCTTCGGTCAACCGCTGCGCGGTCGCTTCCAGCGCGAGCAGATGTTCGCGGTGTGCCTGGACGCGCAGCTCGCTCCAGGCGAACAGAGCGACGAAATAAACGGCGGCCGCAGCGAGCCACCACCGCGAGAACCCCGTCCGTTCAGGGGCGTCTTCTTCGTCGAGGTCTTCGCCGGTCGCTTCCATGGTCTCGATGTTGCGGATGATCGACTCCTTGATCTCCTCCGGTGGTGCGACGGGCTCCAGGGAGAGTGCGAGCATCGACGCGGCATCATGATAACCGCGTTCGCTCTCGCGACAGAGGTCGCAGCCGCTGCGGTGGCGTTGCAGCTCGTCGCGCTCCTCTTCGGTCGCAGCGCCGACGGCGTCGAGTGCTGCGAGGTCGTCGAATTCTTCGTGTGTCATCGCAGTCCGCGTGTCGATTCGAGTCGTTCTTTCAGTTTCTTCATACCGAGCTGCATTCTCGTCTTGATCGTTCCGAGGGGCTCGTCGAGCCTCACGGCGATCTCCGATTGGGAAAGGCCCTCGAAATACGACAGCTCGAGGGCCACCCGTTGGTTCTCCGGGATCGTCCCGAGGGCTTGCCGCACCGCTTCCCGCTCCTGGGAAACGACCGCCGCGTCGGCGGCGTTCAATCGAACTACGTACGAGTCGCGGTTCGAGATCTCTTTTGCAGCCTCGTTTTCCCGCGCTTCGCGTGTTCTTCGCGATCGGAGTCGATCGATCGCACGGCTTCTGCTGATTGAGACGAGCCAGGCGATCTCGCTGCCCCGCGCCGAGTCGTAACTCGCGGCGCGACCCCATATCTGAACAAACGTCTCCTGAAGCACCTCCTGGGCGTCCGCAGTATCGCCGAGAATGCGAACAAGAAATGCATAGATTGCCGGTGCGTAACGATCGTAGAGCCGCTCGAAGGCATCGCGATCTCCCATTGCAACGGCAGGAAGGTAGCTGCCTTGTCCGGGATCACCCCTGGCGACTTCGGTCATCCTTCAGTCCTGTGCAGCATGGGGGAAAGCGGTCTCATGCTTCGGGGTGGCTGCCGGAATCGGGAGCGGCCGGCTGACGATTCGTTGCGGGGCGGTCGAGGTCGGTCCGGATTCCGATGATCTTCGGCTCCCTCCGGCCGGGATAGCCACTCTTCTTACCACCCGACTCCCGGCTGCTGCCATGTCCCTTCTGGCCGCCGTCCCAGAATCCCTTCCTCTCGGCATTGGAACGGCGATTGTCCGTCATGGTCTCTCTCTTTCCGCTTGGGAATCGATTGTATGTGATCGGATCGTTCGAAGGAAGGCGGTAACGAACTGGCATCCGGCTCGCACCGTAGTTCGAGGCGAAGGAAAGGCAAACCGATGGTCGACGAGCAACATCCAACGGCTCAGTTTCATCCCTATCATGCACCGACGGCGACGCCGCATGCCGAGCGCGCGGTCGCTCCACTTCGACGCATGCTTCACTCGTTCGGCATTCAGCCGTCGACAGTCGATCTGGTAACGGAGATCGCAGACGCGGTCGATGTGCGCGCCAGCCGCCTCGGAGCCTGGGCTCACACGCATCGCGTTGTGCTCATAGGCGCCGCCGCTGCGGCGTTTCTCGCGCTCAGACTGAGCAGAGGCTGGCGTCCCGCGCCCGCCCGAGCAGAGGCTAGAGGCTAGAGGCTAGAGGCTGGAGGCTAGAGGCTGGAGATGAGAGGCGAGAGACGAGAGACGAGAGGCGAGCAGCTAGTCCAACACCACTTTTGCAATCTGCAATCTGCAATCTGCAATCTGCAATCTGTAATCTCGACCCTCGTCTCTCATGCCAGCCTCTAGCCTCTAGCCTCCAGCCTCCAGCCTCCAGCCTCGAGCCTCGAGCCTCTCGCCTCCAGCCTCTAGTGTAGTGTCTCAGAAATAGAGCAATTTATATTGTCCATCGCTGGTTCTGGTAGTGTGGAGGAACCAGTCGATGAGAGTGGCACCTACCGTCGTGTTGAACGCGGACGAACGAAAGCAGCTGCAGACATTCGCGAGAG
>DATKDP010000079.1:0-14450 GCA_035546335.1 Thermoanaerobaculia bacterium | reverse complement strand
AGCTCAGTTTTTCTTAGCCAATTGAGACAGCAGAAATGGGAGGCCGCATCCTGAAAACGACCAGATCAACACCGAAACCCCTGAAAACCCCAGGGCTGCTCCCCTGAGTCCGGGCTAATTTGGACAGCACTGATCTGCTATTTGCCATTTGTTTTTTCTTCACTCTTCACTCTTCACTCTTCACTCTTCAATTCACCTCTCCCGCGCAATGGGGTAGAGCAGCCAGCGCTCGTCATAGTAGGGTGTTCGCTCGTAGAAGAACCTCAGCCGTTGTTCCGCACTCGAGCGGAATGCGGCGTCCTTCGCGACGCGCGTGGTGAATTCCGCGGCGAGCTCGGGATCTGCCGCCATCATCGTCTCGGCCAGCGGCTCGAGCACATAGTTCTCGACATATTCAGTCCGCTCGAGGATCTCCTGAAAGAAGCCCCACTGCAGGAACGAGTCGGGCGATGCCGGCTCGAGCAGAATCGCAGCGAGATCGCCGAGCGGTTGATCCGTCGAGACGCGCCAGGACCCCGCATTGAGACGTTCCGTTCTGCGCTCGACGGTCAGGCCGCTCGTGAGTCGCACTCGCCCTTCGGAAGGTGTGGCAGCCAGCTTCGGATCCCGAAGCCGATAGACTTCGACGTCGATCTCGCGCGGCTCTCCGATGCGAGTCATGGCGATGCCGTGCATCTCGAGACGTGCCGCGATGTCCCCCCACGCCGCCGGAATCCAATAGGCCTTCGGACGTGCCGCAGATGCGACGACGCGCGTTTTGCGAAGCACCGGAACCTCGACCTTTGCGGGGGTTCCCAGCCACTCGGTGCGGATCGAGCCTGAAATCGGAGACAACGTCGTTCGAGACTCCACGCCCGGAAGGTCGAGAATCTCCTCGGGCACCGCCCCGGGCTCGGGAAATCCCCATTCGAGCGGCACGGGATCGAGACGCCGGCGCGAATCCTCGGCGACGGCGACACGGAGGGATGTGCCGGCTTTCCCGAGCGTGGCGAGCATGCTCTCGAGGAGGACGCGCGTACCGAGAACCCGCTGCTGGTACGGCTTGAGCGAATGGTTCTCCACGAGCACCGTCGGAAGATGCCGGAGATCTCCATACCCGGTCGAGAAACGAGGCGGCGAATAGCCCAGCTCGATGCCACCCTGAAGGTCTTCCCAGTTCACGGCGAAGACGAACGGTCCGGGGATGTGACCCATTGCCCGAAGATCGGAGGTCAAGGCAGGCTCGAGACTCATCGCCAGCCAACGCACGATCCAGGGAGAGTAGTTCGTCGTGTCGTTCCATCCGTAGGTGATGTCGTATTGGTAATCCGCTCCGTCGGTCACGTGGAGGTCGACATAGAGATCCGGATTCCACTGGCGAATGGCGGCGATCATGGCCCGCATCTCGTCGCTGTCGAGCTTCGTGTAGTCGCGGTTCAGATTGAGGTTTCTGGCGTTCGTCCGCCATCCGACGATCTCGGGTCCGCGCTGGTTGATTCGCCCGAACGGAGTCGCGCGCTCGTGGCCGTCCACGTTGAAGATCGGAACGAAGAGAAAGCTCGCCCTGTCGAGCAGGGCCCGTGCAGCTCCGCGAACCGTCATGTCGCGCAGCAGCATCATCCCCGCATCCTTGCCGTCGATCTCTCCTCCGTGAATCCCCGCCTGGGCGAGAAGCAGGGGTTTTCTGCTCTGTCGCATCGCCTCCGGAGTAAACGCTCGATCGCGCGACGCGATCACCATCCAGATGTCGCGACCTTCGTGACTCTTCCCGATCGAGATCATTCGCAGATCGGGGGACGCTGCGGTCAGTCGTTTCAGCCAGGCGACCGTCTCGTCGTACGAAGGGGAGAATCGAAATCCCCTCTGTTCGGCGGGAGTGATCCAGCGGTCGCCCGGTTTGGCGATCAGCTCCCGGCTCTTCCCGTCCCACGGCAGAGGGGGCGGCAGAGGGGCTGCGGGTGCGGTCGCCTGCCCATGGATCGCAGCGGTCGCGAGAACGAGGAACGCAAAAAGCAACGTTCGAGCCGTCGTCATGCGGGATGATTCTACTCCGCCTGGAGACGGTATCGATCAGCTCAGGCCAGCTTCAGACCGTACCGAGCGAAGTGGCGGAAATCGCGATCGTTCGTGATCAATTGGATCTGGTGGTCGATACAACTCTGGGCGATCAGCGTGTCCGCCAGTTTTGCCTTGTGGCCGGCCTTGATTACTCGCGCACGCAGCATGCCGGCGCGCAACCAGAAGCGCTCGTGGAGCTCGAGCAGCGGCAGGCTCCCCAGGTCGTTCAACAGATCGCTTGGCAACGCAGGATCGCTGAGAGCCTCACACAACACGACCGGCGGCAGAAAGGCTCGTCCGTCGGCCAAAGCCCCCCGCACGAGATCGACATCACGGCCTTTTTCGCCGGAAAGGAATCGCCGCAGTGAGCTCGTATCGATCGCGATCAATCTTCTCGCAGCTCCTCGAGGCTCGTCGACCACGTCACCTTCCCTGCCCACTGCTCCAGTCGTCTCCAGGCCTGCTGATTTGCGCGCAGCTCCAACGCCCTCCGCACAACGTCCGTCACACCTTCGCCTTCCGACCTCGCACGCTGCAGGAGATCCTCGGGCACTTCCACCGTGATTTTTCGCAATTTCCGGCGCCCCATGCTGGCTGACTATACCAGTATTTGATACTGTAGAACAGACCAGCTTCATCCGGATGCCTGCGTGACCGTCTGGCGAGTACACTGTTCTCCATGGGCCATGCGTTCGCACAGAGATCGAACTGAGCAATCCGAAGCGGCCTGACCTCAATCCGATGCGCGCTCGAGCCCTTGCTGACACCGGCGCTCTGATGCTGTGCATCCGCGAGCACGTCGCTCTCCAGCTTAGTAATTTGCAACAACCTCGTTACGATGCCCGGGAGGCATCGACATCCCGTCGCGCCGGTGCGACGATGGAGCGCGACGGGATCCGGGCGCCGGCTCGTGCAATCAGCCGGCCTTCTCATTCGTCAGGACGAACAATGGACGGCCACGGCAACCGATCGGCAGTCGTTCTCTTCTGCGGCGACCCGAGACGCGAGGAGCGGCAGAAGAACCTGCCGCCTCGCTTCCTCGGAACCCTGCACCGCGAACTGAGGGCGATCGTCGCCTCCCTGCCCGATGTCGACCTCGTCACGGCATCCCGTCGCGGAGACGAGCTCGTGCTGACAGGCCCGGGAGCCTTCGTCGAACGAACGACCCGCACGCTTGCCGAGCAGATCGACCTGGCGATCCGTTCATGCTTCGACTCCGGATACAGCCGGGTCGTGATTCTCGCCGGCGACGTCCCCACACTCTCCCGCGAGGTCGTTGCCGACGCTCTCGATCGCCTTCGTTCGGCCGGACCGCGAGCCGTCATCGGTCCCTCCGGGGACGGCGGCTTCTATCTGGCGGGATTCAACCGTACTCCCGAGCTCGAATGGCCGAGGATTCTCGAGGAGCCGGAGCGAGTCGCCGCGACGCTCGCCGAGCACGCTGCCGCCGCGCGGATGCTCCTGGAAATCCTGCCGGTGATCGACGACATCGACGAGCGCGCCGATGCCGCGCGCCTTCTTCCGCTGCGACGGACTGCGTCGCCCTTCTCGTCGATCGTGGCGAGACTGTCGTCGCTGCTCCTCTCCCGATTCACACCACATCCCGATTCCTTCCGTGAGCACGCGATCGCGGCGCCGTCGTCGGTTTCGCTCCGAGCCCCTCCTCTTCATCATCGGTCGTTCTGAACGTCGATCGACAAATCACCCAGGAGGCTCACGATGCTGACGCTGGCGGAGCGGACACCGCTCCATCTTCCCGAGCTCCATCGCTTCGAAGACGAAGGAATCACCTATGCGATCGATTCCGAAGCGCCGAACTGGATCGCAGTCGACTCACGAGGCGCTGCGCTCCTGGAAGCGATCGAGGAAGGCACGATCACCTTCGGCGGTCTCGTAGCCCGCTATGCGGCCGGCCAGCAGCTCGAGGCAGGAAAAGCGTGGGCGCACGTCCATGACTTTCTCGCAGCACTGAACCGCGCCTCGTTTCTTTTCGACGCGCCGGTACGGCGCGAATCGTACAAAGGGCGCGCGGCCTCGATTCAGCCGAACGGGCTTCGCGAGCTCTGGCTGCAGATCAACAACGCATGCAACCTCACCTGCACGCATTGCCTCGTCTCCTCCGGGCCCGACGGCATAGGAGGGATGCCGACCGCAGATCTCATCGCCACGATCGATCAGGCGGTCGCGCTCGGGACTGAGCGGGTCTTCATCACTGGCGGAGAGCCGTTCCTTCGACGCGACTTCTTCGATCTCGCGAGCCACATCACCGAAACCCATGGATGCGAGCTCATCGTGCTGACGAACGCGACGCTCTTCGCCGGGCGCGTGCGCCAGCAGCTCGAAACGCTCTCGCGCGACAACGTCAGGCTCCAGGTATCGATCGACGGAGCGCGCCCCGAAACGAACGATCCCATCCGCGGAGCCGGCACGTTCGTGCGGGCGCTCGATGGCGCCCGGCTCTTGTCCGATCTCGGATTCGATGTGTCGCTCACGACGGTGACGACCGAATCGAATCTCGAGGAGCTTCCCGAGATCCCGCCCATCGTCCGCCGGGTCGGTGCCCGTTCGCAGCACCTGATGTGGAGCCACCGCCGTGGTCGTGCCGCGGAAGCGGCCAACGGCTTCTTCCCGGACAATCTCGTTCTGCTCGACGCCGTGATGAAGACGATCGAGTCGGCCGCAGCTGAAGGGATCGTGCTCGACAACCTCGATGCAGTGAGGCGCCGAGTCAACGGCGTTCCCGGAATCAAATACGACCTCGGAAACGCCGGCTGGGATTCGATCTGCGTCTACGCCGACGGCACCGTCTATCCCTCGGCCGCCCTCGCCAATGAGCGCGCGCTGGTCTGTGGAGACGTCAGGAGCGGGCCGCTCGCCGACGTTCTCGCCGGCTCACCGATCGTCAGGCGGCTCCGCGAAGCGAGCCTGATCCGGAACGCCTCGGTCGCCGGTGATCCATTCCGCTTTCTCACCGGCGGTGGCGACCTCGAGCACGCCTGGTGTTTTTCCGGAGACTTTCTCGGGATCGATCCCTACTACCCGATCAGCGTCGAGCTGACGAGGCACGTCATGCGCGAGCTGGGCCGAGAGAAAGAGGCGCGACGAAATACGCGCTCCGGCTACGATCCACCGCTGCTGCTGCACGCGATGGGCGAAGGAGCGATCGCCTGCGGGACCGCCGACGGCGCGCTCGCCGAGCAGCCGGTGCTCACTCTCCACTCGAACTGCGTCCTCTCGTTCGACGTCGACAAGCCGCGCGCTTCGGTGCGGCAGTTCTATGGCGATGCCGCGGAGACACCGCTGGCAGAGCTCTGCTGTCCTGCGAAGTACGACGACGGCGCCGTAAGCCACATTCCGCAGGATGTCATCGACCGCTTCTACGGCTGCGGATCGCCGATGGCCACGGCCGGAATCGAGGAAGGCGAAGTCGTCGTCGATCTCGGTTCCGGTGCGGGGATCGACGTTTTCATCGCGGCGAAGCTGGTGGGACCGAAGGGGAAGGCGATCGGCATCGACATGACCGATCGAATGCTCGCCGTGGCCCGGGAAAACCAGCCCCGCGTCGCCGCCGCGCTCGGGTTCGACGTGGTCGAGTTTCGCGAAGGCTTTCTGGAAGAGGTGCCCGTCGAGTCGAAGAGCGTCGACCTCGTCACGTCGAACTGCGTGATCAATCTCTCTCCCGACAAGCCGCGCGTTTTCGCGGAGATGTGGCGGATACTGAAGGATCATGGCCGCATTCTCGTCTCCGACATCGTCCGCGAGGGAGCGGTGCCGCCGCACCTGAAAGTCAACCCGCAACTGTGGGGTGAATGCCTCGTCGGTGCTTTGACCCAGGAGGAGTTTCTCGCCGGCCTCGAGCGCGCCGGGTTTTACGGCCTCGAGGTTCTGAGCAGAACATACTGGAAGGACGTCGAAGGCCACCCCTTCTTTTCGGTCACGGTGCGCGGCAGGAAATTCGAGAAGACCGCAGGCTGCGTCTTCAAGGGTCATCGCACCGTCTACCTCGGGCCGGCGAAGGCGTTCATCGACGAGGAAGGTCACATGTTTCCGCGCGCCGAGCCGTACGAGATCTGTACCGACACGGTGGCGAAACTCTCGAACCTTCCGTATCGCGGCATGTTCGCGATCCTCGAACCGGGAGAGGAGCGGTCGGGCTACGCCTGCTGCGGCCCCGAAGGCTGCTGCTGATGATCTTCGCGCTCCTTTTCATGATGCTGGCGCTCGCCTTCGCAAACGGTGCGAACGACGTGTCGAGGGGAATCGCGACGCTCGTCGGCTCCGGCGTGTCGAGCTACCGGCGCGCGGTGGTCTGGGGCTCTCTCTGTACACTGCTCGGCGCACTGGCCGCCGCAGTCGTCTCGCGGGCACTTCTGGCGACGTTCACTGGGACGGGGATCCTGCTCGATCCGATCTCCGACCCCCGATTTCTTCTCTCGATCGCACTTGGAGCGGTCGCCTGGCTGGGCATCGCGACACTCACGGGAATGCCCGTCTCCACGACGCATTCCCTCGCGGGTGCACTGATCGGGTCTGCCTTCATCGCTTCGTCCGGCATCGTCTGGAGTGCCCTTGCGATGAAGATCGTGATTCCACTCGCGGCCTCTCCCTTGCTGGCCCTCGCGCTTCTGATGCTCGTCCTGCCTCGTATCCGCAGCCTCGCAGGCCGATTCGACCACTACTGCGTCTGTCTCGAAAGAACCGATTTGGCGGCTGTCCCGGCCGTGGGAATGTCGTTCAGTCAGCCGATGCCTGCGGTCGACGTCGGAACCGACGCCTCGTGCACACGGCCGGTCGCGCGCGCGGGAGTCGTCGATTCGCTGCACTGGATCTCCGTGGGCGCGACGAGCTTTTTCCGAGGGATGAACGACGCCCCGAAGGTGATGGCTCTGGGGATTGGTGGCGCTGCGCTTCTCGGCTGGTCCGCGATGTCCACACTGCTGCTGGTTGCCGTGTCGATGGGAGCCGGCAGCCTGCTGGGTGGATTCCGCGTGACGAGGACGCTGGCGGAAAGGATCACACCGATCGCGCCATCGGACGGACTCGCCGCGAATCTCGTCACCTCCTCGCTCGTCGGTCTCGCGTCGTTTCTCGCTCTTCCGGTCTCGACGACCCACGTGTCCTCCGGCGCAATCATCGGCATCGGCGTCTCACGCCGCGGCCGCGACGTTCGCTGGAAAACGGTCGCCGAGATGATGCTCGCCTGGATCGTGACACTCCCCGCCTCGGCGCTCCTCGCCGCCACGGCATACCGGCTGCTGGCGTGAGTTGTCAGGGCTGAAGGTCGGCTAGAGGCTAGAGGCTAGAGGCTGGAGGCTAGCAGGTCAAGAGCTTCGCGGGCGGAGAAGAAAACCTGAAACCTGAAACCTGAAACCTGAAAAAGTCAGGCTGCATCAAAAGCGAGTCAAACCTCTCAATGTTCGATGATGTCGCACAGCGGCAAAAGTTACGGCACTGAAAGCGAGTTACCAAAACTAATCAACCCTTCCCTTTTCAGGTTTCAGGTTTCAGCTGTTCTTGCCGTCCGGCGGCAAGAACAAATGGCCTCTCCTCCCTCGCCTCTCGCCTCGAGCCCCGAATTCCGAGCCTCTAGCCTCCAGCCTCTCCCCTCCAGTATCCTCCGACGACGATGCAACCGATCGACGATCAGCAAACCTCCGGCGCGGGATGGGCCGGGCTGGCAACAGGCCTCGTGCTGTTCACAGCCATGCTCCTCGCCGATGCGCCGGCGGGACTCCCGCTCCAGGCGTGGCGCACTGCGGCCTGCATGGTGCTGATGGCGACGTGGTGGATCACCGAGGCGATTCCGATCCCCGCCACGGCGCTGTTGCCGCTCGCTCTGTTTCCACTCCTCGGCGTTGCGACGATCGGCAACGCGGCATCGCCGTACGCCAATCCGGTGATCTTTCTCTTTCTCGGCGGCTTCGTGATCGCGCGCGCTCTCGAGCGATGCGGACTTCACCGGCGCATTGCGCTGACGGTGGTGGGGGCGGTCGGAACGAAGCGCTCGCGCATCATCGGCGGCTTCATGCTGGCGACGGCGCTGCTCAGCATGTGGGTCAGCAATACGGCGACCGTGGTCATGATGCTTCCGATGGCGCTCTCGGTGATCGCGATCGCCGAGAGAGACGCTCCCGATCCGCAGCTCGCGGTCGCCTCGCTTCTCGGAATCGCCTATGCCGCGAACATCGGCGGCATGGGAACGCTGATCGGCACGCCGCCGAACGCGCTGCTGGCCGGCTACATGTCGGAGACGTGGCATGTCGAGATCGGATTCGGCCGCTGGATGCTCCTCGGTGTTCCGCTGGTCGCGATCTCGCTGCCGCTCGTCTGGCTTCTTCTCGTCAACGTTCTCCATCCGCAACGACCCGGCGAGCTCGCCGGGGGAGCCGCGATGATCCGTGATGAGATCGAAAAGCTCGGCCGGCTGTCGAGTGCGGAGAAGATCGTCGGAGGAATCACGCTCGTCGTGGCGATGGCCTGGATCACGCGTCCGATTCTCGAGCGGTCGCTCCCCGGTCTCAGCGACGCCGGAATCGCGATCGCCGGCGCTCTTCTTCTCTTCATCGTTCCGGTGCGATGGCGCCCGCGTGACGTCGCCCTCGAATGGAAGGATGCGGAATCGCTTCCCTGGTCCGTGCTGATCCTCTTCGGCGGCGGACTCTCGCTCGCCGCGGCGATTCAGGAGACGGGTCTGGCCGGCGCGATCGGTGGAGGAATGAGCGGACTGCGAACTGTTCCTCCGCTCGTGGCGCTGATCGTAGTCACCGCCGTCGTCGTCTTCCTCACCGAGCTGACGAGCAACACGGCGACCGCCGCCGCGCTCGTGCCGATCGTGGCTGCGGCAGCCGCGGGCTTCGGACAGGATCCGCTGACTTTTGCCTTGCCCGTCGCCCTCGCCGCGAGCTGCGCGTTCATGCTTCCCGTCGCCACGCCGCCCAATGCCGTGGTCTACGGCAGCGGACGGATGACGATCCGCCAGATGGCGACGGCAGGCCTCTGGGTGAATTTTCTGATGATCGCTCTGCTCGTGGTTGCCGTGCGATTGGCAGGGACGCTTCTCGTTTCCGGCTGATCTGCTACAGACCGAATTTGTCGTGGGCGCTGCGGATGACCATCGCAAGATCGCCTGAGCCTTGCGCCGCATCCGCGACAAAGGCCGGCCACTTCCCGCCCGCCCCTCCGGCTCTCTTAGGGACGAAGCAGTGAGCCCCGAGATGCCGCATCAGGCTCGCTCGACTGTCGGAAGGCGAACAGCTTCGTCCGGCCCCGGCGAAACGCAGGCATGTGGATCTGCTACAGACGGAACTTGTCGCGGATGCTGCGGATACCATCGCAAGATCGCCTGAGCCGCGCGCCGCATCCGCGACAAAGGCCGGCCAACGCAAACCGGTGGTGGCGCTTCGCGCTCACCACCGGCTGTGGTCCAGGCATCCTTTCAGGATGCATCGATTGCGGTGCGGAAGCGCCGCTTTTACATCAACCGATCGGAGCGTCTGCCGAATTCACCGCGCAGCTCGATGACTCTCCTACGCCTTCGCTTTTTCGTAGGCTTCCGCGTAGCGCTTCGATGCCTCCGGATCTTCGGTGATCTTGCGGATCGCCGTCTCGAAGCTCTCTTCGTTCAGGCCGCGCTCCGCAAGCAGCTCGCTCGCCCGATCGGGCTCCTGCTCGATCTTCGCGCCGAGCTCTCCCAGTTGCTCGGGCGACAGCTCTACGGCCGCCTGCACCGTTTCATCCGGAGGAATCGTCGACGCGGTTTCTGTTTCGCGGCATGCGCCGAGCAGCGCAACCGAGGCGATCATCAATGCAATGAAAGTACGTCTCATCATGGTTTCTTTCCTTTCCCTTTCCCTCTGCCTTTTCCTTTTCCGGAATCTCCGTCATCCAGCCCACTCCTCCCCGCTTTCTCTTCGTTCCGACCCTGACGCTTCCCTGATGCGGCGGGCGGCGCCTCGCGCGGCGGAGCGACGACTTCGCGTCGAATCTCAGGTCCCCCGCGACTCGCCTGCCGTCCGGAATGCGTCCCATGCACGATCTCCGCTCCGGTCTGAACACCGGCGTCTTTCTTGAGCTGACCTGGAGGCCCGCCGTGCGGATGACCGCGAACCACGGCCACACGCTGCACGACGGTTTGAGGAATCAGCTGCGGCTCGCGCAGAACCAGTCGAGGAGCGGTGACGTCGATCTCCTCGATCCCCATCGTCCTCAGGCGGTCGGCCACCGCAAGAGCGAACGTCGTGCCGGTGACCCCGCGGTCGGCCTGTGCCACGACGAACTCGACGAACATGGGCGCCGTCGGCTCGACGAGAACGACCGGCGCATAGCGGACGATCTCGACGAAGTGCTGCGGCGGAATGCTGGCGCGATTCAGCGCCGTCACGAGCGTCATCAGATCGTTCGACGGAGCTCCGAGCAGATCGGCGACCGCCGCGACTGCCAGCGGCATCGCCACGAGCGAGAGCGGACGAACCTGCGCCTGCTCCACGCGGGTGACGACGACGGCGGGAATGAGCTCCCGCTCGACGACGACGAAGGATGGGGGAGCAGCAACACTGATCGTCTCCGCGCCGAACGTCCTGAGCCGATCCTCCATGACCGTCGCAAGCGGAATGCCGATGACTCCGCGATCCACCTGGGTCGTCACGAAGGTGACGAACGTCGGTGCGGCGGCGCGATCGACCAGGACGACCGGCGTGTAGCGAACGACCTCCACGAACTGCGGTGCAGGGACCCGCGCCTGATTCATCGCCGTCACGACATCGACCAGCTGGTGTTGCTCGACGCCCGGCACATCGGCAACAGCGGCGACGGCGAGGGGCATGAGCGCCAGCGCTACGAGCTCTTCCGTCTGGAGAGCAAAGGCGCTGCCGGTCGCCAGGAGCACGACCAACAGCACCGGAATCACATTCTTCATCGAATCACCTCCATCGAGACCCGCAATGCGGGGAGACGCGGGCAAGACGATGAGCTCGCCTCGCCTGCCTCGCGATTCAGACAAAGTGCAAAGGGTGAACCGCATTTGAGAGGGGTGACCCCGAGCCTCGAGCCCCGAGCCCCGAGCCCCGAGCCTCGAGCCTCGAGCCTCGAGCAACACACGACCCGGTACATCCTTTGCTCTGCAACCGCCCGGAGGTATGACGAAAATGCGTCGAGTATCAAGCATTGCACTGATGTTGCTGTTGGTTTTCTCGGTGGTCAGTTGCCGCTCGTTGAGCAAGGGGACGCCGGACGAAATCGATCCCGAAGCAATCGAAGCGTCGATTCGGGCTCAGATCCTCGCGCAGTATCCGACCGAAACGTTCTCGCTCGGCATCGATGTGGACCGGAATGGAGTCGTCACGCTCAGCGGAACCGTCGACAACTCGACGAGGCGGACGAAGATCGGCGAGCTCGCGCGAAGCGTGAGCGGAGTCACCGCCGTCATCAACAACATCCGCGTCGGCTGACGCTGATGGATCGTCGCCATCGCGACGGGCGGTGAGGAAGTTTCTCGCCATCCTGAGCGAGCGTGGGGGTCGGGTGTGCCGCGAAGAATCTGCGATCGGCAAGTGGGTAAGAACGCAGATCCTTCGCTCACACCCGCCCTCGCCTCCTCGCTCAGGATGACGGCGCGCCTTTGTTCAGGACGGACGACGCTGGCGTGTAAGAGCGCAGATCCTTCGCTCACACCCGCCCCCGCCTCCTCGCTCAGGATGACGGCGCTGGCAGTGAGGAGGGGGTGGTTGTGTGTGGAGCCGGCCCGGAGAGGCTCTGCTCAGGAAGAATCAGTTCGCGGCGGATGAGTCACAGCGGAAGTGGACGACCCGCTGGATCTGCGTCGTCACGACGCCGTTCGCGAACTCGAGGTAGAGTCCCGCGGCGGCGACGAGTCGCCGGTTGATCGCCGTTCCCCCCCAATTGCAGCCGGTGACCTTCACCATCGCGGGGCTCGCCTCACGCCGGTCGAACCATCCGCCCGACACGATGAACCGGTCGTCATCGACGACATGCAGCGTATAGACGGAGTTCAGCGTGACGATGACCACGCGGTCACCCCATTGCAGCGCCGATTTCCAGACGCCGTCGATCTCTTCGGAATGCGCCGCGAGGCGATCGAGCCCGACTCCCCGCCGGCCCGTCCGCTCGAGATCCTCTTCGACTGCCGTGTTGATCGTTCGCATCGTCGCCACTCCAATCATACGCCGATCGGGTGATGCTTGTCCTCCCGAAGTTACTCCTCGAGTCTCTCTCAGATAGCGATTTGTATGCCGGGAATCGCTCCAAAACACTGCAGCGAATGAGCCTGTCACTGATACAGGAGATCCGGTGAACATTCGGTGAGATTTTTCGGGCGCTCCGGCCCGCCGTCGTCCCTGCATGAGAGAATCGCGGTCGATCCCTGAATCGAAAGGAGAAGCAGATGGGCCGTCCAGTCGTTCATTGGAAATTCTCCGACCCTGACGGGCGCGTCCTCGGTCTGTGGAAGCAGGGCGTCTGACGAGCGGCCCATGACGGCTCGCCATATCGGCATCGTCGCCTGCAGCGCGGAGGGGGCGGCGCTCTGCTATCGCACGATCTGTCTGGAGGCGATCGGCCGCATAGGAGAGCACGATCATCCCGAGATCACGATGCATTCCATCCCGATGGCGCGCCACATGGAGGCGATTCGACGGGACGACTGGGACGCCGTCGGTGAGCTGATGCTCGCATCCGCACGCAAGGTGGCGGAGACAGGAGCCGCGTTCGCCATCTGTCCCGACAACACGATTCATCAGGCGTTCGAGTACGTGAGGGAACGCTCTCCGATCCCCTGGCTTCACATCGCAGAGGTCGTCGCCGAGGAGGCTTCGCGCAATGGATTCACGCGCCTCGGGATCATGGGAACGAAGTATCTGATGGAAGGTCCCGTCTATCCGGGCGCCCTCGAGCGGCTGGGCATTGCCAGCATCATTCCGGAACAGGACGAGCGGGAGTCGATCAACACGATCATCTTTCGCGAGCTGGTGAACGGCATCCTCCTCGAGTCGTCGCGTCTCTATTTCAACGAGGTGATGGAGACGCTCAAGGCGCGCGGCGCCGACGCGGCAGTCCTCGGTTGCACCGAGATCCCGCTCATCGTCCGCCCTGGCGATGCTCCACTTCCGACACTCGACTCGACTCGCCTCCTGGCCAGGGCCGCGCTCGAGAAGGCGCTGAGCTGAGGACAACTTCCTGCCGTCAACCTGAACGAGGTGTGAGTGCAGGTTCGCGAAACCGCCCGCGTAATGAACGCCATAGGAGGCCGGTGATGATGTGCACGATCCGCATCCCATCTCGACTCGCCCCATGGATCGCGCTGCTCGCGTCCGCAGCTTCCGCCGCGGCGCAGACGCCGCGATTTCTCAACATCAATCCGTCGTGGTCGCCCCGTGATGAACGCAGATGGCAGCGGCGTCGAGCGCATCACGCGCGGAACCGAGGGAGTACGATGATCATGGACATCAGAATGAGGAGCGCGTGACGAAGAAGAGCAGGTGGTTGCTCGGCGTCCCCGCGGTCGTCTTTCTCCTGCTGATCGTCTGGATCGGCGCGACGATCTACAGCGGCTATCGACGCGCACCGCCGCTCGTCGCGGCACACATACCGGGCGGCGAGATCCTCCATCCCGATCATTTTCCCCCGGAGCGACTCGCGATCCTGCTCCGCGTCGAAGACCCTCGATTCTTCGAGCATCACGGGGTCGATCTGCGAACGCCGGGATCGGGCTTCACCACGATCACCCAGGGACTGGTCAAGAGCCTCTACTTCGATTCGTTCAAGCCCGGCCCTGCAAAAGTGACTCAGACCCTCTATGCCATCGGGCTCGATTGCCGGATCGACAAGAAAACCCAGCTTGCGCTCTTTCTCAACACGGCGTATCTCGGATCCGATGAGGGGAGAGAAGTTCGCGGCTTCCCCGACGCATCGCGAGCGTATTTCGGCAAGGAGCCGCTCGCTCTTTCGGACGAGGAGTATCTGGAGCTCGTGGCGATCATCATCGGACCGAATCAGTTTCATCCGGTGAGAGCGGCTGCCAGAAACCGCGATCGGGTCGAGCGAATCGAGCGGCTCCTCGCGGGGAAGTGCGCCCCGAGGGGTTTTCGAGATGTGTACTACGAGGCGTGCCGCTGACGGGGAGGGCTTCGCCCGTCAATCCGAGCGGGGAAACGGTGCCGCCCGTCATCCTGAGTGAGGCGGACGGGTGGGCGTGAGCGAAGGATCTGCGTTCTTAGACAGTTGCCGATCGCAGATGATTCACTCACACCCTGCCCCCGCCTCGTTCAGATGGGATGAGAAGGCCAACCCCCCGAAGCGCAGTAGCATTTATGCTCTGCAGTCAAAACGGGCTCTGGGCCCAGAAAGGGAGATTGGCCATGGCGAAGAATACCAGAAAGACGATGAGAACGATCCTCGGA
>DATKDP010000078.1:0-2128 GCA_035546335.1 Thermoanaerobaculia bacterium | reverse complement strand
AAAGACGAGCTGACCGCTGCGGGCACGACTCTCGGCACAGTGTCTTACATGTCGCCCGAACAGGCCCGAGGTCAGGTCACTGACACGCGCACGGATATCTTCTCCCTCGGGACCGTGCTTTATCAGATGGTAGCGGGGGCCCTCCCCTTTCCCGGCGAAACCTCGGCGGTCGTGTTCGATGGGATCCTGAATCGCGACCCCGTTCCGATCACGCAGCACAACCCGGCACTTCCTCCGGAATTCAACCGCATCCTTTCCCAGGCGCTCGAGAAGGATCGCGATCTTCGCTATCAGACGGCAACCGATCTGAAGACTGCTCTCAAACGCCTGCAGCGTGACCTCGATTCCGGTCCCCGTGCATCGCAGTCGAGTGGGAGCCGCCCCGCGGCGGGAGCCACCACCGATGCGCAGCCGATCGCAGTCATGTACTTCGAAAACCTCAGCGGAGTTTCTGAGGACGAATACCTGCGCGACGGAATCACGGAAGACATCACCACGGAGCTATCGAAGATCAAGGGACTGAAGACGTTTTCGCGGGCCATGGTTCTCGCCTATCGCGACAAGCCCGTCACGGCGGGTCAGATCGGCAAGGACCTCGGGGCCGCGTACGTTCTCTCAGGCAGTCTGAGGCGTGCCGGCACCAGGCTGCGGATCAACGCACAGCTCGTCGACGCGACGACCGACTTTCCACTCTGGACCGAGCGATACGATCGCGAGATGCAGGATGTCTTCGAAGTGCAGGACGAGATTGCGCAGAAGATCGCGGCAGCGCTGCGAATCACTCTCTCTCCTCAGGAGCAGCAGGCGCTCTCGGCCAAGCCGACCGAGAACCTGCAGGCATACGATCTCTTTCTCCGAGGACGGGACTATGCGCGGCGCGTGGGCCGGCAGGACCTCCTGTTCGCGTTGCAGATGTATGAGAACGCGGTGGCGCTCGATCCCGGATTCGCCCTCGCCCATGCCGGACTGTCACTCGTCAGCGCGCAGTATTACTATTTTTTCGAGCGCCAGCAGAAGTGGATCGACCGAGCCATCGCAGCGACGAGAATGGCCACTGCCACAGGTTCGAACGAACCCGAGATTCACGCCGCAGAGGCGTGGCTGTCCTTCGTCGAGGGGCGCTACGACGAGGCGACTGAAAAGATCCGCGGCGCGCTGAAGCGGAAACCTGATCTCGAGGGAGGGTACTACATGCTGGGACGCTCCCTTTTCGCCTCAGGCCACTATCAGGAAGTCGTCGACATGACGGAGGAAGCGCTGGCGCACGCGGGAGAGAATTACAACGTCACCGTGCCGATTCACAACGCATTCGGCGCCCTCGGAAAGAAAGAAGCGCTGAACAACTTCATTCACCGTGAAGTCGAGATCTTCGAAACGAGTCTCCGAAAGAATCCGGAGGATGCGCGCGCCCGCGTTCTGCTCGCGATCGCCTACGCGGACCTCGGGCGCTACGACGACGCAAAGCGAGAGGCCGACCTCGCGATGATCCTGCGGCCGGACGATTCGCTGATTCTTTACAACACCGCATGCGTCTTCTGCTCGATGAACAACAAAAAGGACGCGCTCATCGCCATCAAAAAGGCATGGGAGTCCGGTTACCGCGACTCGAACTGGACACGTCGGGACCGGAACCTGGCCCTCCTTCTCGGAGATCCGGAATTCGAGAAGCTCTATCCGGCGACGGATTGAACCGCCGTCTGATCCTCAGGACGATGGCTGGACCTCGCGTACGTCGTGCGCGGCAAAGCGCGTTTCGAGTGGTCACCACCCGCTCGAGCAGTGGCTCCCGGATTCTGCGACGTTGGGGTAGGATTCGCACACGCCATGAGTGAGCAGGACGATTCGGCAGAGGACGCTACGGCCCTTCGCTCCAGCGCCCCCGCCACTTCCGCGCCGCGGGAGCAACCTCGCTTCACGCCGGGGCTGATGCTCGCCGATCGCTATCGCATCATCGCCCTTCTCGGCCGCGGCGGAATGGGCGAGGTCTTCCGCGCCGAGGACATCAAACTGGGTCAGCAGGTCGCGCTCAAGTTCCTTCCACCGAATCTCGCCGGGCATCCCGAGCGACTTCAGGCACTGTACGCGGAACTTCGGCTCGGGAGGCAGGTCTCTCATCCGAACGTCTGCC
>DATKDP010000077.1:0-12784 GCA_035546335.1 Thermoanaerobaculia bacterium | reverse complement strand
AGGAATACCAGCTCAGTTTTTCCTAGCCAATTTGGACAGCAGAAATGGTAGGCCGCATCCTGAAAACGACCAGATCAACACCGAAACCCCTGAAAACCCCAGGGCTGCTCCCCTGAGTCCGGGCTAATTTGGACAGCACTGGTTTCAGGTTTCAGGTTTCAGGTTTCAGGTTTGCCTTCTGCCCTCTGCCTTCTGCCCTCTGCCCTCTGCCTTCTGCCCTCTGCCTTCTGCCTTCTGCCCTTCCTCACTTTCCTCTCATCGCCAGGATCCGTCGCGATTCGGGGATGGCGAGAAGCCATGTGATCGCCAGATAGACAGTGCCGAACACCCCGGCGATGAGCAGGGCGATTCCGATGTGATGGGCTCCGAAGATCCTCGGCAGGATGGGGGTGAGATGCGGCAGGATGGTCCACTGTGCCGCTTTCGCCGCGGCCACCGCAACGAGCGCGCCGGTCCAGAGAATCGCCTGATGCCGTATGCCGATGGAGACGGCGCCGATCCGAAGTCGGATCGCGCGTCGCAGCAGGAAGAACTCTACCCAGGCAGCGATGCCCGTCGCCAGAGTGATACCGACCGCACCCATGGTCACGAGAGACTCAGCGAGGCTCGGCAGCGGAAGGCGCAGGACTCCGGCGAAAAGGCGAATGATCAACGGCCTGAGGGGAAAGGCAAACAGCAGCGCGAGCAGCGCCGCGAGCGCGACACGGACGATGGCGAACAGCAGCGGCGTCCGCGTATCGTTCATCGAATAGAAGGTGGAATTGAAGAGCCTCCCCAGGGTCGAGGCGAGCATGCCGATGGTGGAGCCGATCAGGATGTACCAGACGAGAAGTGTGTCGTCGCGCACGAAGGCCCCGGTCTGATAGAGCGCCGCCACGAGGATGTCGCCGAGGATCGCGAAGGCGACGATGGTCGGCACGACGAAGAAGCTGATTTGTCGCAGCCCCCTCTCCAGCCGGCTTCGAAGGCTCGCGTAAATCTGCTCGCGGCTTCCTGTGGCGCTCGCCATCTGCGGCAGCTCGGCCGCTGCCACCGACATCCCGAAAAGACTGATGGGCAGCAGATAGAGCATCTGAGCGTAGGCAACGGTCGCAACCGCAGCGGCTCCGAGAAGGCTGGCGATGATGATGTCGACGTAGGCACTGACCTGGACGGCTCCCCGGCCCAGCAGAACCGGACCCATGTTGCGAAAGACCTGGCGTACCGGTTCGAGGGTCAGGTCGAGAGCGAGGCGGACGCTCCCGGCATAGCGAAAGACGAATGGAAGCTGAATGCCGAATTGCAGCGCCGAGCCGGCGACGGTTCCCCAGGCGAGGGCGACGGCCAGCGACGACTGCGAGAGGCGCGCTCCGAATGCGATCATCGTCGCGATCATCGCCGCGTTCCAGAGCACCGGCGCCACATAGGACAGAAAGAACTTCCGGTGACTGTTCAGAATCCCCAGACACCAGGCGGAGAGAACGAGAAGGCCGGTGGCGGGAAATAGAATCCGGACCACTCGTATCGTCAGAATGCGCACCTCGCCATCGAAGCCGGGAAGAAAGATGGCGACGATGAACGGCGTGAGGAGGTAGCCGAGCACGATGATCAGCGACACGATCAGCGCGAGAAACGATGCGACCGCCCCCGCGACCCGACCCGCAACCTCCTTCTGCCCCTCGGCGAGCAGACGCGCATAGACCGGAATGAACGACGCCGAAAGAACTCCCTCTCCAAAGAGATTCTGAAGAAGGTTGGGAATCCGCATCGCCGCATTGAAGGCGCCGGCAGCATCCGAGCTGCCGAAGTAATGGGCGAAGACGCGCTGCCGAATCAGGCCGGCGATGCGGCTCAGGAGAATTCCTGCGGCGACGAGAACTGCGAATGCCTGCGGCCTGCGGGCCGGCGCTACGGCATCCCTTCTCGACTCATCCGTCATCGTTGCCCCGCGTGTCCTCGTCTGATGAAATCTGCTGCGCAGAGGGCGCGTTGCCCCTCCGCGACGGGCGCACTTCCAGGAGATGCATCACCGTGGCGCGGGATGGCTCGAAGTGACATCGCGCATAATCTATCGCAGGAACCGTCTTAGCACATGAAAATGGAGAACCGTCACCCCAACCTCGAGCGCCCTATCCGCATCGCCGGAGCAGGCCCGTCCGGTCTCGCGTCGGCGATTGCTCTGGCTCGCGCGGGCATTTCCGTCGAGGTCCACGAGGCGAAGTCGGCGGTCGGATCGCGATTCATCGGCGACCTGCAGGTGATCGAGAACGCGTCGAAAGCCGAAACCGTCCCCCAGCTCCTCGATCGGCTCGGAATCGAGCGTAACTTCTATTTCCGACCCGCGACATGGGCCGACTTCCACGACCATCGGGGACGCAGGCGGCGCATCGAGAGCAGCACCCCCTACGGGTACTTCATCCGGCGCGGCAGCAGCGGGGATACGCTCGATCGCGGGCTGCTCGCGCAGGCGATCGCGCTCGGGGTGGATGTCCGGTTCGGCCAGCGGCTCGCGATCGAGGAGGCGGACATCGTGGCCACCGGCCCGGCGAGTCCTGACGGCCTGGCCAAGGAGATCACCTTCATTTCCGACGGGGAAGAAACGATCGACGTCTATTTCGACCACGACCGCTCGCCCGGCGGCTATTCCTATCTCTTCATCCTCGACGGAGTGGCGACATTCGGCTGCGCCATCGTCGCCGATTTCCGGAACATCGACCGCTACTTCGATCAGTCGCTCGAAGCCGCCCGACGGCTTCGCGCGTTCGACCCCGATCGCGGCCGGCGTACCGGATACTCGTACATGAACTTCCATCTGAAGCAGGGAGCGCGCCTGGGCGAGTCGCTCTTCGTGGGAGAGGCGGGGGGGTTTCAGGACTATCTGTTCGGGCTCGGTATTCGCTACGCGCTGACCAGCGGCAATCTCGCCGCGCGGAGTATCATCGAGCAGCGCGATTACGACGCGCTCTGGAAAGAAGAGCTGGAACGACAGCAGGAGACGAGCGTGGTGAATCGCTTTCTGTACGAGTCGGGGGGGAACGTCGGGCTCTCCCTCTTCGTACGCCGCGCAGCGATGGCGCGCGACTTCCGTACGTATCTCTCTTCATGGCATCAGTTGCCGTGGTGGAAGGCCCTGCTCTATCCGCTCATCCGGAGATTCTGGAGGCACGATGGGCGCTGCCAGCACAAACCGGGCGCTCACTGGTGCCGCTCACGCGAAACCGAAATGCGGGTTCCTCCCCTCGGACCGGTCGCACAATGACTCAGGTGACATACGATCCGACACCGATCGACGAGGCCTACGCCTGGTGCCGTCGCATCACGCACGAGCACGGCGCGAACTTCTCCGTCGGGTTCCGCTTTCTACCGCTCGCGAAGCGGGATGCCGTCTATGCGGCTTACGCCTTCTGCCGCTGGGCCGATGACATTGCCGACGACGCAGGAGAGGGAATCGGCGCGAGACTCGACGCGTGGGAAGAGGAGCTCGAGCGCTGTTACTCCGGATCGGCCGGCCACCGGATCAGCATCGCACTCGCCGACGCCCTGCAGCGGTTCGCCATCCCGAAGTCGGCATTCGCAGCGTTGATCGCCGGTTGCAGGCAGGACATCGTGAAGAATCGCTATCAGACATTCGAGGAGCTCGTCGACTATTGCGATCTGGTCGCCACCTCGATCTCCGACATCTCTCTGGCCATCTTCGGCTATCGCGGCGATGACACACCGGCGATCGGGCGAAACCTGTCGACCGCGCTGCAGCTCACGAACATCACGCGCGACATCGGTGATGATCTCGATCGGAACCGGATCTATCTTCCTCTCGCCGAGCTCGATCGATTCGGTGTGAGCGAGGAAGAACTGGCCCGCAGGAGCGAGACCCGGGGCGTGCGCCGGCTGATCGAGTTTCAGATCGAGCGAGCCGAAAGCTACTTCGCCGCCGCCGAGCCGTTACTGCAGAGACTCGATACCGATGCCCGCTATCCGACTCTTCTGATGGGATCTGTCTATGCAACCGTTCTGAGGAAAGTGGCAAAGGACCCCTTTGCCGCACTGCACCGGCGGGTTGCTCTCACGCGAAGCGAAAAACTGCGCGTGGTGGCCTCTCGCCTGATTCACCGCCATTTTCTGTGAAACCTCTGACGAAACGAACCGTCGAACCGTTGAGACCCGCTGGCTTGACTCGCGTGATCATTCAGCCCTGTCACAGACGCTTTCTGCTCGCCGCAATCGTCCTGATCATCGCCGCTCCCGGCTCCGCTCAGGATGCCCCCGGCGACGCGACGATTTCGACGGCGCTCGTCCCGGTCGTCGCTTCGGTGCACGGAAAAAGCGGGATCGAATGGCGGACGGATGTCGCCGTTCGAAACGACAGCGGGGACGACGTGACGATTCTGCTCCTGTTGCAGGCTGCGCCCGGTGATCGCTGGATGTCGACCGTTCTGCCGGCCGGGCAGTCGATGACCTTCGTCGACGTCGTCTGGCAGCTGTTCGGATTGCGCGAGGTCATCTCACCGTTGCTGGTACACACCTTTGCAGCTCGCTCGGTGACCGTCGGGGCGACGATCTACCCGGTCGAGGAAGGCCGAGTCCGAAGTCCCGAATTCATTCCGATCTCCTACGCCACGCCCGCCGCCGGTATTCACATCTTGCCGGGCCTGCAGATGAACGATCAGTATCGAACCAACATCGGGCTCGTCAATCTCAATGACGAAGCGGTGCGTTTCACCATGGCCCTGCAGCGAATCGAGGGGCGCCATCTCGCCGTCAGCTCGTTCGTGATCGGCGCCGGGGGGCTCGTGCAGGTCTCGCTGGAGAATCTCTTTCCTCTGATCACCGAAGGCTCCGACTTCTCGCTCGTCGTGGAGACCAGCGCGGCCAATGCCTACAGCTACGCCTCGGTCATCGACAACAGCGATCATCGCGCGACCTTCGTCCAGCCCCTCTTGCTGCAGTTCGCCGGGCGATAGCGCGTCGCCATGCCAGGCGCATCTGGACAGCCACTTCGCTCGGGACTATCCTTGAAGGACATGAGCGAGCCGGAGTACTTCATCTGCGTCCAGTGTGAGACCCCCGTGTACGATTTCGAGCTCAAGGGCGACAAGATCATCTCGATCCTCTGTCTGACCTGCGGGAACGACAATCCCGAGGATTTCATGACCGAGGCCGAGCTGGAAGAGCAGTCGTGACGGTCGCGGCTATGTGCCCTGCCCGCTCGAAATGACACGTCGCGGTCATCTTCTCGGAATCGGCCGATCGTCCAGCGCGGCTCGTCGACGCGGATGAGCAAGGGAACAGTCATCGTCGGGATCGCCGGTGGCACGGGCTCGGGGAAAACGACGGTTGCGAGCTCGATCTGCGCGCGCGTAGGCCAGGAGCGGATCGAATGGATCTCCCACGACTGGTACTACCGCGACTTCCACCTCACTGCTGAACAAGCGCGGACTCATCACGTCAACTTCGACCATCCCGATTCGCTGGAGACGCCGCTGATGGTCGCCCAGATCGACGAGCTCCTGGCGGGCAATCCCATCGAAGCGCCGATCTATGACTTCGCCACACACACGCGCAGCGACGCGACACGACGTGTCCTTCCGAAGAAGGTCATGATCGTCGAAGGCATCCTCGTGCTCGCCGAGCCCGAGATCCGAAAAAGAATCGACATCAAGCTCTTCGTCGACACGCCGCCGGACATTCGATTCGTTCGCCGGCTGCTGCGGGACACCCAGGCGCGAGGGCGCACACTCGAGTCGGTCGTGAGCCAGTACCTGACCACGGTGCGGCCGATGCATGAGGAGTTCGTCGAGCCATCGAAGCGCCACGCCGACCTGATCATCCCCGAGGGAGGGGAGAACCGCGTGGCCCTCGACGCGATCATCTCCCGGATTCAGCAGCTGGTGGCCTGAGCGTCGCGGGAGGTCCGCGCCGGAGTTATTTGTTCGGCGTCGGACACTCTAACATCATTATAATCAGTCACTTAACACAATTTCACACACGCGGAATATCCCTTCTTCCGCTGCAGGTTTCAACAGCGTACCAGACGGAGCCTCACGGAAACGATTGACCGCGGCAGGCTCCGAAAAATAGAATGGACTCATTCCGGATCAACCGGGAGGGTCGATTCTGAGGGCCGTATAGAAGGGGGGGATCGGGAATGCCTCTCGTTCACGTCAAGGAAGACGAGACGTTCGAGAACGCGCTGCGACGGTTCAAACGGAAGTGCGAGAAGTCGGGAATTCTCTCCGAACTGAAGAAGCGACAACACTACGAGAAGCCGAGCGCGAAGCGGAAGCGCAAGGCGATTGCTGCGAGAAAGAAAGTTCTCCGGAAGCTCGCCGAGGAGCGCCGCACCGGTTATTGAGTGCGGATTCTTCCACTGGATTCGAAGGGGGCCTCGGCCCCCTTTTTTCATGCAACAAACTCTCTCCTCACTCGAATTCGATCGCGTGCTGACGCTGATCGCGCTCGAAGCGAAGACCTCGCTCGGGCGTGACACGATCGCGCGGCGAAGGCCGGCAACGACGCTCGAAGCCTGCGAGCGATTGCAGGCGGAGCTCTTCGAGATGCTCGGATTTCACCTTCGCGAGGGTGGAATCCCTCTCGGAGGGTTGAGCGATGTCCGCTTCGTGGCAGAGGCCGACCGGTTGCTCGAGCTGCATGAATCGTGGCAGGTGCTCCGCGCAGTCGAGGCGACCCAGGCGCTTCGTGAGACCTTCGTCCGTGCGTCCGGGAGCCATCCACTGCTCGCGCAGACGGCGGCGAAGATCAGCGACCTTTCCTCGCTGGTCTCCACCGTATCGCGCTACTTCACTCGGGACGGGAAGCTGCGGGAGGAGGCATCTGCCGAGCTTCGCTCGATCCGTTCCAGAATGCAGGCGAAGCGTTCGGCGATCCAGAAGATGCTCGTCGAGCTGATGTCGCGGCATGCCGAGGCGATTCAGGATCCGCTGATCACGATTCGCGGCGAACGGTACTGCATTCCTGTACGTACCGACCACCGATCCACCCTTCCGGGAATTCTGCACGAGCGCTCGGGGTCCGGAGCGTCGCTCTTCATCGAGCCGATGCAGGTGGTCGAATCGAACAACGATCTGGCCGAGCTGCTTCTGGCTGAACGGGACGAGATCGCACGGATCACACGGCGAATCTCGCAGGCGCTCACCGGCGCTGCAGGCGAGATCGTCGAGTCGATCGAGATCGCTGGCGAGCTCGATGGACTCCAGGCTTGTGCCATCATCGCCTCCGATCTCGGAGCCACTCGGCCGCGCTTCACCAGCGGCAGGAAGCTGACGTTGTTTGGCGCCCGGCATCCTCTGCTCGACGAGCGCCTCTCGGAGCTTCGGCGTCGCGCGTTCGACGAGACCCCGGGCGGCGTGCCGGTCGTCCAGGTGACGATCCGCCTCGATGAGACAACTCCCGCCCTTCTGATCACCGGACCGAATGCCGGTGGAAAAACCGTCGCGCTGAAGACCGCCGGACTTCTCGTCGCCATGGCCATGGCAGGGCTGCCGGTTCCCGCGGCTGACGGGACGGTCATCCCCATCGTCGACGCGCTGCACGTTCTGATCGGCGACGACCAGAGCGTTCTCGAACATCTCTCGACGTTCACTGCGTATCTGACGAGGCTGAAGGCGATTCTCCACGGAACCACGCCGCGGTCGCTCATTCTGCTCGACGAGCTCGGATCGGGCACCGATCCGGAGGAAGGCTCGGCGCTCGCCGCATCTGTCGTCGAGCACGTCCTTTCGATCGGATCGCTGCTGATCGTGACCACGCACCTGTCGGCGCTCAAGACGTTCGCGGTCAGCGACGAGCGGATCGCCAACGCAGGAATGGAGTTCGACCCGGAGACGGGCAGACCGACCTTTCGACTCATCGCCGGCGTCCCCGGTCGCAGCAGGGCGATCGAAGTGGCGGAAATGATCGGACTCCCGGGGTCCATCGTCGAGCGTGCTCGTGAGCGCCTCGGACTCCGATATGGAGAGTTCGACAACCTGCTCGCCGCATTGCAGCAGAAGATGGCCGACGCTGCAGCCGAAGCCGATGCGCTGGCGACGGAGCGGCGCGAGGCCGGCTCGATCCGCGAGGCGCTGCGCCGCGAGCGAGAGGCGATTGAAGCAGAACGAAAGGGGCTCTCCCGCACTGTGCGCGAGGAGATCGATCGATTGAAGGACGAGGTCGCACGCCGCGTGCAGAGCGAGCTGCGGCACCTTCGAGAGCTCGATCGCTCTGCGCGAGAGCGAATCAACGCCCGAGAGCTGGTCGCGAACGTCGTCGGGGAGATCGACAGACGGGTCACACCCGAAGACGTCGATCGTCCCCTGGTCGTCGGCGACGAGGTCGAACATCGCCGGCTGAAGCTCCGGGGCCGCGTCGCTGCCATCGACGGGATGCGCGTCCAGCTCGACGTAGGCGGAAAAACGGTCCGCGCCGAGCTCGGTGATCTCGTTTCCGTCGCGGGCGAAAAACCGCGTCGCGAGAAAGCGGCCGCGCGTGGGCGTGAAAAGGGACCGGCATCCTCCGATGCGGTCGAAATCTCGGCCGAGCTGAGCCTCATCGGCCGGAGAGTCGAGGAAGCGCTCGACGAGGCGGATCGATTCATCGACCGCTCGCTGCTCGAAGGAAGGAGCGCCATCCGCCTGATCCACGGCTTCGGGACAGGAGCGCTGCGCAAGGCACTTCGCGAGTACCTCCGCACCCATCGCGGTGTTCGCTCGTTCCGCCCGGGCGAACAGAACGAGGGAGGCGATGGAGCGACCGTCGTGGTTCTCGATATTTAGCGCCCTCGTAGGGACGAGAGGAAAGAGAATCACCTCCCTTCCGGTTCTGGCCGATGACGCCCCCGTTCATCGTCTCCGCGCATGGCATTCGTCGATCTCAATGACGCACTGATCTCGCAGGTCCGCCAGTCGGCGGACATCGTCGAGTTCGTCTCGCAGGTCACCCCGCTGAAGATGGCCGGAAAGAGCTACAAGGGGCTCTGTCCGTTCCATCGCGAGAAGACGCCATCGTTTCACGTCAACCGGGAGAAGGGATTCTTCTACTGCTTCGGCTGTCAGACCGGCGGCGACATCTTCAAATTTTTGACTCTCACCGAACGCCTGACGTTCCCCGAGGCGGTCGAGCACGTGGCGAGCCGCGTCGGCATCGCCCTCCCGTCTCGCCGGACGAAGCGGGAGAGCGGCAAGGACGACCTTCTCGAGATCGTGGAGGAGGCTGCGAATGCCTTCCATCAGGCCCTCGGTTGGCTGCCGAATCTCGCCGAGTCGTACCTTCAGCAGCGAGGGATCGATCCGGAGATCTGGAACAAGTACGGCTTCGGATACGCGCCAGACTCGTGGGACTATCTGCTCACCCGTCTCGGCGGGAAATACTCGCCGCAGCGAATCGAAGCCGCCGGGCTCGCCCTTCCCAGAAAGAGCGGCAGCGGGTTCTACGATCGTTTCCGCAACCGGCTGATGATTCCGATCCACTCCGAGGGAGGAACGCTGATCGGTTTCGGCGGCCGGAGCCTCGACGGCAACGATCCGAAATATCTCAACTCGCCCGAGTCCGAGCTGTTCAACAAGTCGGCCCTTCTCTACAACGTCCAGCGCGCGAAAGACAAGATTCGCAAGACGGAGCGCGCCATTCTCGTCGAAGGCTATTTCGATGCGATCGCTCTCGACCACGCCGGTGTCCCGGGCGTGGTCGCTTCGATGGGCACATCGCTGACCGCCGGTCAGGCGTCGCTCCTTCGCCGGCTGGCGCGTCGCGTGCTCATCTGTTACGACGGCGATTCTGCCGGTCGGAGCGCCGCCCTCCGCGGGGCGCCCATCCTCCTCTCGGCAGGCCTCGAGGTCGCCATCGTCGATGTGGGCGCCGGTCACGATCCCGACACCCTGATCAGGGAACGGGGCATCGACGGGTTCCTCGAGAAGCTCGCTGTGGCGACGGATGTATTCGCCTTCGCTCTTTCGGAGTGGGTGGCCAGTCCGGCCGAGATGACCAGCCGTGAAAAGGGGGAGGCTCTGGAGGCCTTCGTTCCCCTGCTCACCGCAACCAGCGACCCGATCGCGCGGAACGACGCCGCGCAGAGGATCGCCGACACGCTGAGGCTGGAGTTCGAAACGGTCTGGAGCAGAGTCCGGGGCCGTCAGAGGGTTCCAGGGGAGCGGATGACGATGGCGCCGGTGTCGACGGGGGAGAAGGAGATCCTCAAGGCGATCCTCGAGGGGGAATGCCCTCCCAAGCTCTTTTCGCGGCTCAGACCGGCACTTTTCGAAGATCTTCCCTGCAAAACGATCTTCGAAGTGGTGTCGGAGGCGATTTCTGCGGGTCGGGAGCTTGATTTTTCGGCAATCGCAACCCATCTTAAAGGCGATGCTGAACTGACCCGCGTCTCAGAGCTCGCGCTGGGGGATCCTGCCGGGGAGCGCGACCCCAAGGCCCTGGAAGAGACCGTCCGACTGATGGAACGACGTTTTCTGGACCATCGACTCAAAGAAATCCAACTGCAGCTTCAGGAGGCGATACGGGAGGGTGACCACGAAAGAGAGCATTCTCTGCTGCTCGAAAAGGGTGAGCTCTCTAAACGACTCCATGCATTGAAATAATTATTGTCGCCCAACGATTACTTGGATGTCCTCCATCGGGATCTCGATGGGGTTCTCGACGATGAGCGGAGAGAGTAGCGATCCCAGGGAAACCCTCGAAAGCGGGGGCCGAATCCCCTCCCTTCCCTCCTTCAGGAGCCTGATCACGACTTCGAGCGAGGTCACCACACGAAACCGTCGACTGCAGGCGCTTTGCGGCGCTGGCTGTGCAGAGAGGAGCGAACCACGATGACACGTCTGCGGACGCCGAGTCTCGAGCTGGAATCCATTGACGAGGGGGTCGGCGATTTGAGCGTCGAAGAGAAGTATTCCGAGGTGAAGCAGTTGATCACCGTCGGAAAGGAGAAGGGCTATCTCCTTTACGACGAGATCTACGAGACTCTGCCGGAGGACGTGACCAGTCTTCCCGAGGAGCTCGATGAGATCTACATCCGCCTGAACGATCTGGGCATCGAGGTCGTCGAAGACATCGACAAGCTGCCATCGCCGAAAGAGATCACCATCGACGGGGCGATCGAGGACAAGGAGGTCGACCAGCGTGAAGAGGTTCAGGCCGACATCGTCGCCGCCGCTTCCGGCGTGATCGACAAGACGAACGATCCGGTACGAATGTACCTTCGAGAGATGGGGACGGTGAAGCTTCTCGATCGCGAGGGAGAGGTGGAGATCGCCAAGCGCATCGAGAAGGGGGAGCGGAAGGTCTACAAAGCGCTCTCGCAGAACCGGATCATTCTCGAAGAGATCCTGAAGATCAACGAGAGTGCGCGGAGAGACACGAAGGTCATCAAGGAGATGGTCGATCTGGCCAACTCCGACGACGACATCATCGATTCGGAGAAAGCGGCTCAGAGCGCGGAGAGCAAGCTGCTCGAGATCGTGGGGATCTTCGAACAGATCGCGAAGCTCGACCGGAAGATCAAGGAAGCGAAGAGCAAGCTGACGGAAAAGAGAGTTCCCGTCCGGACGACGACCACCCTGCAGCGGAACATCGAGAAGTGGAAGCTCGATCTGGCGAACCTGATGCGCCGCGTCGATTTCACGCCGCAGACGCGGAACCGGATGATCAACAAGCTGCGCGACATCGACGGCGAGCTGGCGCAGTGCGCGGCGATGATGCGGAAGGACGAGCAGTCGCTCAAGCGCGAAAAGGACAAGGAGCGAAGAAGCTTCTACCGGCGCCGTCTCGACAAGTACCGGGTGCGGCTGGTCGATCTCGAAGGCCACTACGGCACGACCCACGATGACATCAAAAAGACCATCCGCGAGATCCGTCAGGGAGAAGAGGAAGCGGACCAGGCCAAGCAGGAGCTGATCGTCGCCAACCTCCGCCTGGTCGTCTCCATCGCCAAGAAGTACACCAACCGCGGGCTCCAGTTCCTCGATCTCATCCAGGAGGGGAACATCGGCCTGATGAAGGCGGTCGAGAAGTTCGAGTATCGCCGCGGCTACAAGTTCTCGACCTATGCGACGTGGTGGATCCGCCAGGCGATCACCCGCGCGATCGCCGACCAGGCGCGCACCATCCGCATCCCGGTCCACATGATCGAGACGATCAACAAGCTCACGCGCACCTCACGCTCGCTCGTCCAGGAGCTCGGCCGGGAACCGTCCGCCGAAGAGATCGCCAAGCGGATGGACATGCCCGTCTCGAAGGTTCGGAAGATCATGAAGATCGCCCAGGAGCCGATCTCCCTCGAGACTCCCATCGGAGAAGAAGAGGATTCGCATCTCGGAGACTTCATCGAGGATCGCGGTGTGATCTCCCCCATCGACCATGTGATCGTCTCGAACCTGAAAGAGCAGACGAGCAAAGTACTTCGCACTCTCACTCCGCGCGAGGAACAGGTGCTGAAGATGCGCTTCGGCGTCGGTGACGGCTCCGAGCACACCCTCGAGGAGGTCGGTCGCTCGTTCAACGTCACCCGCGAGCGCATCCGCCAGATCGAATCGAAGGCGCTTCGAAAGCTGCGCCACCCCTCTCGGTCGAAAAAACTCCGCCCCTTTCTCGATGCGACGTTCTGAAAACGGCCCCGCAACGAAAATAAGCAAAAAGCCGCGGCACCTGCCGCGGCTTTTTTGTGTCAGCGCGAAGCCTAACGCGAAAAAGACACCGCGTCCTCCCGTCATCCTGAGCGAGGCGGAGGGGAGGGTGTGAGCGAAGGATCTGCGTTCTCAGACAGTTGCCGATCGCAGATCCTTCGCTCACACCCACCCCCCAC
>DATKDP010000076.1:0-16115 GCA_035546335.1 Thermoanaerobaculia bacterium | reverse complement strand
TGCGTACGTTCCCGGCGGAAGTCCTGTGATGGTGAACGCGCCGCTTCGGTTGGTCACCACCAGTCGTCGTGTTCCCGTGGCCACGTTCCTCACCTCGATCGTGACACCAGGAAGAATCGGCCCGTCGCTGGCCACGACCGTTCCGCTGATCGTGCCGCTACCTTGAGCCATCAAAGGTTCGGCATAGGAGCCGAACAACAGCAGGGTGAGAAAAAGGGCGCTCCCGATAAGCCGCAACGCGCGTTTGGTACGAGTCACATGTCCTCCTTTTTTCTTGTCCTCTGGACCCGGGCGGCGGGTGTCTTCGGGCGCACGTATAGCGACCGAGCCCGTCGCGTTTCTGATTCGTGATGACTGCGTTGCCATGCTGTGACTGAGAGTTAACGTGCGTAAATATGCGTATTGAGTACGCGAAGTCAAGTCATTGCCTCCCGTCACGCGCGCCGCGGCACGGGCGGTGTGATGGGTGGGCGGCACGATTGAGCGGGTGGCCAAATCCGGTCGACCTGGACACCCGGCGCCTGCTGCAGCACCGTCCACGGATCGCGAGACGTCGGAATCTGCTCGAGCTCGACGCGGGTGACGTTGATGGCCGTTCCCGCTTTCCTCGTATCGAGCAACGGCGCCTCGGCCGTGACCGTGATCGAGTCCGCCATCGACGCCGAGAGCACGAGAGTGACGTCGGCGTTCTGTCCGATGCTGACGCCCACACCCTGCCGTACCGCGCTGCCGAATCCGGAGAGATCAGCTTTCAGCTGATACGTTCCCGGCGACAGATTGAGGAAACGGAAGTTCCCTCCGGCATCGCTGAAGAATGTCTGCGGAGCGCCGATACCGGTCAGAGTGACACTCACACCGGGGAGGGTCGTTCCGTCCCTCTGTGTGACTTTGCCGTAGATGTTGCCTGTCTGCAGTTGCGCGCTGGCGCTGACGGCAAGCAGCACAACCAGCAGTGCGGACGCTGCCGCACGGAAAGAGAAGGATGGGCACCGTTTCATTTCGGCTCCTTTCGTTACCTGGATTGAGAGACTTGGCGCCGGTGGAGTGCACGCGCGCAGCCGACTCGCGCCATCGCGGGCAACTGCTGGACTGATGAGGAGTTGCACGCGTCAGGGGGGAGGAATCAGACGCGGCGAAATTCAAAACGACGAAGATTCGACACCGATCGGCGAATCGCCGCGATCACTAAACGGTTACAAGTGAACAACGTAGTGCGATTCAGTGACCGAATCGTGAACGGGCTCGAAGGTGGAGCGCCTCAGCGAACGACGAACGGCATCGTCAGTTTTCTCTGACTGCCCTTGGCATCCCGCACCTCGAGCAGCAGCGAGTATTCGCCGCGCGCGAGGTTGGGCGGCTTCAGCTCATAAACCAGGAATCGCCCTCGTCTTAGCGGCGTTTCGTCCGCCGTGGGCCGAACGATCAGCGTCCTCGCTCTCGCTCTTCTCCTCGCCATGTCTGCCGGGGCGTCGGGGAGCGATCGGAAGGTAGCGTTCCGCAACGATTTCCGGCTGGCCGACGATACGGCCGCCCCGATCGCCGCCTCGTTCTTTTCGCTGACGTCGGAGTTCGTCAAGCCGGAAGAAGCGAAGGCGTTCCTCTGCGCGGTCCGCGCCGCCTCGCCGAAGCGCGACATCGTCGTTCTCGCCGACGCCGGCATCCGGAAGGCCCTCCCGCCCGATCCGGCCATGTACGTCATCGATACCGGCAGGCGCCGCTTTACGCCGTGGCTGCGCGATCCGTTTCTTCTCGGCCGCGTCGCGGACGGCTCAGTGATGTTCATCGACCGTCCCAACGTTCAGCCGAAGCGGGAGGCGGACGCGCATTTCGTCCGAACCATCATGGCGGAGCTTCCCGCTTCTCTCGACCGGAAGTGGAAGAGGGCGCGATGGACCGTCGCACCCATGCCCTTTCACAATGGCCACGTTCTGCTCATGCCCGACACGGCATGGATCAGCGAGCATTCGGTCGAGATCCGGGCGCTGGAAATCCTCGATCTCGATCGAGTGCCCGTCGAAACCTTTCGGACGGCCGCGGGCATCAAGCGATACATCGACGCGGTCAGAACTGCAGCCGGTGAGCTGGAGGCGCTGTATCGAAGGCCGGTCCGCTTCGTCCATGCTCTTCCCTCCAGCGAGCCGCTCGAGCAGCAGATCGCGCTCATGCAGATCCTCGGGGGCGGAGCCGGTTTCGACCTCGACTCGGTCGTAACGCTGCTTCCTCGCCGCGACGGGTCGCTGCACGCCCTGGTCGGAGACTTCCGGCTGGGGAGCAGGATGATCCGTGAAGCGAGCGTCGACAAACTCGATTCGCTCCGCCGCACCTACGGTCTGACCGCACCTGCGGCGACGCTGGGAAAGCGGATCGCTGATGCGCACGATGTCCCCCGCACCATCGGTCTGCAGCTCTTTCTCGACCACGTGGCCGCGCATCTCGGCGGCGGGCGGCTCCCGTTGCTGAATATCCCCTTCTCGTTGATCGAAGATCGATCAGGGCTCAGCGGTTCCTCGTTCCTCCTGACCTGGAACAACGTCGTGGTGGACGGGGATGGCGCGGAGGGGTTCGCGTCGCTCTTCGGTCCAGCAGACGCGTACGCGCGCGAGGTCTTCGCCGCCGCAGGCTACCGCCTCGAGCTTTTTCCTCCGCTCATCCGCAGTATTCTTCTCAACGGCGGATACCGCTGCGCGTCGAATCACCTGCGATGACGATCTGCAGAGGAAGCGACGCTTCGACCGTACGCTGCGAGTCGCGAAAGGCGATATGCAGCGAGTAATCGCCCGGGTCAATCGCTGCCGGCGTGAACTCCAGCAGCACCTTCACGACGCCGTTGGCACCGACCGGGGTACGCCCGAGCAATTCGAGCGCAGGACTCAACTGGCTGCCGTTCGCGCCGGCCAGATGCGCCCGCAGCTCCATGTCCCCGGCGGGAAGGTTGTAGGTGAACATGGCCAGCCGATACGTTTCTCCGATCTCGAGCCGGGGTCGCGCGCTGGGAATGAAACTCTGTTCGGCCACCGTGAACGGATAGGCGATCTCCCCTCCTGCCTTCGAGACTCCGCGGAGAAGAATCCACTGATCGGGCTCCTCGAACCAGAGCGGCGGCAGCATGGCCGGCTCTCCGTACGCGGGGACACGGATCGTGGTGCGCGTGAAACCGTTACTCCCCGATTCGAGGACCCGCACCAGAGTTTTGATCGTGTAATCGCCTGGCGGAAGGCTCAGGACTCCGTAGTATTTGAGACCGCTGTTGCTCAGAACGCCGCGGACTTTCTTCAGGTCGAGTGAAAAGATCTGGAAGAGGTAATCCTTGACGCTGTTGCTCTGATCGAATGCATAGATGAATAGCTCGCCGTTGACCACGTCGGCGGACACCCGATCGAGAAGACTTTTCCCCGACATCTCCACGATCACCGGTACCTCGGCGTTTCCCTCGTTCCGGGCGAAAGGCACGGCCAGAACGCTTGTCTTCACGTCCTGGAAGGGGATGTCGTTCATCAGAATGTCGGTCGCGCTCAACATCTGCTCGACGGCGTTGACCTGAAGACGCGGCTCGTAATAGCCGGCCCGGTGCGAAACGCGGAGACCGGAATGACCGACCACGCGCACCTCGACTTTCAGGTCGTGAAACTTTCCGGGGCTGCCGGACGGCGTGGTCTGAAAACCGAGGATGTAGACCACTTCCTGCTGTTTGAGCATCCGCGCGAAGGCCTCATGAAGATCGTTGCTGTTCTTGAAGACGGTGCCGCCGGTGGGGCGGCTGATCAGAAAGAGCGACTCGTTCGATACGCTGTGCGATCCGAGACGGGCATCGTTGGGAGCGCGGAGGCCTTTGATGTCGATGGCGTGAAGAACGACGTCCGAAGCGCGGAAGAGACGGCCCATCTCGGCGAGATCCCGGAGCGCTTTCGTGTTGCCGAAGCGCTGATCGTTGTCGATTCTCCAGATCTCTCCGCGCATCAAGGCGTCCTGCTCGAGTTGCAGATCGAGGTTGTTCAACTCCTGGCGTCCCTGAACCAGCCTGCCGTCGAACCCCTCGGACAGGAGCACGATCTGTTTTCTGCCGCGCACGCTGTTCAGCAGACGGGCCAGGTTCCCGAAACTCTGAAGCTGCCGCTCGATGCGATTGCGCCGGATGTTGTCGTCATTGGCCTGAATGCGCCGGCGCGCCAGATTGGCGAACTCCTCCAACTCCATCCCGATCAAGGTATCGGAGCCAGCGGCCGGGCTGTGCATCATGCCGCCATCGGCTCCGCTGAGATGGAGCGGATCGAGGGTCTGGTAGAAACGAGTGAAGCCCAGAGTACGGATGGCGGCCTTCAGATGATCGCGATCGGTGGTGAAGGCGGTGATGATACGGAATCCACCCTCGATCGAATAGGTGGCGATCGATGCCAGATCGTGCGACGACAGTGAGTCGACGAACTCCTGCGCTGCGTCACGCGCGCGCAGGATCGTGCCCGGGCTGGAGTGCGACAGATCGAACAGGACCATGAAGTTGCGCCGCGCCGCGGCTATGGAGAGCTCCGGCTCGCCAGTGGAGATCGTGGCCAGATCGATCTCCTCGAAGTGCGTGATGCCTCGCCGCTCTCCCTCGTCGTATACCTCGAAGTTTTCCGGCTTCAGGCCGCGGACCGGATTCCCGGAGCGGTCGATGACATTCACCGGAATCTCGACGAGGTTGACCTGAACGGTTTCCTGCGCCTGCAGAAGGAACGGCGTGGCCAGGAGGGCCAGAGCGACCATCGTTCGCGATTTCATGAGGAGCCTCCGCGCACCGTGAACGGCATCACGGCTTCGACCGCAGCCTTGTCCTTCGGCAGCATCGTGAAGCGGAGCCGATACCGTCCGCCAGGAACATCGCCCGGCGAAAAGTCGAACAGATACTTCACCCCTCCATCCGCTCCCGGCGACGTTCGCCCGATCAGCTTCACGTCCGCCGAATGCTGCTGACCCGACTCGCTCTCCATGGCGATCTTGAACTGCAGGTCGTCGACAGGGACATGATACGTGAAGAGAGCGACCCGCTGCCGCGAACCGGAGGCCACGGCCGGATCGATCTCGGGAACGAAGCTCTCTTCGGCCACCACGAACGGGTATTCGGCTTCCGCTCCGGTCCGCGACGGGGCGCGCAGCATCAGCCACTGGTCGGAGCCGGCCATCAGCATCGGCGCGAGCGCACTCGGTTCGTTGAATCGCGGAACATCGAGCGATAGAAGGCGGAATCCGGCGCGATTCGTTTCGGCCACACGGACGAGCGTTTTGATGTCGTACCGGCCCGGATCGAGCAGCAGCGTGGCGTAGAAGCGGAGTCCGCCGCTGCGAATGGTCGTGCCGAGCCGGTTCAGATCGAGCGGCAGAGTCTGATGGAGGTAATCGCGGACCCCGTCGCGCTCGTCGAATGCATAGATGAAGATCTCCGCGGTCGCTGTGGTACCGCTCACCCCCTCGAGCAGCCGCTGTCCCGGAATCTGCAGCAGCACCGGCACCTGCTGCTTGCCGCGGCCGGGGAATGGTCTGGCGGCTGCTGTCAGGGCGATCTCGTCGAGCGGGATGTCATTGATCAGGATCGAAGCGAGCGAGAGCGTGCGCTCCAGCGGCGAAATGCTCGCCGAAGGCTCGAAGTATCCGGCGCGGTGACTCACCCTCGCGCCGCGAACGCCGGGAATCTTCACTTCGAGGTCATGAAAACGGCCGGGCTCCTTGGCCGGTCTGGCGCGGAAGCCGAGAACATAAATGACCTCCTGCTGCTCGAGCATGCCGCGAAGGCTGCTCCCGAGGTCATTGGCGTTCTTGAAGACCTTGCCGCCGGTCGGATCGCTCAAGAGGAACAGCGCCTCGTTCGAATTCCGCCGCAATCCTTCACGGGCGTCGACATCGCTCCGCAGTCCCTGGATGTCGATGGCGTGCAGCACGACGTCGGCACGGCGGAAGATCTCGACCATGTCGTTGATCTCGCGCATCGACGTGCTGCTCCCGTAGCGCTGATCCGTGTTCACCCTCCAGATCTCCCCCGAATAGAGAGCATCCGCCTCGGCGGCCGCCTCGGAACCGGCGACCTGTTCCCGTCCATGGACGACGCGGGCGTCGAAGCCTTCCGAAAACAGGATGATCTGCTTCTGTCCCTGCAGGGCATCGAGCGCCCTGGCCATCGTCCCGAAATGATCGAACTGCGCCTTCAAGCGCGTGCGTTTGTACTCATCCGTGGCCTGGCGGTCGGAGCGCTGTACCGAATCGATGAGCTCAGCGAAGGCGTTCTCGACGCCGGCGCCTGCGACCTCGGCATTCGAGCCGCCAGCCGCCGCACCAGGGGCCACCGCCGCAGAAATGAACAGCGGATCGCCGATCTTGAACAGTCGCGGATGACCCAGGGTGGCGATGGCGCCCTTCAGAAGAACGCGATCGCCGGTGAACGCCGTCACCAGGCGGACCCCCTTCTCCACGGTGAACGTGGACACCGCCGCAAGATCGCGATCGCCCATCTCCTGCTGCACGAACTGCTCGGCGGCGGTCCGTGCTTTGGAGATGTTGGTCGGCGAAGAGTTGCTCAGATCGAACAGCAGAAGGAAATTGCGCTTCGCCGCCGGATGGACCGGCGCGTCGAGAGCGACGCGCGCGAGGTCGATGACCTCGAAATACTCGATGGCGACCTGCTTTCCGTCGTCGAGGAGCTGAAAAGTTTCCGCAGTCAGCCCTCGCATCGGTTTGCCGGAGCGATCGGTCACCGTCACCGGCACTTCCACCACTGTGACCTGAATCGTCTCCTCAGTGGCCGCGAAGGCGTTTGTCAGAACCAGCAGGATGCTCGCTGCGATGTTGGCGATTCTCATTTCGTATTCATCCTCGATAGGTTCCGGCAGCAAGTTGCCTCAGCTCCCGGTGGTCCGGAAAATTCTGCAGCCCTTTCATGGCCCAGTAGCGCGATCCGCGCGCATCGCCGAGCACCTGAAGGGCGTGACTGACGGCAATGTAGGAGGGTGGCGTCGGTGAAGCTTCGATGAGATCGTGGATGAGGCGGGTCCCCTCCTCGATCCGCCCCTGTGCGACCAGCAGCAGCATCAGGTTCTTGTAGCTCTGCGGCTCTTCCGGAAAGAGCGCGATCTCGCGCCGGAATTCCGGTTCGGCCTCTTCCCCATGGCCCATCCGCGCCAGAACATCGCCGCGCATGAAGTGAAGGTTCGGCACCTGCTGCCTCTCCTTCTTCGCCTTCAGCGCCTCGTCGAGCAGCTTCATCGCGGCCGGCAAGTCTTCTTTCTTCTTCCTGATCTCGGCGAGCGTCATCAGCGGATAGACTTTCTCCCGATCTTTCTCCAGCGCCAGACGCGCTTCGGCCTCCGCCTTGTCGAGGTGACCTCGTTCGATCCACACCTTGGCCAGAATGTTGTGCGCCTTTTCCGGATGGGCCCGGCGGAAGAGCTCTGTGTGCTCGACCGCCTCGTCGAACCGGCCCCCTTCGAGAGCGAGGTTGGCGACATCGATCGTGAGATGCGGCATGAAGGGGGCGAGCGCCACCGCCTCTTTCGACGCGGCGATGGCCTCGTCCAGTCGTCCCAGCCGCCGCAGAATCTTTGCCTTCAGACTCCAGAGGTCGACGATACGCCCGTCCTCGTGCAGATTGCGGTCGATCAGGGCCAGCGCGTCGAGCAGCTTCCCCTCCCGGAACCGGGTGAAGGCATCCATGATGCTGCGGAACGTCTCCAGCTTCGTCTTCGGATCGGGAAGCTCCTGGCCCGGTTCGACGGGTACGGTGGCGCCGAGGTATCCGAGGGCGGCCAGCTTCGCCGCCTCCTCCGGATCGATGGCCGCCGGAGCGGCCGCCTTTTTGAGGTGTGGCTCGATCTCGCGGCGCATGGCGAAGTAGGTGCGCCGGTCGGACCCGAAGATGTTTTGCTGTTCGACCGGATCGCGATCGATGCGATAGAGCTCCGGCGCCGGAGCGTGAATGTAGTGATGCGTGCCGTCGATCAGGGAGTGGAGATCGCTCCAGCCGAAATGAAGACGGGGGTACTGCGTCTCGGCGTAGATTCGGCGCGACGCGGACTGATCATCGCCGACGAGCTCCACCATCGATGATCCCTGCAGCGTCTTCCGATCGAAATCGCCGACGGTGAGCGACAGTACGGTGGGCATGACGTCGATCAGCTGCACCGCTGCCGAAACCGTCTTCCCGGCGTGCTGTGCCCGCGGCAGCTTCAGGATCATCGGAACCTGAATGGCTTCCCGATAAAGGAACAGCCCATGCTCGTCTTCGCCATGGTCGCCGAGTCCCTCGCCGTGATCGGAGAGAAGGATGATCAGCGAGCGATCATAAAGATCGCTCGACTTCAGTGTCTGAAGAAAACGCCCCACCAGCTCGTCCACCCAGGCTACTTCGCCGTCGTAGCGGTCGCGATAGCGGCTCTTGTACGGTTCCGGCGGTGTATACGGTGTATGCGGCTCGTACAGATGGAGGAAGAGAAAGAAAGGATTCGTCTGCCCGGTAACCCACGCCCTCGCCGCCTCGATCGTTTCGTCGCCGCTGCGCTGGATGAGACCGAGCGACTGAGCCTTCCCGATCCAGTCGGTATCGTCGTCGTAGAAGTCGAATCCCCGCGCGATGCCGCTTTCCTGGCGGAGGACGTAGGAGGAGACGGCGGCGCCGGTTGCATAGCCCTCCTTTCGCAGCGTCTCAGCGAGCGTCGGGATCGATTCCTCGAGTTGATAGCCGAGGTTGTCGCGGATGCCGTGCTCCGGCGGCAGCAGACCGGTGAGCATCGACGCGTGCGCCGGCAGCGTGAGCGGATAATGGCTGTAGGCGTGCTCGAAGAGAATCGAGTCCGCGCGGAAGGCATCGATGTGAGGCGTTGTGATGCCGCCGTAACCGTAGACCGGCAACCGATCCGAGCGGAGCGTATCGATGGAGATGAGGATGACCGGTATGTCGGTCGACGGCTCCGGCACACCGCCCGACTTGGCACACGCGGCGAGCAGAAGGAGCATCAGCACGGGCAGATGCCTTCTCCCCCGCGCCAGCGGGGGAGAAGGTGGCCGATGGCCGGATGAGGGGGCAGCCCTCACCCGTCTCACGACGGCCTCCGATCGAGCCGCGCCAGCATCTGTCGCGCGGTGGTCACATCGGCGGCGTAACGTTCGGGCGGCGCAGTTTCGATGAACTGCTTCAGCGCCTGCCGCGCGATCTCGACTTCGCCCTCTTTCTGGGCGACGACGGAGAGGTTGTAGAGCGCGTCGTAAAGCGTCGGATCGAGGGCCACGGCGCGGCGCCACATCTCGATGGCCTGTCCGGCATCGCCCGACCGGGCATGGACCACGCCGAGCGTGTTGAGGGCGATCGGCATCTGATCGTTCAGCGCCAGACCTCTACTCAAATAGTCGTGCGCGCGCCGCAGATCACCGGCTCGCAGCGCCACGATGCCGAGGTTCTGGTAAGCCGTCGCGTTGGTCCGATCGATCTGCAGAACGCGTTCGAACTGCCGGATCGCCTCCTGGCCCTTTCCGGCATCGGCCAGCGCGATCCCGTACGCATTCAGCAGCTCGGGATCCTCGGCGTCGTTGAATCGAGCCAGAACCTTCACCGCCTCCTCGGCATGTCCACTCTCGCTGAGGACCAGGCCGAGACGCCGCTGCAGCGCCTCGCTGCCGTAGCCGGCGCCGATCGCTTCACGCAGCGTGGCGATCGCTGCGGCCGGCATCTCGTTCTGCTGATAGAGGAAGGAAAGCATCTCGCGCACGATGGTCATGTCGGAGCGCTCGCCGAGGATCTCCCGCGCCACGTCGATTGCCTGGCCCGTCTCTCCCCTTCCGTAGAGGGAGATGATCTCCTGCATCTGCGCGTCCAGATGCACGAGGTTCTTCGGGTCGTCCCGCTCCGTGTAACTCTTCTTCGGCGCCTCCCCGACGAAGTAGCCGAGACTGAGAAGCTGCGATCGTTCCTCGGAAGAGACCTTTCGCTTCACCTCCAGCGCGGCGGGAGCGGAGCCGGCCAGCAGCTCGCGGATGCGGAACAGCATGCGGCGGTTCTGGCCGGCCAGGTTCCGTTCCTCTTCGGGATCCGACGGCAGATCGTACAACTCGGGCAGCGGCAGATCGACGTACTTGTGGCCCTGATGAATCATGCCCACCAGCGGCGCCCACCCCCGGTTCAGCGAGGCCGTCAGCGATTCGAAGTACGTATCGCGATCTCCCTCCATCCGCAGCAGCGAGCGTCCCGGCAGCTCGTCTGGGACCGGAAGACCGAGGCGATCGAGAATCGTCGGGAAGATGTCGACGTGGCGGACAGCGCGATGCTCCAGGCCTCGCTTCAGCCGGCCCCGCTCATGGAGGATCAGCGGCACTTTCAGCGTGGCTTCATACGCGAAGAGGCCATGAGTCAGTTCGCCATGCTCGCCGAGGCTCTCGCCATGATCCGACGTCAGGACGACGAACGGCGGGTCGGGGCGAGAGAGAAGCGGCTCCAGGAAGCGGCCCAGCTGCGCGTCGGTGAAGGCAACCTCCCCCAGATACGGTCTGTCGCGGTACTCGGACTGGAACGGCGGCGGCGGCTGGTAGGGAGCGTGCGGATCGTAGAGATGCACCCAGAGAAATTTTTTGCCGGCGGTGGTCTCGTACCAGCTGCGCGCCGCATCGAGCACTTCGTTGGCTGGCCGCTCCGCCATCACGAACTGCGTCGGCGCCTTCCCTTCGCGATAGCGATCGTCGTAAACGTCGAAACCACGGCCCAGTCCGAACCGCGCATCGAGCGGGAACGCGCCGACGAATGCCCCCGTCGCATAGCCTCGCTCCTTCAGAACCTCGGCCAGCGTGCGATGTTCGCCGCCCAGGACGAAGCCGGCGTTGTCGCGAATGCCGTGCTGGTAGGGGTAAAGCCCGGTGATGATGTTGGCGTGCGACGGCAGCGTCACCACGTTGTGGGCATGGGCGTTCGTGAAGACGACGCCTTCGCCCGCCAGCCGGTCGAACAGAGGCGTATGGACATCCTTGTTTCCCGCGAAGCCGAGGGCATCGGCGCGAAGCGTGTCGATCGTGATCAGAAGGATATCGGGGTCGTTCGCCGGGCGAGTGGGCGTCCTCTCTCCGGCCCGGATGCCCCACCATCCGAGCAGCGCCGCGGTCACGACCGCGGCGGCTGCGAGCAGAACAACCCGCTGCCGCTCCGGCCGCCGTCTGGGAGCTGCTGTTCTCGTCCGTTTCGGCATCACCTCTATCCGGCGGGCGCGGGGGGCTACTTGATCTGTTTCAGGAGATCTCTCGACTCCTGCGCTTCGGGACTATCGGGCGCCAGCTCGATCACCTTTTGCAGATCGCCTTTGGCCAGGGCCATGTCCTTCATGTGCAGCCGCGCGATGGCACGATAGTAATAGGAGTCTGCTTTGGCCGGGTCGATGGAAACAGCCCGATCGAGATAGCGGATGGCCTCCTTCGGAGCCGCTTTGTTCAGGAAAAGAATTCCGACGTTCACCACCGCGGTGGCATCCGTCAGCGCCTGCTCCGGCAGAGCATCGAGCACCTGCCGCGCCCCTTCGAGGTCCTCCGCCTCGGCCAGAAGGTTCACCAATAGCAGGGCGATGCCGCTGTTGTCCGGTTCGGCGGCATGGACCTGCTTGAGCAGGCCGATGGCAGGCTTCAGTTCGCCGGAGGCGTAGTACGCACGCGCCAGCGCCTTCTTCAACTCGATATGATCGGGGAGCAGCGCCTGCGCCTTCTCGTACTCAGCCACCGCCCTTGCATACAGCTCCTTTTTCTGCTTCGCCGGAACGGGGGCGATCGACGCCGACATGCCGAGACGGAGAGAGTCTTCGACAGTGGCCTTCCCTTCGGCCTGCCGTACCCAGGCCTCCGCCATCTGCACGGCCTCGACCGCTTCCGGCGGCACTGTCGAAGAGACATCCGGTTCTTGCGGCTGCGGTTGCGGAACCGGCTCCGGCTTTCCCTGAAGGACGGTCTTGATGCTCGGCATCCGCTGCGCCTCGATGGCATTCACCGTTCCGAGCGAGGAGGCATACCCATCCGCGGTGATGTCGATGTCCCACCTGCCTCCGACCGGCAGCAGAACAGCCCACCGGCCTCGTCTGTCCGTCTGCACCGGGGCGACATCAGGCAGGCGCGGCGACTGCACGGTCACCTGCGCACCCTGGATCGGTTTTCCCTTCTCGTCGACGACTTCGCCCTGAAGCCGGATCTGGGCCAGCGCCGTCGCGGTAGGAAGCAAGGCGGCGAGCAGCATGATGGGGAGTAGTTTGCGGTTCAAACGTGGACCCTCTTTCCTCTGGAGATGTTTGAGAAAGCAACAAAGCCCGCCGGGAAAATCCCGGCGGGCTTCAAAGACGACTGCTGATGTGCCGAACTCAGAACCTGAGTCGGGCACCGACGCGGAAGACCCTGGGACTGTGCTGCTCGCGAACGCGATTGGCGGAAGGCACCAGCGCTCCGGTCGAGGTGATGAGCTCGGGATGCCGCTGCAGGATCGTGTTCTCGTTCGTGATGTTGAACGCATCGACGGCGATCTGCACGCCCGCGGGGCCGAACTGGAAGTCCTTGGCCAGCCGGAGGTCGACCTGGAGGATGTCCTCCAGCCGCTGATCGCCGACGTCGTCGGCGCTGGCGAGGACGGTCTTGGTCGTGCCATCGGTGACGCGAACGGCGTGGCCGTAGAGGACCGGATAGCCCTGGCGGCCGGTGAGACTGAAGCCGAGGTTCGTCTCGATGAACGGAATCTGATAGACACCGTTCAGCGTGTACTGCCACTCGGCGTTGATGAAGACCGCTCCCTTGGCGCCGCTGATCCCACCGACCGGCATGGCCACGAGGCCTCCGTCGCAGTTCGAGCATCCGCTCGAACCGGTGCCGAGCCGGAAATCGGTCGGATCGCCGTTCAAAAAGCCGTCCTCCCCGACGCTCTGCTTCCAATCCATCAAGGTGACGGCGCCGCGCAGCATCCAGCGGTTGGCCATTCGCTTGGTGAGCGTCAGCTCGAGGCCGTCATACGACTGGGAATAGCCGGGGCGGTTGGTCAGCGCGAAGAACGTCGGACGACTCACTCCGTCTCGAAGCGTGAACACAGGAATGCTGTACGAGCTGCCGTCGGGGAATGTGCCGGTGGCGTTGCCGTTGGTGAGGCGGGGATTGGCCGTATCGAGGACATAGTCGGCAGCGGTGTACCAGTCGCCACCGCCCTGGGTTTTCTCCGCGCGACGGACGACGAAGTCGTCGAACTCACGGCGGCTGTAGGAGACACCGACCGTGAACTGCGGGAGAAGCTCGTGCTCGACCCCAAGGATGAACTCATCGGTGGTCGGAGCCTCGAAACCGGAGGCAATGCGCGTCGTGCCGGCCAAGATCGCGCCGGGATCGGACGGATTGAAACCGAACCAGTCGACTGGCCCATCCTCGAAATCGAGGATCTCGTCACGCGTGATGCGGTCGTCGCGGTTCGCGTCCATCGTGTAGAAGTACGCGTTCCGATAATACGGCTGCAGCGCCGCGGCGCCGCTGTTCGAGCCGAGATGATCGACGTAACGGTTGTACGCGGCGCGCAGCAGCGTGCGCCTCTGCTCTCCGAGCGCATAGGTGACGCCGAGTCGCGGTGAGATGCTGCTCCATTCCACCGTCTCCGGCAGGTCGGCCGGGATCGTCAGCGCCGGGAGCAAATCCGGAATGATCGAATGCGCCGGCCCGCTCACGTTACCGAACACGCTTTCCTGCTGGTCGAAGCGCGCGCCGACATGGAGCGTCAGGTTGCCGAGCAGAATGACGTCGCCGGCATAGAGATCGGTGTACTGATACTCGTAGTTGGGGTTGTAGGACAGGTTGAAGTTCGTGAGGCCGAACCCATCGGGGACGCCACTAAGGCCGGTGAAGTCGATGATGAAATGATCCTGAGGCCAGAAAAAGGTCGACGTATTTCCCGCCGTCCGGTAGCCGAACCCGAACTTCAGCTCATGATTCGCAGCGCCGGTCTCGAAGAACGTCGACGCGTCCAGACGGTACTGCTCGGAGGGGCGGAGGCCGGAGAAGCTCAGGAATGAATTCCGCCACGCGCCCTGCGCGAGACCAAGAACAGGGGGCGGCAGGGTCCGAGCGCATTCGCCCGTTACGCAGTTCTTGCTCCCCTGCGGCTGAAGCTGGAATCCCAGATTCACCTTCGAATACATGCCGCTCACGTAGAAATTGGGCGAGAAGATATGCGTGTCTTCCAGCTTGTAGATGCCGGGAGGTCCGAAGCCGCTCTGGTTGAACGTCGTCTCGGGCGGCCGGCTCGGGCTGGCGTTGCGCCCGAATTTCAACTTAGTGTTCTTATTCCAGGTACCGACGAGGCTGTTGTTACGCGCGAGTTGCGCATTCACCTTCGCGTTCAGCGTCTCGAGAATCGTGTCGTCGTTGTACCGCACCGTCGCTCCGGGCGGCTGGGAGACGAAGTTCAGGATCTCCTGATCGGCATAAGCTCCCCACAGCCACAGCCGGTCAGGAATCACCGGTCCGCCGACTTCCACACCCCACTCCGTCACCTCGTTGATCTCGTTCGGGCGGCCGATGTAGCGAACCGGCTCGATCGCCTCGCGGGCCACGCGAGGCTCCGACTGCCACTCGCCGTCGGTCAGCAGATAGCGTCCCGAACCCGTCCACTGATTCGTTCCTCGCTTCGTGACGAGGTTGATCTGCGCACCCGGCGTCTGAATGCGCGGATCGGTTCCGCCGGTCGTGATCTGAATCTCCTCGAGGCTCGAGAAGTCGTAGTACTGGGCCGACGCGCCGGTGGCGATCATGTCCGTCTCATTCACGCCATCGATGTTGAATGTCGACTGGAACATGTTCGCGCCCTTGGCCGCGAAAATCGTCTGCTGGCCGCTTTCATTGCCGCCCACGTTCAGACGATCGATCATGACTCCCGGAACCTGCTGCAGGATGACCCACGGATCACGCGCCGTCGGGACTTCCTCCAGCTCGAGCTGCGTCACCGTTGCCCCGGTGCCCGTCTTGCGGACGTCGAGCAGCGGCGCTTCGGCCGTGACCGTGATCGCCTGACCGATCGCGGGCGTCAGCTGCATGCTCACGTCGGCACTCCGGCCGATGCTGACGGCGATGCCGCTGCGCACCGCCGCTCCGAGACCTGCCAGCTCCGCGCGGACGGAATAGGTGCCGGGCGAGAGGTTCAGGAAGCGGAATCGACCCTGGGCATCGGTCACGAACGTCTGCATTGCGCCGGGGCCGGTCAGCGTGGCCGTGGCGCCGGGAATAGGGGCTCCATCTCTGGTCTGGACAACACCAAAGATGTTTCCGGTTGTCCCTTGAGCGAAGGCGCCCATCGCCACGAGGGAGAGAACTGTGGTGAGAAACAGTGCCAGTCGAACTACCGGGGACCGATAACCTTTCATCTGCTCTCCTTTCACATCGGACCTAATTCGGGGTTTTTGTGGGGGAAGCATTACAGAATCGTGTCGTGGTTGTGCGGAATGTTTCACAATTTATTTATGTGGCGTGGTTGCAAAATGTTCACCTTAACAAGTCAACACGCTCAACTCTCTTCTACTCAGTGGATTGCCAACGAAACGACGTGTGCTGAGCACGTCGTCGATTCATTTTTTCGTTGGATTCGATCCCAACAATTGAATGTCGGGCTACCTTATCACCAGAACGGGAAGTGACAAAACACCGAATTCTGGTGACAAAATGACAAACGCCGCGAATTGCTTCGCGGCGCTTGTGGCCTGCCTTCCAGGCTGCCTACGAGGTTAGCTGTCGGGTTCGGACTTGGAAGCCCTAGCAGCTTTTGGCTGCATTCACCCCGGACGGTGGCAAGCCGTCTCTTTTTGGTTCCCCCGTTCCTCGGCGCCGCGGATTAGGCGGCAAGCCGCCGCTATTCGGCGGCGGGGGTAGTCTAGCGGGGATCATGCCGATGTCAAATGCTAGCTCTCGGCACCCGTGCCCGTGCCCGTGCCCGGCTTTTGACTTTGCCGAGCCCGATCCCGGTTTTTCGTTCCCCGCCCGAGGCGCCGGTGAGGACACCGGCGCTCCATTCCGCGAGCCGCTTTTCGTCTACCTCGACGTCTGCCCGTACTGCAGCTTGCCGATGTAGGTTTCCTGCTCCCGCAGGCGCTGGTTCATGATCGAGAGGGCCTGCTGAT
>DATKDP010000075.1:0-18701 GCA_035546335.1 Thermoanaerobaculia bacterium | reverse complement strand
TACTCGTCGATGATTCTCTTTTTCGGCGCCGAGCTCACCGAGGTGTACGCGCGGCGTCGGAGCGGTGGCCAACAGCGAGCGAGGCCGGGAATCGGGGAGGGTGCGAAGCCGCCGACGCCATTTTGACGCGGTGGCGATGGGGGACGTGCGGGAGAGGGACGCGCGGTCTCCCCGCGTGGGCGGACGAATGTCGTGACGTAGAGCGGTCGCGGGACGCCCGCTCTCCCCGCAAGCACCCGGACGAAGCGCATCCCTACAATTCAGCGGTCGAGAGTTTCGAGACAGCCTCGCTGCGCGCCCCTACAATGGGGATCTGTGAGCGAGGTCAGCGTCGATGTGTCGGTGGTGATGGCTGTCTACAACGGCGAGAGCGTCGCCGGCGAGACGGTCGAGAGCGTGCTCGCCCAGGAGGGAGTCGCACTCGAGCTGATCGTCGTCGACGACGGATCGACCGACCGGACGGCGGAGATCGTCGAAGATCTCGCGCGCCGCGATCCGCGAATCCGGCTCCTCAGACGGGAGCATCGCGGCCTGACCTCCGCGCTCATCGCCGGTTGCGCGAGCGCTCGCGCTCCGCTCATCGCGCGACAGGATGCAGGCGATCTCTCTCTGCCCGGGCGCCTCGCACGCCTCCGCACGGCATTCGAGAGGACGGCCGATCTCGCCTTCGCGTCCTCGTGGACCGATTATCGCGGGCCGGAGATGGAACCGCTCTCGATCGCCCGCGGCAGCGGGCGGGCGGCCGAGCCGATCCCGATTCTCGACGAGTCGGAAACGCACGGCGTCGTCGACGGCCCGACGCATCACGGCGCCGTGATGTTCCGCAGATCCGCCTTCGAGCGCGCCGGCGGATATCGCGAGGAGTTCCACTTCGGTCAGGACTGGGATCTCTGGTACCGTCTCGCCGAGCTGGGGACCTTTCAGATGATCGGTGAGACTCTCTATCTCGCGCGCGTTTTTCCTCGGAGCCTCAGCAGCGCGAATCGCCGGAAGCAGCAGGAGATCAGCCGCCTGAGCCGCGCTGCGCTCTCCGCGCGCCTCCGCGGCGAGTCGGAACGGGAGATTCTCGAGCGCGCCGCGGCGATCCGCCCCTCGCCTCGCGATCGCAGCCGCGCCGCCGCGTCGGCGGGCTACTACTTCCTCGGCGAGCGGCTGCGCCGCAACCGCGATCCGCGCGCCGCTGCCTATCTCCTGCGCGCGCTTCGGCTCAACCCGTTGCACGCGAAGGCGTGGGTGCGTCTCGCGCAGCACGCGCTGGCGGCCGGTCGATGAGCTCGTTGCGCATGCTCTTCATGGCCGACGTTCCGGAGGACCCGAGCTCCGGTGCCGCGGGGACGGAAGTGCAGACGATCCGCGCCCTCCGCAGGCTGGGACACGAGGTCGATGCGATCTGGTCGGACTCGCTCCCGCGGAGGATCGCTCACGGAAATCTTCACTACCTGCTCGAGCTGCCGCGCGCCTATCGCGCGCTGATGCTCGAGCGGAGCGCCCGGGCTCCGTACGACGTCGTGCAGATCAATCAGCCGCACGGCTGGCTCGCGGCGCGCGAGCACGCGCGCCGGCGGCTCCCGGGAGTCTTCGTCCATCGCTCTCACGGCCTCGAGGTGCGCGCGGAGCGGGAACTGCGGCGATGGCGCGAGCGCTACGGAAGCGACGAGCGCTCGCTGACGCGACGCCTCACCAGCCGCTTTCTCGCCCCCGCTCTGCATCGGCATACGAAGGAGATCGTCCGCTGGGCTGACGGGCACATCGTCTACTGCGAGGCGTGCGCGGAGCTCCTGCGCGACGAGCTCGGCGTGTCGCGGGATCGCATCGGGATCGTCGGCGCCGCAGCGCCCGACGAATACACCGTTGCGCCGGCGCTGCCGATGAGCGAGGAGCGGATGCGGCGTGTTCTCTACGCCGGCCAGTACGCCTTCTTCAAAGCGCCGATGATCGTCGCCGAAATCTTCCGCCAGCTCGCCGAAAGGGACTCGTCGATCGAGATGACATGGGTCTGCTCGAGCAGGCATCACGAATCGGTCCGCACGCTTCTGCCGCCGGAGGTGCAGGCGCGCGTCGCACTCCGCGACTGGGGAGATCAGGCCGCGCTCCGCCGCATCTACGACGAGCATGGGATCTTCGTCTTCCCTTCGTTCTTCGAGGGGTTCGGCAAGGTGTTTCTCGAGGCGATGGCGCGAGGCCTCTGCGTCGTTTCCTCGTCGGAGGGAGGAGCCCGCGACGTCATCACCGACGGCGTCGACGGATTTCTCACCGATACGGGAGATGCGGAGGCGATGGTGGGGCGATGTGCTCTGCTGCTCGGCGAAGCGCCGCGCATGAACGAGATGTCGGTGCGCGCGGCGGAGACGGCGAGACGATTCACGTGGGATGGCGTCGCGGAGAAGACGGTCGACTTCTTTCACGAGCTGCTCGATTCGAAGGGGAGAGAAAAGCGTTGAGTCTCTCGATTGCCGTGGCCATTCCGACCTTCCAGCGGGGCGAGCTCCTCGTGGCGACGATCGAGGCGCTCCTCCGTCTCGCACGACCGCCCGACGAGATGGTGATCGCGGATCAGTCGCCCGAGCATTCACCGGAAGTCGAGGCGAAGCTGCGAGAGCTGGAGTCGCGCTCGGCATTGCGATGGCTGCGATTCGCCGAACCGTCGATTCCCCGGAGCATGAATGCGGCTCTCATCGAAGCACGATCGGACCTGGTGCTCTTCCTCGACGACGACATCGTGCCGGGAGAGTCGCTCGTCGAAGCGCACGTGCGCGCGTACGACGGCGAGGCGATTGCGGCGGTTGCCGGACAGGTGCTGCAGCCCGGGGAGGAAGTCGTCGATGGAGAGCTGCGCTGCGCGCGATCGGGGCTGCTCGCTGATCTTCAGTTTCCGTTCAACCATGCCCGCGGCGCGCTGGTGAGCAATGTCATGGCGGGGAATCTGTCGGTGAGGCGAACGCGCGCCATCGAGATCGGGGGATTCGACGAGAACTTCACCGGCGCAGCGTATCGGTTCGAGACCGACTTCGCGCGACGGTTGATCGCCGCCGGCGGGATGATCCGCTACGAGCCGCGAGCGAGCATCCGGCATCTGAAGGCGAACAAGGGAGGACTCAGGACGTTCGGCGATCACCTGCGCGTCGCCTCGCCCGTGCATACGACGGGGGACTACTACTTCGCGTTTCTGAACGGACGGGTGAGGGAGATCGTTCCGTATCTCGTGCGGCGAATGAGGAAATCGATTCTGACGCGCTACCATCTGCGGCATCCGTGGCGGATTCCGGCAAAAGTGGTGAGCGAGGTGCGCGGGCTGCTGGCGGCGCGAGAGCTTGTGCGAGCAGGAAGGCGGCTGCTCCCCCCCGGAGAGCGCGCGTCCCGCGCCCTCCCCTGTTGAATCGGCAGGCAATGTCGAGTGGCTGAAGATTCCGATCTTCGGCCCCGTGACGGACGACTCAGTGAGCCATAGGGACGATGTCCACGTGGCTGAAGATTCCGATCTTCGGCCCGGTGACGGACGAGGGTGTGAACGATGGGGACGATCTCCACGTGGCTGAAGATTCCGATCTTCAGCCCGGTGACGGACGACGACGTAAGCCATGGGGACGCGTCGTCACGTGCGCCACGCCGCAAATAGGGCAGATCTGACCGAGCGGCCAGCGATGGCGAGGACGCCCGGACCCCACACACTGGGCGCTCTGGCATCCCGCAGTTCCACCGTGTACGCTCGCCGGTGATGAAGCATCGGCTGGCCATCGTCACCTCGCACGTGATCCAGTATCAGGCCCCGCTCTTCAGGATGCTGGCCGAGCGGCCCGAGATCGACCTCGAGGTTCTCTTCTGTTCACGCCGGGGTCTCGATGCGTACCGCGACGAGGGGCTCGGAGTGAATCTCCGCTGGGACCTCGATCTGACCGGAGGGTATCCTCATCGCTTCCTGCGCAATCTCTCCCCCTTCGACCGGACGAGCGGCTCCGGGCTGATCAACCCGGGGCTCTTCACGGCGCTCCGCAGGTCGCGATACGACGCCGTGCTCTTCATGCTCGGCTGGGGATCGGTGACGGCGTGGATCGGATACGCAGCATGCATCCTGAAATCGATCCCGTTTTTCATCTACGGAGACAGCAGCTTCGTTCCTGAAGAGAGATCGCCGTTTGCGCGGGCCAGAGAGCGCCTGCTGCGGTTTCTTTTCGCACGCGCTGCGGGCTTCATGATCACGGGGCGTTACAACGCAGACTATTACCGGCACTATGGCGGCTCGGACGAGCGGTTCTTCTTCATGCCGTGGGCGATCGACAACGAGCGGTTCGCCGCGGCGGCGACGATGTCCGGCGAGGAGAAACGATCGATCCGGCGGGAGCTGGGGATCGCGGAAGAAGCATTCGTCATCCTTTTCTCCGGAAAACTGATCGAGCGCAAGAGACCGGGCGACCTGCTGGCGGCTTTCGAGCGAATGAACGAGCGGGGGAATGCGGCGCTCGTCTTCGTGGGGGATGGAGAGCTGAGACCGGCGCTCGAGGGGGAGGCAGAGGCGCGCGGGCTTCAGGGGGTGCACTTCGTCGGATTCGTGAATCAGTCGCGGCTGCCGCAGATCTACGGAGCGGCGGACGTGCTGGTGCTTCCGTCGGCGTTCGATCCGCGGGCGACGGTAGTCAACGAGGCGATGGCGAGCGGGCTGCCGGTGATCGTGACCGATCGTGTCGGTCCGAGCGGCGACATCGTGAGACACGGCGAGAACGGATTCGTTATAGCCCTCGAGGATGTTGCGGGCCTGGCCGGGCGCCTCGATAGCCTTGCCACGAACGCGGAAGCGAGATGTCGAATGGCGGCCAGATCGCAAGCGATCATTGCGAAATGGAACTACGACATGGACGTTGCAGGAGTCGTGCAGGCTTTGGACGCACTGATGGCGTAGCCAAGGAGAGGACAAAGTGAGTCATCACGAACGCGGCGTGATCACCGTGTGTTTCGGCGACCGTCACCAGCAGATCGCGACGAATCTCGTTCGGTCTTTGCGGTCCTCGAGTCCAGGAATCCCAATCTGTGCGATCACCGACAGGCCCTGGCCTGCAGAACTACCGCAGCCCGATGTGGTGCTCATCAGGAAACTCGACGCAGCGCTGGAAGGGAGCATCTACGGTTGGAAAGCGCAGTATCTGTTTCCGGAAACTCCATTCTCCCGAACTCTCTATCTCGATCCTGACGTTTACGTCGCTCGAGATGTCAGCGATGTGTTCGGGCTGCTCGATCACTACGACGTCGGCTTTCGATTCTTCGGTCCCCCGCTGATGGAGGACAAGAGTCTCGCCTATCATCCCAAATGCCACGGGGGCGTGATCCTGTTTCGGAGATCGCCACAGAGCGAGCAGTTCTTCGCGGACCACCTGGCTCTTTACAGAGAACGTGTTCGTGTGGCGCGAGACCTTGGACATTCGCCGGTCATCGATGATGAGCGGACCTGGGCGATAGCTCTGGCGAGGTCGAAGGCTCGTCCGGTGCATCTTGACAACTATCTTGCGTTTCACTATCGAGAGCTTTCTGCGTTCTGGCATCCGCCACTGATATTTCATGGCCGCTTTCGGGATCCTGCTGCCATTCATGCACGGCTTCTCGACGACTGGCCCGACACTACGAATGACCTGGACCAACGGTTGTGGCTTCCACGTCTGGACTCGTTCATTCGACCCTCTGCGCGCTGGCGTGATCCGTTGCTTTTTGCGTACATCGCGATCAGGAAGCTCTTCAGCCGTTTTGCGAGATTTGTTGGGCTCTGATGCCTTGCAGACGACGAACTCCCATCTGCAGGAAATCGCGAGAAGCAAGTGAGATCTCGCAGCCGTGCCATTTATGAGAACATCGGGGACGGAGGAGCCTTGTGTGATTTCGCAGAAGAACGGCGCCTATGACGCGTGGCATCGAATGCAGGCTGAAAAGGAGGATGCGCTCGGAGGCGCAGGTGATCATCTCTGGCACCAGATGGTTCGGCGACGGCTCGGAAGCATTTCCCAACTTCGAGTTGCTGAAGTTGGTTGCGGACGTGGTGACTTTGCCATATTCCTCGCACGCGAAGGGGCAGAAGTCGTCGCTCTCGATGCCAGCCGTGAAGCACTCGAACTGGGAAAAGAGCGAGCTCGAGAGCGAGGAGTTGATGTGCAGTTCATCCTTGGAAATGCCGAAGAAACGGGACTCGCTTCATCGGCGTTCGATCTTGTGATTTCGTGTGAATGTCTCGAACATGTCGATTCGCCACGCCGGATGGCAACCGAACTTCATCGCATCTGTAAACCCGGCGGTCGCTGCATCATCACCACTCCAAGCTACCTGAATGCCGAATTGCTCTCCTGGGCTGTAGCGCTGCTCAGACGAAAGCAATACAGCCACCAACCTCGAGACAACTTCTTTCTTTTCTTCAGGGTGAAGCGAATGCTCCAGAAAGCAGGCTTTTCCGTGATCGACACAGATTCACGCTATTTCAGGTTCTTGTTGCTTCCTCGGGTCGATCCAGATCGCCTTCGCGTCCTGGAGTTCGAGAGCTCGATGCTGAACCGTTTATTCCGTCCTTTCGGCCTTCACTTCCTCTTCGACCTTGAAAAGCCACGGATCGGTCAGCCCCCAATGTGAACGCTTTGCTTGTGTGGAGCGCCGCTCGCTCGACGTGCCACGTTCTCGCGCGGGAGATATCAATGGATCTTCCGTTGCTGGCGAATCTCGCCACGAATGAGGTCGGCACGCCTTGCAAACTCATCTGCCCGTCAGTCCATCGAGCAATGTTCCGAAGTCGGTCTCCGGCACCCATCCAAGCCGCGCCCGCGCTTTCGACGCATCGCCCCGGCTGTAGAGAATTTCCGAGGGGCGGAAGAGGTCGGGATTGATCACTACGTGCTCGCGCCAGTCGAGATCGAGCCGGCCGAACACCGTCTCGACCCAGTCGCGCAGGGTGTGTGCCTCGCCGGTGGCGATCACGAAATCATCGGGCGTTTCCTGCTGGAGCATCCGCCACATCGCGTCGACGTATTCGGGGGCGTAGCCCCAGTCGCGCCGGATGTCGAGATTGCCGAGCTCGAGCTTCTCGCTCGAGCCGGCGGCGATTCGTTTCGCCGCGGCGACGATCTTCATCGTGACGAAGCGCTCCGGCCGCAGCGGCGACTCGTGATTGAACAGAATCCCCGAGCAGGCGAAGATGCCGTAGGCGTCGCGATAGTTCGCTGCGGCCCAGTGCGCCGCCGCCTTCGCCGTGGCATAGGGGCTGCGCGGGAGGAAGGGAGTCGACTCGGAGGCTGCTTCACCCTCGGCGATCTCGCCGAAGCACTCGCTGGAGCTCGCGTTGTAGAAGCGAATCGGAGCTTTCAAATAGCGGATCGCTTCCAGAATCTGAAGGGTTCCCAGGGTGATGCTCTCGATCGCTTCGACCGGCTGCGCGAACGAGAGTCCGACCGAGGTCTGTCCTGCGAGATTGTAGATCTCGTCGGGCTCAGCCTGGGTGATGGCCTGCAGCACGTTGCGGAAGTCGACGAGCGAGACGGAGTGGACGGTGATCCGCTCCCGGATCCCGAGTCTCGCGAGGTTCTCGAACGAGTGCGCTTCCGCATCGCGCGAGGTGCCGTGAACCGCGTAGCCCTTCTCGAGGAGCAGGCGCGAGAGGTACGCGCCATCCTGTCCCGAGACTCCGAAGATCAACGCACGCTTCATTGGATCCTTCGGTGCGCGCATCATCAATCAGGCCCACAGAATCTTCACATCGTAAGGTTCCAACCGTCGATCGTGCGTCACGAGCGTCAACCCTTCGACGCGTGCTTGTGCGATCAGCATTCGGTCGAAGGGATCTCGATGGTGCGAAGGAAGCAAACCGACCTCTTCGGCGTGGGAGAATGCGATCGCGAGCTTTTCGAAGCCGCTTTCGTCGACGCCGGTCTCGAACCGGTCAGGAAGCTTCAGCCGTCCCAGGGATGCCTTGATCGCGGCTTCCCAGGCCGAAGCCGTGCTGACGAACACCGCATCGGCTCGAGCGATGCTCGCTCGCGCATCCGCCCTCAGCTGTGGCGATGAAGTTCGCCACCAGAGGAACACGTGAGTATCGAGAAGCAGAAGATCACTCTTCGTGGTCGCCACTCTCGAAGGCTTCCTCGTCCGGCAGCGGTTCGTCGAAGTCGGCGGCGATCTTCACTCGTCCCTCCCAGCCTCCCGGACTGCGAAGCACGGTTGGCTTGGGGAACGCGACCAGCTTTGCCATCGGTTTTCCCGCCTTTGCGATAACGATCTCCTCGCCGGCAGCGGCACGATCGACGAGCCGGGAAAGAGAAGTCTTGGCCTCGTAGAGGCTGTAGATCGTTCCGTCGCGAGCACCCATGAAGTCCACCTGTTGGTCATGCCTGACCAAGTCAAACTATGAAAAGGCCGAGCTACTGTCAAGAAATTTCAGGTCGGATTTTGCCGGTCAACGCTGATGGGGCCTGGTTCGAGTTTCGCCTGCGGCGGCGGAAGGCTTGGTTACTGTGCCGCGGATTGCCTGCGGCGGCGAGGACGCCCGACCCCCAGGAGGCCGCGCGACCCCCACAGGGGAGCTCACCGAGTGGCCGAAGATTCCGATCTTCGGCCTGGTGACTGACGAGGGTGTGAGCCATAGGGACGATGTCCACGTGGCTGAAGATTCCGATCTTCAGCCCGGTGACGGACGACGCCGTGAGCGATGGGGACGCTCGTCGCGGACTGACCTGGCACTGGGTTGCATTGGACCAGCGTGGAGATCCCTCGCCTTCCCGCCCACCCACCCGCTACAGGGATGACAGCTGTGGCCGAAGATTCCGATCTTCGGCCCGGTGACGGGCGACGGTGTCGGCGATCGGGACGCTCGTCGCGGACGGGTAACCGCGTCATGGTCGGTTGCATCATCGCGGATGGAACAGAGGCGGGCGCGGGACGCCCGCTCTCCCCTGCATTGGACCAGCGTGGAGATCCCTCGCCTTCCCGCCCACCCACCTCGGGATGACAGCGGCGGCTGTGGCTGAAGATTCCGATCTTCAGCCTGGTGACGGACGACGACGTGAGCGATGGGGACGCGTCGTCATGTGCGCCACGCCGCAGAAAGGGCAGATCTGACCGAGCGGCCTGCGGCGGCGAGGACGCCGCCGCGATCGGGCGAGGACGCCCGACCCCCACGAGACCCCCGACCCGCCGCGAGACGCCCGAGCCCGCGAGGAGGCCCGATCCACCTGGGTGGGGAATGGTATTCTTGCGGCGATCATCCGTACTTTGATGCTCTGAACCTCATCCGCATGGACGCGCTCTCTCATTATCGAGTCCTCCGGCAGCTCGGCTCGGGCGGCATGGGCGATGTCTATCTCGCCGAGGACACGATTCTCCACAGGAAGGTGGCGCTGAAAGTCCTTCCGGAGAAGTTCACCAGCAACGTCGAGCGGCTGCAGCGGTTTCAGCGCGAGGCACGTGCGATCTCGGCGCTCAACCATCCCAACATTCTGACGATCTTCGAGATCGGCGAAGACGCCGGAACGCATTTCATCGCCACCGAGTACATCGACGGCGAGACGCTGCGAAGCCGGATCGCGCGCGGCGGGATCGACCTGCGCCAGGCGCTCGACACCGCGATCAGCATCGCGGCGGCTCTCGCCGAGGCGCACAGCGCGGGGATCATCCATCGCGACATCAAGCCGGAGAACGTGATGCTTCGGCCCGACGGGCTCGTCAAAGTGCTCGACTTCGGGCTGGCCAAGCGAAGCGACCGTGACCTCGAGGCCGCGCTGTCCGAAGCCCCGACGGCGGTGCACGTGGAGACCGATCCCGGAACGGTCGTCGGCACCGCCTGGTACATGTCGCCCGAACAGGCGCGCGGCCTTCCCATCGATGCGCGGACCGACCTCTTCAGCCTCGGATCGGTGCTCTACGAGATGATCACCGGGCACCGCCCGTTCCGCGGCGACACCTCGACGGACGTGCTGGCGATGATCCTCCACCGCGAGCCCGATCCTCTCGCACGATACTCGGGGGAGATTCCTCCCGAGCTGCAGTGGATCGTCGACAAGGCGATGGCGAAGAATCGCGAGGAGCGCTACCAGACGGCTCGCGAGATCCATGCCGATCTGCGCAAGCTTCGCAGCGAGGTCGATCGGAGGTCATCGGCGGCCGGCGAGACCCCGACGCTCGTTTCCAGCACTTCGGCCGCAGCGGTTCCGAGTCAGGTCACCTCGCAGGACAAGCAGCTCTCCAGCGCCGAGTACATCGTCAGCGAGATTCGCAAGCATCGGAAGAGCATCGCGCTGCTTCTCGGCGCCGTCCTGATCGCATCGATCGTCCTCGGGTATTTCATGACGCGGTCGACGCCGATCGATTCGGTCGCCGTCCTTCCGTTCGTGACGACCGCCGGGGATACGGATTCGGAGTATCTCGCCGACGGCATCACCGAGAACATCATCAACAGCCTCTCGCAGGTCGCGAATCTGCGCGTCGTTCCCCGGAGCTCGGTCTATCGCTACAAGGGAAAAGACGTGCCGGTGGAGCAGATCGCGAAGGATCTCAATGCCCGCGCCATTCTGACCGGAAGGCTGCTGCGGCGCGGCGACCGGATGATCATCCGTACCGAGCTGGTCGACATCGACTCGCACGCGCAGCTCTGGGGGGAGGAGTACGACCGCTCGATCCCGGAGCTGATGAGCGTGCAGTCGGACATCGCGCAGCAGATCTCCGACCGATTGCGGCTGCGTCTCACAGGCGACGAACAGAAGCGGCTCGACAAGCGGGCGACGCGCGATTCCGAGGCGTACGACCTCTACATGAAGGGGCGCTATCACTGGAACAAGAGGAGTCCCTCGAACATCGAAAAGGCGATGCAGTACTACCGGCAGGCGATCGAACGCGATCCGACCTTCGCCCTCGCCTGGTCGGGAATCGCCGACGTGTACGTCGTCATGCCGAACTACACCTCGATCGAGTCGGCGGACGCGTATCCGAAGGCGAAGGAAGCCGCCCGCCGTGCAATCGAGCTCGATCCCGAGCTCGCCGAGCCGCACGCAGCACTCGGTGGGGTTCTCTTCGAGTACGAATGGAACGCGCGGGAGGGGGAGCGGGAGCTCCGCCGGGCGATCGAGCTGAGGCCCGACTACGCGACGGCTCGTCAGTGGTATGCCGATCTGCTGGCGGCTACCGGAAGGAACGACGAAGCAATCGCGATGGCCAGGCGGGCAGTCGAGTCCGATCCGCTCTCCCCGTTGATGCAGAGCTCCCTCGCCAACATGTACCTGCTCGGCGGGAAAACGGAAGAGGCGATTCAGATGGCGAAGAAGGTGCTCGCTTCCGAGCCCGATTTCCCGAATCCGATGTTCGTCCTCCTCAATGCGCACAACCGGCGAGGCGAGATCGAGCCGATGCTCGCCGTGGCGCGGCGGCTCGAGGAGCTGATCGACGACCCGATGCCCATGGCGATGGCACTTGCGCGCGCCGGCAGGAGGGAGGAAGCGCTGGCGAAGGTGAGGCAGTTCGAAGAAAAGGGGCCGCCGAAGGGGAACGAGATCCATTCGCTCGCTCTCACCTACGGTTACCTCGGATTGAACGACCGGGCGTTTGCGCTTCTGGAGGAAGCCTTCACGAAGCGCGCCGGCTTTCTCGCCTACCTGCGCGCCGATCCACAGGCCGACCCGCTGCGATCGGATCCGCGGTTCGAGCAGCTTGTGAGCCGGATCGGAATCTGAGGGGTCGCAGAGCTGCGCCGCACTCCGAAGTTACAGCCTCCGCAGCAGCCAATCCCCCATCACCAGCACATCCATCTTCGTTCGCAGGAAGCAGTCGAGCGCTTCGGCCGGCGTATTGACGACCGGCTCGTTCTCGTTGAACGAAGTGTTGAGGACGATGGGGACGCCGGTCAGCTCGGCGAACGATTCGATGAGGCGGTAGTAGCGGGGATTCTGATCGCGCGTCACCGACTGCAGGCGGCCGGAGCCGTTGACGTGCGTCACCGCGGGGATGAGCGGGCGCTTTTCTTCCCGGATCTGATAGACCTGCAGCATGAACGGCACGTCGTAGTCGGTCTCGAACCACTCCCCCACTTTCTCGCGAAGAATCGACGGAGCGAAAGGACGGAACGACTCACGGCGCTTGATCTTCTCGTTGAGGATCTGCTTCATGTCGCTGCGCATGGGATCGCAGACGATCGAGCGATTGCCGAGCGCCCTCGGTCCCCACTCCATCCTCCCCTGGAACCATCCCACCACCAACCCCTCGGCGATCGACTCGGCCGTGAGGCGGCACAGCTCGCCCTCGTTTCCGATTCGCTGCAGTCGAAAGCCAGGCGTCGTCTCGTCGATCGAGCGCACGGAAAGCGCGGCCCGGATCTCGCTCTCGTCGTAAGACGGGCCCCAGTACGCATGATCCATCACGAACGAGCGCTGCTGATGCAACTCCTGATTCCAGACCCAGTATGCCGCCCCGAGCGCGCCGCCGGCATCGCCTGCAGCCGACTGGATGTAGAGGCGGGTGAATCTCGATCGATCGAAGACCATCCCGTTGGCAACGCTGTTGTAGCCGCATCCGCCGGCCAGCGTCAGGGCATCGGATCCGGCGACGCGATGCACTTCGGCGACCAGATCGAAAAACGCCTCCTCGTACATCGCCTGCATCGATGCCGCAATGTTCCGGTGCCGATCTTCGATCGGATCGGACGGATTCCGCGCGGGACCGAGGAGCGCTTCGAGCTCGGGAGAGAAAACGCGCCCGATCACCGGCTCTCCCGACTCCCACAGCATCGAGATTCCTTCCGAATGATGAACGAAGTAGTCGAGCCCGAGCTCGAACTTTCCTCCACCGACGGAGCGCACGATCCGGTGCATTTTCTCGAGCTCCGTCGGTGCTCCGTACGGCGCGAGACCCATCACCTTGTACTCGTCACCGTAGTTCAAAAATCCGAGGTACTGCGTCATCGCCAGGTAGAAGAGTCCGAGGGAATGGGGAAAGGCGACTTCGTCGACGACGCGAATGTGATTACCTTCGCCGACGCCCCACATCGCGCTGACGAAGTCGCCGAATCCATCGACCGAAAGAACGGCGGCGCCGGGAAAGGGGGAGACGAAGAACGCCGAGGCGAGGTGAGCGCGATGATGCTCGACGTTGTGGAGCTTCATGCGAAGGAATTCCTGCGGGATTCCGAATGTCGTGGCGATGTCGTCGGCGAGGCTTCGGATCCTGAGCGCGTTTTCGAGCCGCTTCCGAATCGCGCCGAGCTTCGGGCGATTGCGAAGCGTGAAGAGCGCCTTCCGGACGAGGTTGGCGTTGGGATTGCGATTGACCGCGATGTGATCGACCTGCTCGATCGTGACTCCCGCCTCGCGGAGGCAGTAGCGAATCGCTTCCGAGGGGAATCCGGCCCAGTGTTTGATGCGCCGGAATCGCTCTTCCTCGGCGGCGGCGACCAGCTCGCCGTCGCGGATGATCGCCGCGGCGGCATCGGCGTGATGCGCGTTGATCCCGAGGATCAGCATGGTGCCCCTCCAATCTTGGAGGGGCACTAGGGTATACCATTGTGTGTCCCATGCTCACACTGCACTTCGCGCCGCCGCGACGCAGCCGCCGTTCTCATGACGAGGAGGGGGTGGAGGTTTGGCGGGATCATCAGGGAACGATCGTCGCGTGGGGGTACATCGAAGGCGACGATCACTGGATGTGCTGGCCGCGCCTCGCAGATTTTCATTTCGATCGCGCGAATGCGCGGGTGACCGCCCATGCCGCGGACGCGATCGACCGGCTCGCGCTGATCGATCTCTTCCACCGCTCGGTCGTGCCGATGGCGCTGCAATGCCGCGGGATTCAGGTATTGCACGCGAGCGCCGTGGCGACCGCGGATGGGGTCGTCGCCTTCGCAGGATCGTCGGGGAGCGGAAAGTCGACGCTGGCGGTCGCGGTGGCACAGGGAGGGCGCGACTCGCGTCGCGTCTGGTGCGATGACGGATTCGTCTTCCACGCGATAGGCGATCAGGTCGTGACGATGGAGATGCCATTTCGCAGCCGGCTCCTTCCGGATGCCGCGGCGCATCTCGGGCGCACCGCGTCGAAGAATGCCCGGGTCTGGGCAGAAGACGACATCACGGCCAGGATCGGCGAGCGGCGGCGCATCGCGGCGATCTGCGAGCTGCTGCCATCGAACGAATCCGGAGAGTGCCGGATCACACCGCTCTCCCCCTCGTCGGGGCTCCTTCGACTTCTGACGCATGCGTACGCGTTCACCGTCCGCGAACCGTCGGTTCGCCGCATGATGTTCGATTCGTACGCGCAGCTCACGGCGACTGTGCCGATTCTGCAGCTCACCTTCCCGCGAGGTCTCGACCGGCTCGACGAGCTCGCCGGCACACTGCTGCGAGATATTCTGCGGATCTCTCCCGAGCACGCCCGGGCGGAGGCGCGGTGAGATCCGGCGACTCTTCATGGCTGCGAGACCTGGCCCTGGTGACGGAAGCGGTCGCCTGGACGCTGCTGCTGCCGCTGCTGACACGCACCATGAGCCTCCCTCGTCTCGCGCGCCTGATGTGGAGCGGGAGATCGTCGCGAATGCGATCCGACGACGTCACGCGGATCGCCCGCCGCGCACAGCGACTCCTGCGCCGGGAGCCGCGCTGCCTCGAGGAGAGCTTTCTGATGTATCGCTTTCTCTCGAGAACGGGACACGCACCCGAGCTGGTCATCGGATTCGACGAACGGCGCAACGGCCATGCGTGGGTTGAAGTGTCAGGCGTCCGGCTCGGCGAGCCGGAAACGAATCGGTTCGAGACAATGATGACCTTCGGCGCAGGCGGTCGTCTGGCGGAGACGTCACCGTGAAGGTCGAAGCTCTGCAGCGAGAATGTGCCAGGCTCGTTCGCGATCTTCTTGCGGGCCGGCGCGTGGAGTGGCCCGTCAATCTCGACGCATCGACACTAGCCCGCCAGCTCATCGAGCATGGGATGCACGCGCTCGTCGACGACGCGATCAGGCGATCCGAGGTTTCCGTACCGTCAGAGCTCGCCGAGCGGCTGAAGGATGCGACGCGCGCGGAGGTCGTTTCGAAGGCGCTGCTCGAGGAAGAGATTCCTCCCCTCCTTGCCGCATTCGAAGAGAAAGGAATCCGCACGCTGCTGATCAAGGGCGTCCCGCTTTCGTGGACTCACTACGCACTGCCTCACCTTCGGCCCGTCTCCGACGTCGATCTTCTCGTCGATCGCAGCGATGCGCCTGCAGCGGAGAACCTGCTCGCGGAGCTCGCCTTCGAGCCGGAGCTGACGATTCGCGGCGATCTCGTGCGCCACCAGGTGACGTATGCCGGGAGCCACGCCCGCGGAAGCGGGATGAGAATCGATCTGCACTGGAGCGTCAGCAACGTTCCGCTCCTCGGTCGCCTTCTTCGCTTTTCCGAGCTGCACGCGAGGCGCCGGCGGGTCCCGCCCCTTGGCCCGAGTGCCTCGGCGCTGGACGACCTCGACGCGCTACTTCTGGCGATCATTCACCGCGTCGGACATCATCGCGACGCCGACCGCCTGATCTGGCTTTACGACATTCATCTTCTGGTCGAGTCGATTCCAACGGAGCGGGACGCGGAGATGATCGCTCTCGCGCGAGAGAAGAAGATCACGGCGATCTGGGCCGCCGCCGTGAGCGAAGCTAGTGCGCGGCTCGGAACGCGATCGATCGGAGGGATGGAAGCCGGCGGGAGCGATGAGCTTTCCGCCCGCTATCTCGACCGCGAAATGCCGAGGTGGGAGGAGCTGCGGCTCGATCTGCGGGCGCTGCGAGGAACCGAGAAGCTGCGGCTTCTCTTCGAGCACGCGTTTCCGGGTCGCGACTATATGCGCGCGCGGTATCGCGGTTCGCAGGCGCTGCCTCTGCTCTATCTGAAGCGGTTTCTGGGAGTGCTGAAGGAATGACTGCGAGGCGGAATCAAACTTCAACCCGCGCTTTTCACCTTGCGGCTCTCGCCCGGATCTCCCGCCGTTTGGCTCAGCTTTCCGCCCCCCTGTCGAACGATCTCGGCGATGTCGCCGAGACGGCTGAGCGACATCGGCTCCCAGACGGATTTGCGACGGGGCTGTGAGGCCGCTCGAGGATGCGAGTCTGACGCCGAGGGTCGTGAGGTGCTCATTCATTGTGTACTGTAGCAAGAAGCCGGCCCGGACGGTACCTGAAAGTGATGCGTGGGGAGAGCGGGCGTCCTGCGCCCGCCGTGCCGTCATCCTGAGCGAGGGCGGCGGGAGGGTGTGAGTGAAGGATCTGCGATCGGCAACTGTCTAAGAACGCAGATCCTTCGCTCACGCCCACCCATCCGCCTCGCTCAGGATGACGGGGGTTGTCATTACTCTCAGCCGCAGCGCGCGCGCGCTGTGAAAAGGCTCGGGATGACAGCAAAGTCAGAGCACTCCGCGGAGCCACGACTCCACCATCAGCACGCCATGAAGGCTTCCCAGACCTCGACGATCTCCCTCTTCGACGGCCTTTCGCATCGAACGAAGGAACTGCTGCGGGCTGATCACGCCAAGATCCGCCAAGATCTCAGGCCCCCTGATCCGCTGCAATTGCGCGAGACCGTGCTCGCTCATGATCTCGAGAAAGAAGTCGCTCGAAGACACCTTCTTCTGTCGATCGATACCGAGCTGCGGGAACCGCCGCCGGATCGATTCGCGAGCGAGCGCCTTCGATCGATCTCCCCGATTGAGATGCTCCGGCGGCGTCCGGTAGAGAAGATCGACGAGATCGGCATCGAGATACGGAAACCGTATCGCGAGTCCCGCCCGCCGCGCATGTTCGAAGAGCTCCTCACTCTCCACTGAGAGAAGAGGATGGTCGAGCCCGCGCCGTCCGTCACGAAGATAGAACTTCGTCACCTCCGGTTCCTGCAACACCTGTTCGACTCGCCGGTCGATTTCGGCGCGAAGCGAACGATCGGGCGCAAGCCAGGAAGGCGTCAGCCTGGCGATCCGTCTCATACGGCGGCGTCTCAAAATCTCCGGAGCATTGCGATGGAGAAAGCGTCCTGCGTACGCGCCGATGAGGGGACGTACTCCATTCGTCCAGAGCAGATTGAACGTCATGGAATGCAGCGGAAGCCGATACGACCTGCGCGCCGAGCGAAAGAGTCGCCAGAGTCCACCGAAGTCGCCCGCTTTGACGAGATCGGCTGCGTAGAGTGAACTGACTCCCAGCCAGTCGTCGCCGCCGCCTCCCGTCAGGACGAACCGGCATCCGCGCCTGCGCGCCTCCTGCGCCAGATGCTGGTACGCGGGGAGCCAGAAGTTCATGAGGGGAAAGGGCCAGGAACGGCTCATTTCCACTCCGGCCTCGAGGATGTTTCGCCCCCCGAGCGCCTGATCGAATGTCGCAACGACGTGCCGGAGTCCAAGGCCCGCAGCAACGGCACGCTGTTCCGGCTCTTCGTTGCAGTCGGGATGTGGAAACGAGAGCGAGAGCGCCAGAGGCGGGTCGACTCCGCGGCGCTTCGACAGCTCGACGGCCGATGCTGCAACGCTGACGGAATCGATTCCGCTGCTCAGATAGATGCCGGCGCTGCCGCTCAGACAGCGCTCGACAGCCCCATCGAGCATCTCGTCGAAGCGCTCGAGATCGCGCTCGCTCAGCCAGTCGACTTCGAGTCCGGGCCGTGCGGGATCCCAGTAGCACGAGAACGATACTTCCCCCCCGCGGATGCGAACGAGATGGCCGCGGGGAACGCGCCGGATCTTCGAATAGAACGTCTCCAGTGGATCGGGCCAACGCTCGCGAAGGTGATCGGCAAGGGCGACTCGATCGATCTCCATCGCGACGAGGCCGGAGTCGCGCAGCACGCCGATCGAATCGGAGAAGAGATGGCCTTCACCATGCTTCATCTCCGCGAAATAGAGAGGAGCGATTCCCATCGGATCGCGCACGGCGAGCACTTCATCGCCCGTCGCGATGACGAGAGAGAAGACACCGCGAAGGTCCCGAAGAAAGCGCTCGCCACGGAGTCGCCAGAGGTCGAGCAGAGTCCGCGCGATTCCCGTCCCGGCTGGAGCCGCCGGAGCATGGAGCTCGCCGGCAAAAAAGACCTCGTGCGACGAGGTGCCTTTCGCCTCGCTCTCCCGATGTCGCTGCGCGATCCCGGACGCGCCGGAGAGAATCTCGAGTCTGCCGAGGGCGTTGCGTCGATGGGCGACGAGCCACGATGCTGACGGCAGTTCCAGTGGGGTCTCAGAGTTGATCATCGTCGAGGAGAAGCTCGGCATCGAGGAGCTGTCGGATCAGCGGCGCGATCTCGCCGTCGAGCATCGCTTCGTCGACATCGTACGACGCGAGGATCTCGGCGCGGATCGCGTCGATCGATTTTCCTGCGGCGATCCCGCTCCACAGAAGCGAGCCGGTTCGATTCAGCTCGTAGATCTCGCTGCTGGTCAGCTGCACGAGCACGATCGCATCGCCGAGCTGCCGGGCGACGACGTCGGGATGCGGGCGGAGGTTGTGTGACATGCCTGAATGGTACTGCGGAATGTCGCCGTCCACGCTGTGGGTGTTCGGCGGGGAGGCGAGGGGTCTTCCCGCAAGGTCTACCCAAAAATATTTGAAATTTGAGAGTCAAAGGCGGGCGCGGGCTCGGGTCCGGGCTCGGGCTCGGGAAAGGCGCCGGTTGCCTGCTTCGGGACTGAACCTGGTCGGAGTTGAGTATCTCGGTTCTCCGCATGACCACAAGGCCTTTCTCGACCGCATCGCACAGATACTGACCAAAT
>DATKDP010000074.1:0-23146 GCA_035546335.1 Thermoanaerobaculia bacterium | reverse complement strand
GGGCGTTTATCTGATCGATGCCGCGGGGCGGGAAAAGATTTCGGTGATGCGGGATGCCGACAACCGCTGCATCTGCAGCCGGAAACCCGACTCGATCGAGACCGGCGGGCGGGCGCTGGTCTGGGCGAAGTTTCCTGCTCCGACCGGGGAGGTCGAGCGGGTTTCGATCGTCATCCCGAAATTCCTTCCGATCGATGAGGTCGCGATCGGATCGACGCCGCAGGCCGTGCCACCGTCAGGCTCGCCCACCGTGCTTGCATCCGCCGTCGGCGAGATTCCAGGCCAGCGGGTGGAGATCCGCAAGCTCGCCCGGGGGAGCGGCGACATCATCGATCTACGGCTGGCCCTCATCAACGATAGCGACCAGCCGATGGACTTCGGTTACGACTTCGTCGATCCGAATCATAATGTCCCGGACTTCAACAGCATCGGGGGAGTCTATCTGCTCGATCCCGTGGCGCGCGAGAAGCACGGGGTGATCCGTGATCAGGAGAACAAGTGCACCTGCAGTCAGGGGATCAAGGATCTCGAAAAGGGACAGAAGGTCGAGCTCTGGGCCAAGCTCACCGCGCCCCCGGCGTCAGCGGACCGGCTGACCGTGGTGATCCCGCATTTCCTGCCGATGGACGACGTGCCGCTGGAGTGAACGAAGCCGTTCGACTCCATCGCGATGACCGGGACTGAGTCGGAACTACCCTATCGGCCTGGTCCGGTATAATTGATCCTCGGGATCGCTGATGTTGCACGCAGTAGAAACCTGCCATGACAGTGTCCGTGACGACAACCCTCACACGGAGGTGAAAAAATGCGAAACAACGTGATCATCGGTATCGTCTGTCTGGTCGTCGGCCTCATCCTGGGAGCCTTATCGGGCGCAGGGTTCGAGCGCCGCCGGGGCGACGAGCGGACCACCGCCGCGGTCGAGGCGGAGTCGGCGCACACGAAGCGTTTCCAGGCGGACGCGAGCCGGCTTCAGAAGCAGGTGGATCTGATGCAGATGCATCTTCGCGTCGGCCGCGTTGCAATCGAGGCGGACCAGCAGAACTATGGAACTGCCGGTGAGCGGGCGACGAGCCTCTTCGACGACATCGCTCTCCTGTCGGAGCGGACGGAGGACAACGAGAAAGTACACGCTGCTCTGCGGCAGGTTCTCACGGCAAGAGACGAAGTGATTTCGGGGCTGGCAACCGCCCAGCCCGCATCCGCTCAGAGGGTCAAGCAGCTCTACCTGGATCTGTTCGATACGGCGTACTGATTCGGGCGGAGGGGGATCGGCCGGGACGGACACCGGGGTCGCCCGCCGCCTCGGCCATCAACGCGCGAACCGTCTGCCACGCGGCACGCGAGAGATCGCCTAACCCGCATTTCTCACCGGATTACGTCGCGAGGAGCCGGAGAGGGGCCTGGATGCAAGGCGCGCGAAGCTTCGGCGATCCCGCAGAGCGGGACATCGTCGACACGGAGCCTGTCCTGAGCGAGCGGCGAGTCGAAGGATCGAGGAGCCGAAGCGCGCAGATTCTTCGTCGCTCCGATCCTCAGGACAGGCGCAGTAGAAAGGCCGCTATCCGGCTCCGCAGCCGGGAGCTGGTGAGAAATGCGGGCTAACAGCAATGGCCTGAACTTAAGGCCACGTCATCCTGAGCCGCCGAAGGACGGCGAAGGATCTCAAGATGCGCAACTCTCTCATTTTGTCCCGCTCGGCGGGATCGCTCCCCACCCACCCGCCCGCGCCCGCTTCCAAGAAACTCAGCCTGTTTCCTCGCTTTTCCGCTTCTCGCGGTCCGACTTACATCGTTCGTCTGGGGGATCCCGCTTCGCGGGATCGCATCCCACCCGGCCCACCCGCTCGGGATGACAGGTGGCGGCATCCTCTTTGTTCGGTGTCAGGAGCCCGTTCGTCATACACGCGCGCGGATGCGAGATCCGGATCGAAACGGAACAGCCGCACGAGCCCAATGCCGATGGCGAGATGGTGACCGTGACTCCCACGGAGGGCCCATTCTGCGCCCCTCCTTGACATCGTCGCGCCCGGTCTCTACTCTACCCCCGATGAACGTCGCCGTGTCGTACGCCCAGCACCACCATCATCGGCATCACAGCCGGTAGGGGTGCCCGTGCGTTTGGCGCCCCTTCTCGAGAAGGGACGCGAACGACGAGACGAAACCAACATTCGAATCCATCGCATCGACGCCTCTTCTCGAACCGGGAAGAGGCGTTTTGATTTTGTGCCATCGCGAGGAAACGAATGCTGGAAGAAGAACGAAGAAGACTCACGGACCTGCCGTTTCCCGTCGGGGTCCGTGCGCTCTTGCCCGAGGATGCGCGACGGCGCCGCGAGATCGAGCGGGTCATCGTCGAGGGACTCACCGGGAGCGGCTACCGCGAGGTCATCCTCCCGGTCCTAGACTTCGCGGAACCCTACACCGGCCTGAGCGGCGCCTCGACGAGTCGCGAGAGCTATCGCCTGATCGACCGCGAGGGTGAGCTCCTGACATTGCGTGCCGACTTCACGCCGATGGCGGCGCGCGCTGTCGCACCATGGCTCGAGGTCATCGGCCTCCCTTTGCGCCTCTTCTACCGGGGCGACGTGGTGCGCTGCGAGTCGGCGAGACTCGGATCGAATCGCGAGTACTTCCAGATCGGCGCCGAGCTCATCGGCGACGACTCTCGCGCGGCCGACGTGGAGATCGTCAGGTGCGCGATCGATGCGGCATCCGGATCGCGCTCGCGTCTCACCGTGAGTATCGGAGATGCCGGAGTGGCCCGCATCGCGCTCCGGTCCCCGGGTGGTGAGCTCGGACGGCGTCTGATCGACGGAACACTCGATCTGGAATGCGTTGCAGGAAATGCCGAGACCGCGGAGGCGGCCAGCCGCCTGACCACTCTCGCCGACGAGGTCGGAGCGATCGGAACGAGGGTCGTCGTGACCTTCGACCGCGAAGATGCAGGAGACTACTACACGGGTGTCCGGTTCCAGATCTACGCCCAAGGCGCCGCAACTCCGGTCGCGAAGGGGGGCCGCTACGATTCTCTCTACGGCTCCTTCGGCACGGGGGCTCCCGCCGTCGGATTCACACTCAATGTCGACGCGCTGGAGGCGATGCAATGACGCGCCGACTGCGATTCGCCCTGCCGAAGGGGCGGCTGCTGCCGGCCACAATCGCCGCCCTCGGGCAAGCCGGGCTTCCGGTGCCTGACCAGGCCGATCTTGCGACGCGACGGCTCGTCTTCGAAAGGGACGGCATGCAATGGATTCTGGTCAAGGATGCGGACGTGCCGGTCTACGTCGAGCACGGCGCCGCTGATGTGGGGATCGCTGGCTACGACCAGATCCTCGAGCAGACGCCTGACGTCATCGAACCGCTCGCGTTTGCGTTCGGGACGTGCAGGCTGATGCTGATCGCCAGCCCCGACGCGCAGCCGCTCGAGTCGGTGTCACTTTCGGTCGTCGCAACGAAGTACGCCTCGTTCACGAAACGCTGGCTCCGATCGCGCCGGACCTCCGCGGAGGTCGTGCCGCTGTCAGGCTCGGTCGAGCTCGCCGCGGTCCTGAGCCTCGCGCCTTACATCGTCGACCTCGTCGAGACGGGCGAGACGATTCGCGTCCATGGGCTCAGGCCGGTTGAGACGATCGCGGAGATCTCGCCGAGGCTGATTGTGAACCGGAGCGCTTTCCGTCTCGAGCCCAAGCGTGTCAGGCAGGTCGTGGAGGCTCTGGAAGCCGTCACCTCGGAAAACTCGAAAGCGGGCACCCCGTGATTGCCGGCGAATCGCGATCCGCAGCGTGTGCGGCCTGGCGGCGGAGGAAGAAGCGCGAAAGCGCACACCGTCGCAACGCCGGAGCGATAGCCAGCCGAGTCTGCGGCTGGAACGGAAGGGCGGAAAGCTCGGAAGCCACGTGAAGCGGCGAAGGGATCAGAACCATGGAACGAACGCGACTGACGAAAAGCGAAACCGACAACTGGCTGACGGATTTTCGTGCCCGCCGCTCCGGTGAGGAGAAGAACGCGCGCGCGATCGCCGCCGCGATCATCGCGCGCGTCGAGGCGGGCGGTGACGCCGGAATCTGCCGCCTTCTCGCCGAGATCGATGGAGTCGAGATGGCGCCAGGCGAGCTGCTCGTGAGACCTGATGGCGGTTCGATCGAGCCGGCGCTGGAACGCGCGGTCAGGCTCGCGATCGAGCGCGTCACTGCCTATCACGAACTGCAACGCCCGGCGAGCACTTCACAAAGGGAGGGCGATCTCGAGCTGCAGACGGTTCCGCTCGACCGGGTCGGAATCTATGTTCCCGGCGGCGCAGCCGTTTATCTCTCGACGCTCGTCATGTGCGCGGTGCCGGCGAGAATCGCCGGCGTTCGCGAGCTCGTCGTTGCGACGACGCCTCGCGTGGCCGGCATGCCCGAATTCAGGTGGGCGTGCTCGGCACTGGGTGTCGATGAAGTCGTGCGTGCCGGCGGCGCGACCGGCATCGCCGCTCTCGCCATCGGCACCGAGTCGGTCCGCCCGGTGCAGAAGATCGTTGGTCCGGGGAACGCGTACGTGAACGAGGCGAAGAAACTGCTGCGAGACCGCGTCGGCATCGACCTGCCGGCGGGTCCGAGCGAGATCGTCGTCATCGCGGACGCGAGCGGCGACGCGCCGTTGATCGCCGCGGACATGCTCGCTCAGGCCGAGCACGGCCCCGACTCGCTCGCGATCTGCCTGACCGACTCGGAGGTCTTCGCGACGCGACTCGAGGGGGAGATCGAACGTCGCCTGACGAATGGCGCGGAACGGGCGAAGAGCGCGATCGACGCGTTTGGCGCGATCCTCGTCGTCGACGATCTCGACGGGGCGACCGCTCTCGCGGATGCGATCGCGCCGGAGCACCTCGCGATCCAGGTCACCGACCCCGAGCCGGTCGTCGCCCGGATTCGCAACTGCGCGGCGATCTTCGTCGGCGAGGCGTCGGCCGTGGCGTTGGGCGACTACGTCGCGGGGTCGAACCACGTCCTTCCGACCGGCGGCACTGCCGCGTTCTGTTCGTCCCTCAGTGTGTCGGACTTCGTTCAGCGACGGAGCATCGTGCGGATCTCCGAGAAGACGCTCGCGGAGATCGGTCCGGCGGCGGTGACGTTCGCCGAGTACGAGGGGTTGTCGCTGCACGCGGATTCGGTGAAAGCGAGGTTGGGGAGGCTATCGCAGGCGGGGAACGGCCAACGTGGCGCGGGACGCGCCACAGACTCGCGCGAGGACGCGCGACCCCCACTCGCGCTCGACTTCATTCCGGCGGCAATCCGCGCGATGAGCGCGTACACGCTCGAGCCGCGTGTCGCGCGAGACAAACTCGACCAGAACGAGAGCGCGTACGACGTTCCGGCAGAGATCAAGCGGCGTGTCGTCGATCGCATGGCCGCGCGGCCGTGGAACCAGTACCCCGATTTCGAGGCCGTCGCGATCCGCGACGCGCTCGCGGCCCGCGCCGGCGTAACGCGTGACAGCATCCTCGTCGGCAACGGGTCGAACGAGCTGCTGATGGTCACGATGGCGACACTCGTGCGCGCCGGAACGCGGGTCGTCATTCCGGCGCCCACCTTCCCTCTCTACGAAAAGTTCGCAACGATCTTCGAGGCAGACGTGACGAGGGTGCCGATCGATCCACGCTCGGGCAGGCTTCCGGTCGACAGGATGTTCGAGGCGGTCAGGTCGTCCGACAGACCGGCGGTTGCCATTGTCTGCTCGCCGAACAACCCGACAGGGGGCGCGCTGGCGGGTGGCGAGCTCGAACGCCTTCTCGACTCGGGCGCGTTCGTCATTTTCGACCGTGCGTACGGCGAGTTCTGCGATTCGGGCGCGCCGTCACCACGGGAACGCCTCGTCGTCCTGTCGACCCTGTCGAAGGCCTGGGGCCTCGCGAGCCTCCGGGTCGGCTGGCTTCTCGCCACCGCCGAAATCTGTCGCGAGATCCGCAAGGTGAAGCTGCCTTACAACCTCAATGCGTTCAGCCAGGAAGCAGCGCTCGCGCTGCTCGAGGAGAGCGATCTGATCGCTCGTCAGGCGGCGGATACGGTCCGCGAGCGAGACCGGGTCGCCGAAGCGCTCGGCTCAATCGAAGGGATCGAGGTCTTTCCGAGCCACGCGAACTTTCTGACCTTTCGCGTGTCAGGCAGCGCCGACGACGTCTTCGAGCGACTGAATGCGAAGGGGATCCTCGTCAGGAATGTGTCGCACGCTCCGGGACTCGAGCGCTGCCTGCGTGCGTCCATGGGAACCACGAAGCAGAACAACGGTCTGGTCAACGCAATGAGGGGGAACCGGGAATGAGAACGGCCACAGTGCATCGCAAGACTTCCGAGACGTCTGTCTCGGTCGAACTGAACCTCGACGGAACGGGCGTTTCCGATCTCGACACACCCGTGGGTTTCCTCACGCACATGCTCGACGTCATTGCGAGGCACGGGAAGGTCGATCTCGAGATCGAGGCGACCGGCGACGTGGAGATCGACTACCACCACACGGTCGAAGACGTCGGCCTCGTTCTGGGCGAAGCCTTCGCGAAGGCCCTCGGTGAGAAAGTCGGAATCCGAAGGTTCGGTCATGCCTACGTTCCACTCGACGAGGCGCTTGCCCGAGTCGTAGTCGACTTCTCCGGAAGGCCTTTCCTCGAATTCGGCGTCACGATCGACAAGGAGATGCTGCTCATCCACAAAGACTTCCCGTTTGCGCTCGTGGAGGAGTTCTTCAAGTCGTTCGCGAACACGTGCGCGTGCAACATTCACGTCGACCTGATTCGCGGTCGCAACGGCCACCACGCCGCCGAGGCGATCTTCAAGTCGTTCGCGATCGCGATGAGAGGAGCGAAGGAGGTCATCGGGGGCGGCGTGCCCAGCACGAAAGGAAGCTTGTGAGGCAAGGCGGGACGCGGAATGCGGAACGCCCTCCACTAACAGCTTACAGCTCAAAGCATGCTCACACTCATCGACTCACCGTTCGCCAATCTCGACAGCATCGCGCGTGGGCTGCGGTCGGTCGGCGCCGAGCTCGAGGTCTCGAGAGACCCGGAGGTCGTCGCGCGCTCGCGGCAGATCGTACTTCCCGGCGTCGGCAGCTTTGCGACAGCCATGAACTGGCTCACAGAAACGGGAGTTGCGGACGCCATCCGCACGGCCGTCGACAGCCAGTCGTCACTGTTCGGCATCTGTCTCGGACACCAGCTCCTTTTCGACGAGTCGGAGGAGATGGGACAGACCTCAGGCCTCGGGCTGATCGCGGGGCGCGTTCGTCGCTTCCCATCGAGCGTGCGGGTGCCGAAGATCGGGTGGAATCAGGTCGACGCGAAGCCCGATTTTCTGTTCCACGGAATTCCGGACGGCTCCTCGTTCTACTTCGTGCACTCCTATCGTGTCGAGGGCGTGTCCATGGAGCACGAAGTCGCGACCGCGGAGTACGGCGGACGCTTCAACGTGGCGGCGCGACGTGAGAATGTCTGCGGAGTCCAGTTTCATCCGGAGAAGTCTTCGCGCGCGGGGCTTCGGCTCCTCGAGAACTTCGTGAAGGGAGTCGTGTCATGACCATCGCGAACGAGAGCCACTCGTTCGAGGTCATCCCTTCGATCGACATCCTGGACGGCGAGGTCGTTCGCCTGCTGAAGGGCGACTACGCGCGCGCCACGCGATACGGCAGCGCGGCGGATGTGGTTGCCCGCTGGAACGCACCGGAAGGAACGCGCGTTCACGTCGTCGATCTGACAGGGGCGAAGGAAGGGACGTTCCGGCTCGGCGGTCTCGTCCGGGAGCTCTCGTCGCGATACCGCGTCCAGGTCGGCGGCGGTCTTCGCTCGGTTGACCAGGCAGCCGCGGCAATCGAGGCGGGCGCGGATCGCGTCGTGATCGGCACGATGGCAGTCGTCGAGCCCGAGACTCTCCGGGCGCTGGCCGGTCGAGTGGGAGGCGGACGGATCGTCGTCGCGCTCGATCTGCTGAACGGGGCGATCCGCATCTCGGGCTGGACGAGATCGACGAGCCTCTCGCTCGAGGATGCCCTTCGACAGATCGAGAACGCAGGAATCCGGGAAGTTCTCGTCACCGACATCTCACGCGACGGCGCGATGTCGGGCCCGTCGTTCGAGCTCTATCGCCGTCTGTCAGGCCTGACCTCACTTCGCATCATCGCCTCCGGTGGCGTCTCCCGTGCGTCGGATCTGACGGCGCTCGCGCGAGGGGGAGCGGTGAGCGGCGCGATCATCGGCCGCGCGCTCCAGGAGGGTGTCCTCCCTTACGAAGACGCTGTCTCCGCGGTGACGGCGCACCAGCTGCCGGTGCGGATCGTTCCATGCCTCGACGTTCGCGGCGGACGGGTCGTCAAGGGAACGAGATTCGTCGACATTCGCGATGCGGGCGATCCGGTCGAGTGTGTCAGGCGATACGAAGCGGAGGGAGCAGACGAGATCGTCATGCTCGACATTTCGGCCACCGAGGAAGAGCGCGCGACGTCGATGGACACGGTGAAGCGAATCGCCGACCAGCTCTTCATCCCGCTCACGATCGGCGGAGGTGTTCGATCCGTCGAAGGCTTCCGGAGTCTCCTCCGGGCGGGTGCCGATCGCGTCGCGATCAATACGGCGGCGGTCACGGATCCGCAGCTCATTTCGCGCTGCGCGGCGGAGTTCGGCGTTCAGGCCGTCGTTCTCGCGTGCGACGCGAAAAGGGCGGCTGAACGCTGGGAGGTCGTGACACGAAGCGGGTCGACGGGAACCGGCCTCGACGCGGTCGGTTGGTGCCGCCGCGCCGCCGAGCTCGGCGCGGGGGAGATTCTCCTCACGTCGATCGACGGCGACGGCACGGCCGATGGCTATGACAACGCGCTGCTTCGGGCCGTGACCGGGGCGATCGATCTGCCGGTCATCGCGTCGGGCGGCGCGGGGCGACTCGAACACTTTCGCGAGGCGATTGAAACAGGTGGCGCGAGCGCGGTGCTCGCGGCATCGTTGTTTCATGATCTGAAGATGACGATCGGCGAGGTCAAGCGCTTCCTCGCATCGTCAGGCATCGAGGTGCGGAGATGAGCGAGGATTCCGGGCAGAACAGGCAGGACGGGCAGAACACCCTCGAGCCGGGTGAGGTCAGGTTCGATGCGGCCGGGCTCGTTCCCGCGGTGATGCGGGACGCGCGGCGAAGGCGGGTGCTGACGCTCGCGTACATGAACCTCGAGGCTCTGGAGAAGACGACCGCGAGCGGCGAGGTCTGGTTCTGGAGCCGAAGCCGTGGTGAGCTGTGGCACAAGGGGGCCACCTCAGGCAACCGGCAGAGGGTCGTCTCGATGTGTCTCGATTGCGACAACGATGCGATTCTCGTCGACGTCGAAGCTCTAGGGCCGGCCTGTCATTCAGGGGCCTACTCCTGCTTCGGCGACGACGACTTCGATCTCGCGCGGCTCGAGGAGATTGTCAGGCAGAGAAAGCGAGACATGCCTGAGGGGTCTTACGTTGCGAAGCTGTTTGCAGGTGGGCGCGAAAGGATCCTCAAGAAGATCGGCGAGGAGGCCACGGAGCTCGTGATCGCCGCGTCGTCGGAAGGGAGAGGCAGGCTCGTCTCCGAGGCCGCGGATCTCGTGTTCCATCTCGTCGTGCTGCTCGAGAACGAGGGATTGTCGATCGCGGATGTGGAAGAGGAGCTTGCGCGGAGGCATCGTCCGGCCGCTCTCTGATCCGTTCTCACACCTCATTCGCCGGCCACGACGTCGAGCCTCGCGCCGGTTCGCCCCAGGGCTCGTTGCCTTGTCGGCATGGAGTATGCTGTGCCCAACGCGTCAGGAGGAAACTCATGGCTCGATCCGTCAGCAGCGCTCCGAAGCAGATCACCTGGATCATTGCTCTCGTACTGTACGTCGTGGCACTGCTCGGAACGTTCGGAGTGGTGCCTCAGATCACCGGCCAGATCACGCAATGGTCGTGGATCATCGGCTTCGGGCTGATGCTCGTGGCGACGAAAGTGAAGGATCTCTAGGTCGATGTGGAGTAGGTCTTCGGTCAAATCTCAGGCCGAACCCCTCAGCTGACCCCGCAGTTTCTGCCGATCATCAGGAGCGACAGCGCGACATTTCCCTGCCAAACCAACCTTCGCGCTTGCCACACGCAGCTTGCGCGCTAAGCTAAGATCGCGGGGAGAGGGGCGACGCTCACCAGTACCGGATGATCGAGAAGCTCAGGCCGTGCCCGTCGAACCCCTTGTCCTCTTCATTCGAAAGGCGCTGTTCGTACGAGTAGTCGACGGCGAGCGCGACGTTGTCCCGCATGTTCCGGCTCAAGGAGAGAGAGCCCAGCCAGCGCTGGTCCCTGCGAAAAGGCTTCGTGTCGAGGTCTCGCACGATTCGTTCGGGATACAACTGGTCGCGATAACGGACTCCGGCCCTGAGAAACGATTTCGAGGAAAGCGGAACAGTCAGTTCGGTCGACACCGTCGACCGTTCGTATCTCCTGCGCTCGGTTTCGGCGCGGTTCTCCTCCCAGCGATATCCGAGGTTCCATTGGAGTCCGGAGGCGAAACTGTGGCGGTAGTCGACTCCGGCATAGGGGTTGTGGGCATCGGCACCCGGGTCGTCCTCGTAGAGTTTGCGCCGGTACGCGGTGTTGAAACGCAGTTGCGCAGCATCCGTCAGGCGGAACTTGAAGCGTTGGATCAGGATGTAGCGGTCCGACAGGTCGCGATCTTCATCGGAGCCCTTGATCGAGACCTCGGCGATCGTCTCGCTTCTCCAGCGGCCCCGCCATCTCGGCTCGTAGGAGAGCTCCAGCAGATGGCTGACCCGGTCCCAGGAGTCGGTTTCCATATAGGAGTGCATGGCGGCGGCGTAGGAGGCCTCGAGAGTGCCTCGTGTGCCTCGATTCCGGTAGTTGACCCCCGCGCTCGGGATGACGCCGTAATCGGCGGTCGGCTCCGGCTCGCTATTGATGTTTGACTCCGCGGCCGAGCTCAATCCGGCAAAGAAGCTCCAGCGATCTTCGATTTTGGGGTTGGTCCTCTCACGGGGGGTACGCCGCTCGCCTTCGCGCCCCGTCACTCCGATCGTCGAGATCGTCTGCAGCGCCGTCTCGGCGCTTCTCGACTTTGCCTTTGGCTCAGCTACCGGAGGATCCTCCAGCGGTTGCACCGGAGCAGGATCCGGCGTCTGCCTGAGGATCCCGTTCTCCTGTGCCGTCCGATCGAGATCGAGATCGCTGAGGGAGATCGAGAAGAGCCGCTCGCCGCTGCTGAAGATGACCCGGCCTCTATCGACGACGACCTCGCCCTCGACCGCGAAGCGCTGGCCATTCAGCAGGACCAGAGTCTTCACCGGCGCTGGAAAGAGCGGCCGCCTTTCCTGGGATACGGCAGGCGACAGCGGAATGAAGAGGAGAACTGCAACGAAGGTAGTCGGCAGCAGGAGTTTCAATGCGGGATCCTTTCGCTGAAACGGGCAAGCCGCGACTCGGTGAGGTTCAGCAACTCGTCAAACAAGTGAGCGCGTCCGCGAACTACAGTCGATAGAGCAACGAGGCGGGCGAGACTGAGGGCGGCATACGCCTCGATGCTCTCCCGGCCGGCGTCGGGTGCAAGCCGGCGGTAGCCGGTCACGATTGCCTCGACTCGGTCCGAGAGAGCATCCGGGTCGCCGAAGAGGCGCAGGCTCTGCTCGGTCAGGTGCGCCACGAAGTTTCCGATGTCGAGAGCGGGATCCCCCTGCGCGGCGAGATCGAGGTCGATCAGAAATGTCCGATCCCCGTCGAAGAGGATGTGGTCGGCATAGAAGTCCCGATGGATCAGCGCGTCCGTCCGCGCCGGCAGGCGGCTCGCGACATCTTCGCACGCCGCGAGGAGCCGTTCGAGACGATGACCCGACTGAGGGTTTCGGATTGCGACCTCGCGCAACCTGTCGCGCAGAATCCTCATCTCGTCGGCAGTTGTGTGCCGGTTCACGCTTTGGACGCGGCTGTCGTGCAGCTTCTTCGCAGTCAGCGCGATCCGTTCCGCCAGCGTCTCCCAGTCGTCGCCCGGCAGAGCTGCGGTCGCGTCCCGGCCGTCGACCTTCCGCTGCAGCCAGAGGTGGATCGAGTCGATCCGCGCGATCGGCTCCGGGATCATGATTCCGTCTTCCGCGAAGGGACCGAACGTCCCTTCCCAGAGAGCGGAATGGAGGCGGAACGTCCGCTTCTGCGGGCCACGTGCGCGGAGCCGCCCGATGAGAGACGTTTGGCGACCGTCGATGTCGAGCGTGTACTCGATCATGCAACGGCGGCCTGGCTTGTGGCGCGCGATCCGGATCGATCGGAGGCTGGCGCGGTCGCCGTCACCGCCGAGGATTTTCGATAGCTCCTGTTGCATCGTTCCGGGATCGGTGGCGAGTGTCAACTGAGGCATCAGGGGATCGCCCGCTGCTCCGATCTCATCGATGACCTCCACCGCCTTCACGGACATTCTCGAGAACGACGCGCGGGATGATTCCCGCGATCCTTCTTCGAGTTGCTCGGCACGCTCCAGGATCGTTTCCATCGCCTCTTCCCATCCAGAGCCTCGTGTGCGGAATGGCCGGGGCAGAAGCCGATAGAGTCCGAGCGCCGTCTCGACGTGCAGACGTGTCTGAGGAATGCTCTTCCGCGACGCTCGCCGGTAGGCATCGACGAACGTGTCGCCCGTCTGGGTGTCGCCGCTCAGCTCGAGGTGCGCGAGAAAGTTCCCGAGGTCGGACTCCCGGTCCCCGATGCACGCGTTATCGAGATCGATCAGTCCGATCGACTCGGAACCGACGACGATCTGCTCGGCGTAGAAGTCCCCATGGATCACCGAGCATCCCTGGGGAAGCGCGACGATTCGTTCGGCAATCCGCTCTGCCAGGATGCCGAGTCGGGGAGCGAGACGAGGCGACAGATCCTGGAGGTCGGCGCTCAATGCGCGCAGATTCGATGCCCGATCCGCAGGGGAGACATCAGGACCCCTTTCCTTCCGATGATCGTGATCGTGGAGCTCCGCGATCGCGGTGGCGCTTCTGACGACCGCGTCGTTCGTTGGACCGGACGCGATCAGCTTCGAGAGCGGTTCTCCCGGCAACCACTCGTAGGCCACCGCCCGGGCATTGCGCGAGCCGCCGACCTGACGAGCAATCTGAAACGACGCGGCGGGCGGCAGCTTGTCGATCAGACGCTGCGCCCTTCTGTAGCCGTCGCTCCCGTGCAACTTCAGAACCGCAAGTGGAGAATCAGGACCTCCCAAAAAGGCGACATGACGGCGCTCGGGCTTGTACCGCAGCGTTCGCCATTCCGGAACGCGAAGATGAGGTGTCTCGGGGAAAATCTCCTCGAGAAATTCGACATCGTTCATCCGTGCCAGGGCAGGCATCAGGGCATCGTCCGGGAAGACATAGACGATCGTCGATCGGTCGCCCAGGATGATCCGCTGCGTGTGCCGAGGTTCGATTCGCCCTTCCCTTCTTGCGTCGAACTTGTTCCGCTGCGCCTCGCCGTACGCCTTGGCGTGCACGAGGATGCTGCTGGCGCCCATGTCGAGCTTCCAGAGCACGAGACAACTGACTCCCGGCTTGTAGCGGAGATAGCTGCTGCTTGCTCCTCGAATGGACAGGCCCGTGCGGCGGACGAGCTCCGTCAACAGCCTTTCGGCGTCGAGGACCGTCTCCAATCCCGCAAGCCGCGGGTCGCGCCGGACCAGCGCAGCGTCGTCAGGTGCCAGCATTGATCTCCTCAGGCTCGGAAGCGATTGCGCTCTGGAGCCGGTAGAGCGTGGCATAACGTCCGTTGCTCTGCATCAGCGCCCGATGGCTTCCCTCCTCGAGGATGCTTCCTTTCTCGAGGACGAGGATTCGATCGGCTCGCGCGGCGAAGCTCAGATCGTGAGAAACGACGAATACGGTTCGGTCCTTCGTCAACCGCTCGAGCGCCTCGATGACGAGCTGCTCGTTCTCCTCGTCCAGGCCGGTGGTCGGCTCGTCGAGAATGAGGATCGGCGCATTGCGCACGGCGGCCCGGGCGATGGCGATGCGTTGACGCTCGCCTCCCGACAGCGTGACTCCACGCTCGCCCAGCACGGTGTCGTAGCCGTGAGGTAGACGTCGGATCAACTCGTCGGCGTGCGCCAGCCGGGCGGCCTCGACGACCTCCTCTCGAGTCGTCCCCGGTCGGGCGATTCCGATGTTCTCCCACACCGACGCTGCGAAGAGGATGCTCTCCTGCAGGACGACGCTGATCTGCGCTCGCACCGAGGCGATGGTGTATTCGCGCACATCGCGGCCGTCGAACAGCACCCGCCCCTGCTGCGGATCGTAGAGCCGGAGAATCAGGCTCGTGATCGTCGATTTTCCGCTGCCGGAAGGGCCGACGAGTGCGATCCACTCTCCCGGCCTCGTATCAAAGGAAAGACCCGAGAGAACCGACTGACCCGGATCGTACTGGAACGTGACGTTGTCGAACGACACGCCGCCCGACAACGGGCGAGCCGGAACCGCATCCGCGGAATCGCGCACCTCGGGCAGCGTGTCGAGCAACTCGGTCACCCGCTCGCCGGCCGCCGCCGCCTTCGCCAGCCTCCCTGTGTATTTGGCGAAGTTCTGGACGGGGTTGAAGGCGCGGCGAAGATATGTGATGAAGACGAGCAGGTCTCCCGGGGTCAACTGATTGCGCAGCACCAGCAGGCCGCCGTACGAGAGCACGAGCGCGGTCGAGATCCCGATCATGACGTCGACGCTCCGTTCGAGACGTGCGGAGAGGCGGCGTACCTGCAGATCCTCGCTGCCACTCTTCTGACTTCCGGTGGAGAAACTCTCCGCGAACCTCTCCTCGAGTGAGAGTGCCTGAACGACCTTGATCGAGCCGATTGATTCGGTCGCCGAGGCGGCCAGCGCCCCCTCGCGGGTGCGCTGGATCTTGGCCGCCGCCTTGATCTTTCGCGTCAGGCTGCCGGCGGAGAGAGCGAGCAGCGGCATCGGCGCGAGCGCGACCAGGGCCAGCCTCCAGTCCATCACCAGCATCACGGTGATCATCGCCACGAGCAGGAGCAGACTGCTGACGAGCGGCATCGCAGCCGTGACCGCGGCATCCTTCAGAAAGCTGACGTCGCGGATGACTCGGAGGATCAGATCGCCGCTGCGAGCTTCGCTGTGAAACGAGAGGGAGAGGCGCTGGAGATGGCGAAACAGCTCGTTGCGAACAGAGGTCAGAACGCGGTTCCCGACACGCGCCAGCCCGAGCGTGTTGAAGAAGTCGGCGATCGCTCGCAGAGCCGTGAAGATGATGATGGCAACCGCCGCGAACAGCAGCGTTCCGTAGGCACCGAGTTGCTCGTTGAGTCGTGCCATGAGCGGATCGACGGCGCCTCCTGTGGCGAATACGCCGTCGAAGACGATCTTGAGCGGCCACGGCTCGAGCAGCCGGAAGACGATGCTGACCGCCATCGCCGCAAAGGCGACCAGCAGCGCCGAACGCTGCTTCCGCACCCACGGCCAGAGGTGACGCCAGGTTCGCCAGAGGCTCGGCGCAACTTCGGTGAGTTTCGGTGTTTTGTTCCTTTTCTTCACCGCTTGCCTCACGCCGTGACCTGGCCCGCCGCCAGCTCGAGCACTCTTCTGGCCACCGAGTCCCACGTATGGCTGCCCAGCACGTGCCGCCGTGCGCTCGACCCTACTCGTTCTCGCAACTGCGGCGTGCGGGCGAGCCGCAGAATCGTCTCGGCGAATGCTGCCGTGTCTCCCGGTGTACAGAGGAATCCGTTCACACCGTCATCGATCAACTGTTCGAGCTGACCGATCCGGCTGGCGACGACCGGCAGACCTGCGGCCATGTATTCGTAGACCTTCAGCGGTGAAAAGTAGAACGAGGCCGACTCGGGGTAGGGAGCGACACCGATCTCCATCGAGGCGAGATAGCCGGCGACCGCATCGGTGCGAACCGCTCCGGTGAACACGACCGCGTCGCCGAGCGGGGAGAGCCGCTCGGCGAGAGTTGAACGCTCCGGGCCATCGCCAACCACGAGGAGGCGTGACCGCGGCTCGGCTCGATACACGATCTCGAATGCGTCGGCCAGCGTTCCGAGTCCATGCCATGGCTTGAGCGTGCCGAGAAATCCGACGGTGACGATTCCCTCGCCGGCAGGTGCGGCAGGGGAGAGATGCGCAGGGAATCGCTCGGCGCTCACGCCATTCGGGATGACGTGGATCTTCCCTCGCGCCGGTTCGAACCGCTCGAGCCATGAGGCGACTCCATCGGATACGGCCACCAGTACCTTCGCTGCGGCAAACGCCCGGTTAGCCACCGAGAGCGCCTTGGCATGGTCGGACAGACCTCGATGCTCCGCCTGCTCGTCGATGAGCGGCGCATTCACCTCCAGCACGGCTGGAATTCCATTACGCCGGGCCAGCTCCAGAGCGGCGTGACTCCATAGAGAATAGCGTTCGTAGAGGAGATCGAATCGGGGTGCGCTCTCCAGAATACCGGCCAGGTCGTCATTGAGGGCGTAAAGCCCGCGCTCGCGTTCCGCGAGATCACCTTTCGGGACCTTCGGCAATCGGTGAAGATGAAGGTCGCGCAGATCGTCGGATGGCTCCCCGCCGACTGCCGGCGAGATGATGTGGACCTCGGCACCCATAAGGCGGAACGACCGCACCATCTCCTGGACGTGTACCGAATTTCCCTTGCTGCCGAAGATCGGTACGCCTGGATCGGCGGAGACATACGCGATCCTCAATCCGCCACCTCGGAGCGAGCGACCGCTCTGGCAAACACTTCGCGGATCGCGCGCGAGGTTCGGCGCGAATCGAACTCCTGGTCGATGACAACGCGGGCCTCGCGCGAAAGGCGCATCCTCAGGTCGTCGTCGTCGAGCAGCCGCTCGATGGCGTCTGCCAGCGGTGCCGCCTCTCCCTGAGGCACGAGCAATCCGGTCGACTCGTGACAAATGATCTCCGGAATGCCGGTCACCGCGGTGCTGATACATGGGACGCCGACCGCCATCGCTTCGAGCAGTACCGTGGGAAGTCCATCGCGGTCGCCGTCGCCGGCAACGACGAACGGTGCAACGAGCGCGGAGGCTTCGCGCATGCGGGCCACGACCTCGTCGTGCGCGCAAGAGCCGAGGAAATGGATCCGGTCCTCGAGTCCGAGCTCCTTGACGTCATGCCTCAGCTCCGGGCCGAGGGGACCGCCGCCGATGATGTCGCAGGCGACGTTCCGGCCGCGCTTCGCGAGCAGCGCGCAGGCATCGATGAGATGCCGGATCCCCTTCTTCTCCACCAGCCTGCCGACGGCGACCAGGCGCTGCGAGCGAATCGCAGGAGCGCGCCAGGGGAGAACATCGAGATCGAGGCCGTTGTAGACGCGCCGGATCTTCGATGCGGCGTCTCCGAAGCGCTCGGTCAGATGGCGTACGTTGAAGTCGCTGACCGTGATCACGCCGGAGGCATCCCGCAGCTTCTGCTCGAGGTCGCGGGGATCGACGCTCTGCTCGAATATGTCTTTTGCGTGGGCGGTGAAGCTGTACGTGATTCCGGCGAAATGGGCGGCGAGCCGCGCGACGCTCGTCGAAGTCGTGGCGAAATGAGCGTGAAGGTGATCGAGGCCGCTCTGCCGTGCATGCAACGCGAGCTGCAGTGCGAGAAAGACGGTACGAGCGTCGTGGCCGCGTCCGGCGCCTAACTTCTCGTGCAGTTGAGGGATCGACTCCAGGCCCTGTAGCATCGTCTCCCAGAATCGCGCGGGCCTGAGTTGATCCGTCAGCAGGTAGCGGACCGGCGCGCGGACCCGGCCCAAAGCAGGCTGGAAATGCGTGTCGACGGGCGGGAAGAGTGAAAAAATATCGATTTCGAGTCCGGCTGCCTCATTTGCCAGAATTTCATTGACGATGAACGTCTCCGAGAATCGGGGATAGCGTTTGACCACGTAGCCGACCCGCGGACCTGTCCCCTCGTTTTCCGAAGTCAGCGCCGGACGTTTCGCGGGAAGCGAATCGTGAGTCGCGTCCCCGGCGGCTCCGGCTACAGGGATGGTCGTTTCGAACATCGTGGTCAGTCCTTCACACTCTCGATGCGTCGTATGCGGGGGCGGGTCACGCGCCAGCGGTCGGTACGCGCGAGAGCAAGCGGACGTTCTTCGCGAGCGGTCCGGGTCAGTGTGGTCTCGAAAAGCGCGGCGAGCGGCTGCACTGCCTCTCGCAGCCCACGCTTCGCGATCACCGTCCGTCGTCCTGCCTCGCCGATGCGATGAGCCCGAGCGGAGTTCGTCAATAGTTCCTGTAGAGCGTCGGCAATCGCCTCGTGATCGCCGGATGGGACGAGCAGACCGTCATGTCGATCGGTGACCAGCTCGGGGATTCCCGAGATATCCGACGCGACCACCGGGATGCCGCAGGCCATCGCTTCCATCAGGACGTTCGGGACGCCGTCACGATCGCCGGCGCTCGTCACCACCGAAGACATGACGAAGACGCTGGCCTCCGCGTAGCAAGCAAGCAGCTCGGCCTGCGGTCTCCCCTTCTCGAAGGTGACTCGTGTCTCGAGACCGAGATCGCGAGAGAGGCTCTGCAGCGCTTCTTTCTGCGGTCCGTCACCGAGAATGACGCAGTCGAACGCGATTCCCCGCTCGGCCAGCAGAGCCAGCGCGTGGAGCAGGCGATCGAAGCCCTTCTTCGGAACGAGTCGCCCGACCGCGAGGATGCGCCCGTCTGCCGGCTGACGGACCACGCTTCCGAATCGCGCCAGATCGATTCCGTGAGGATAGGCCGCGACCTTCCGTCGCTCTTCGGGAGCCAGCATGTTCCTCATATGCTGCGCACTCGATTCGGTGCAGGTCAAGGCGAAGCGTGCGTCGTGTGCCCTGCGTGCCACTGCGCCGGGCGGCGTGGTGAAGAGATCCTTCGCATGGGCGGTGAAGCTGAAGGGGATTCCGCTGATCGCGCTGGCGAGATGAGCCACACTGGCCGGCCCGTGAGCAAAGTGCGCGTGGATGTGACGGCAGCCGGAAGCACGGAGCTGCCGCACCAGCACGACAGCGTCGAGCAGGTGGCGCCACGGGGACGTTCCTCCTGCCGAGACGAGGCCAAGCGCCCGGATGAAACCGAAGGGATGACTCAGAGCAACCTTCGCCAGCTCACCGACTCGTCGCAGCCGGTCAGTCGCGCCGGCGCCTGCCGCTCGAAGAAAGAAGACTTCCGGCCGCATCGCCTCCGCTTCCGGCTGTTTCTGCGCCTCCTCGGGGTCGAGCATCGCAAAGAGCCGGAGAGAGACGCCCTGTCTCCGCAGCTCGAGAACTTCGTTCAACACGAACGTTTCGGACAGCCGTGGAAATCGTTTGACCAGAATCGCGAGAGTCCCGTTCGATCCTGAACCCGCCGCTTCCCGCAGATGATCTCCTTCGCGGCTTTCCTGCCCGGCCGGGGTCTGGCTCGAAACCTTGTGGCGAGGCGCCCGGAGGAATGGCGGGATGGCGTTCGAGGTCGTACCGGTGACGAGCTCCTCGGCGAGCTCGGCAAGCGTCTCGAGCCCGTCGAGATCGACGATGTCGCGAATGGAGGAGCGAGGCCTTTCGTCGGACGAAAGCCACGCGGTGAGTGCGGCTCCGTTCAGGTCATTCGGGTGGAGCATTTCGAGCAGGCGGAGTGCAGCGAGCCTCTCGGCGCGGATCAGTTGCTCGCGGCGCGGCTCGATCCGCGGGATGATCAGCGCACTCTTCTCGAAGCAGAGGATCTCGGAGACGCTGTTGTAGCCGCCCATGGAGATCACGCGATCGGCCAAGCTGAGCAGGAGCACCGGCTCGGGGATGAAGTCGACCACGCGGAACCTGGGATCGTGTTCGGCACGATGATGCAGTGCGCGGCTCGCCTCCCTGGGGAGATACGGTCCGGCCATGACCACCGCGTTCCACCCGTCGGGCAGCGAAGCCTGCAGGAATGCTTCGGCCAGAGGAGCGCCATCCTGCCCTCCACCCAGCATGCAGAGTGCGACCTTGCCTGGCGGCAGAGCCAGCTCGTCAAGCGAGCGGCTGTCGTCTCGCGAAACGTATTCGAGCCGCCTGCGCTGATCGAAATACCCGGTGAAGGTCATCTTCTCGATCGTTGATGCCTCGAATTCGTAGTCGTGGGCGAGATCAGCGATCCTTGGATCTCCGTAGATCCAGACCGCGTCGTAGTAGCGCCGAATCACTTCGTGATTGTCCGCACGCCGCCATTCCGCGGCCACGATCTCCGGATCGTCCAGCACATCGCGGAGGCCCAGCACGATCCGCGCACGACCCCTCGCCTTCAGTGCTGCGAGTACGGGATCAAGCTCACGCTTCGCTCCGCGCGGAACGTTGTCGACGATGAGAAGGTCGGGGTCGAATGCGCTGAGTCCGGCCTCAAGGATCGCCGAGCGGATCGCGATCACCTCGGACATCGGCAGGTCGAGCGACGCCGGCTCATACTTTCCGCCGATCGATTTCTTCAGGGCAGGAAGGATCAGCCGATCGGCGCGCGGCGGCAACGGAAATGCACCTGCCTCACCTTTGCCGGAGATCGACAGGATGACCGGCTCGAGACGGCTGTTTGCGAGCGCATGGGCGAGCAGCAGATTTCTCCGCATGTGCCCCAGGCCCATCGTGTCGTGCGAATACAGAGCTATCCGCGAGGTACGCCGGCTTGCATACTGCTCGCCGTCCCTGCCTCGCATGGTGACGGGCCATTGTACAGCAGCAGTCCGGCCACTCCAAATCATGTGTGGAAGCTCGCGGGAGCTGATGACGGCAGACGTGAGGGATCGGCCGGCACGGATCCGGCGCGAACCGCCCGACGAAAGCTCAGCGGCCGCGGATGTCGTCGATGCTCACGGGCGCCTCTGGACCTGCAATCCATCATTCCGTGGGAGCTCCATCATTCCGCCGGTATCCCATCCTCCTGCTCCGTGTACCTGCAGGGCAGGATGACGCGGAAGGTCGTGCCCTGTCCTGGCTTGGTCGCCAGTTCCAGGCTCGCATCCAGCAGCTCGCACAGGCGTTTCACGATGGACAGCCCCACACCCTCACCGTGCGGTGAGCTGTAGGATGAAGGTTCAGAGGCAGAAGGGGCCGTCGTCGCGCCGGGCATGTCGCGGCGGCGATCGTTGCTCGCCTCCCGGACCTCGTCGGAGACATCGGTCGCCTCCTGGAGCTCTTTCGCGATGGTGGTGGCTCGTGCGTCATCGATTCCCGGTCCCGTGTCCTGGACCGAAAAGGTCCACCGATCGGTATCTCTCGTGGTATCGGCGCCCCAGCTCACCGAGATCCCACCCCTCTCTGTGTACTTGACCGCGTTGAGAAAGAGATTCTGGAGGATCCGTACGATCTTGGCTTTGTCGCCTTCGACCGGGAGGGTGCCCGGTCCGTCCATTTTCAGATAGAGCCCGCGGTCCGTCGCGGCGGTTTGCGAGGCGGCGCCAAAATCCCGGAGCAGTACCGCAGCGTCGAACCTCGTCACGGAGCGTTGCTCGTGTCCTGCCTCGAGCCGCGCCAGACTGAGCAGATCGTTGAGCATCTCGTGGAGCGACGAAACACCCTTGGTGAGCATGTCCGCCACCTCCGCACGCTCGACCTCGGCCAGACCCGAGCCGCTCGCATTGAGCGTGGCCGCGCCTTTGACGACAGTCACGCTGCCTCGCAGATCATGTGCCGCCGTTCGCCACGCCTCGGCGCGCGCGCTCTCCACGGTCTGAAGTGCACTCAGCGCCTGCTCCAGAGCGTTCACGTGGCTGTTCGACTCGGTCTGCTGAAGGCTGCCGTACTGCGTCGCACTCGCCGTGACTCCGTCGGCGCACAGCAGCGCCCAGATCCGCCGTGCCGCCGGCATCACGCCCGGCTCGAGTGAGGGATGCTCGATCGCATAGCGTTCGAGCTCCGCGGCGACGCACATCTGCAGGTACCCCCATTCGCGAAGGACCTCGCTCAACGAATAGCCCTGCTGCCAGCGCTGGAGCCCATGTTCCGACACTTCATCGGCCTCGATCTCCTCGGTGATCGGGTTGGACCCTTCGGGCCAGGCTTCGAGGGACTGTGACAGAGATTCGAGAACGGACGGGATGTGGTCGTTGAACTGCACGCGCGAGAGCGATGCCGCAACGTTCCGGCCCGGCACGGCATCGCCGTATGCACGCCACGCATCGAGTATCTGCTCACGCCGTTTGCGCAGGTCGGCTGCGAGCGCACTCAGCTGCTCGCGCGCCGGATTGCCCGGGAACACGACATGCACCTGTCCGGTCTGCGGTAGCGGTTCCTGTGGCTTCGGGTCTGCCGCCATGGGCTGCCCCCTCCATTCCCTGCGGTGAGGCGCGCGCACCTCGTGAGCTCGGGCGGGCGCAGAGGCTTCCACCTCAGCGCGCGAATCATCCCCTCGTCTTTCGCGAGCCGTTGCAACGAACAACTGCAACGAACACACCAAAGGGGAAAGCGGGGGCCTGCCGCGCGCCCGACGTGAATACATCAGATGCAAATCGTGTTAACATCAGATGCAATGAGTCGAACCACCCTCGATATCGACGACCCGGTGCTCCAGGAGATTCGCGAGATTCAGAAGCGGGAGGGGGGGTCTCTGGGAAAAGTGGTCTCCCGGCTTCTCGCCGATGCGGTGGCAAGTGGTCAGAGAAAGGACGAGCGTTCGAGCGGCTTTCGATGGCATTCCCAGGCGATGATCGCCCGAATCGATCTCCGTGACAAGGATGCTCTGTTCGCATTGCTCGACGAATCGCCGTGAGCTACTCGATCGACGTCAACATTCTGCTGTACGCTTCGGATCGCTCGAGCGAGTTGCATTCCGCGGCGATCGGTTTCCTCGCGGCTCGGCAGGAAGATCCCGACATCCTTTACCTCCCGTGGGTCGTGGCGATGGCATACCTGCGCATCGCGACTCATTCATCGATCTTCGCCTCGCCGCTGCGGCCCGAGGATGCGATCGCGAATCTCGAGAATCTGCTGAACCAGCCGCGGACGCGCCCCCTCAGCGAAACGGACGGTTTCCTCAGGGACTACAAGGCGATGACCGGAGAGTTGGTGGTCCGCGGCAATCTCGTCCCGGACGCTCATCTGGCCACCATCCTCCGCCAGCACGGTGTTCGCACGCTGTACACCCACGATGCCGACTTCGCCCGATTCGAATTCCTCGACGTCCGCTTCCCACTCAGACCGGACCAGG
>DATKDP010000073.1:0-31621 GCA_035546335.1 Thermoanaerobaculia bacterium | reverse complement strand
CTCATCGGGTACGTCTTTCTGCTCGGGTACCTCGCGCGACTGGTGCGAAACGTGGTGGCAGGTCTCGAGCGCCCGTTGCCCGACTGGACGGAACTCGGAGAGTATTTCGCCGAAGGTCTCAAGCTGCTTGCGGTCGGCTTTCTCTACATGCTGCCCATCGTCGCCCTCATCGTCGCCTTCGGCGTTCCGAGCGCCGTTCTGGGGGGTGTCTGGGACGAGCGGGTGGGAGAGGCGCTCTTCAGTACGGTGCTCTGCTTCACGGTGCCGCTCGGATTTCTCGTGATGCTGGTCCTGCCGGCCGCATTGCTGAGGGTCATCACCCTGAGACGGTTCTCCGCCGCATTCGAGTTTCAGCAAATTTACGATTTCATCCGGCGGAACTTCGTCAACTACCTTCTGGCGATCGTCACCTATCTGGTGGCGAACTTCGCCGCGCAATTCGGAGTGATCCTCTGTTGCATCGGAGTGATCTTCACCGGATTCTGGTCGCTCGTCGTCACGATGTACGGATTCGCTCAGGTTTGCCGGCTCGATTCCCGATGAAGCTCGACACGAAAATCAGTGCTGCCCTCTTCGCCTTCACCACGGGGACGATCCTCTTCGTCGCGATCGTCGCGACGGGGGCAATGGCCTGGGGCGCACCCCCTGCGCTCCGTCTGCCGTTTCGTCTGCTCTGTCACGGAATCGAGTCGCGGTGCCTCGAGCTGTTCGGTGGTGTGATGCCCATCTGCGCTCGCTGCAGCGGAATCTACGCCGGAGCGCTCGCCGGAATTGCAGGGTTCATTGCCACGAGGCGCTTGCGGCTCCCACCAATGCCCTGGCTGCTGCTGTTGCTGCTGGTCCTGCCTCTCGCTGTCGACGGAGTGACCCAGGCGATCGGATTGCGGGGGAGCGGCAATGCGTTGCGGCTGGCGACGGGCGTTCTGGCAGGTGGAGCTTTCTTCTTCTGGGCGCTCGATCGAATCGAGACGAGCTCGGCTCGACGAGAATCGTCGAAGGCTTTGCAGCGCGTCGTGAACTGACTCGACCGGCGATTCTTGACGCCCTCACCCGCGTGCGCTACGCTTTGACCGCGACTCGTCTCACGGCCAATTTGACTCTCGGGAGGTCCGTCGGCGGATCGCGAGGAGAAGAGCGCCATCGAGTCCGTCCAAGAGGTGTAATGGCATTTCAGGGATCACTCAAGGAGCTTCCACTTCCCGACATCATTCAGTTGGTCAGCGTGTCGGGGAAGACGGGAAAGTTCACGCTCGCCCGCGAGTCGGATCGCGGCCACATCTTTCTCAAGAACGGACAGATGGTTCATGCGCAGGTTGGCGACCTGGTCGGCGAGGAAGCGATTTACGCTCTCGCCATCTGGAATCATGGCGAGTTCCAGTTCTCTCCGGGAGACGAGCCGGCACGCCAGACGATCACCAAATCGAATACCAACCTGTTGATGGAGGCCGCCCGCAGGCTGGATGAATGGCGGGTCCTTTCGAAGAAAATCCCGTCGATCGATCTGGTCCCCGAGCTTCAGGTGCGGCAGAACCGCCACGAGCAGATCACGCTGAATCCGCAGGAATGGCTGTTGATCACGAAGATCGACGGAGCACGATCGATCGCAGAGCTGGCGAGCGATCTGGGAATCCCTTCCTTCGAAGTGGCGAAGGTCCTCTACGGACTGATCACATCCGAGCTCGTGGTGCTAAAAAAAAAACCTGACGCCGCCTCGCACGGTGATGCAAACGGCCGCCTCGTCGATCTTGCGGCACGCATCCGCGCCGTCGCCGACGAGTACGTCGGCGAATCAGGTCACAAGTCGATCGAGAAGCACTACCTGATCGCGATCGACGGCATCAGGGGCGGCAGCGGCTCCTCCGCTCTCCATACGATGATCGCCGAGCTCGAGAAGACGGCTTCGCTCCTCGGTGGCCTCGGAGTCTCCGAGCGCCTTCGCACGCGGATCGACGAGCTGACGCGCACCGCCCCCGCGTCGTGACTGCAGGTGTGGCCGAAGATTCCGATCTTCGGCCCGGTGACGGGCGAGGGTGTAAACCACGGGTACGATCTCGCAAGTGGCCGAAGATTCCGATCTTCGGCTTGGTGACGGACGTAACCGCGTGATGATCGGTTGTATCGTCGCGGATGGAACAGAGGCGGGCGCGGGACGCCCGCTCTCCCCTGCGGTGGACCTGAGGGAGGTCCGACAGTTGGGTGATATCGAGGATGCCGGCGCGGCCTGTTCTACAATCCGCCCATGAGCAAATGGTCGTTCGAGCAGTCGCTCCTCGGAGACGTTCTCGTGGCACCGGCTCTTCCCGACGGCGTCGCTCTCTTCTACACGACCTGTGACACGTCGGGACGCCTCGACGAAGCGACCAGAAGTCACCTGGCGGGGTTCCTCCTGGAGAGGTTCGGTCTCGATGCGCCGCTTTCGACCTGCGCGCAGCTGCACGGGACGACAGTTCACCAGGTCGAGCAGACGCGCGAAGCGCAACCGCCGGTCGCAGCCGGCAGCGAGGTCGAACCGGTCTGCGACGCTCTCTGGTCGCAGCAGCTCGGTGTTTCTCTCGGCATCAAGGTTGCAGATTGTCTCCCCGTGACGGTGGTCGATCCCGCGCACTCCATCATCGCCAACCTTCATGCCGGATGGAGAGGGAGTGCACGCGGCGTCATCGAGACGCTGCTCGAGCAGTTGCGGAGCCGGGCATCATTCAATCCCACCGGCGCCCTCGCCTGGCTCGGCCCTTCGATCCGTTCGTGCTGTTTCGAAGTAGGAGAGGAAGTCATCGAAGAGCTCAGGAAGCAGGACCCTCTGATCGACGCCAGCATCGATCGAAGCCGCGGTCCACGCCCCTTTCTCGACCTCGCCGGCTTCGCCAGAAGACGGCTTGTGGCGGGCGGAATCGACGAGGGCCGGATCCACGATTCCGGCGAATGCACTCGATGTGAGGGCTCACGGTTTCATTCCTATCGCCGCAGCGGCCCCGCGGCGGGACGCAACCTGGCGGTCGTTTCGCAGTGATGAGGTCTCGATGGCCGACACTCCTGATCCCATGCCGCGTCTCTCCAGACGCGGAACCGTCGTTCGGACTGCTGCCATCGTCGCTATCGCTCTCGGAATTCTGGTCATCGCCACCGCGATCTTCGTCTATAGCCAAGCCGTCGGCCGCTTCGAGGTGCGCCGTGTGGCGCTGCCCACGCGGATCTTCACCGATCTCTTTCCACTCGAGCCGGATCTTGCTCTCTCCCGCGACTCCCTGATCGAAACGCTCGGCAGGCTCGGCTACCGATCTGGCACGACGCTCGACAAGCCCGGCGACTACGCGGTCAAGGAGGGTGTCGTTTCGATCTACATCCGTCCGTTCAAGTCTCGGGAGGGAGATCGAAGCGAGCAGCAGGTCTCGATTCGTTTCGAGCGCGGCCGAATCGCCGAGGTGCTGGAGTCGCCGGGTGGCGGGGCGGTCACAGGAGCCGCGCTCGAGCCGGAGCTTCTGACTTCGGTCTTGAGCGAACGGCTCGAGAACCGGCGGCCTGTGAAACTCGACCAGATTCCCGATCACCTGGTCGACGCCGTGATCGTCACCGAGGACGTTCGATTCTGGCAGCATCCCGGAGTCGATCCTGTCGGAATCGGACGAGCGCTGTTTCGGAACCTCCGCGCCCGCGGCGTCGCCGAAGGAGGATCGACGCTGACCCAGCAGCTGGTGAAGAACTACTACCTTACGGGAGAGCGGACGTTCCGGCGAAAGATCGTCGAGGCGTTCATGTCGCTGATTCTCGATGCGAAGTATTCGAAGCGCGAGATTCTGGAGGCGTATCTGAATGACATCTACCTCGGCAGGGACCGGTCGATCTCGATCCTCGGGGTCGGAGAAGCGGCGCGGTTCTACTTCGGGAAACCGGTCACGGAGATCGACGTCGCGGAGGCGGCGCTGCTCGTCGCGATGATTCGGGCCCCCAACAACTACACCCCCTTCGAGCATCCGGAGCGTGCGCTCGAACGGAGGAACACGGTTCTCGGATTGCTCCGCAGGCACGACAAAATCGATCAGCAGACGCATGATGAAGCGGTCGAGAAGCCGCTGCCCAAACGTCCCAACCGCGAGAAGAGCGGTCTCGCTTCGATCCCCTACTACGTCGACCGCGTGATGCACGAGCTGGCGCGCGACTACGGGATTCGCGACGTCAAGGGGCGCGGTCTTTCGATCTATACGGCGATCGATCTCGAGTGGCAGAATCACGCGGCGCAGAGGGTTCAGGCGGGGCTGCTGGCGCTCGAGAAATCGTCTCGCCGGCTCCGCCGGTCCGAGAATCCTCTCGAGGGTGCACTCATCGCCGTCGACGTTCCCAGCGGAGAGATTCGTGCGCTCGTCGGAGGGCGCAACTACGAGCGAAGCCAGTTCAACCGCGCACTCGCGGCCAAACGTCAGGTCGGCTCGCTCTTCAAGCCGTTCGTCTATCTCGCCGCCTTCGAGCCGAGCTTGTCGGGCCAGAACATCACTCCGGCCACGCTGGTGAACGACTCACGATTCATTCTCAAGCGTCGCTTCGGCAGGGACTGGTCTCCTCGCAACTACGGAGAGCAGTATCTCGGTGTGGTCACCGTCAGGAAGGCGCTCGTCGATTCTCTCAACGCTGCCTCCGTTCGCATCGGTCTTTCCGCAGGCCTCGATGGCATCGTCCGCACCGCGCACGCTCTCGGTGTTCAGTCGGAGCTCGAGGAGGTGCCGTCGCTCATTCTCGGTTCGAGCGAGATCACTCCGATCGAGATGGCGGAGGCATACACAACCATTGCCCGCATGGGCTCCCGCGCTCCATTGCGGGCCGTTCGTTTCATTCTCGACGACCATGGGCGTGTCGTCGGCGGTGATGATCCGGTCGAAGCGGTTCAGGTATTCCCGGCGCGAAACGTCTATCTAGCCGTCGACATCATGAAGGCGGTGATCCGTGAGGGGACGGGAGCGGGCGCCGGCCGCCAGGGCTTTCGCAAGACGGCGGCGGGTAAGACGGGAACGACCAATGATCTGCGGGATGCCTGGTTCGCCGGGTTCACTCCCGACACGCTCGCTCTCACGTGGATCGGCTTCGACGACAATGCACCCGTCGGCGTGTCGGGATCGGTGGGTGCCGTTCCGATCTGGGCGCGCTTCATGCGCGACGTGACAGAGGGGAATGCCGACCGCGATTTCCCCGCGCCATCGGGGATCACCTTCACCAGGATCGACATCTTCAGCGGCGGTCTCGCTACCCCCTTCTGCCCCCCCGAGGTCGTGAGGAATCAGGCGTTCAAAGCGGCGACGGCACCGAGCTTCGCCTGTCCGGCGCACATGGCGCCGCCACCTCCCGAACCTCTCGAGCCCTTCGACCCGTACGGTCTCATGCCCGAGGACCTCCCTCATGATCCGACTGCGACCAGCGCGCCACCGCAGCTCGAGGGAGGAATCTTCCGTCCGGAACCGCCGCCGACAACCACCCTGCCCGAACGTCTCCCTCCCGAGCCGGAACCTCCGGCGACCGAGACCGCACCGCCACCGGGATTGTCAGGAGCTTGAAGCCGACGGCACGGCCACGCGTCATCCCGAGGTGGGGGGCGGGAAGGCGAGGGATCTCCCCTCTGGTCCACTGTATCCCACTGTCAGGTAAGTCGACGATGAGCGTCCCCAGTCGTTCACAGCGTCGTCCGTCACCGGGCCGAAGATCGGAATCTTCGGCCACGCCGTCATCCCGCGCTCGAAAACGGCGCTTGCGGGCTCAGGATCAGAAATCACGGCGCATAGACCTTTCTCACCCATTCCGCTTCCTCCGCGCTCAGCGGTGCGCCTGCCCGGCTCGCCGCCTCCACCTGTTTTGGCGTCCGCTGTCCGAGAAGGACACATCCGGTGGGAGCATCGGCGAGCAGCGCGCCGACGAGGGCGTACAGAACCGGCTCGGCCTCGTCGCGGAAGCGCGCGCGCAGCATTCCTGCCGCCTCGCGCATCCGCTCGATGGCATCGGGATCGTGAAACTCGGCGATCTCACGACGGACGTCTCCCACCGGAAAGTCCTGAGGCGCATCGTATTTTCCGAGCAGGAGGCCGTGCTTGAGAGGGGAGAAGAAGGCCACGCCGAGATCGTTGGCGTCGACCCACTGCCGCAGGCCGCTCCCCTCGTAGCCGTCATCGATCACATTGCGATACGGCTGCACGACATCGGGATCGGCGCGCTGGATGAAGCGCATGATGCGCTGCTCCTTCCAGTCGGAGAGCCCGATGAATCGGATCTTTCCATCGTCACGGAAGCGTCGAAGCAGCGCGATCGCGTCGTCGAAGTACTCGTCGTGCTCACCGAAGTCGCAATGATGAAGATAATAGAGATCGATTGCTTCGGTTGCCAGGTTTCGCAGCGATCGCTCCAGCCGTGCGCGAATCATCCGGGGATGGTAGTAATGTGAATATCCTCCTCGATCCCACCCGACTTTCGTTGCCAGGAAGATCGAATCGCGAGGCACGGTCTCCCACACGGTCCCGATCAGTTGTTCCGCATGGCCGTCGCCGTAAACGTCGGCGGTATCCCAGTGCGTGATTCCGAGGCGAGCGGCGAGGACCAGCGACTGGCGGGCGAGCTCGTCATCGTTCCCCGACCAGCCGACGGAAGCGGCGCCGGAGAGGCGCGGGCCGCCATGACCCCACGTTCCGAGGCTGACGGCCGGCACCTGGACCCCGGTTCTGCCGAGCCGCACGGTTCGCATGGCGAACATTGTAAGTGGCATTCCAACGCGGCGGCCAGGTCCTTCGCGCCCATGGCAGCGCTGTTGCACTCAGCGAAATGGATTTGTCGTCATTAGATGGAGGTACTGCGTCATGATCGCTTCACGCTTCAAATCGGTATCGTGTCTCGTCATGGTCCTCCTGCTCGTGGGGGGATGCGGCTCGTCGGGCGGCTTCAATCTGGTCTCCATCGAGGAGGAGTGGCAGCTCGGGAATCAGCTCGCTGCCGACATTGCGCGGCAGATGCCGCTGCTGCAGGACCCGGCGGCACTCGCCTATGTCAATGAAGTCGGCCAGAGGCTGGTCGCCCAGACGTCGATGGCCAATCTCCCGTGGCGTTTCTACATCGTTGCCGAGAATGACGTGAATGCGTTCGTGATCCCCGGGGGCCACGTATACGTCAACGTCGGTCTGATCGCGGCGGCGGACACCGCGTCCGAGCTCGTCGGCGTGCTCGCGCACGAGATCAGCCACGGAGTGGCGCGGCACGCCACCCAGCAGCTTTCCCGCGCCTACGGACTCCAGGTCGTCGCGGCGCTGGTGCTGGGCCAGAATCCGGCGATCTATCAGCAGATTCTCGCGCAGATTCTCGGAACAGGAGCGATGGCTAGCTTCAGCCGGGAAGCAGAGCGGGAAGCGGACATGATGGGCGTGCGGGTCATGTACGATGCCGGCTACAATCCAAACGGGATGGTGACGATGTTCGAAGAGCTGCTGTCGCGCCAGGCGCGTCAGCCTGGATCGGTCGAGCGGTTCTTTTCGACCCATCCCCTGACACAGGATCGAATTCGTGACGTCTCGAACGAGATCGCCAGGCTGCCGGCGAAAGCGAATCTGGTAAGCGATACCACCGCATACCAGAGCTTCCGCCAGCGCGTCACGCGGTGATTCGATTGCCGTTGTGCGGGTCCCCGGTTAGAATTCGAAACGATTCTCTCAATATTGGCACCAATGGCGGATGCCAGTCGAATTCCGGTGATCAAACGTGTATCGCGCACTCATAGTCGACGACGACCAGGGAATGCGCCGGATGGTCGAGCGGGTCCTCACCTCGCAGTTCGAAGTGGAGACGGCGCAGGACGGACTGGAAGCAATTCGGCGACTTCGTTCCAGCCGGTTCGACGTGATCCTGCTCGACCTGATGATGCCCGGCCTGAGCGGGTTCGCCGTCCTCGAATTCCTCCTCAAAGAGCAGATCGAGATCATCGGCCGCGTCGTGGTCATGACCAGCCGCCGCGTCGGGGAGGAGAGCCGGATCTGCAACCACGACTTCACCGCACGGATCCTGCACAAGCCGTTCAAGGAGAGCGAGCTGAAGACCATGGTGGAGAAGGTGATCAAGGGGAAGGCAGATAGCAGATAGCAGATGGGCAGAAAGCCTGCGCAAAGGGGCCGTGCTCGGCCCCCTTCTGCCCTTCACCCTTCACCCTTCACCCTTCACCCTTCACCCTTCACCCTTCACCCTTCACCCTTCAGTCAGTCGGCGCGATTCGTGTATGCGACGGGATACGTCCGAAATGTGGCGTTCGGTCTTCGTTGCGTTCGCGGTCCTTTTGGGCCAGGGTTGTCTGCCGAACGAAGCGGCACAGGGCTCGATCGTTCTTTCGCCGCTGGTGTCGAGTCTCCAGAGCCCGGTCGGCGCGGCTCATGCCGGTGACGGGTCGGGTCGCCTCTTCATTCTCGAACAGGCGGGTCGCATCCGAGTCTTCCAGAACGGCGCCCTTCTTCCCGAGCCCTTTCTCGATATCGCCGGCCGCGTCCGATTCGGAGGCGAACAGGGACTGCTCGGCCTCGCTTTTCATCCCGACTTCGCCGCGAACGGGTTTTTTTTCGTGAACTACACCGATTCGAATGGTGACACGGTGGTCGCGCGCTATCGACTCACCGCCGATGGCGCAAAGGGTGATCCCGGTTCCGAAAGCGTGATCCTCCACATCGAGCAGCCGTTCGGAAACCACAATGGTGGGAAGATCGCATTCGGGCGCGACGGATTTCTCTACATCGGAATGGGGGATGGAGGCTCGGGAGGCGATCCTGGCAACCGCGCTCAGAACCTCGGCACGCTTCTCGGAAAAATGCTGCGCCTCGACGTCGACGGCGCGTCACCCTATGCGATTCCGCCCGACAATCCCTTCGTCTCGGTCGCCGGTGCACGCGTCGAGATCTGGGCGCTGGGTCTGCGCAATCCGTGGCGCTTCACTTTCGATCGCGCAACCGGCGATCTGTTCATCGGCGATGTCGGGCAGAACATGTGGGAAGAGATCAACCATCAGCCGGGCGTCAGTCGCGGAGGGGAGAACTACGGCTGGAGGAGGATGGAAGGCTTCCATTGCTTCAATCCCTCGTCCAACTGCAATGATGGCTCGCTCACCCTTCCGATTCTCGAGTACGATCGTGGCGAGGGCTGCTCGGTCAGTGGCGGCTACCGCTATCGAGGCAATCGAATCGCCGGCCTTCAGGGGGCCTATCTTTTCGGTGACTACTGTGCAGGAACGATCTGGGCCGCCCGGCAGCAGGGCGATGGCTCCTGGCATCGGGAGGTTCTCCTGAGGACTTCGCTGGCGATCTCGAGCTTCGCCGAGGACGAGGCGGGAGAGGTTCATGTCGTCGATCACCGTGGTGGAGTCTACCGGATCGAACAGACCCCTGCTCGCCGTCGGGCTGTTCAACGGTGAGCTTCATCGCAACGCCGACATCGCCGCCGGCAGGGCGAGCTCGGCCCATCGACGGTACATTGCGCCGGAGGGATGAAGTCCATCCGAGGCGAGCAGAGAAGCGTCGGTTGCCGCTTTGCGGGAAATCGTCGTGACCTCGACGTAATGAGCCCGCCTCGAGAGCGTCACCTCGCGGTTGATCGTGTTGAATCGATCGATCTGCTCCGCGATCTCTTCCCGCGAACGACCTTCCGCGAAGGGAGTCACGCCCCAGTCGGGAATCGAAAGGACGATCACGCGGCGAGGATCGTCGCCTGCGAATCGGATCGCCATCCCGAGCAGCTCGGAGAACTCCTTCCGGTACTCTTCGCTGTCGCGTCCGCGGTATTGATTGTTGACGCCGATCAGGAGGGAAACGAGCTGGTAGGGACCGCGCGGGCTTTCGTCTCGGATCGCGGAACGCAGCTCATCGGTCGTCCAGCCGGTTCTGGCGATGATCTGCGGCTCGATCCGGGCGTGGCCGCGCTTCCCCAGGAGGTTTGCGAGCTGCACCGGCCATCGCATTTCCGGGTCGACGGCTTCTCCGATCGTGTAGGAGTCGCCGAGTGCGAGAAAGCGCAAGGCTGTCTGGTCGGTGCTCATCGGCATCGTGCAGAAGAGGGCAGCGATGCAAGATATCGGCGCGATCCGTCTCGGCCACGGCCATCCGCTGCGCATGCGGCATTATAGAGGGATGATCGGGCGCGACGAGAGCTTCACGAAGCGCAGGAACAGCAGGAGTGCGACCGCGGAGAGGCCCGCGCAGAGTCCCCACCACAATCCAACGATCCCCAATCGCATGGAAAACCCGAGTGCGATGGCCACAGGAAAGCCGATCAGCCAGTGACCGATGATGTTTGCGAAGAAGGCGAACCTGGTGTCACCCGCGCCGCGCAGCACCCCGGCTCCGATCGCCTGAACCCCATCGGAGATCTGAAAAACCGCGGCGACCGCCAGGAGCGGGACCGCGACTGCGAGCACGCTCGTGTCGTTCGTCAGAATCGACGCGAGCTGCCGGGGGAAGAGGAGAAACATCAACGCCGAGAGCGACATCACCCCGCACCCGGCGGCGAAGGCGACCATCCCCGAGGTCCGCGTCGCGGCCTGATCTCGTGCGCCGATCGACTGACCGACGCGAACCGATCCCGCAGCTCCGACGCCGAGAGCCACGGTGAAAGTGAAGCTGGCGAGCGTGATCGCAATCTGATGCGCGGCGAGCTCCTGGTTGCCGAATCTTCCCGCCAGCAGCGCCACGAGTGCGAAGATCCCCACCTCCGCGCCCCACTGAAGTCCCACCGGCAAACCGATACCGAATGCCTGGCGCAGATCGCGAGCCGATGGCCGTCGCATCTCCGCCACGAACCCCGCCACCGGCAGGCGGCGCACCCCCTCGGCTATGATCGCGAGCTGCACGAAGCTCCCGAGGAGCGTCGCGATCGCCGCGCCGGTGACGCCGAACGCCGGAAGGTCCTGCAGCGGGCCGCTCCATGCTGGGAGAACGCTCCCACCGAATACGAAAACAATGTCCGCAATCAGGTTGAAGATGTTCCCCACGACCATCGCTGTCACCATCGGTCGCGTGATTCCCTTCGCCTGGAGATAGGAACGGACGACGATGAACAGAAGCGCCGGCACGAGGCTGAGCATTCGCACCTGGACGTAGGCGTTCGATTCGGTCACGACGGCGGGATCGATCGCCAGCCTGCTCAGGAGCAGCGGCGAGAGCGACATCGGAATCATCAGCACGGCTCCGACGATCACCGATAGCCAGACTCCCTGCCAGAGCACGCGCCGAGCGCGCACGAGCTCGCCCGCTCCGTAGGCCTGAGACGCGAGCGGATCGATTCCCATCACGATTCCCATCCCGACGATCGAAATGGCGAAGAAGATCGTGTTGCCTAGTCCGACGGCGCCGAGCTCGAGTGCGCCGAGCCGTCCGACGACGGCCGTGTCGACGACCCCCATGAGCTGGGTTCCCGCCTGTGCGGCGGCGAGAGGGGCCGCGAGGCGCAGCAGCTCCCCAAGCTCGCGTTTCGGCTTCATGCGCGGCGGATCATATCGCTCCTTCCGTGAGGCGATCTGATAGCATTTCGCTGATGACGACCGAAACGCCGCTGGCGAGAACCGATCGCGTACGCGGGCTGCTGGAGCATTTCGCTTCCTTCGTGACCGAGCGTCATCCGTTTGCAATGCGCGGCGCGGTGGGTGCGCTGCAGGAAGTGATCGAGGCATCGGGCCGGCCGCCCGAGGGTGAAGAGGCGATCGAAGCGCTTCGAGACCCTTACCGCCAGGCACTGCGTGCTGCGATGATGCCGCCGATTCTTCCTCCCATTCCGGAGACTACGCCCGGAGTTTCGGCCGAAGAGCGCATCGCTTCGGCCGTGGACGAGCTCGTCGAGAGCTGCGACGGATTTCTTCGAAGAGAGGCCATCATCGCGTCGTTGACGCCGGGCGAGAAGCGGGAGATTCTTCGCGGCATGATCCTCACGCGGGCCACCGACAACCGCCTCAAGGCGTTTTTCTCGGCGGGAGAAGTGCGCTATGGGAATGCGTCATTTCAGGGAAAGGGATTTCGTTCGCTCGGGCAGGAGGCGATTTACGCCTCGGTGATCCGCCTGCGTCGAGGCGTGGAGTATCTCGACCTGGATGGCATATGGCGTGGGGATTATGTCGCCCCGATGATCCGAGATCTGGGCGTCGTGCTCGGAATGCGCCCGGACTCCGAGACCGTGCGCATGGTGCTGAATGCTCAGATGGCGAAATCGGGCCCACCAATGAACGGCAGGGATTTTCATGTCGGGGACTTCGGACGAGGCATTCTTCCCGCCGCCGCCCCTCTGGGAATGTCGAGCCTCTCGATCGTCGGAATGGCGATGGCGTTCTCGCTCGAGGGGAGCGATCGTGTTGCGGTGAGCTTCATCGGCGAGGGGGCGACTTCGCTTGGCGAATGGCACGAGGCGATCAATGCTGCTGCCGCCCGTCGCCTCCCTGCCATCTTCTGCGTGCAGAACAATCAGACCGCGCTTTCCACGCCGGTCTCGGAACAATCGGCCGCACGCGTGTTCGCCGACAAGGCGGCCGGCTATGGGATTCCCGGCATCACCCTCGATGGAACGGATCCCGAGGCCATCGCCGCGGCGTTTACCTGGGCGGCCGAGCGGGCAAGAGGAGGGCACGGTCCGGCGTTGATCGATCTCGTCTGCATGCGCATGTGCGGGCATGCCCATCACGATGACATGCTCTACCTCGGCAAGGAGCCTCCCATCTCCTGGGAGTATCCGGCCCCTACCGAACAAGGATACGCGGACGCGCGAGCCCACACCTTCTGGGCTGCTCGCGATCCGATCCTCTCCTATTCGAACCGTCTGATCGATGCGGGAATCGTGACTACCGCGGAGCTCGATGCGTGGAAAACGGAGGCGATCGACCTGGTCGAGCAGGAGGCGCGAAAAGTCGTCGAAGCGCCGTGGCCCGATTCCGCCGAAGCGGGGGAAAACGTTTACACCGATCAGCCGCCCCTCCGGCACGTCGAGATCCTCGAGCGCGATCCCTCGGAGGTGGGGCCAGCGATCGAGTTGACCGTCGAGGAAGCACCTCCGTTCGTTCCGGCCGGGAAGACCTTTCTCGAGGCGATCATGCTCGGCATCGGGGACGCCTTGAGAAACGATCCGCGCGTATTCGTCTACGGCGAAGACGTGGGCGGACGCTACGGCAACGCATTCCTTCTTCTCAAGCCGTTGCTGGCCGGCTTCGGCGATCGGATTCTCAACTCGACGCTCGCCGAGGGGGCGGTTCTCGGGGTGTGCATCGGATCGGCTTTGGCCGGAAGGCGGCCGATCGGAGAGATTCAATTCAATGATTTCGTCGCCACCGGCTTCAATCAGCTCGTCAACAATGCCGCGAAGATTCGCTATCGCTGGGGAGCGTCGGTTCCGATGGTCGTCCGGATGCCGTGGGGCGGCCTTCGCCATGCCGGTCCTTATCACAGCCAGAATACCGAGGCATGGTTCTATCGTGCCCCCGGACTGAAAATCGTCTGCCCCTCGACGCCTCATGACGCACGCGCGGCGATGGCGGCGGCGGTGGCGGATCCCGATCCCGTTCTCTATTACGAGCACATCGCTCTTTATCGAGATCCTCGGATCAGGCAGGTGCTGGACGACGACGCGCCGCCGATGCAGCTCGGCAGGGCCGCCCTCCGTCGGGACGGATCGGACATGGCGATCATCTCCTACGGCGCGTACGCCCACGTTGCGATGCGCGTCGCCGAGCGTCTGGCGGCTGACGAAATCGAGGCTTCGGTGCTCGATCTGCGAAGCCTCGTACCACTGGACCGCGGCGCGATCCTCTCTGTTGCCAGACGCTGCAACCGCGTCCTGATCGTCGAGGAGGACACCAAGAGAGGAAGCATCGGCGAGAGCATCGCCTCGCTCATCCAGGAGGAGGCATTCGAGTCCCTCGATGCTCCGATCAGGGTGATCGGATCGCTCGATACTCCGGTGCCGTATTCGCCTCCGCTCGAAGAGGAATTCCTTGCGGGCGAGGCTCGGATCGAGCGGGCAGCACGGCTATTGTTGGCGTATTGAGCCGGGTCGGCAGGCATCTGGCAAGTCGAGCTCGGGGCGTCGCGATTTTTTTCAGGGTGGGGGGGTAGGGTTTTTCCCTCCACTGACTCACCTTGTTGGGAGGTCTCGTCTGAATCAGAAGCAGCTTGGTGCGCGAGCGACCGGCGAAGGAAGCGCGAACGACGATCTGACGATCCGAATCCTTCTCGTCGAGGACTCGCTGACCGATGTCGAGCTGGCGAAGCGCCACTTGAGCTCGGGGGGATTTCCATTCGCGCTGCGGATCGTCGACGAGGAGTCCGCTTTTCTTCGAGCGCTCCAGGAGTTCGAACCGCACGTCATCCTCAGCGATCTGCGGCTGCCCGCCTTCGATGGCTTCGCCGCGCTCGCACTGGCCTCGTCCCTGTCACCCGAAACGCCGTTCATTTTTCTTTCGGCGGTTCTGGGGGAGGAGATGGCGGTCGAAGCGTTGCGCATGGGAGCCGTCGATTACGTTCTGAAGGATCGAATGCAGAGACTCGCTCCGGCTGTGGCGCGTGCCCGCCGGGAGGCGGGGCTCGTCGCGGAGCGCCGGAAGAGCGACGATGCGGTGTTGCAGCGGGCGAGGTCGACGGCCTTCGTCGCATCGCTTTCATCGAGATTTCTTCAGATCGAAGGAGGTGTCATCGAGAACGCGATCCGGGCCACGCTCGAAGAGCTCGGAGAGCTCGCGGGCCTCGATGCAGTTTCGCTCTATCTCTTCTCGCCGGAAGGGAAGATATTCGGTCGCACGTTCGCCTGGTTGCGGCCGTCGGCGGGCATCGCCCCGAGCTCGCGATTTTTTTCCAGCGCTCCGGCGGCAGCCTACAGGGCGCTCACCGACACCTTGCTCGAAGGCGGATGCGTGGTGCACGAGGACGTGCGTCTGCTCGCGGACGGAGAGCGAGCACAACACGAAGATCTCGTTGAGAACGTGGCGTCGTCCGCCGCGTTCCCGATGCTCGCGCGAAATCGGCCCGTGGGCTTTCTGCACTTCGGAACGATCGATCGTCTCCGGAAATGGGACAAGGAAGTCGTCTGGCTCGCCGGCATGATCGCCGACATCCTGGCGGGCGCCCTCGAGCGTCGGGCGAACGAGCAGATGCTCGAGCAGGAGCGCGACTTCGTCACCGGCGTGCTCGACGCTCTCGGCAGCCTTGTCGTCGTGACCGATCGGGTCGGCCGCGTGGTTCGCATCAACGAAGCATTCCAGAGGGTCACCGGATATTCGGCCGAGGAGATGAACTCTGCCAGAGTCGCGTCCTGGCTGGCCCCGGTCAGCGAGTCGAAGAACGGGGCCGATTCCGACGAAGGGGATTTCGGCCGGGAGTACGAGGGAGTGATCGTCGCGAAGAACGGTTCGATCCGGAGGATCCTCTGGTATCCGACCGTCATGAAGTCGAAAGAGGGGATCGTCGAGCACACGATCACGATCGGAGTCGATCTCACGGAATGGAGAAGAGAGCAGGAGGATCGGAGTCGATTCGCGTTGCGCATTGAACGGGAGCGCCGCGTGACTGGACTCGGCCGTGTTGCCGGAATGATCTCCCACGAGTTCAATAACGTGCTGATGGGGATTCTTCCGTTTCTCGAAGTCCTCAAAAGGCGAACGTCCGGCGATCCCCTGGTCGAAACGGCACTCGATCGGATTCATGTCTCGGTAGGACGAGGGCGGAGCATCGCCCAGGAAATTCTCCGCTTCACCAGCACCGCAGCCCCTGCGATCGAGACCTTCGACCTCGACGCGTTTTTGCGTGAGGCAGGCGACGAGCTGCGCGGCCTTCTCGGCCCGCAGATCGATCTCGCAGTACAGGTGCCGTCCGGCCTGGTGCTCGGAGCCGATCCGAGGCATCTTCATCAGGTGCTGGTCAACCTTTTGCTCAATGCGCGCGACGCGATGGGGGGCGAGGGAGTCGTGACCATCACCGTCCGTTCTTTCGAGGGGCCGATGACCTTTCCGTTCGGCATGATCGCCGAGGCGAGGCGTTTCGTCTGGATTTCGGTGGCCGACAGCGGTGCGGGAATCCCGGCCGACGTGCTGGGCAATGTGTTCGAACCGCTGTTTACGACGAAGCGGAGCGGCACTGGTCTCGGACTGGCCATCACCCATCAGATCGTCATGGCCCATGAAGGCCTGATCTTCGTCGAGAGCGAGATCGGCCGTGGCACGACCTTTCATCTCTTTTTTCCCTCACCTGAGTCCGGCTGATCCTCGATGCAGTGGGGTCGCCTCAGCGTTCCCTGCGGATCGCGCGGGCCAGCTGCTCGATGTGCTCCCGCGCGCGGAGAATCCGGATCCGCTCCGCCTCGGCGAGCGCTGTGGGATTTCTCTGCGGGCCGAAGGCGCGGCCCAGCGGCCCCATCGCTCGCGCGATCATGATGAAGTTCCGCAGCCACGCCGCTTCGCGATCGACGATCCGCCCGCTCTCGTACTCCACCGCCGGCAGGTCATCCACGTGCGGCGGGATGTCCGCCGTGATTCTCGCAACCGCTTCCGGATCGAGCAGCAGGGCGCTGGCAAGGTCGTAGACCCCGTGAACGTCGATGCCGTGCAGGTCCGCGGCGACGGCTGGTCCGGCGTTGGCCAGGATACGCTGCAGCGGGATCGGCCCCTCCTCGGTCCGGCCGATCACGATTGTGAAGGCGTTGAGCGTATTCGGGACGTACCACACCGTCGTGTTGGGGAAGATCTCGCGAAAGGCGCGGAGGATCATCAGGTAGTTGCGCGAGGTCAACGAGTACGTCGGCAGCCACATCGACACGATCCCGCCAGGATTCAGCCGCTCGCGGCAGAGCGCGAAGTAATCGCGGGTGTAGAGCGTGCTGTTTCCCGCATATCGCGGGTGAATCGAGTCGGAGAGAATCACGTCGAAACGCTCCGGCGTGGCGAGAACGAAGTTCCTTCCGTCGTTGACCACCACCCGCACACGCCGGTCGTCGAGCACGCCGTGATTCTCTGAACGCAGGTGACGGTCGGACACGTCCAGCACCTCGGGGGAGATCTCGGCGATGGTGATCTCCCGCACCGGATGCTGCGATACGGCCCAGGCGGTCCCTCCGCTCCCGAATCCGATGTGCAGCACGCTCTTCGCCGCCGGATGGATCAGCAGCGGGAGGTGCCCCTGCAGCTTCTGGCTGCCGCGCAGATCCGGCGCCGTACCGGCAACGTTCACCCCGTTGAGCTCGAGCGACAGTCTTTCCGGTGCGACGCGGCGCAGGGTGACCGTCGCCGTCACGTCTTCCCGGAACACCAGGATCGGCGCTTTCGAGTCGGCGAAGATGCCCGCCGAAAGCACGACCTGATCGGGCCGCGCCGCGGCGAACGACGCGATGACGAGCAGCGCCGCAAACCCGGGCAGTGCGAATCGCGAGGCGCGCCGGTCCGGCTGGAGCCAGAAGACGGCTCCGACCCCGAGGTTGATCGCCGCCATGGTGAACAGCCCGTTCTGCGAGCCGATCGCGCGAACCAGGAGGAACCCGGCGGCGAGCGAGCCGGCGATGCTCCCGATCGTGTTCGCCAGGTACACCGAGCCGACCGACCGGCTCTCGCGCTCGTCTCTGGCCCGGCTGTAGAGCTTCACCGCGACGGGAAACGTTGCTCCCATCAGAAGCGTGGGGATAAAAAGCGCGACCAGAGTGCTCGACAGATATGCGAGCATTCGTTGCCAGTCGGTCTCGATGCCGAAGGTACGTGCCGAGCTCTCCAGGATGTCGGCGAATCTTCCGAAAAGATGGATCTGCATCACGAGCACGACGGCCAGCGCGATCTCGAGCATCCCGAGGAGACGGGGGAGGGCCACTCTCTCGATGAAACGGGCGATCAGGGCGCTTCCCGAGGCGAGCCCGAGCAGAAAGCAGAACAGCATCAGCGAGTAGGCGTACACACTGCTTCCGAGGTGAAGAACGAGGATTCGCGACCAGAACACCTCGTCGGCGATCGAGGTCAGCCCCATCAGGAAGCTGGCGGCGAGGACCACCGGCGCTCCACCGCGAAGTGCGATCGGAGGGAGCTCGTCCGGTTCGCGCTCTTCCGATCCGGCGACCGGCGCAGCGCGCTTTCCGGATGAGAAGGCCACCACCGCGGACACGACAGCCAGAGCGAAGTTCAGGATCACCGCGAGGAAGGTCGTCGCCAGCAGTCCGATGGCAGGAATCGTCAGGAATCCAGCCAGCCCCACGCCGGCGGTCGCTCCGAAAGTGTTTGCCGCGTAGAGAACGGAGACGGAAGTTCCACCGTCCTTCCGCCCGCCGGTGAAGCAGCGGATGAGAAGCGGAAGTGTGCCGCCCATCAGAATCGTCGGCGGAAGCAGAAAGAGCGACGCGACCGCGCCGCGGGAGACGGCGAGCAGAAACGGCGCACCCTCGAAGAGGCGGAAGGAGGCGATGTAGGCGGAGTCCAGCAGCGAAAAGGCAGAAGGGGAGAGTGCCCCCAGCGTTCCGATCAGCGCCTCCAGAATCGCATAGAGCACGAGCGGGTCGGGGCGCTGCAGAAAGCGAGCGAAGACGAAGCCGCCGATTCCGAGACCGGCGAGATAGATGGCGATGATGGTCGCTGCGGCATAGACGGTGTTGCCGAACACCAGACCGAGGTACTTCAGCCAGACGACCTGGTAGAAGAGAGCGCCGAGCCCCGAGAGGAAGAAGATGATGATGAGGAGGGCCTTCAGCGCCCGGGACCGGTTCATGCGGGGCTGGATTGTAGCAGGGCATTGGGCGCCGGCGGCGGTTCTCATGAACCGAGCGGCGACGGAGGGAGGGCCGGAGCTTTTTCCTGGGGACGGCGGGCGGAGGGACGGGCCTTCCTTTTGACGAATCGCTGGAGCGCTCGCGGAACGCATTCACGCCTTTCGCGAGGCCAACTCTTGACAAAGTCCAGCCTCAGAACTTATCTTGTCGACGGTTTCCGACATGAAGCCCGACGTCGTACGCATTCTCGAGGAACATGGCATCCAGCCGTCGGCGCAGCGCGTCGCCGTCGCAGAGTACGTGCTCCACACTACCGAGCATCCCTCGGCCGACAGAGTGTGGGCGAGCGTTCAGGAGAATTTCCCGATGATCTCCAGGGCGACCGTCTACAACACGCTCCATCTCTTCGTGGGGAAAGGACTGCTCCGGGAGCTCCATCTCGCTCCAGACTCCGTGCTCTTCGATCCGAACACAGATCGCCATCACCACTTCATCGATGAAGGCACCGGGCGGATCTATGACATCCCCTGGGATCACATCGAGGTGAGCCAGGCGTCACCGCTGCCGGGCTTCCAGGTCGACGACTATCAGGTCGTGATGCGCGGCCGCCGCCGCCCCACTCGACGCTGAATTCTCTTTTTTTCCAAAGAGGTTAGACAACGTCCAAATCAGGAGGATTGACATGCCGGACAAGGAACACACTCAGAGCGGTAGCGAAAGCGAGAGCCCCGTAATCCCCTCCCCGACTCCCAAGCGATCGCGCCCGAGGACGAACCAGGACTGGTGGCCGAATCAGCTCGACCTCTCGGTGCTCCACCACCACTCGCATCTGTCCAATCCGATGGAAGAGGACTTCAACTACGCAAAACAATTCAAGTCCCTCGACCTCGACGCGTTGAAGAAGGACCTCATCGAGCTGATGACCACCTCGCAGGAGTGGTGGCCGGCCGACTACGGCCACTACGGAGGGCTCTTCATCCGCATGTCGTGGCATGCCGCGGGCACGTACCGCATCGCCGATGGCCGCGGCGGCGGCGGCGACGGCCAGCAGCGCTTTGCCCCTCTCAACAGCTGGCCCGACAACGCAAACCTCGACAAAGCACGCCGGCTGCTCTGGCCGATCAAAAAAAAATACGGGCAGAAGATCTCCTGGTCCGACCTGCTGGTCCTGGCGGGCAACGTCGCCATGGAGTCGATGGGGTTCAAGACGTTCGGCTTCGGCTTCGGACGGCCCGACGTCTGGGAGCCCGAGGACCTCTTCTGGGGCCCCGAGGACACCTGGCTGGGAGACCAGCGCTACAGCGGCGACCGCGAGCTCGCTCGTCCGTTCGGCGCCGTGCAGATGGGGCTGATCTACGTGAATCCTGAAGGGCCCGGCGGCAACCCCGATCCGCTTGCTGCCGCCAGGGACATTCGCGAGACCTTCAGCCGGAGGGCCATGAACGACGAGGAGACGGTTGCGCTCATCGTCGGCGGCCACTCGTTCGGCAAAGCCCATGGTGCTGCCCCTGCGCCCGAGAACGTCGGTTCTGAACCGGAGGCCGCTCCCCTCGAGGAGCAGGGCTTCGGCTGGAAGAACAAATACGGCAGCGGCAAGGGGGCACACACGATCACCAGCGGTCTCGAGGGTGCATGGACGAACAATCCCACGAAGTGGGACAACGGCTTCCTCGAGAACCTGTTCAAGTACGAGTGGGAGCTGACGAAGAGTCCGGCCGGTGCGAACCAATGGGCTCCGAAAAATCCCGAGGCCCAGGGCACCGTGCCCGATGCGCACGACAAGTCGAAGCGGCACGCGCCGATGATGCTGACCACGGACCTTTCGCTGAAGTTGGATCCGATCTACGCGCCGATCGCGAAACGCTTCTACGAAAATCCGGACCAGCTCGCCGAGGCCTTCGCCAAAGCGTGGTTCAAGCTCCTTCATCGCGACATGGGTCCCCGCGCGCGCTACCTCGGTCCCTCGGTTCCGGAGCCGCAGTTGTGGCAGGACCCCGTCCCGGAAGTCGATCATGAATTGATCGGCGAGCAGGACATCGCTGCCCTGAAGCGCAGGATCCTCGGCTCCGATCTGTCCATTCCGGATCTGGTCTCCACCGCCTGGAATGCGGCGGCCAGCTTCCGCGGTACCGACAAGCGCGGCGGAGCAAACGGAGGACGGATCCGCCTCGCGCCGCAGAAGGACTGGGAGGCCAACGAACCGGTTCGGCTGGCGAAGGTGCTGAAGACCCTCGAGAAGATCCAGCAGGACTTCAACGGCTCCCAGTCGGGCGGCAAGAAGGTCTCGCTGGCCGACCTGATCGTCCTGGGCGGATGCGCCGCCGTCGAGGAAGCGGCCAGGAAGGGGGGGTACGACGTCACCATCCCGTTCACGCCAGGGCGTACGGACGCCTCCCAGGAGCAGACCGACGTCGACACGTTTGAACCGCTCGAACCAGTCGCAGACGGGTTCCGCAACTACGTGCGGGCGGGAGACCCATTGTCGCCGGAGACTCGCCTGCTGGACCGCGCCAACCTGCTCAAGTTGACCGCGCCTCAGATGACGGTTCTAGTCGGCGGCATGCGCGCTCTGAATGCCAACTTCGGCCAATCGAAGGATGGCATTTTCACCGACCGGCCCGAGACGCTGACCAACGACTTCTTCGTGAATCTGCTCGACGCCGGCACAGCGTGGAGACCCTCCGCCTCGGATCGGAGCGTCTACGAGGGTCGCGATCGAGCCACCGGCGATCTGAAGTGGACCGCCACGGCCGCCGACCTGGTGTTCGGCGCACACTCTCAGCTCCGAGCGCTGGCGGAGGTCTACGCAAGTGACGACGCGAAGGAGAAGTTCGTGCGTGACTTCATGGCTGCCTGGAACAAGGTCATGAACCTCGACCGCTACGATCTTCTCGCTGAGGCCCTCGGCGGGCGCCGGCGTGCAGCAGCGGCCGACGCCTAGTCTTCGCGCTACCAGGGCTGTGGATCAAGCGCAGGCGACCCTCGAAGGGTCGCCTGCGTCGTTTTCTGCGCGTTGGGTGGCTGAGAAGCGTGCTGAGCATTGCCTCCGCTCGTGACCCGATGTCTCATTTGCCCGAGCCTTGCATGGTGACCCTGTTGTATCATCTAGATACCGTGTGGATCCCGGGCATGGCCCGGAATTGAATCTCGTCAACCGGAGCGACGTGAAGAATCACCGTTGCCGGATTGTTTCATGTGGGAAACGACAGTCATCGAATCGAGGAAGAGGCCGCGACGGACCGTCTTCGGGGCGAGCACCTTTTCGATCTCGGTACTCCTCCACGGCGGAGCCGCCGCCACTATCGTCACACTGTCGGTGTGGGCCGTCGACTTTCCATCCAACACTCCGGCGCAAATGAGCCGCTATTCGGTCGCCGAGTTGACGCCGCCACCCCCTCCGCCGCCACCCCCTCCGCCACCGCCGGCGCAGAGGGTGGTCACACCCGACCCGCTGATCGAGATCGCGCACGAAGTTCCTGACGAAGAGTTCGCGCCTGCGGAGATTCCCGAGCAGATCGCGGTCGTCGAACAACCGGAGTGGGGCGTCGAGGGGGGAGTGATCGGCGGCGTCGCAGGGGGGATTTTCGGAGGCGCTCTGGGCGGCGTGTTCGGAGGCGAGGTCGGAGGAACGATCGGCGGGGTGATCGGCTCGCTCGGCGAAGAGCGTGAGGGACAACCGATCGTCGTGGAGCGTGACAAGCGACTTCCCCTGGTGCCGCTCTCGCGGGTGTATCCCGAATATCCTGAGGACGCACGGCTGAGGATGATCGACGGTCACGTCCTGGTCCGCTACACGATCGACAAGCGAGGTCGCGTCAGCAGTGTGACCATCCTGAAGCCGGGGCCCGATCTGCTCAACCAATCCGCCGTGAGGGCCATTCGGAACTGGCGCTTCCGCCCCATGATCGTCGACGGTGAGCCGGTCGAAGTCGTTCATGAGCTGACGGTGATCTTCCAGCTGACCAGCGGCTCAAGGTCGGCTGCAAGATAGTCTGCGGCGACAGTGGGATCAAAGGGGGTCGGGCGTCCTCGCCGCCCCTCGCGAGTCGGGACGATCTGACCAAGCCTGCCAGCGATGGCGAGGACGCCATCGCGATCGTGCGAGGACGCACGACCCCGGCTGCGCACGTTGTCAGTCCGAGCGGGTGAAGGCCGAAGATCGGAATCTTCGGCCACCTCGATCACTGTGATTCCTGCTGTGCCTTTTGCCAGCGGCGCAGCGCCAACACACCGAGAGTCACGGCCGTGATCGGGAAGACGAACCACAGCATCACGCCGCTCAACAGCGGCAACGCATCGTGCTGAGTCGCTTTCAGGAAGAGGTAGGTGGTGTACGCGGCGAAATAGATCAAGAAGAAGCCTCCCTCCCAGCGGTCGATTAGACCGTTGAAGAAGATCGGCAGGCATGCGACAGCAACAGCGATCATCACCGGAAGATCGAAAGACAGAACGGCGGGAGCGACCCGCATTCCATCTCTCGCGAAGAGGGAAGCGCCGCCGAGCACCAGGAGGATGTTGAATATGTTGCTCCCCACGACGTTGCCCACGGCGATGTCGCGCTCCCCTTTGATTGCGGCAACGACCGAGGTGGCGAGCTCGGGAAGCGAGGTTCCGATCGCCACGACCGTCAGCCCGATCACCAGCTCGCTTACGCCGAGAGCGGTTGCGAAGACCGTCGCGGAATTGACGAGCCAGCGGGCTCCCACGACGAGCAGAGCCAGACCGGCGAGGATCAAGCCGGCGTCGAGCCATACGGAGGACGGTTCCCTCGGGCCGAACTCGTCCTCGTATTCCTGCTGCACGCTGCGGCTTTCTTTGCGGCTCCTGATGATCGCGAACAGGGTGTAGGCGATCGCGCCAACGACCAGGATGCCGCCCTCTAACCGTCCGACTCTGCCGTCATAGGCCATCCCGAGCAGGAGCAGCGAGACACCGATCATCAGAGGGACATCGATGCGAACGAGCTGCTGTGCCACGATCAGAGGCGCCACCAGCGCCGAAAGTCCGAGGATCAGGAGAATGTTCGCGATGTTGCTGCCGACGACGTTGCCGACTGCGACGTCCGGTTGACCCGCGAGTGACGCTTGAATGCTCACCGCGAGCTCCGGCGCACTCGTTCCGTACGCGACGACGGTGAGGCCGACGACCAGCGGCGAGATGCCGACGGCAACCGCCAGCCGCGACGCTCCGCGAACGAGAACCTCGGCTCCCGCGACCAGGAGCACGAGACCGGCGATGAACAGAAGAGTCGGGATCAGCAGCATTCGAGCTCCTTGTCAATTATGTCATTGTGGATCGAGTAGCACGGCAGTTGATCGCTTCGCCCTTCGCGAGAGGCGACATGGTGAGAAATACGTGCCGGCTGGCGTAAAATGAACCGGAACGTCCAGGAAATCGAAAGGAAACGACATGAAGCGAAACCTCGTGATGATGGTTGGACTCGTCATTCTGCTGCTCCCGTTCGCCGCCTCGGCCGAGACCTGGAAGGGCGTCTCTCTGATGGACGCAGGATGTGCGGCGAAGATGGCGGACAAACCGGACTCCCACACCAGGTCGTGTGCTCTCCGGTGTGCGAAGGCCGGCTACGGCATTCTCACCGGAGACGGCACGTTCATCAAGTTCGATGACGCAGGCAACAAGCAGGCATTCGAAGCACTCCAGGCGTCCGAAAAGAAGGACCATCTGCGCGTGACGGTCGAGGGAGAGCTCGATGGCGAGACGCTGAACGTCGCGACGCTCACGATCGACTGATCCCTGCGATCAAGGGAGGGCGCGATCGATCGCACGATACTTCTGCTCGAGCTCCTCCTCGTGTGACCTGGGAGCTGCGGCGCGGAAGATGATCCGTTCCCATTCGCCGTACATCGGGTTGGGTATGACGATCCATCGCGTGCCCCACCATGAGGCGTAGTCTCTGCCGAACGCACGTCGCTCTGCCACGCTCGTCGCCGACTCGGCGGCGAAGTCGCCGAAGGCATCGCCGATGAGAAGCAGCACCCGGTATCTCGCTGCAATCCACTTGCGCCGCTCTTCCTTGTCGGACGTCACCCGGCTGCTGTATTCCCCTTTGGTGACGACGACGTCGATGCGCTCGTCGAGCGGAAAGCCTTCGCTCAGCAGATTGCGCCTCGTCGCCGCTTCGCCCGCCGTCGTCCGATTGGTGAGGTAAAAGACGATGACTCCCCGTTCTGTTGCATAGCGACAGAGATCGACCGCGCCGGGAACCGCAACCGCTCTCGCTTCTTCGACCCATCGTTCCCAGATCTCCTCGTCATACGCCACGCCCCTCTCCAGGAGGCGGCCCTGAAATGCAGAGTTGTCGAGAACCGTCTCGTCGACGTCGACGATGATGGCCGGGGGGAGCGCCTTCGCATTCTTCTGCTCCGGAATCGCACTCCAGGCGGGATCGGCGAGTGCCTGATCGAGTCTCTCCCGGGCGATCGAGAATGCCTGGCGCGCCAGCGCATCGAGCTCGGCCGATGTCTGGAACCAGACGACCGAATTGAGTGTCTCGAGGTTCCTCGATCCGCGCAGATGCCCAGCACCAGGCGCCGGGGCGAGGGCTGCAGTGCGGCAACCGCCGAGAATCGCCGCGCTGATGAGGAGCGGGAGGACCGATCGATTGAGCATGCTCGTGGCCGATGTCGGATTCATGTCGGAGTCTTCCTTTCCTGTTGTTGATTATCGACCAATCTGCATGCCGCGCTCCGCCGAATCGAACAGTGCAATCGAATCACCAGGTCGGGTCACTTTCATGTAGGCTCACGCAGTGAACGAATCACCGTCATCGGAATACGAGGCCCGCCTCGCCGCGCGGCGGGGCACCGTCGCCGCGCTGAAGCGGCGCGAAGCGTCGATTTCGACGGCGCGCCTGGTCGTCTTCGGAGCCGGCGTTCTCCTCGTCTGGTTCTCTCTGGTTCGCACCGTGCTCCCTCAATGGCTTCCCCTCGTTCCCGGGGTGATCTTCCTCTGGCTGATCGTCATCCACGCCAGAACGACGTCGAAGCGAAAAAGGGGCGAGCGCGCAGCCGCATTCTATGAAGACGGACTCGACCGGATTGCCCGGCGCGTCAACGATCGACAGCCGACGGGAGAGTCGTACCTCGAAGCCTCGCACCCCTACGCCGAGGATCTCGATCTCTTCGGAAGGGAATCGCTTTTCCGGCTTCTGTCGATTGCGCGTACGCGCGGTGGCGAAGCGAGGCTGGCTTCGTGGCTCCTGGCGGCGGCATCACCCGATGGGATCCGCGCACGCCATGCCGCGATCGCCGAGCTGCGAGGAGCCCTCGACCTGCGGGAAGATGTGTCCGTTCTCGGCGACGAGACCTCAGTCGTCGATTCCCGATCGCTGGCGTCGGCGACGCGGGTCGATCATCCAATCGTCGATGGTGGTGCCCGTGGTGCGCTTCGAGGTGCGGCGATGGTTCTGGCCGCAGGGAATGCCGTCACCCTGATCGGTTGGGGGTTCCTCGAATGGGGCTCGCTCCCGTTTCTTTTTTTCGCGATCGCGGGAGGCCTCTTTGGGTGGGTGCTTCGCGATGGTACGCATCGCCGCATCGCCGGAATCGATTCGACGAGCGAGAGTCTCGCGCTGATTGGCCTACTGCTGTCGCGGATCGAACGAGAGCGCTTCTCTTCCCCATTGCTCGTCGAGCTGCGAGCGAGCCTCGACACCGATGGAGTCGCTCCTTCCGAGGCGATCCTGAGGCTGACGCGGCTGGTCGATCTTCTCGATGCGAGGCGGAATCAGTTCTTCGCTCCGATCGGTGCGCTGCTGCTCTGGACCACCCAATGGTCGTTCGCCATCGAGTCGTGGAAACTGCGCTTCGGCAACGCATCGACCCGCTGGCTCGATGCGCTTGCCGAGATCGAGGCTCTCTCGTCGCTCTCCTCTTTCTCGTTCGAGCACCCTCAATATCCTTTTCCCGACATCGTCGAAGGGCGCTCGTTTCGCGCCGAGGGGATCGGGCATCCGCTGATCCCCGAAGAGCGGCTTGTCCGCAACGATGTCGAGCTCGGCGAGCCGGTGAGCCTGCTCATCGTGAGCGGGTCGAACATGTCGGGAAAGAGCACGCTGCTGCGCAGCGTCGGGACGAACGCCGTGCTCGCACTCGCCGGAGCACCCGTCTGTGCGAGGCGACTCTCGATCTCCCCGCTGGGGATCGGGGCCTCGATTCGGATTCAGGACTCGCTGGCCGAGGGGAGGTCGCGTTTCTTCGCGGAGATTCTGCGGCTTCGACAGATCGTCGAGCTCGCCGAGCAGGTACCTCTGCTGTTCCTGCTCGACGAGATGCTTCATGGCACGAACTCGCACGACCGGCGGATCGGAGCGGAGGCTATTCTTCGCGGACTCGTCGACCGCGATGCGATCGGGCTGGTCACCACGCACGATCTGGCACTCGCCGACGTGACGGGGGCGCTGGCGGGTCGCGCGCGGAACGTGCATTTCGAAGATCACATCGAGGACGGGACGATGATCTTCGACTACCGCATGCGCGATGGGGTCGTCAGACGAAGCAACGCCATCGAGCTGATGCGCTCGATCGGCCTCGACGTCTGAAGCCAACGTTCCAAACGAACGATACTTCTCGAGCCCGCGCCCGCGCCCGAGCCCGCGCCCGCGCCCGAGCCCGCGCCCGGCTTTTCTCTGGAGATGATTCTGCAGATCCGAGACAGACTCACTCCGGCTCTTCTTCGTCTTTCCTCGCCTTTTCCGCCTTCTCTGTCGCTTCACGCAACTTTGCTTCGGCGCTGGTATAGGTCTTCGTCAGGTCTCCGTAATCGCCGGTCGTCGTCTCCGTCGTAGTGGCGGCCGCAGGCTCCGCCGTCTCCGTTGCCTGCGAGTCGACGCGTGGCTCCCGGCACCCACCGAGCAGCAGAGCCATCAGAAATGCAGCCAGATGGCCGCGCAGTGGAGCTAGTGGAGTGCCTGTCATTGTACCCTCCCGAGGTTGTTTCAGCGTTTTCAGCCGGCTCTCACGCCACATTCAACATCCCGCCGGCTTCTGGTACTCTCTCTCGGCCGTCCGTCCGGGGTCTGCGGCTTCTGATCCGTGACCATGAAGAAACGAATTCCGAGACCATATCCAGGTGACATGACGCCTGGAGGCATCGTCGATGCCTTCGCTCGACGGATGACCTACTCGGTCGCGCGCGATGAGTATACGGCGACCGATTACGACGTCTATCAAGCCCTTGTCTACAGCGTTCGCGACCAGATGATGGATCGCTGGTTCAGGACGCAGCGGTCGTACTACGACATCGGTGTCAAGCGCGTCTACTATCTCTCGCTCGAGTTCCTCCTCGGACGCGCTCTGCTCAACAACATCCTCAACCTCGGGGGCGAGAGCGCCTATGCCCGGGCGATGGAGGAGATCGGCTACGATCTGCACATCCTCGAGGAACAGGAGAGCGACGCCGGGCTGGGGAACGGAGGTCTGGGCAGGCTCGCCGCCTGCTTTCTCGATTCGGCGGCGACGCTCGGCCTCGCCTTCTATGGCTACGGGATCCGATACGAGTACGGGATTTTTCGCCAGAGAATCGTGGAGGGGTACCAGCAGGAAGCTCCCGACAACTGGATGCGCTATGGCAATCCATGGGAAATTCCGCGCCCCGACGTTCTCTTCCCCGTCAGATTCTATGGGCGGACGCGACGCTACGAGGACGAGACAGGGCACGAACGGTGGGACTGGATCGAAACGCAGACCGTGGACGCCATGGCGTACGACATCCCGGTGGTCGGATTTCGGAACGATGTGGTCAACACGCTACGGCTCTGGGCGGCGAAGTCGAGCCGCGAGTTCGACCTCGAAAAGTTCAACGCCGGAGACTACGTCCGCGCCGTCGAAGACAAGAATCAGAGCGAGAACATCTCGAAGGTTCTCTATCCGCCTGATGATCAATACGCCGGGAAGGAGCTGCGTCTCAAACAGCAGTACTTCTTCGTCTCCGCCACCTTGCAGGACATGATTCGCCGCTTTCGGAAGAGTGGAAAAAGCCTGGAGCACCTCCCCGACGAGGCCGCGGTTCAGCTCAACGACACGCATCCGGCCATCGCCATCCCCGAGCTGATGCGAATGCTGATGGATGACGAGCGATTGGAATGGCAGGAGGCGTGGGACATCACCGAGCGTGTCTTCGGTTACACCAATCACACGATTCTGGCCGAGGCCCTCGAGGTGTGGGAGACCGACTTCATCGCCGCACTTCTTCCGCGACACCTTCAGATCATCGAGGAGATCGACCTCCGGCTGCGGAAGGCAGTTGCGACCGGCTCTCCGCTCGATGAAGAGAAGGTCCGTCGAATGGCAGTGATCGACGAGGAAAGGCATCTGGTCCGGATGGCGAATCTGGCGATCGTCGGAAGCCACTCGGTCAATGGAGTGGCGAAGCTGCACAGCGAGATTCTGAAGCAGTCGGTCTTTCACGATTTTCACGAGCTCTTTCCCGGCCGCTTCAACAACAAGACGAACGGCATCACGCCGCGCCGATGGCTGATGAAAGCGAATCCCGATCTTTGCCGGTTGATCACCTCGGCGATCGGAGATCGCTGGTGCACCGATCTCGATCGTCTGCGCGATCTCGAGACCCACGCCGGCGATCCCGCCTTCAGAGAGAGCTGGGCGAAGATCAAGCAGGCAAACAAGCGCCGGTTCACGGACTCGGTGGCCCGGTATCACGGCGTCGAGCTCGACCCGGGCGCGATGTTCGACACGCAGATCAAGCGCATCCACGAGTACAAGCGGCAGTTGCTCAATGCCCTGCACGTCATCACGCTCTACCATCGCATCGTCGATGGAGAGACGATTGCGCCCCGGACTGTCGTGTTCGGAGGCAAAGCGGCGCCCGCGTACTTCATCGCAAAACTGATCATCAAGCTGATCAACACCATCGCCGAAGTCATTCGCAACGAGCCGAAAGCCAGAGGGCAGCTCGATGTCTTTTTTCTTCCGAATTACGGCGTGACGTGTGCCGAGCTGCTCTACCCGGCGACCGATCTGTCGGAACAGATCTCGACCGCCGGAACGGAAGCGTCGGGCACGGGGAACATGAAGGCAGTCCTCAACGGCGGGTTGATCATCGGCACGCTCGATGGCGCGAACATCGAGATCGGCGAGCAGATCGGGTGGGACAACATCTTCATCTTCGGCAGGACGGCCGAGGAGATCGGCGAGCTGGCTCGGTCGGGCTATGATCCGCTGGAGTGCGTCGAATCGACTCCGGCGATGAAGCGAGCCGTCGACGAGTTGACCGGCGGTGTCATCGCGAGAAAAGGGGAGGCGTCGTTCCAGCCGATTGCCGACATCCTTCTTCGGGATGACCGCTATTTTCACTGTGCCGACTTAGCGTCCTACGTGGAGATGCAGGAGACCGCCTCCCGCGCTTTTCTCGATCGCGAGGCATGGCTGCGTCGTTCCATCACCAGCGTCGCGCGCAGCGGCCACTTTTCGAGCGACCGGACGGTCAGCGAGTACGCGAGCGAGATCTGGGGAGTCGCGCCACCGAAGCGGTCCTGATCGGGGCCCTCGTCAGTTCGCCATCCTGAGCTCAAAATGGCGCTGCGCGCAGCTGAAGAAGCGAATGACACCGCAAGCTTGCCGTCATCCTGAGCGAGGCGGTTGGGTGGGAGTGAGCGAAGGATCTGCGATCGGCAACTGTCTAAGAACGCAGATCCTTCACTCACACCCGCACCCCGCCCTCGTTCAGGATGACGGCACGGCCCGTGTCATTGGAAGCGAGATGGATGGGAGGCGTGGGGGATCTGCGATCGGCGACGTGCCGGCCCAACGATTCGACGCTGACTGGCTTGGGATGAAAGGATGGCTCGTCACGCGTTCCGAGCGATCACTTCTTTCGGCCGCCCCCGAAGTCGCGGATCGACCGGAAGTGCTGCTGGAAGTAGCTGGCAGCCGCTTTCATCGCCACCAGCACTCGTTGCGGATCGCGCTTCTCGATCGATTCGATGTCCTGGCGCATGTGCTGCGGGAGTTGCGTCCTGCATTTTCGGCACAGGCCCATGCCGAGGGTCTTGTCGAGGTCGCAGCGCGGGCAGGACGGCGATCGCGCGAGCCGATCGAGCGCCATGCGCTCGTTCTGATTGATCGAGTGACCGGAAGCCATGCATGGATGATACGAACCAGAGGCGCCCAATGTCACGCGCATGGGCCCGGCACGCCGTTCGCAGGGAGTCGTTCAACATGAGACGCCTGACTACACTCGCGACATTGCTGGCCACTGCATGCGTCTCGGGCCCGCAGCTTCCGCCGATGCGCGTGACGACACTCCCGATCGTCGAGCGGCTGGCTCAGACCGAGCGCCTCGACTGTCACGGGACCAGCGGTAACGGGGAGTTCGGCTCGCGATACGGACGCAGCGCGATCCTGCGCTCGGACGACGGCGCACGCGCCGCCTATACCGAGGTCGAAGCCATTGCCACGAGCTGGAACGAAGGAGAGACGCGGGCGTGTCGCAACATCTCGCGGCTATGGGTATCGTCGGGCGGTTCCGAGTGGCGGAAAGCATTCGAGCAGAATCCTGGAGCGGAAGGTCGCAACGGGAACTCGCTTCGAATCGTCGACTGGTCTCCCGACGGCGGAAGTCTTCTTCTGGAGCTCCAGACCTGGACGTATCACGTGGATCAGGAGAACCCGCTGATTCTCGTTCACGAGCTCGACAGCGGGCGCACCATTCACACGGGTATCGAGGCACTCCTGCGCGAGCGGCATGGCGGCGATTGCGACATGGCGCTCGAGCCGATCGGCTTTTCCCCCGAGGGAGACGTTGTCGTGCGTACGGTACCAGGGGGAAAGCGTTTTGCACGTCCACCCTGTACCGACGAGACCACCATCTGGCGATACGATGTGGCGGGCGAGCGGATCGAGGCGATGCCCGGCGGTTGAAGTGGCCGAACTTGACTTCGGCCAGATGC
>DATKDP010000072.1:0-13591 GCA_035546335.1 Thermoanaerobaculia bacterium | reverse complement strand
CTTCAGCACGCTGCAGGCCCGCTTGCTTCGCCCCCGCTCCTCAACGATGACACCGCATCGCCTGCGTCGCGGCGGCTCGCCATCGGACCTGCATCGCACCGAATAATGCATGGCTATTTGCGACACACCACACTAGCCGCTCAGCCTCAACCGTTATGCGGCTCGGCACCCCAAACTCAGGTAGAATTCTCGAATGAAGATTCTGTCTGCCAAGGTCGTGGACGGGCGCCTCGACATTCCTGAGGGGATGCTCGAAGAAGGGTCGACGGTCACAGTTGTCGTCCGAGAACCTGCAGAGGCGCTGAAACTCTCCGAGAAACAGAGACAGGAACTGTCGGCAGCGATCGACGAGGCGAATCGTGGTGAAGGTGTCGACGGTTGGCAGTTCCTCGAGGAACTCCGTTCGAATTGAAACCGCGGCTCGTTGTCGTTCCGACCGCCCAACGGCTGATTCGAACCGCGTCTCGATGGTGGCTGAATCGTGGCACACTCGTGTACGCTGCCCCTCAGGGATGCGAGGCGATACCAATGTGCCGGTTGCCGCCCGAAGGGCTGGGATGGCCGGTCTTCCTCGCACCCCCGTTCGGGGTGCGACGTTGGTGGAACATTCGCTCCTTCGCTTCCGGTGGTGCCCTCTTCGCTCCACCACCGGCTGGAATCCTTGCATCCCTTCTGGATGACTTGCGCTCCCAGCCTCTACTCGATGTACTCGACCTTGCCGTCGACGACGTAGAGCGAGCAGCGGGAGTCGTCGTATCGCCAGAGCTCGGCGCCGGGACCGCGAATTGCCGCGACGTCGCTCACGCCACTCGGGTCTCCGAGAAGTGTGCGCACCTGCTCGGCGGTCATTCCGATCTCCACGGAGGCGCAGGTGCCGGTCCCCTCGACGCGCCCCGCAATCGATGCCGCAGCGACCTCCGCCTTCGCCTCGGGGCGGAAGAGCTCCGAGCCGAACGCGCCGCACCAGAGGGCGAGACCGACGGCACTGCTGATCAGCAGATTGCGATCCGATGATCGAGTTCCCGATTTCGGGATCGGTTCGCGGCTGCGCAGGGCGATCGCGGCGAAGGCCGACCACTGCAACAGCGCGACGACCGCCGTCGCGAGCGCCAGCGGGGCGACCTCGAGCATCGCGCTCATTCTCCCTCCGTGGCGCTGAAACGGAGGATCCTGTCGAGCTCCGCGTCGTATCGGATCGGTGGTGGGTTGACGAAAACCTTGGCGCCGCCGCGCCGCCCCCATTCGCGCATCGCGAGATCGAAGGCCGCCGTGTTCTTTCCGGTGAGCTGCGAGATCGCCTCGTCGGTCCGCGCGCCGCTGCGGAAGGATGCTAGCATCTTCGCGATCGCCGAGCTGCCGTACTCCGCCTCGATGTAGCGGACCACCGTCTGCGCCTCGATGTAGGCTTCCTGGATGATCGCAGGATCGGCCGAGCCTTCGATCGCCGCGTCGAGGAGCGAGAGCGAGATCAGAGCATCGTCGTCGTACATGTTCAGCGCGTTCGGTGAGTACTCGAGCATCTCGTGTCGTTGCGCAACGCCCTCCTGAAACCAGCGGGGCGCCTGGTCGTTGGTCGCCTGAGCGATCAGCGCGTGCGTCAGCTCGTGCGAAAGAATGGCGACCACCGGTGGCGGGAATCCACCGACACCGGCGAAGGGCAGCGTGATCTTGCCGTCATAAAACCCGAGGATGAAATCGGACCCGGTGTAGGTGGAGCGAAACTCGTCCCACCAGACGATGTTGACGATGATCCGATCGAGGGAAGCCACCGGAACGTGCGCCCGCAGACGCTTCAACTCCGCCTCGAGGACCCTGCCGATGCCGACCGCGAAGATCCGTCCGACGTCGGTGGGATAGTGAATCTCGAAATGCTCGGTCGGGTGCGCGGAGTAGGAATGGGCCAGTCTCTGGTTCATCGAGATCTGCCGGATTCGCTCGTCGATGAAGGGGATCTCGCGAATCGTCGACGCCCGCTCCATCACCCGGATCGCCTGCTCGTAGCTTCCGACTGCAGCGAGCTGCTCTCCGATCTGCCACAGCTCGTGCGCATCCGACTTGCGGTGCACGGCGGGGCTCGACGCCATCTCCGTGAAGAGCCTTCGCGCCCCCGCCACATCCTTCGTCCGCTTGAGTGCCGTTCCGCGGAGAAAGAGCAGCTCGGAAGGAACGTTCTCCGCGAGCGGCGAAAGGCTCGCCGTCAACGACAGAAGATCATTCCATCGGTTCCGTGCTGCCAGCGCCTCGGCCGCCCGTTCGATCCGGCGTCGCAGAAGAGGCTGGGTCAGGCCGCCGGACGAGCCGGCCGACTCCAGCAGTTGAGGAACGTCCGACAGCGCACGCTCTTCCTCCAGCCTCGCCCAGCGTACGGCGTCGAGGACGGTCGTCGACCGCGGAGCGAATGGGGCACCGCCCGGGACGAGAAGCTCCTGCTCGTCGATGCGGACGTGGAGAAACTCACCCGCGACTCTGCTTTCGGCCTGCGCCGGCAGCAGCAGCGGATCGCTCGACAGTTTCGAAGATCGGACCACCGGCTCCTCGGCACTGCTGATCCGAACGGCCGTCGCGAGGTATCCCTTGCGAAGCACATCCCAGAGGAATGGAACGCGCAGCAGCGCCGCGCGCTCGACCGGCTTGAGCGACCACGCCTTCCGCAGATGCAGCTCGGCGGGGTCGGTGCGCTGCTTCATCGCTTCGAGAACCGCCAGCGTGTAATGGACATCCGATTCGCGCGAGCCGATGCGCGCGCTGCGCTCGAGATATCCCATCGAGCGATTCTCGAAACCGAGAATGCTGAAGGCCTGTGCCGCTTCGTACCAGAGCGCGTCGCGTCCCGGTCCCAGGTTGATCGCCCGCTCGTAGGCGATGACCGTGTCGACCTCGCGCGAGCGGAAGAAGGCGAGTCGGGCTCGCAGAATCTCGGCGAGCGGTACATCGGAGGGCGACGGGAACGATCGCAGCGCCTTTTCCACCGCGTCGACGCGCATCTCCTGCAGGTCGAGCTGCGCAGTCCAGAGCGCCGCCACGTTGCGCTCCAGCGGGCTCGATCCCTGCGGCTTCGATTCGTCCCTCTGGCCACCGACGCAGAGAGAATGGCGGAGTGGAAGCAGGCGTCCGATCTTCCAGTCGTTCTCGCCGGCCTTTGTGGCGACTGGCGGTGCCGATCGATCGGCGAGAACGGCTCGCGTCTCGAGAGCCAGCGCGGCGAAAACGATCAGCCCTCCCGAGAGCATCAGAGAGGAAGCGGCGCCTGATGATCGCCGGCGAAGCAACGGGCCGGCGGCGGCGATGGCGAATCCAAGCATCCCGAGGGGCAGAATCGTCGCCGGCGTACGATGCTCCCGTCGCTCGGGCAATTTCGCGGGGTCGTCGCGTGATGCCGTCCCCTTCCGCTCGACCGCCTCCGCCAGAATGCGAAGAGAGCCGATCCGGTGGCCATCGCCTTCGCGAATCAGTCCGATGATCAGCGTCTCGTCGATCCCGGAAGGGAAGTTGATGCTGAATGCGGCCGCCGAGTCGGCAAGCGCAGGGACGACGGTGAGAAGCTGCCACGTCGCCCCCTCGCGCGGGCCCGCCCGCACTTCGATCTCGGCGAGCGCTTCGGCGTGCGGCAGCCGAGCGATCGGCGAATCGGCCGCCATCACACGAAGGAACGCTTCCGGCCCCTCGGCGAGATACTCGGCGGCAAACTGCACCGCGGCGCGCTCGGCGGATGAGATCGGACGCGGCTTGCTCTCGGCGCTCTCGACGTTCATTGCGAGGGCGAGGAGGAAGAGGGCCAGAGCGAGCCCGGTGGATGGCAAATGCGAGCGAGTGGACACGGTCATGGCACGAGAATGATCAGATCATAGTCGTAACTGTAACCGATTGTAATACGTGGTGGTCTGCGGCCGGTCCGTGACGCGGCATGGGAGGTGAATTCCGTCACGCCGGCGAGAGAACGAATGCGGGCAAGTCTCGAGTCACCAGGGTTTGGATCGTCGCCGATCGGTCACTGTGTCGTCAGTCACCGGGCCGAAGATCGGAATCTTCGGCCACATGGCGCAGGGGAGAGAGCTGGCAGTGGTTCAGTGTGTCGTCGGTCACGGGCAAGTGAGGTGTGCTCACGCGTCCTCCGGGCGCTGCTTCGGGATCGACAGATTCTTCCAATCAGCGGATCGGATCTGTTTGGCCAGGTAGACGATCTGACCGGCGTGGTAGGCATAGTGGACGACCTGGCGCTCGATGGCGAGGACGACGGTGTGCGGTTCGCCTCGGATCGTCACCGTCTTCAGAAGATCGTCCTCGCCCAGAGTAGCCAGCGTATCGAGGAGAACCTTCCATCCCGCAGCCCACCGGTCGAGGAGTTGCTCGCGCGAGCTCCCCGCATCGACGAACTCCCCATCGCGGTCTCGATCGGGCTTCTCGCCGTCCGTCGACAGAAAATCCGTCCATCGCGACAGCAGATTTCCGCTGATGTGATTCATCAGGACCGCCACGCTGTTCGACTCCGGGTCGGGCGCCTGATGGAGCTCGTCGTCGCCGAGCTGTGCAATCGCTTTCTCGGCGAGTGTTTTGAGACCGCGAAAGCTTCGCGTCGCCGTTTCCAGATAGACCGAGGCAAGGCTCTCAGAGGTCATGATGTGCGTCTCCTTTGCTACCGGGGGAGAGCGGGCGTCCCGCGCCCGCCCTCGGAAGTGGCGGATCGCGAAGGATCGGCAACGGTCTGTGTCTGCAACATGTCACGGGGGCGGGCGCGGGACGCCCGCTCTCCCTCGTGCTTCACTCGAATCCCGGAGGGGTCATGCGCTTGCGGGTCGCCTGTTCGAACGCGTAGGCGATCGCGAGAAGCTTCGGCTCGCTGCAGGCGAGTCCGGCGAAGCTCACTCCGTACGGCGATGGTCTTGCATCGAACCCGCCGGGGAACGGCGGCGTAGGGTTGTTGGGAACCGTGCCGAACGGCACCATGACCGTCGGATATCCCGGCTTGGCCGAGATCGCGGCGCCGAACGGCCCAGGGAAAAGTAGTGCATCGAGGCGGTGCTCGGCCATCGTCGCATCGATTCCGCTGGTTGCCGCAAGACGGAGATCCTTTGAGCGATCCGCTTCGTAGCGCGATCGATCGCGTGCCACGTCCATCTCGTCGGAGATGTCGAGAAGCGACTGGCCGTACTTGACCGCTCCTCCCTTCTGATGAGCGAGATTCCACTCGCGAAGCTCGGTCAGCGACTTCACCGGAGCGGAGTCTCCGAGTGAGGCGAGCCAGAGGTTGAAGTCGCGCTTCATCCCGTACTTGAAGACGACCGAGCAATGCTCGTCCTTCCCATGCACGTCGTTCGCCCCGGCGCAGAGTCCCCAGAGAAGGAGGTTGTCGCCGGGATCGGTCGCGACGATGCTCGGGATGTTCGCCGGGTCGACGAGCTCGGCACCCTGCTCCTTCAACACCGCGATCGCCTGGTCCATCACGCGCCGTTGTTCGTCGTTGAGCCCTCCCCGGGGACGCTCCGCGCCGGGAGGGGTGAGCGCTTCGTAGAAAAAGGCGCGTGGGATGCCGATGCGCGCGCCGCGGAGTCCATCCGCTCTGAGAAACTGCATGTAGTCGCCGCCGGGAGGAGGAGCGCAGCGAGCCGTCGCCGCGTCGGATGGATCGGGTGTTGCTCCTTCCAGCGCGCCGAGAAGAATGGCGGCGTCGGTGACCGTGCGCGCCAACGGACCCGCAGTGTCCTGGTCCGCGGTGATCGGGATGATGCCGTAGCGGCTGACGCGGCCGACGGTCGGCTTGATCGCCGCGAGCATGTTCTGATTCGCCGGGCTGAGAATCGAGCCCGACGTCTCGGTGCCGACGTTCGCGGCCCAGAAGCTGGCGGCGGTGCCGATCCCGGAGCTCGATCCGGCGACAGTGAGTGCAGGACGTCCATCGGAGGTCGCCTCACGCGGGTCGCGGCGAGGATCGTAGGGATTCATGCCGTAACCGTGGATCGCATTGTAGTTGCCGGGCATCGGAGTCGGCGGGCCGGCGACCCAGTTGGCGAGCTCGGTCATGCCGGTCTTGGCGATGATGACGGCGCCGGCGTCGCGGAGGTTCTTCACGAGCGTCGCTTCGTATGGCGGCGTGAAACCGGCGAACGCGAGTGCTCCGCCGGTGGTCGAAATTCCGGTCGTATGAATGTTGTCCTTCAGCGCGATCGGAATGCCGTGCAGCGGCCCGCGCACTCGTCCGGCCGCGCGCTCGCGATCGCGCTCGTCTGCTTCCTCGAGCACTCTCGAATTCACCCTCATCACCGCGTTCAGCTGATCTTCGTGCTTCGCGATGCGTATGAGATGCAACACGGCCAGCTCGCGCGCCGTCAGGCGGCCTTCCGCCATCGCCCGCTGCATCTCGGGGATCGTCGCCTCGACGACGTCGAAGGGTGCCTGGGGTGCGGGCTGCGCGGGAGGCTGCGGTGCGGTGACGCAGGCGGGTAATGCAAACGTGACCAGCAGGAGAAGCAGTCGGCATTTCATGACACCGAAGCTTAGTACACTTGCCGGAATTTCGTGTCCGTTGTGAGCTTCTCGTGCAAGATGTCATCCAGCCTGTCACCCCGAGCCTTTTCAGCGCGCGCGCTGCGCGTGAGGCAAATCCTGTGATCCGAGCGGGCGGTGGGCGAGCCCCTGCCCGACGACCAGAAAACCCCCATGAACACTGGGTTGTCATTGGAACCAGCTGTAGCGGGAGAGGGTTAGTGGAAGACAGTTGTTTCGCGCTCATTCGCGCTTTGCGGCCAGATCTCTTCTCTTTCGGTGATCCACATACAAGAACAACCCGACGAGGGCTATGATATCGGCGATGACGATCGCTAGTCCCTGAGTATCCTTGTCGATCGCGATCAGGTAGGTTCCGCAGCCGATTGCCGCCATCGCGATTATGAAACCGAAGATTTGGCCTCGAAGCTCGCTTTTGGCACGCGATGGTACTACAGCGCCCTCGAGCCTTTGGCGATGCTCCTGATTTCGCTCCGCCATTTTGATGATCCGTTCTGCTCCGTCGGGAACAGCGTCGTTATACCGCACGAGGATCTCGGGAGGCGGTAACGGCCCTTGGAACACAGTGCCTTCAACGCGTGCCACATATTGCGGTGACTGCGACCGAAAGTCCTGGGCGCCAGCAAGGTCCGCTTTACTTCCAGCCAGTCGACGGCGATCGCGATTTCCGCGGTCTTTGCGGCCCATCAGTCGTTATCGGCGGCCCATCCGGACGGGTCGAAAAGCGCCAGCTGTTTCGGATCAGGAGCGTTGAGCTCAGCAATAGCATCCGCTAGATCCTTGCCAACCATGCCCCAGTCGAGGGCCATCGCGTGCGCATCAGCTTCTGCGGGTGTCGCACTCCAATTGTACGGCTCGGGTAGACCGAATGGATCAAAAACCCTACCCGTACCATGGAGAAACGACGGATCTGAGAAGAGGTAGTCGGAGCTCATATCTTTCGCCTTCCTGAACATTGCTAAAGCGACATGTATGCCGACTCCAGCGGAGATATCGCCAGAGTAGCACATCTGCGAAAGGACCTCGAAAGCCACCACAGATGGTGATCTCACATGACTGTCGGCGAGCAGGTATTCAGCCCTCCGCAATCTCGATGAGCGACAGCTTCGTCTCGGGATCCTTCGTTCGCTCCAGCGCGATGCCGGCATCGACGAAGTGCATCTCCAGAGTTGGGTACACCGTTCCTTTCAGCAGATGGCCGCCGATCGTGCTGCCGTCCCGTTTGCCGAGAACGATGTGTGCGTGGACTTTCGTCTCCTCCCCTTCGATCGCAACGTCGCCGATCAGGGCGAGAACTTCGACCTGCTCGCCGACCGCGATCTTCTCGTACTCGCGGCTCTCGGGATTCCAGTACGCGACGACCGCGCTCGAGAGTGCGCCGATGGCTGCGAAATGTCCTCCCTGAACCCTCTGCTCCCTCGCGAACCGGCCCAACGTCCCGAGCACCTCGTCGCCGCGATCGAACACGAGGAAGAAAGGACGCGGCTGGGCACATGCAAGGAACTTCATCTCAGATCCTCCATCGTTCCGCCTCCTGCGCGCGCAGCGCAATCCCGTGGCCGGGACTGGCGCTGGCGCAGCGCTTCCATGATTCCGTTGATCCCGTCGCCCGGCAGACCGAAGATCACACGGACATCTCAGTCGATCAGCGTGTCGATCAGAATCTCTGCTGCGTTGCGTGAAGCCATCGTCAATCCTTCCCGGGAAGGACGGTCGAAGCACGACGCGTGCCCCTGTTCAGTCCGCGATGATGTAAACGACAATCACTCGGTTGCATCCAGGACCAGTGAGTCCTCGACGAAGGTCTGCGTTCCTGGCGGACGCAGGACTCCCAAGGCAGAGGGTCACACCTTCTCTTTTCTCGAGGGCTCCCAGGCAGAGGGTCACACCTTCTCTTTTCCCGGAAAAGCGAAGGTGTGACCCTCAAGACTCAAGATGGGCTGCGGACCCGGAAAAGCGAAGGTGTGACCCCCTGGATCGTGAGAAGAGATGCGCGCCGTGTCCCGCTTCGCGAGTGTGATGCTTTCGGGTATCGTGAGACGACGAAGCCGGTCGTGGGGCATTTTGTCTCCTGCGAGTCGTTGTCTCGCGCCGCGACACACGAATCATCATGCCTTCGAGAATCGAAGACTACGCGCTGATCGGTGATCTGCAGACCTGCGCGCTCGTTTCGCGCGAGGGCTCGATCGACTGGCTCTGCGTGCCGCGCTTCGACTCCCCCGCCTGTTTCGCAGCACTGCTCGGAACGCCCGAGCATGGTCGCTGGAAGATCGCCCCGAGGAGCGAGATCCGGAACATCCGCCGGCAGTACCGCGGCGACACGCTGGTGCTGGAGACGGACTTCGAGTGCGAGGAGGGTCGCGTTCGCGTGATCGATTTCATGCCGATCAGGACGCGCGTGATCGATCTGGTGCGCATCGTCGAGGGACTCGAAGGAACCGTGCGGATGCGCTCGGAGCTCGAGATCCGGTTCGATTACGGCTCGATCGTTCCCTGGGTGCGCGCGGTCGACGGCGGCATCCGCGCGATCGCCGGACCCGACACGCTCTACTGCCGCGGCGATGTTCCGATGCATGGAGAGGAGTTGGCCACGGTCGCGGAATTCGAGGTCGAAGCGGGCGATCGTATGAGATTCGACCTGACATGGAAGCAGACGTACGATCCGGATCCCGAACCGGAAGATCCGGAGACGAGACTCGCAGAGACAGAGGAATTCTGGCGCGACTGGTCCGCGCGGTGCACGTATGAGGGGCCATGGCGAGACGTGGTCATGCGCTCGCTCATCACGCTCGAAGCGCTGACGTACGCACCGACGGGCGGTCTGGTCGCCGCACCGACCACGTCGCTGCCGGAGCGGATCGGCGGAGTGCGAAACTGGGACTACAGGTTCTGCTGGCTGCGCGACGCGACGTTCTCGCTCTACGCATTGACCATCGGAGGCTACACCGACGAGGCAAGCGCCTGGCGTGCCTGGCTCGTGCGAGCCGTCGCCGGGAGTCCGGAAGAGCTGCAGATCATGTATGGACTTGCGGGCGAGCGGCGATTGACGGAGCTCGAGCTCCCCTGGCTGCCGGGATACGAGGGCTCGAGTCCCGTACGGATCGGAAACGCCGCGTATCTGCAGCACCAGCTCGATGTCTACGGCGAGGTGATGGACGTGCTTCACCTGACGAGGCGGCTGGGCCTCCCGTGCGACGACGATGCGTGGCGTGTTCAGTGCGCGATCATGAGCTTTCTCGAGAAGGGTTGGAAGGAGCCCGACGAAGGCTTCTGGGAAGTGCGCGGTCCTCGCCGGCACTTCACCCACTCCAAAGTCATGGCCTGGGTCGCCTTCGATCGCGCCGTCGCCGACGTCGAGAAGTTCGGCATGCCCGGACCGCTGGAACGATGGGCGAGGATCCGGGATCAGATCCGCGCCGAGATCATGGAAAGAGGATTCGATCGCGACCTGAACGCATTCGTCCAGTTCTACGGCTCCGGCTCGGCCGATGCCAGCCTGCTGTTGCTTCCCTCGCTCGGCTTCATCGAGGCGGACGATCCGCGCATGACCGGCACGGTCGAGCTGATCAGGACGCAGCTCGAATACGACGGGCTGATCAAACGCTATCAGACCACGCCGGAGATCGACGGCCTGCCGCCCGGAGAGGGGGGCTTTCTGCTCTGTACATTCTGGCTGGCCGATGTGCTCGCGCTTCAGGGAAAGGTGGAGGAGGCGACGGAGATCTTCGAGCGCCTCCTCTCGATGCGCAACGACGTCGGTCTGCTGTCCGAACAATACGACCCGATCACCAGGAGGCAGCTCGGCAATTTCCCTCAGGCGTTCTCGCATGTCGGTTTGATCAACACCGCACGGAACCTTCAGCGACGCGGCGGGCCGGCCGAGGACCGGCCCAGGCATTAGTGGCCCGAGTGGCCGAAGATTCCGATCTTCGGCCGGTGACGGGCGACGGTGTGAGCGATGGGGATACTCGTCGCGGACTCACCTGGCACTGGGCTCGCCCGCTCGATCGTTGTACGGCCGGTTCCGTTGCTCGGTCGAGCAGAGTATGCTTCAACTACAGCCGCACGTTGAGATGAGCGTTTCCGCTGGTGATCGTCTCGGCCACTACGTTGTCCTTTCACCGCTGGGAGCGGGCGGCATGGGAGAGGTCTACCGCGCCCGCGACGAGCAGCTCGGCCGCGAGATTGCGCTGAAGATCCTCCCCGATCACCTACGCGAGAACCGCGCCGCGCTGACACGCTTCGCCCGCGAGGCCAAGGCCGTCGCCGCGCTCTCGCATCCGAACATCGTCGCAATCCATCAGTTCGATACAACCGGCACCACCCCATACCTGGTGATGGAGTTACTGGAGGGCCAGACACTTCAGGCGCGCCTTGCCAGGTCTCCGCTGCCTTGGCGCAAAGCAGTCGAGATTGGCGCGCAGATCGCTGATGCTCTGGCGGCCGCCCACTCCAGAGCCATTGTCCATCGCGACCTCAAGCCGTCAAATATCTTCCTGACCTCCGCAAACGGGCAGGTCAAGTTACTCGACTTCGGACTGGCGCGCGATGATCGGCGACGCGAAGCCACCGACGAGATGTCTACCGACATCCAGACCCGCTCCGGCACGGTCCTCGGCACGCCCAGCTACATGTCGCCCGAACAGGCCTCGGGAGAAGTTGTGGACGCGCGAACGGATATCTTTTCGTTCGGCTGCATCCTTTACGAGATGCTCACCGGCCGCTCTCCGTTCGCACGGCCGACCGCCAGTCAGGCTCTGACTGCAGTTCTCCGTGAAGACGTTGATTGTCGCGGTCTCGACGCCCCGCTCGAGGTGACCCGGGTGATCGCGCGATGCCTGGAGAAGAATCCCGAAGATCGTTTCCAGTCCGCGCGCGACGTCGCCCTGGATTTACGCGCGGCTTTGACGGAGAAAGCGGGACGACGGATGCGCCGTCTCGCACTCTTTTTTGGGGCGGGAGCAGCGGCGATCGCGCTGATCGTCGCGCTGATCATGGCCCTTACAGTCACGACGCGCCGTTCCCGTCTGACCACTCCCCAAGTCGCGTCGCTTGCCGTGCTGCCCTTCGAAAACGCCACGCGAGCGCGCGAATCAGAATTTCTCTCTGATGGAATCACTGAAAATCTGATCAATGCGCTCTCCAGGCTTCCGAACATCCGGGTGCTCGCTCGAACGACCGCGTTTGCCTACAAAGGCAAGGCTCACGATCTCGACGCGCTGAGGCGGGACCTGAAGGTCGACGTGATCCTGACTGGACGGGTCGTGGCCGAGGGTCAGGGACTCACTGTTCAGGCTGATCTGATCGATCTCCGTACACAGGCACAGATGTGGGGCGATCGTTATCAACAGACCATCTCTGATCCAATCGCGATCGAGCAGAGAATCGTCGGCAACGTCATCAATCGCTTGCGGATCCCGGCCACGAGCGCGCAGCAAACGCAGCTGACCGCACGCGGTACCTCGAGTCGCCAGGCGTACGAGCTGAATCTGAGAGGACGGCACGAGTGGAACAAGCGCTCACGCGAAGGAGTGAAGAACGCTCGGACGTACTTCCAGCAGGCCATTGACAGCGATCCTGCCTTTGCCGCGGCATACAGCGGGCTCGCCGACACGTACATCCTGATGGGTGGCCGTTTTCGTTTGCTTCCAAAGGAGGAGGCCTACACCAAGGGAGAGCACGCGGCCAGACGCGCGTTGGAGATCGACCCGCGGATGGCCGAAGCTCACGCGTCGCTGGGACAGATCCACAGCAATCAGTTCCGTTGGAAATCTGCCGAGAGAGAGTTCCGGCAGTCGATCGAGCTGAATCCGAACTACGCGACAGCTCGTCTTTGGTATTCGCTGGTGCTCCAGGTGATGGGTAAGGTCGAAGATGGACTTCCCGAACTACGAAAAGCGGCATCACTCGACCCGCTTTCGCCAATCATCTCCGCGAATCTCGCTCGTTGCCTGCTTCAGATCGGCGACTATCCCGGCGCAATTACTGAAGCGCGGAGAGCTCTCGAGCTGAATCCGAACTTCGGGGATGGGTTCGTTGCCCTTGGAAGAGCCTACGAATACCAGGGGAAGTACGAGCTCGCGGCCGAGGTCTATCAGCGCTTGGTGGAATTGCGCGGAGAACCGAATACAGGGCAGGCGCATCTAGGACGGATCTACGCGAAATTGGGGCGAACGGCCGAGGCGCGAGCAGTCGCACGCGAGCTGGAGGCAATCTGGCCCACCGGGCAGATCGCGCCGACGCAGATCGCGTGGATCTACGCTGCGCTCGGCGACAACGACCGCGCGTTCTACTGGCTCGAGAAGGCACTCGAGACTCGCGATGTCGTGTTACGTGAAAGCATCCCGATGGTGGTGTTGTCGGAGTTGCGTGATGACCCGCGCTACGATGAGCTGCGGCGCCGGATCCTCACGATAGAGAAATAGCCGGTCGATTAGGCTCGACGCGGCGCGACCGCCGCGCCGGAATAGAATAGACCGCGACGAGGGCGGTGGGATGGGCGTTGGGGTTGGTCGTGAAGACGATGTTCGTCGTCGGGCAGAAATCGTTTGCATCCGAGAAAAAAAGAGGGTCAGGCCCATGCTTTTCGTTTTGATCCGCCTGCGGCAGCCCTCACGGCGATGGGGTGGAAAGCCTCACGCCGGCGGCGACCGCTGGAGGAACGTCAGCGCTCCTCCTCAGGTGTCTCGCGATAGGGATCGCGACGCTCGCGATTCGCGTCGGTTACCGAATGAAAGCGTCGCACGCCAGGCTCCGGACGCGGATTCATTCGAAACCATACGGACATCATCGCCGCGATTCTCCGAAGATTTCCCGGATCGTCCGGATCCCGCCACGGTGGTGGCATCTCCTCGACCGACCGGTACTTTTCGACTTTCATGACTCACTCATCCTCGAACCCGAACCGCTTCGCCAGGTGATCCGCGTCGATACGATCCACCGGCCTCATGGTGTCCTTCTTCATCCGCCACAGGGTTCGCGGGCTCACGACCCGTACTGCGACGTCGTCGATTCGCTTCTCCTCGATCTCGAGTGAGTCGAACGCAAAAGCCTCGCCGAGCCTCGTGAGAATGTCGAAACCGAATCCCTC
>DATKDP010000071.1:0-17905 GCA_035546335.1 Thermoanaerobaculia bacterium | reverse complement strand
GCGCGTTCGCATCGACCACGTAGAAATAGAACTCCCCTTCCCGCGAGCCGAGCGCGTCGCCGGCCGGGAAAGGCTCGGTCACCTGACCGGCAGAGGTGCGACCATCGAAGACGATCCGCACGCGTGCCTTCCACACGCCCGACTCACCGGCCGTGAAGTCCTGCGAAGGATCGTAGAACCAGCCGATCCTGTTCGCCTGTCCTGCGATCGTTCGCACACGACCCGAGGGCGAGGTGACGACGATCTCGATCTTCGACGGCAATGTCGGCGCCGAATAGCCCGCGAACGATGCGATCGCGCCGCGATGAAGAATCGTTCCAGGTCGTACGGCCGTAGGATGAAAGAAGAGATCGATGTCTCTCCCCTTCAGCCGAAACAGCGGGCCGCCGTCCGGCCCGCCGCCGTTGCCCTGGAAGGGCGGCATGATGCGGCCGCCCGCCGGATCGAGCTCGGGGACGAGAACGAACAGCGAGGCATACGCGCCGTAATACTGAAAGCCCGGCTCACGCCACACGGCACCGGCAAACTGGAACTTGAAATCGTTCGGCAGATCGCCGTTGATGCCGTTGCCGAGCTGGAAGTGATAGTTGTCGCGGAATCGCCAGTAGGACGCGTGAGCGAAATCCTCCGTGATGATCTCGCGGACTCGTACCGAGGGGCGCTCGGCGTAGAGATATGCGTATCCCCATTGTGATGGCGGCTCGTGGGTGAGGTTCGCGTCATGCGGATCGGTCGTGAAGATCGGAATCTCGCCCGCTGCGATTCGATCCTCGATAGGAACCGGTGAGAAGTTCTGTGGACGTGGCCCGTCGCGAACGCGCTGCGCGATGAATCCCGTCGGATCCTGCAATGATGCGATCGGTGAATCGGCGAGGCCCGAGAAGCGGTCGCTGTCCTCCATCCACATCACGTCGCCGGAGTGGAATGGATACATCACATGATCGCCGGGCTGCTGCCCGTCGTCCTTGAACCCGAACCACTGTTGTCCTATCTCCGGCGCGCCGTCGAATCCGCGGCGTCCATGCGTGATGATCGGACTGTCCGACGTCTCGACCACGCTTCCCCATCGCGTCGAGCCCGCCCACATCACGCCGGCTGAATCGACGTAAGTCGCTTTGATATCGACGCGGAATTCTCCGTGATCGCGCAACACGAACGGCGGGGCGTGCGCGTATCCGAAGCGATTTGCGCGCACGTGGAAAACCTCGTCGATGGCGCGCACAGGATCGGAGAAGGGCACATGCCGGACATGAATCTCGACATCGGCCGGGACGGGCGGCGAGAGATGCACTGTGGTGTTGAGCGACGACCCATCGAACATCGGAGTGCCGGGAATCACCGCGGCGTCGATGTCGAGCGGTTGTCCCGCGATGACCTCATACGTCCCGCCACCCTCGTAGACCGTTCCCCACGCGTCGGTCATCGTCCCGCGCATCTCCACGCGATGCAGTCCCGATCGCGTGAACGCATACTCGAACCTCGGATCGAGCGTGGTCATCTCGAACTGAAGCGAATACCCGGCGGTGCCGAGAGACGGACGGAAGTCGGCACGTGTCAACGGCATTCGGTTCTGAAATTGAACGAGGGCGGCGGTTCCGAGATCATCGACGCCGCCGTCGGGGCGATGGACCCGAACCGTCAGTGAGCCATCTTGAAATGCGATCGGCGGTCGCGTGCCGCCCTCTTCGGCCGACAGAGGCAGGAACGGTTCGAGCCGGTAGCGGATCGGTTCGCCGTCGTGGTCCTTCCATCGATAGAGGAAAAACGAAGGCTGCACGAGAACGTGATTCGCCAGATTGCAGAGGCCCGCATCTTCGCGCGCCATCGTGCCGCGGATTCCGTTGTCGAACTCGTCGAGGCCGAGCGCCCAGAAGAGCCGCGGCGGATTCGGGCTGCCGACCGTGACCAGCGGCAGCGAAGGGGTGTCGGCGTTGCTGGGGATCGAGAGATACCCATCGAGCACGCGCGCTTCGGTCGGAACGCCCTGGGCGGCCACACGAATCGAGGGTTGCCACATTCCATCAGCCATGTTGGGAGGAATCGGGAGCTCGAGCGACCAGTCGGCTTCCGCGCGCCCGCTTCCCGTTGCACGCGGTGCAGAGATGTTCATTTCGACGGCGTGTGCGAAGTTTCGATACCGCTCGATCGGAAGACCGGTCGGCGTGAAGTCGGTCGAGTGGAACTCTCTCTCGGTCTGCCGCTCCATTCCATCGCGGTCGAATCTCACGATGAGTCCGAAATTTCCGGTGATCCGAACATTCGAGACGTCGCTGCCGAGGTTCTTCGAGAAGAGCAGCACCTTGCCCGACATCGAGACGGTCTGGCCCGGCTGCCACTGCCGGGACGGAAATGAACCGGTCACGACGACTTGCCCGACATCGCGAGTCCCGTAGATCGCCGTCGTCAGCGCCGATCCGGGCTGCAGGAAAAACTCGTCGAGAACCATGACCGCGCTGAACGCGTTTTCCGTTCCTCCGCTGATGTGCAGGTAGGTCGCGGGAAGTCCGACTACGTGTTGAGGACCGAGTGCGCTGTACCAGCCGGTCGGATCATGCCGCACGACGAGAGTCGAACCGGGCGCGCCGAACATCCGCAGCGAGAAACTTCCGTCGGCCGCGCTGACCGTGTAGCTCATCTGACCGGTCATCAGGTTCAGCACCGACACCGCGGAGAGTGGCTCCGACGCGCCAGCCGCGCCGGTGAGCGTGACGTCGAAGTTCTCGCCGGCCGCGCTGATGGCGATGCGATCTCGGCGCGGTGCATGCTTCGGTATCAATCCGCCTTCTCGATTGGAGAGCGTGACTCGAAGGCCGCTGAGATTTGCGCGAGCGTCCACATTCAGACGCCCCGAGGGGAGCTCGCTGTCTCCTGCGAAGCCATGGATGGAATAGAAATCGCCGGGCAGCTGGAGCTCGAACGTCCCCGACGGCGCATCGGCCTCGGCGACCGGATCCTGTCGCGCCATCGTTCCCTGGCCGTTCCCGACTGTGAGCGTCTGGAACTTCACCTTCCCCGGAACGAGACGCCCATCAGCCGCGCGGATCTCGCCGCGAACGCGGACGATCCGCCTGAGCGTGAGCCGCACTTCGTAGTCGCGCGTGATCGCCAGCCCGTTCCCATCGTAAACGGAGTCGAGATCCGAGCCTGCCGGCGGGGTCGCGCTGAGAAAAAGAATCTGTCCGTCCGGCGCAGGACCGCTGAAGCGACCCTGTGCATCGGTGGTGTCACGATGGCCCACGGCCCCGGGATTCGTTTCGTAGTGAAAGTCGACAGTGGCGTTCGTCACCGGACCGTCCGGCCCGAGCACGGTGCCGGTGATCGTGTGTGCAGCGGCCGGTGCGGTCGCCAGGACGAGAACGGCCAGAACGCGCAGCATCGAAGTGTCCCAGACCAATCTGAGGCCCGCCGGGAAAAAGGTCAATGCGCCGGGTGCCGGCAAGTCGTGGCTGCTCGCTTGCGGTGCAAACGATCGTTGCGCACGTCACGGCGTTTTCAGCGCAGCGTGGATCTGGCTCAGGTGATGCGCGTTGTGGGAGGCGACTTTCTCGAGCTCGTCCTTCAGCGTGCGTACCCCGGTCACGCTGTGCACGAACTCCAGCTGTCCGCTGGCCTCGTAGTGCCGGCCCGCATGGTGGATGATCGCATTCCTGACAGACTCGTAGACCTGACGCGACAGATCCAAACGGGATCTGCGAATAGTCGAGTCGCTTCGCCCATGCGACTGCCGGCGGTGAGGGACTACTTCGAACGGCAGGGGTTGTTGGAACTGTTCAATGCCATCGAAAAAGAGCGCTGATCCACTCGACACGTTCGAGAAAGACGTCCCGATTACGGACCGCGACATCGCCGCGCAATGGGAGATTCGCGAGGGTGCGACGATGAGCTCGAAGGTCTATCTCGCCTGGTGTACCTGGATCAGCCGCGACTCCGTGGCTGGCTGCCGCGACTTTCACACGGAGCGCTTCGAGCTTTGACGCGGTGCATCCGAACATCCGCCGCAGAGCAGGCGATCGAGCCTCATTTCATGAGCGACTTCATGAACTCCGGATCGCTGGTCGGCGGAACCAGGTCGTTCATTCGCAGGTAGGTGACGAGGTTGCCGTAATGCTCGATCGTGTGCACCTGGTTGACGTTCAGCACGCCCAGCTTTGGCTTCTCGCCTCCCATGAACTTCACCGTGGCAGTCCCGGATGCGTCAGTCATCCCGTCATACGCCCTGTTGCAATAGGCGAATGCCTCGGTGAGTGCTGAGATCAGGCCGGCTTTGGAGGTTCCGGACGCATCGACTGTCGAGCCCGGCCTCTTTTCGCCGAGCACCGCGGCGCAGAAGAAGTACTGTGCTTCGGCGACATGTCCCAGGATCTGACCGAAGGTGCGGACCGTGTCCGCCGGCTTGAAGCCGTAGTTCTCCTCGGGCATCGTTTCGGCCGTGCGGAGCAGGATCTTCTGAACTCCTTTATAGACTCCCATGCTGTGGGCGCTGAGCGGATTCGCCACGGGTGCCACGGTGGCGGCGGGTGGATTCTCCCGGGCCAGGGCGGCTGCGGAGACGAGAACGGAAACGAGAAGGACTCGGATGATCATGGGGCGCATCATGGTTCCTTTCTGTAGGTAAGGTTAAGGTTAAGGGTTGCTCTCGACGAGAGGCGTCGACTCGTTGATTGCCGCTGTCATTCGCTTCGCTTCCTGTGCGCGGAGCCTCCACCTCTCCATGTCCACACCCTTCACTCCCCTCACGAACACCTCGCCGAGGAATCCGACAATGATGATGATCAGATACAGGGCGCCGCCGATGCGGGCCCAGGCCTGTGGGAATGAGAGAGTGCTGTAATCGGAACCGGAGATCATGACGTTCCTTCTCTTTCTGCGCGCGTTCCACTACATGCGAGGCAGCCACATGACCATCGTTGCCGCAAAGATCCCGACCCCCATTGCTACAGTGAGAACCACGACTCCTGCGGCCACAGTCAGGCGGCCGATCGTGCCGCCGCGCGCTTCTGTACGGAGGTAGACTTCGAGAACGGCGAGCGGCAGAAGATAGTCGGCAAATGAGAGGAGATCGAGGAAGGGGCCGGTAAACGTCTGCGGATCGAAACCTACCGCGCCGCGGTTGATGAAAACCCAGAGCATCAGCATCACACGGAAGAACCAGACGGCATTCACCACGATGAAGAGGCGAAGCGCCCAGCGCCGGTGCGTCCGGAAATCACGCGCGAGCGCGGAGCGAAGCGCCAGTGCGGCGAAACTCATGATCAGGAGCGCGTCGAGACTGATCCCCAGGTGCTGAACGAGACGAGCGGGAGAGGTGTGGGTCCAGACCATGATGAGGCCGGCAATGCTCGTCACGAAGGCCGAAACGATGAACAGGCGCCCATTCCAGCGATGGAACGTAGGAGAGAGGCGCCGGACCTGCGGCATGAGTTGAAGTGCTCCACCGACCGTGACGATGACGGCAAGGGAGAGATGGGCGGCGACCGCGACATTGTTCAGGGTGGCGCCGGCCTCGTATCCCCGCGGCAGCACTTCGTTCCACGCCTCGAGATTTCCCCGGACGGCCGTGCCGCCGTAGAACGCGATGACGTAGGCGACGAAGATGAACTGTCCGGTGACCGCCACCAGGAACCAGAGCTGCGCCGCCAGTCTCAATGTTTTGTCTGCGATCGTGCGCAGATCGGATTCGTGCGTCCAAACGGATGCGCTCATGACCGTTGCTCCCTGGAGACAGATGTCCTCATGTCGTTTTGCTTCGGGTGAATTCAGATCGGTGCTCGGTTGCGGCGTAATCGGACTGCGGCGGCGAGGAACATCGCGGCGAAGAGCAGACCGATCCAGAGGCCGGGCGTCGTCAGGAAGCGTCCCGGCGTCAGTTGCGACAGCCGATCGATGTTCCCCCGATCGTCGGGAGTGAAGGAGAACGCGACCTTCATCGCACCTCCAACGCGGTTCTGCAGCATGGTCATGAACGTCCATGTGTCGAAGATGATCCGTTCGACGGCGGAGATCGCGAGCAGCGGAAGGACGGCCCAGAGAAAGGGGGCGCGCTTCGCCCAGGCCGAGACCAGCAGCAGCCATGCGTAGATCGGTGCGAACCACAGAGCGTGCACGCTCAGGCCGTAGATCATGATCAGCAGACCCTGGAAGAACCGGAACTCGGTCCACAGCCGGGCAGGGCTGATCCCGTTGACCACCAGGACGGCGTTGCTGGCGAAGAAGAGGATGATCTGCACGATCACGCTGAGGGCCCAGGCGATCAGCGGCAGAACCGCGAGCGGGATGATCGCCTTGGAGAGCACGGTCGTACGATCCGAGACCGGAAGCGACTTCCAGAACAGGATGCTGCGGTCACGGCGCTCGCCGTACAGCGCGTCGAGGCAGTAGAACACCCCGACGAGCAGCGCGGCGAGCATGATCGGAGCCGGCGCCATGTCGAGTGCACCGGCCACCGACGCGTGCTGCCTTGCCGGCTCGAGCGTCGCGAGCGCGCGCATCTTCTTCGGCAGGCCGAGGGTGCCGATCAGGGTGGCGAACAGGACGACCGCGGCGACGATCAGCGGCCCGATGTAGAGGAACCGGTTCTCCCACAGCTCGCGGCGCACGGACCAGTGGAAAGAGCGACGCTCCGGCGCCGGCGCAATGGCCTGAGATTCGAAGAGAGACTCCGGTTGAACGATCGACGGGGGATTCATGCGCGCGCTCCTTTGGACTCTCCGGTCTCCCGGCCCATGACGGCGACGAACAGATCGGCGATGCTCGGGGTGCGCACATCGCCCAGCGAGACGAGCTGGTTGCGATCTGCATGGTCGAACAGCAGAATGCTGCGCCCGAATATCTGGCGCTCGTGGATCGGGTCGAGTGCCCGTGCCGCCGCAACGCGCTCCGGGCTGACCATCACTTCCAGATAGCGGGACTCGAACGCTTCCATGCTGGACTCGAGCACGATGCGGCCGTGGTGGATGAACAAGAAGTCGGTGAGAACGTCCTGGATCTCGTCGATCTGATGGGTGGTCACCACGATCGTGCGCCCGCGGTCGAAGTAGTCGTTCAGGAGCGAGTCGTAGAACTGCTTCCGGTAGAGAATGTCGAGACCGAGCGTCGGCTCGTCCAGGACCAGCAGCCTCGCGTCGATCGCCATGACCAGGGCGAGATGAAGCTGGGTCACCATCCCCTTCGACAGCTCCCGCACCCTGCTGCGGCGACGGATCTCGGTTCTTTCGAGAAACCCTTCCGCCTTCAGGCGATCGAATCGGGGATGCACGCCGGCGACGTAGTCGAGCACGTGCCGGACGCGGATCCAGCGTGGCAGCACCGCGACGTCCGCGATGAAGGCGACCTCGTTCATCAGCCGATCGCGATCGGTCCAGGGATCGCGACCGAGCACCCGGAGGTCTCCCTCATAGGGGATGAGACCGAGGAGCGCATGAAGGGCGGTGCTCTTTCCGGCGCCGTTGGGACCGACGATCCCGAGAATGCGTCCCTCTTCGACGCGCAGATCGATGCCGTCCACTGCGACGGTCGAGCCGAAGGTCTTGCGAAGGCCGCGAGCTTCGATGCATGTCATGGCGTCAGCGCTCCTCCCGGGCGTCATCATTGGGCTCGCTCGAACCGCTGTTCAGCAGATCCTCTGCACTCAGTCCGAGCCTCTGAATCGTTGCGTGGATCCCGGGCCACTGTTCCTCGAGAAACCTCTGCCGTTCTCCCTGCAGCAGCATGGCGCGCGCTCCGTCGTTGATGAACATCCCGCGACCCCGCTTCGTCTCGACGAGCTGCTCATCGACCAGCTGCTGATAGCCCTTGAGCACCGTGATCGGATTGACGCGGTACTCGGCTGCAACCGTGCGGACGGAAGGGAGCGGGTCGCCTTCGTGGAGGACGCCATCGAGGATCATCGCGACCACCCGGTCGCGAAGCTGGCGGTAAATCGGCTGGCTGTCATTCCACTCGCGGTCCATTTCTCAGTCTTTTTGAAGGTCCGATCAATGTTTCGGTGTGATAGTTAACTACAACACTATACAGGATGCAAGACTTTTTTTCACCGCGCGCGGGCAGCGGGGAGAGTGTTTGCATAACGCTATTGATGTCTATCAGTTACGACAGGTCATCCGAGCGAAAGAACGGCGCTCCGCGCCGGTGAAGTGGGAATGACACGGCAAAGATGCTCGGCTCATCTGTGACCGTATCCAACGGGGTCAATCGGAGGTCGGGCGTCCTCGCCCGATCGCGGCGGCGTCCAGAAGACCGGCGAGTCGTACACCGCCGCCCGCCAGCAGCTCCTCCGGAAGAAAACCCCCATCGACAAACCGGAGCCCGTCGTGGCACCGCCCCCCGACCTCGCCGCCCTCGCCGGCATGAGCGACGCATCCGTCCGGAAAGCCACGGGAAAGACGTGGGCGGAATGGACGCGCGCGCTCGATGCGGTCGATGCGGCGAGCAGACCGCACCGTGAGATCGCCGACCTCGTTCACGAGAAATTCAAAGTCCCGGGCTGGTGGGCACAGACCGTGACCGTCGGCTATGAACGAATCCGCGGCCTCCGCGAGATCGGTCAGCGCCGCGGAGGCTCGTACGAAGCGAGCAAGAGCCGCACCTTCGCCGTACCGATGGCGAGACTCTTCGAGGCATTCGAGAAGGCGCGCATTCGCAACCGCTGGATTCCCGATCTGAAGCTGACGGTCCGCAAGGCGACACCCGGCAGGTCGATGCGAATCAGCGTCGATGATGGGACATCCCTCGAGCTCTGGTTCACGGAGAAAGGTGCCGGCAAGAGCCAGGTCGCAATTCAACACACGAAGCTCCCGTCGAAAGCGGACGCCGAGAACCGGAAGAGGTACTGGGCCGAGCGCTTCGACAGGCTCGCGGAGCTGCTCGGCTGATTTTCACATCCCCACCCCGCTAGGGGTGAATGGAACACAGCCGGTGGTGAGCGCGAAGCGCCACCACCGGTTTGTGAGATTCGACATTGCAACGTCGGCACCCCGACGGGGTGCCGGGACGAAAGGTGACAGTGCATGGCCACTTCCTGGCAGCCCTGCCGGGCTGCGGCTGACGTCGCACTGCGCGCGCAACGTTCCGGTGGTGGCGCTTCGCGCTCACCACCGGCTGTGATCTATCCATCCTTCCAGGATGGATGACGGACTCTTACTGTCGCCAGCGCACGTAGAGCCCGTAGCGCGTCGCGTCGAAATCGGCGAGCGGCAGCGCGGATTCGCGATACTCGTCCCGCGACCACTCGAGGGCGATTCCGCCGCTGGTGAAGAGATCGAGCGAGAGGCGTGCACGCCCTCGGTCGATTTCGAAGGGAAGAACGCCTTCGTTCTCGAATCGCCCGAAGCTGGCATCGAGCGACACCTTCCTGACGAAGAGACTCAGCCCTGCTTCGATCGCTTCGCCGTCCTCGGTGTGGATCGAGGTCTCGATCAGGAAATTCTCAGGGCGCCGGATGCTGATCGCGCTGTCGTTCTCGAAACGTGAATACGACCCCCGCAGGCGAACAGAAGCCAGCGGTGCGAGCTCGATGTCGCCCCCCAGCTGCCGTGACCTCGCGTCGTATCCGATACCGGTCCGATCGTTCTCCTGATCGATCCGCTCCGCCGTGACTCCGGTCCGGAGCAGATTCCCCGGCGTTCGCCATGCCGCGCGAAAGCGGAGCCGATCGCGATCGAGATAGTCGGTCCGGAGAACCGGCTGATCGGCGCGATCGCGTCTGAGGGAGGCTCCGAGGGTGAGAGCACCCCTGGTGTACGTCGTGCTGGCGTCGAATGTTCTGATGCGGCGGTCGAAGTCTCCTCCCTGGGCTCCGGGGACGACGATCTCCGAAAGATCGGGGGCCACGGTCACGTCCTGCCGCGCTTCGCTCAAGCCGATGCGGAATCCGAACGGCCCGATCGCCCTCGCCGACAGGGCCGCACTCACGACGTCTTCATCGCGCTCGAAGGAGCTCTCGGCACGAAGAATCTCTTCGAGATCGCGACGATCCGCGCCGCCGAAGGTGATGCTGTCGCGGTAGATCGTGTGGATCAGAGCGAATCCGTCGAGCTCGCGATGCTCGCGCTGATAGCCCGCCAGCAGATCGATGGTATCCGTGAGCCGGATCTCCGCCCTCCCGCCTCCCCGCCAGGTGGTGTTCTTCGCGCGCGCCGAAACATCCTCCGAGAGTCCGGTGAAGAAGCGGCCGAGTGCGAAGGAAGCGAACGAGCCGGAGGCCAGCTCGCTCTCCAGGCCATCCTGTTCGGCGCTGAAGCGCGCGTAGTTTCCGATCAGCCGGAGGCGGCTCGTCACCTGCCCGGTCACGAACATGCTGGTGAACGGTGTGTCGGCATCCGTCCGGCTCTCGCGCGTGATCACATCCGCGGAAACCGGGCGGCCGGCCACCGGGCCCGGGTTGTTCCCCCCGCCCGCTCCGGGAACCAGTGCCAGCGACTCGGTTCCATCGAACGAGCGCCATCCCTGTGTGACCTGACCCTGGACTCTGTCGAATCGAAACGCCGCGCCGATCCGGAATTCTTCATCCGTTTCGTTCACATCCGACAGGAGTCGAAACTCGTCCTGGCCGATGTTCAACGTCGTCTGACCCGGTCCGTCATAACGGTTCCTCGAGTAGCCGACGAACGGCGTGACGGCGCTGAAGGGACGCAGCTCCAGATCGGCATCGATCATCGTGCGCGTCCTGTCGAATGTGTGCTGGCCCGGAACGATTCCGGCGCCGAGCAATGGATTCGCGAACGCCGGAAGCGCGCTGAATGCATCGGCGGTGCGATAGCGAAGCCGCAGATCGTACACGCCGCTCCTGCCCGCTTCGATCCGAACCGACCCTAGCGGACCCGCACCGAGCTCGCTGCCATCGATCCGGAAGCGGTCGACGAGCGATGTCCGGCCGTTGAAATCGACGGTGGTGAGAGTGAACGTACGGAGAAGAACACCGCTCTGCTCGTCGATCTGGGAGCGATACATCGATTCGTTGCCGTCGACGTCGAGCCAGCGGTAACCGATCTCGAGATCGAAGGGAATCGCCTGAGCGTGAAGCACCGGCGTGCCGAGGCAGAGCGCGAGAGAAAGCCCCGTTGCGATGACGAACCATTTTCGGATGTTCATCGGGCTTCTCCTTTTCTCACTTCAAGAGCTGTGGTGATCGATTCGATCCGTGCACCGCGACATGGCACGTCGTGCAGTTCCGGTAGCGAGCCAGCGACAAGTTGTGAAACGAGGGCGGCTGCGATCCGAGCGTTCCGCCGCTGATCGGTGAATGGCACTCGGTGCACAACTGATGGACCGTCGCACGGCTCAGCCGCTTCGGATTCGACGATCCGTGGGACTCGTGACAGCTCAGGCAGTCGCCGGCGGCAACCGCTCCATGCTGGAAGACGAACGGTCCCCGCTTCTCGGTGTGACAGCCGAGACAGGCGGGATCTCCGGCCCGGGTGGGCCGCAGCACGTCCTCTCCCGACCTGCCATGCGGATCGTGACACGAAGAGCACTCCATGCCGCCGCGCCCGATCCGGTGAGCGTAAGGCTTGTTTCGGAACGATGCCGCCTGGCTTCCATGACAACTGCTGCAAAGCGTCAGCTCCTTCTTCGCGAGAAGGTGGGGCGAGAGTGCTTCGGGAGTGTGAATCGAGTGACAGGTGAGACAGTTCACCGTCTCCGAATTCGCATGAATGGAATTTCGCCGCGCCTTCCCCTCGCCACTCTGATCGTGACAGCCGAGGCAGACATCGGCCCCTGAACGTCCCGCGAGAACCCTGATCAGATCCTTGTCACCGCCGGCCTCGATGTGTGCCGTGCCGTCGCCGTGACACGATTCGCAGACGGCATTCGGAACTTCGCTCTTCACCGCTTTCCCGCGCGCGTGGGGATTGGCGGCGAAGCCTGCGGCCTGGTCATGACAGTCGGAGCAGAGCGGTACGGACTCCTGCTCTTCTTCCTGCTCCTGCGCGGAAACGACCGCCGGGCCGAGTGGAAGGCCGATGAACAACAGCAGAGCGAGTCCTGCGATCAGAGGTCTCATCGACATGACATCCCCTTCCGAAGTCGAGCGTCGCGCGGAAACGAGGGGGGAACGGAGTCCCCCCTCGAAAGTCCATTCGTGCTACCGGGCGTGAACCCTGTCGGCGGACCGCTCCGAACCGGAGCCATGACAGGCACCACACGCCTCCGCGGTACTCGATCCTCCGAACGTCGTGGTGTTCAGGAAGGCGTGCGCGGCGGCATCGCGATTGTCGTGACATCCGAGACAGGCTGCAGTCCCCGGTCCCTGGGGCGAGAAGAAGTCGCGAAGTGTCGTCACGTTGGCGGCTCCGACCGCTGGCGGCACGTTGTGCGAGCCTGGAGTGTGGCACTTCGCGCAATTGCGAAGATCACCCGGATAGAGGATCCCGTTGTAGTTGTGCGGGGTTCCACCGAATCCGTACACGGTGTAGTCCTGTTGGAGAGCCTCGCCGCGGTGGATGCGATGAATCAGCCTCTGCATCGACACCGACTCGGGCGCGCCGGCAGCGGCCGGGCGTCGGGCCTGGTCGCCTTCGAGCGGGTTGTGGCAGATCACGCACTCCTCGACGACGAGCCTCTGCCCGCCGTGAAGGGCGAGACGGTCATGGCATTCGTTGCACTTCGCGGTCGTGACGATCGTGCGGCGCGGAGTCAACGGCCCGCTCACCGCGACGTAGCGAATCGGATTGAGCGCCGCTTCCTGAAGGGCGATGTCCGGTTTGCCGTCGCCCCTCTTCAGAGTGGCCGCGCGACGGATGTCGCCGCTGAACGTCCATGTGCCGCTCGCATCTGCAGGCAGCGAAGCGGTGAAGGTGTAGCTCGTGAGGCCGGTCGTCGCATCGTACACCGCCCTGGTCAATGCGTTCTCACGGAAGTAGTGAGCATAGCTCGTCGTCGGTCCGGCGAGAATCGGAGCGAAGGTGGAGAGCTTCGTCCCATCGACCGGCGTACCGTCTCCGCTCTGGAAGCGGAAGACGACCGTCGGCTTCATTCCAGGCGCGACGTTGCTCGCGCTGACGATGGTCGCCGTCAGCCCTTTGAGCTGCTTCGACTTCACGGGAATCGTATGCGCCCCCTTGATCGAAGCATCGAACTCCAGCTCGCTCTCGGGCTGATGGCACGAAGCGCATGCATTGTCATCGAGCTGTGCACCGGCAGGGTGATTCGCTCCAGTTGCCCAGTTGATGTCGTCGTGGCAGGAGCCGCACGCATCGCGGCTCGGTTTCGTGTACCAGACATCGGACTGAGCCGGACCGCCGACTTCGTGACAGTTGTCGCAATTGCGGATGTCCTGAGGGTAGCCGACGTGCGAGAAATCGTGGAGCGACTGCTGATTGCCGATGATCTGATACGGAATCCCCGCCAGCACGCTCGGCAGATTGTGCCCGCGATGGATCTTGTGGATCATGACCTTCATGTCCACTGTGTTGCCCGTATCGGGATCGGAGGTCTGCGGCTGATGACAGAGCACGCAGAGCTTCACGTCGCGTCGCGATCCGCCGTGCAGGGCCAGAGGATCGTGACAGGCGGCGCAGGCCACATCGCGGATCTTGTCCCATCGCGCCGTCACTGCTGCGCCGTCGGGACGAAAATCATGCACGACGTTGAAGAAGTAGTTCTTTCCGATGATCGCGGTCAGATTCCGCGTCGCATAGATTCCGAGCGTGTGGGTCTTCGACTGATCGAATCCTGCGGGAAGCGCCGTTCTGAAGGTGTATCGCGAACGTCCGGTGGAGAAGTCGGTGAACGTTCCCCCCGAGTCAGCGGCAGCCTGGATCGCACTGACTCCAGGGTTGGGGCTGTTCGCCGGCGTCGTCTGGACTCTGGTCGTGTAGGAGACGTACTGCCGGGTCTCGGGGTCGTACCACGCCAGCACGAAGCTCATCGAGATCGCACCCGGCGTCGTCCTGCCGAGGCGATCGAGCGGCTGTTCGAAATCGTCGGTGAGGATCAGCTCCACGACCGCCCTTCGATCCGCTCCGATCACCAGCGAGTCGACCTTGATCCTCAGGCCCGGCCTGATGTAGGCGATCCCCTCGTCGGTCAGGTAAAACTCGAGCTGCGTCGTGTCGAAGCTCGTCCTCGTCGGGGGAGCGGGCGAGGCGATGGGATTCGCGATTCTCTTGCGGGGAGACGCCTTCGTTCCGTCGGTCGTCGCCCCGAGGGGACGAGCCGAAACGAGGCTGAGTGCCCCGGCAACCGCCATCAGGAGCAAGCCGCGCAGGATGGATCTCATTCGTTGCCTCCAGTCAGGTCGCAATCAATGGCCGGCTTCCGACCGATGCGATTGTCGCCCGCGGGCCTTCAGAGGACGGTGATGCGCGGCTGCCACGGAAGTGACGCAGGACACATCATCGCCCCCTGAGCCTTCCTCCATATTATGACAATCCCGCCACGACGATCTCGACTACGAAGCATCATAGGACCATGGGGAGAGGGGCACCGCCGCCCCGTGGCACGAGTCCGCAGCCCACAGGCCACAGTTCCGCCGATCTGGGCGACAATGCCAGGCCAGCCGATCGAGGAGGTTACCCGTGAGAGTGACGACGATCGCACGCGAGTGGGACATACGCCCGGCGCCCGAGGCGCCTTCGATCCTCGATGACCCGCTGCTTCGACGAATTCTCGAAGAAGCCGAGCAGCCCACCGAGTCGTATGAGTACGTCGCGCGATCGTTGCCGCGGAGATCGGAGTCGGCTGACCCTCCCCTGCTCGCGACCATCGAAGTCGACCGCGATCACGCCTGTGTCATCGCCGTCCGCCATCCGACGGGTGCGATCCGCTTTCATGCGCCTCTCGCGCGCCTGCCGGCAGCCGCCGAAGCCGGCCCCGACCTGCTCCGGTTTCAGCTTCCGCTCGATCGCAGCTTCACCGCGCTTCGCGATGGGAGCGGCGTGAGGCTGTGGGTTCTTCGCATCGCCAGGCGTCGAGGTCCGATCGTCATTCCGCGTCTCGCCCGGGCGTGGGAGAGGCGCACCTGGAAAAAACGGAGCCTCCATCCGGGATGGGTTCGCGTCGACCCGCAGCGGCTCGCCTCGGGCGAACCTCTGCCAGCGTTGCCTGACAGCGAACTGCAGCATGCATTTCGTGCCGGGAGACGGACGCTGATGCTGCTCCACGGGATTCTTTCCCACACCGAGGCCGCGTTCCATGGTCTCGCACGACCGAAAACGGGCTCTTCGTTCTTCGATCGGATCGGTGATCGCTACGATCACATCGTCGCCTTCAACCATTTCTCCATCAGCGTCCGGCCGGAGGACAACGCCCGCGCGATGATGCGATCGTATCCCGCCGGCGCCGCGGCGTGCGATGTGATCGCGCACTCCCGCGGCGGCCTCCTCTTCCGGATTGCGTCGGAATCGAGCCTGAACGATCCGCTCGTTCCGCGCCTCCTCGCCGATCGTGCAATCCTCGTCGCATCGCCGAACGAGGGCTCGCCTCTCGCCGATCCACAGCGGCTGGTCGACCTGGTCAATCTGATCGCCAATCTCGCCGAGATTCATCCCGCTTCGAATGACGCACTCGGGATCGCATTCGTCGCCGAGGCGCTCTCGTGGATCGCCGAGGCGGTGCCGAAATCCCTCCCTGCGGTCGAAGATCTGGCCCCGGGATCCGAGCTGATCGAACGGCTCCAGGCAGCACCTCCCCCCAAGGCACTCTGCACCGTGATCGCAAGCAACTACGAGCCGCCGGCTCCGATCTGGAAACGACTGATCGATGCCGGGACCGATCAGGTTTTCGGATCGGCGAACGATCTCGTCGTTCCCACCGAAGCATCCTGGAAGAGCGGAGAGCGCGCGAGCTGGATCGCCGCCGATCAGATCGCATGCTATGGACGAGGAGGAAATCTCGCTCCTGCGGACGGCGACGACGTTCCGCACACCGGCTTCTTCGATCGCCCCGAGACGCTGGAGCTGATCTCCCGAGTCCTCTCCGGTGAGCCCCTCGGTCTCGCGCCCGTCGATCGCGACCGCGACCTTCCATGGATGCCGGGAGCTCGCGGCGCGCGCACCACCGCATCGGCGAGAAGTGCGGGCATGCCATCCACTGCAGGCCTGGTCACATCGGCCGATCTTGCCTGCGGCGGCGAGGACGCCGCCGCGATCGGGCGGGGACGCCCGACCCCCTCGGGGGACGCAGGCATCGTGCTCACACACGATCGCGATCACCTCCTCGACATCGCTGCAGGGCGCGGAGTTCTCGAGCTCGAGCCGGGAAAGGACGTGCGCGGCTCCGATCCCTTCTCACTCATGCTCCTGGCCGACGGACCGTCGCACTACCAGCTCGTCGCTCGCTACCGGAACGCCTTCGCCACGGTGGAGTTTCCGACGAGAGGAGGGGCAGCCGGACGGCGAATGAGCCGCATCATCGACCGCCACGAGGCGATCCGCAATTTCGTCCGCGGCAAAGCGGGATCGAGAATGCTGACGAGCGCCGAGCTCCTCGAGTATGGCGCGATGCTGTTCGAGACGCTCTTCCCGGGCGACGTGCGCCGGCTGTACGACGTCGCGCGCTCGGTGGACCGTAGCCGTCCGCTCGATCTGGTTTTCGTCTCCACGCTCGACTGGATCGCCGACAAGCCGTGGGAGTTCGCCTGGGACCCGCAGCGCCGTACGCACCTCGCGACGCAGGACGTCAACTTCACGCGCAACGTCTTCACCGCGATTCCGAGCGACCCGATCTCCCCGAGCGATGTGCCCCTCCGGATTCTCGTCGTCTCCGCTCATCCCGTGGGAAGCGGGTATCTCTCCATCGAGGAGGAAGAGAGCGTCATCCTCGCCGGCTTCCGCCCGCTTCTCGATGCAGGCCTCGCCTCGGTCGAAGTGCTTCGCTCGGCGACTCCGGAGATGCTGCACCGCAGCCTCGAGGTCGCGCGGTGGGACATCGTCCATTTCATCGGCCACGGCGAATACGACGAGCACTCGCGAAGCGGCTATCTCGTCTTCGAAGACGATCGCGGCGGGATTCACCGCGTGCCGGCCGACGTGCTGCGCGGACTCTTCTGCCGGCACGGAGTCAAGCTCGTTTTTCTCAACGCGTGCGAGAGCGGCCGCGGCGGCATCGCCGACTACAACCGCGGCGTAGCGCCCGCCCTGGTGGCTGGAGGCGTTCCCGCGGTCGTCGCCAATCAATATGTCGTCCTCGATCAGTCGGCTACCGCGTTCGCACGCCGTTTCTACTGGTCGCTCGCCCATGGTGCCTCCCTCGGCGACGCAGCACGCGAGGCGCGCGTGGCGCTCAACTATCAGATCGACGGCGAAGCGATCGACTGGGCCGTTCCGGTGCTCTTCGCGCGAGATCCGTCAGATCGACTTTGTGCACCGCGTCCCGCCGCGATCGAGCGCGCGAAGCGGCGACAGGTGGATGAATCTCCGCGCGAGACGGTGGCAATCTGGGATATGAACGGCGTCGCGGGCGATCCCGGCGAGCTGGCATTGACGATGACGGAGAGTCAGGAGCGCTACCGATTCGTAGCCGTCGACATCACGGCGCCGATCGGCACCTGGCGGCGGATGGTCGATCGCGGCGATGGATCCCGCGGAGTGGTTCTCGACGCCTCGCAGATCATTCGGCGAATCAGCGGGAAGCCGCTGCAGTTCGGCGTCGACCGTCTCGTCTGCATCACGATGCTGCCCGTTGCCGACGGCCCGTCGAAGCCCGGCGACGATCGGATCGTGGTTCTTCCGGTTGCGGAAATCATCTCGCGCTACCTTGCCGAGGGGCGATCGAAGGAGATGGCGATCGCCGATGCGGTTGTGGAGAGGCTGGGGGCGGGGGCGTAGAGGCTAGAGGCTAGCGGTAGTTTACTGGATAGGCCCCGGTTCCTGAACGCCGGCTCCGGCGAAACATATCCATCCCAAGAAGATAGGCAGGACTGACTGTTCGCCGAATGTGTATTACCCTATTAGTTTATCAATTTTCT
>DATKDP010000070.1:0-8145 GCA_035546335.1 Thermoanaerobaculia bacterium | reverse complement strand
TGCGACGCGGACGATTCGCGGACAGGCGAGCGCGATCGGCTGGTTCTACGATCCCTCGCAGGACTTCGTAGTGATCGAGCCGGGCGTGTGGCGGGCGAAGGTGAAAATTCTCTTCGACGGCCGCACCTCGGCGGGACAGGTGACGGAGCCGTTTCCCACCGGCGATGTTCTCGGCTCACGCGAGGGAGAGTTCTGGTTCTACGTCGTCGGCTCCCGATTGGCGCAGTTGGAGATTGCCGGAGTAGGGGGTCCAGGCGCGATGGCCCGCCCGCCTGCCATCCTGAGCGAAGCGAAGGATCCCCCGAATCAGGGGGATTCCTCGCCGTCTGCGCCGCTCGGAATGACAACGAGCGCGACGTTCGTCCGTCCCGCTGAAGGGCCGGTCACGTTCACCATCACACCACCGCCCGGCCTGACGAACGTCGAGATGCACGTGACGACGACGATGCCGGGGTTCATCCTCGAAGAGAAGCGGCAGACATCGCTCACCTACACCTACGATGCAACAAAGCTCGCGCAGGACTTCCCCAACCTCGATCTCCACGACGCCGACGGCTTCGCCGGCGCCGACACGATCACGATCTCGTTCCTGGTGAGCGGAACGGACGGGAGCGGAGCAAAGAAGCACCACGCACGCCAGATCGTGATCCAGGGCGAAGAGCTGCAGATGCCCGATCAGGGGCCGCGGCCGAAGCGGAGGGCGGCGCGGCGATGACGCCTCGCCCTGCTGATTCCGCGCGAAGCCAGCCAGGCGATCGCTGGTCGATGAGAAGGGCGGCACTCAGCACTCATCGTCGCATTGCTGATCGATGGACTCGCTCTGTTTGGTCAGCGGGCCGGCCGTTCGACCAGGAGGGCTGTTTCCGCTAGAATCGAGCTTTCGAAACCGGTGTCATGCGGCGCGTCACGCTTTCGGCGTTGGTCGCTTTGCTGGCCGCGTTTACCTCGGCCGCCCAGGAGACGTTCGTCCTCTCCGGCACCATCAGCGGCCCGGCGGGCCCGCTCGCCGGAATTCCGATCGAAGTTCGAGCGCGCGCGGAGTTCGGTGAGGGTCTTCTCCTCGACACGACCGTCACCAGCAACACGAGCGGCGCTTTTCAGGTCGGCGTACCGGCTTCGCGAATCGATTTGAGGGCCACGCCTCCGCCCCATCTCGATCTCGACGAGGCGGTGATCTTCAATCTGCTGGTGAAGGCGAATGTCTCGGTCCGTCTGACGACGGCGCCGCTGGTCACACTCGCCGGAGAAGTGATTCTTCCGGCCGGTGCTCCCACACCTCACTCGATCGACATCTACAGTCTGACCTCGGACCGGCGGCAGGGCTCCTTTCTGAATGGAGCCCGCTTCGAAACACGAGTGCGCGGCGACGTCTATTCCCTGCAGGTCCGCTCCGGCAACGGCACCTTCGCCGGGCGGGTGAACGTCGATGCCACGGCCGGCGATGCGCGCAACATTGTCCTCGAAGCGCGATCCATCGATGAAAGTAATCCGTTTCCGATTCGCCTGTCACCGCGCGGTGACCTGATCTCGGCGTCGACAGCCGACGAAGAGGGGAACGCCGTCGTGACCGGCGCGCCCGGCGCCGTGGAGCCACTGAGCGCCGTACTCCTCGGAAACGTTCAGACCGGACAGATCAACCTCACCACCTCTCGCGCCGACGGAAGCTTCAGCGCTCCGCTGTTCGCGCCGCCCGGATCGCCGGTCATGATCCGGCACGACCCGACCGGTCACCACTTGCCGTTCCTCGCCGTTGGTGGCCAGGCGAATGTCTCGATCAATCACGCGCCGGGAACGACGGTCTACGTCCCGCTGCCGGCGGGACGATTCGCCTCCTCGGGATCGAACGTGAGCGGAGCGCCGCAGGAATCGCTGCAGTTGTCCGCGGCGCGGAGCACCGGAGTCTTCGATCGCGGCGTCTGGCATCTGAGCGGCTCGCTGCCGGCCGATCCCATCGCGCCGGGCCGCTCCGTCACCGTGACTGGAACGCTGAGACTCTACCTGCGCGACGTCCGGACCGCCGAGGAGGCGGCGGCGCTGAGGGTCACTTCGAATACGGACCTGGAGCAGGTGGTCGATGGAGAGGGGCTGCAGCGGCGCCCGCATAACGAATTCGTCTCCACACACATGACGCCGAGCGGACTGCCGATCGAGCGGAGGGGCCACACCAGATCGCTCGGACCGGGCCAGGTGGGCGCGTTGCGCTTCGTACGTCCCGGAGTCATCGAGGCGCCGTGGAGCCTCAATGCCTTCCTCGATCCTGCGACGCCACCCGGCATCTACCGCACACTGCTTCGAGTGCACGTGAGCGGGATGCCGGTCCTGTCGCGTCACTTCGAGATTCTTCCGTTCATGGGCTTCATCTCCGGACTCTCCGGCGTGCTGCCGCTGATCCGCGTCGGATCGGTCCCTCCGCGCCTCGTCTGGATGCTCGGGCTCGATCATTTCAGCAACGGATCGCGCGGTGCAGTGGCCCTGGAGGATCGCGGGAGAGTGGGCATCTCGTCGAAAGTGATGACCAGCAGCGAGAGGATGATCGTTCCGCTCCGCGATCCGCGAACCGGAGAGCCGGCGCGCTTTCGTCTCAATCCTTATCTTCCTCTGCTCTCCGTCACGACCGGTAACGGAGGAATCCCGGAAGCGCCGCACGTCCCGTTCCGCCTTCCTTCTGGATCGCTGACGGCGACGATCCGCAAGCCCGATGGCAGCATCGACACCATCGGACCCGCGCCGTTCGTCCAGCTTTCGTATCGCACGCCCATATCGCGAACCGGCCGGACGCTCACCGCGGCGTCGAACCATGTGAGCGACTTTCATCAATTGATGACCGGCGATCCCCGGTTCGAGATCACCTTCTCGCAGTGGGGCCGTCACGTGATCACCCTCGAGGGCAGCGTCGAGGACATTTACGGTCACACGTACGAGGGGAGCGGGACGTACGAGATCGACGTCGCCAACATGATCGACATCGACACTGCCGTGATTCCCGGCACTCCATTCAACGTGGCCGCATCGCTCAGCAGCACCGTCGTTGTCTCGCCTCCGGTCCCCGCGGAAGTGAAGTTGACGTTCCGCCGCTACCCACCCTCCGGAGCCGTGGAGACAGAGGAGGTGCGGGGATTCGCCAACCGCTTCGGACATTTCCACGCCGCGCCGGTCAGTCCGGGCGGCGAGGGCGAGTACAGGGTCGACGTCGAGGCGTCGTGGATCGATCCGGACGGCGTTCATTGGGCCGGCAGCGCCACCTGGGGTGGAATCGTGGAGACTCCCGGCTCGCGGCTCATCACTCGCGGCCGGCGCGGCTTCGACGGCGTCAACCGCATCCAGGACCAGTGGCTCTTCGTCAAGCAGTCGCGCGCGGGAGGCGATCATCTGATGTTTCCCTTCCACGCCGGCGACGTGATGTGGATGTCGAAGGACGATCCGGCCGCGGACATCCCGAAGATCACGATTCAGGATCCTGATGGCGCCTTCGCGCAGCGCGTTCGCAGCCGGACGGGATTACCGGGAGCGGCGTGGGAGTCACCGGCTATCGAAGACCGGATCACCGCCGGCGAGATCCCGCTCTTCTCGACGGGGCCACGGCGGGCGTTCGACGCGCCGGTCGAACAGTGGGGATACTTCTACAGCGCCGTGTCGCGTCCCGGAGTTCGCGTCCGTGAGCTCATCAGCGAGGATCAGAGCAGCACCGGCTACTGGCGATTCCACGATGCCTACAACCTGCAGCTCGGTAACGGAATCCATGGTGATCTGCCGAACGACTTCAAGTTCCAGTTCGGCGGCGCTGTATGGCGCGATCTCACCGATGGCTTTCACCACTACGGCGGATACGCCTCGCTGTTCGTTCTGCTTCCGATGAACGACGATCCGGGCGGGCGGCTGTTTCCCCCCTTCCAGGGGAACGGCGGCGGGCCGGACGGCGGGCCGCTTTTCACGCTGAAGGGGCGCGACATTGACCTCTTCTTCCATCCGACCGGCGTGCGCCCGGGAACGATCCTGCAGCGCGGCGAACGTGCGTCGTTCGCCGGCTATTCGGCGCCGACGCTGCCGTCGAAGATCGAGATCGTCGTGACCTCGCCCTCGGGTGCGACGCGGACGATTCGCGGACAGGCGAGCGCGATCGGCTGGTTCTACGATCCCTCGCAGGACTTCGTAGTGATCGAGCCGGGCGTGTGGCGGGCGAAGGTGAAAATTCTCTTCGACGGCCGCACCTCGGCGGGGCAGGTGACGGAGCCGTTCCCGATGGGCGATGTTCTCGGCTCGCGCGAAGGGGAGTTCTGGTTCTACGTGGTCGACTCGCGCTCGAAGCAGCTGGAGATCGAGAGCATGGCCGCTCCGAAGGCGATGACACTTCAGGAACAGACGATAGGGCGCGCCCTCCGAGCGCGCCGCGGCTTCGGTGAAGCCGCCCTGCCTGTTTTCGTCCGTCCCGCGGATGGGCCGATTGCTTTTACGGTGACTCCTCCACCCGGCCTGACCAATATCGAGATGCACGTGACGGCGACGATGCCGGGGTTCATCCTCGAGGAGAAGCGGCAGACGTCGCTCACGTACATCTACGACGCACCGCGACTCGCGCAGGACTTCCCCAATCTCGATCTCCACGACGCCGACGGCTTCGCCGGCGCCGACACGATCACGATCTCATTTCTCGTCAGCGGCACGGACTCCACGGGCACACGGCAGCACCACGCGCGGCAGATCGTGATTCAGGGAGAGGAGCTGCAGATGCCCGATCAGCATCCGCGGCCGAAGCGGAGGGCTGTGCGGTGAATGTCCTTCGTAGAGTTCTCGTCGCGCTGGTGATCGCGGGCGGTCCGTTCGCCCACGCGCATATTCTCTCGGGTGACGTCGTGGCAGGAGACGAACCAATTTCCGGAGCAAGAGTCAGCCTCTCGATTTACGACCATTTGAACGTCCAGATCTTCAATTCCTCGGTCACGACCGGCGCGGACGGGAAGTTCAGCTTCACAGTGCCCGGTGGCGATGGGTTTCTCAATGTTTCGCCGCCATCGAATCGCAGCCTGCTCCCCGCACATGTTTTCAACATCGACGTCGTGCGTGATGTCAGCGTCCGAGTTCCATTGGAGACGCCGGTTCGGATCGCGGGACAAGCGCACTCTCCGCCGGGAAAGACGCGCGCAGGGCTGATTCAGTACGAGAACCTCGCCAGACTCGGCTCCGGCCAGCGTCGAACAGAGAACGGTTCGTTCGATCTGTCGGTTGCCGCGGGCCGCTATGCGCTGCACCTCTGGCCCGATGATCCCACGCTCGAGGCGGTGATGACGAGCGTAGACGTTCGCGCCGGTGACCTGACCGCGCTCGAGGTTCATTATGGCGCTGAGCCTCCTGCATTCGTTCCTCGCGATCCTCCTTTCGCCTCGCACATCACGGTGGGATCTCCCGATGCCGCCGGAATGACCATCGTGAGCGGGCAACCCGGCGCAGTCGCACCCACGGCATCGGTACTGGTCGCGAACATCCAGACCGGACAGATGTCGTTCGTGGTTTCCGAGAGCGACGGGAGTTTCTCGGCGCCGATCTTCGCACCGCCAGGATCATTCCTCGAGATCAAACACGATCCGTCGGGACGATACCTTCTTCACCTCTTCCCATTCATGGAGATTCCACCGGGCACCATCCTCTACGTCGAGGGACGGGATGACGAGATCGTGGCCACCGGCAGGCTTCGTGATTCCGTCAATTCCAACATCGGCCGGTTTCGTTATCTCGGCGGTCCGGATGCCGGCCAGTGGATTCTGTCTGCCCCGTTCGAGGCTTCTCAATGGAAACCCGGTCAGCCGGTTGCTCTGGCGGGGAAGCTGCGGATCATCTCGAAGGACCTCGCCGGGATCGAGCCGGCGGCACTCGCCATCAATGGAGAAATGAACGCTCAGTTGATCTTCGACGCGTCGGGTCGCCAATTGCAGCCGTCATTCCAGACGTTCATGTCGTCGGATCTCACACCGACCGGCCTGCCGATCACGAACATGACGACCTCACCCGGCAGGCGCGTTGGAGCCCTGGTCATCGATTCGCGGACGAGGATCTCGGAATCAATCATCGACGTCGAGTGGCACATCGACGGACGCCTGTCCGATTCTCTGGGCGGCGGCTATTGCCAGCTTCAGTTTTCGATCCGCGTCGAAGGTCTTCCCGAAGCCGTGGATCATCCGACGGGCGTCCTTCCGATTGCGACACCGATTCGCGGTGTGCATCCGACCATTCCGGCCAGAATCGTTCAGATGGGAAACGCCGCTACACCGCGTCTCACCTGGATGATTGCGCTCAACGAGCTGAGTAACGGTCAGCGTGGAGTTCTCGCAAACGAGGATCGCGGTCGCTTCGGCTTCGCGTCGCAGGTCGTGACCCACTCCGGAAGAACGGTTCTGCCGATGTTCGATCGAGAGGGACGTGCCATCAAATACAACCTCGATCCGTTCGCACCCCTTCTCTCGCACTCCAACGGCACGTTGCCCTGCGAATACGTGCAGATCCCGCTTCGCTTCCCGTCGGGAGAAGTATCGGTCCGCGTCATTGGACCCGATGGCGTCGTGGAGGAGCTGGGTTCGGCGCCGTTCGTCCAGAACAGGATCGGATCACCACATTCTGCTCGCGGGCATCCAATCAGCGGATCTGATCGCACCACCGCGCATATATCGGACATGTATCAGCTCAGCACACTCGACGCTCGCTTCGAGCACGTGTTCACGAAGCACGGAGTGCATCGCGTACTCGTCAGCGGAACCGTCCACGATGTGTGGGGCCATGTCTACGAAGGCGGCGGAACGTACGAGATCGACGTCGCGCGGCCGCTGGACATCGAAACGGCCGTTCTTCCCGGAACTCCGTTCGAGGTGGGCAATGCGATCTCCCGATCGCTCACGCTGTTTCCTCCGGTCGCGGCGGAGATCACGATCGAGAGCGTGCTGCTTCCCGACTCCGATCCGGCACGCGCGATCCGATCCGTGGTCACGGGGAGGGCGAATCGATTCGGACAGTTCTACGCGCCCGCCTTCATTCCTACCGCCGCCGGCGAGTACCGCGTAGACATCACGGCGAGGTATCAGGGTGAGGATCACGACTGGTCGGCCTCGGCGACGTGGGGAAGCATCATTGAGACGCCGCAGAGTGAAATCCTTGCTCACGGCAAACGTGGCTTCGGAAACGCGTCTCAAAAACAGGGGCCCTGGTTCCTGGTGGGAAACGCCACCGATCGCGGGAACCGGCATCTCATGTATCCGTTCCTTTCTGGCGACGTCATGTGGATGGAGAACGCGGCGGACAACCTCGCGGACGCGCCCGCATTCACGGTCGAAGATCGGCAGGGCGTCTTCGCGGGACGGATGCGTTCGATCTGGTCGCAGACGGGCAGAAATCTGGAAGAGCTCGAGGAGCAGATCGTCACCGGCGAGATCTCCCTCGAGTCGGAGTGTTACGAGCCAGATTGCCTGCGCGCGTACGCCTACCGGGTCGCCCAGCGCCCGGGCGTTCGGGTCCGGGAGACGATCCTCGAAGAGCCTTCCGGATTCGTCTACTGGAGATTCGATGATCACTATCAGCTTCAATACGGGAATGGCGCGAACGGCGATCTGCCCAACGACTTCAAGTTTCAGTTCGGCGGCGGTGTGATCCGCGATCCTCAACTGCTGTTCAACCGTTACATGGCATATGCCTCACTGTGGGTGCTTCTTCCAGATCCCGACACGATCGGTGGGCGCATCATGCCGCCGTTTCAAGGCAATGGAGGCGGACCATCCGGAGGACCTCTCTTCACGCTGAAGGGACGCGAGATTGATCTCTTCTTCCATCCCACTGCGGTGCGGCCGGGAACGATTCTTCATCGTGGCTCGATCGCTTCGTTCGCCGGATATTCGGCACCGACATTGCCGGCGAAGATCGAGATCGTGGTGACCTCGCCCTCGGGTCGTGTTCGCACGATCGCAGGACAGGCAAACAGGATCGGCTACTTCTACGATCCGTCACAGGATTTCACGGCCGGTGAGCCGGGCGTGTGGAAGGCACGCGTGCGGATCGTCTTCGATGGTCGCACCTCTGCCGGTCAGGTGACCGAGCCTTTCCCGGCCGGCGACGCGCTCGGCTCGCGGGAAGGGGAGTTCTATTTCTACGTGGTCGATGCGAACGCGC
>DATKDP010000069.1:0-19806 GCA_035546335.1 Thermoanaerobaculia bacterium | reverse complement strand
ATGGCGAACGTGCAGGTCTCGACCGCCTACGTCGGTGCCAATGCCGACCTGGTGCGGGGCTTCATCACCACCCCGCTCGAGCGGGTGATCGCCAGCGCGGACGGCATCGACTTCATCGAGTCGTCGAGCTCTCAGGGCGTGAGCAGGATCACCGTCCACATGAAGCTCAACTACGACACGAACGCCGCGCTCACACAGATTCAGGCGAAAGTCGCTCAGGTGCGCAACGATCTGCCTCCGGAGGCGGAGGCTCCGATCATCGAGCTTCAGACCTCAGACAGCCGGTTCGCCTCGGCCTATCTCGGCTTCTCTTCCCCCGATCTCGACCAGAATCAGATCACCGACTACCTCACGCGCGTCGTCCAGCCGAAGCTGACCTCGATCAGCGGCGTTCAGCGCGCCGAGATCTTCGGCGATCGCACCTTCGCCATGCGCATCTGGCTCAAGCCGGAGCGCATGGCGTCTCTCGGAATCTCGCCGTCCGACGTGCGCGATGCTCTTTCCGAAAACAATTATCTCTCGGCGCTCGGTCGCACCAAGGGGACCATGACCTCGGTCAACCTCGTCGCCAATACCGATCTGAAGACAACCGAGGAGTTCCGGCAGCTCGTCGTCAAGGAAGAAGGGGGACGGGTCGTACGGCTCGGAGAGATCGCCGACGTCGTCCTCGGCGCCGAGACCTACGACGAGCAGGTGAGCTTCAACGGCGAGACCGCCGTCTTCATGGGCATCTGGGTTCTCCCGACCGCGAATACGCTCGACGTGATGCAGAGAGTCCGCGACGCCATGCCCGACATCGAGGCGCAGCTGCCGGCGGGGATGAAGGGAGGAATTCCGTACGATTCGACGCTCTATATCGAGCACGCAATCGGCGAGGTTCTCAAGACGCTCACCGAGACGCTCCTCATCGTCATCCTCGTCATCTTCCTCTTCCTCGGATCGTGGCGGGCGGTGATCATCCCCGTCGTGGCGATCCCGATCTCCCTCATCGGGGCATTTCTGTTGATGAACGTCTTCGGTTTCACCATCAATCTGCTGACCCTGCTCGCGATCGTGCTGGCGGTAGGGCTCGTGGTCGACGATGCGATCGTGATGGTGGAGAACATCGAGCGGCACCTGCACATGGGCAAGCCGCCGTTTCAGGCGGCGATCCATGCCGCCCGCGAGCTGATCGGGCCGATCATCGCCATGACCATCACCCTCGCGACGGTCTACACGCCCATCGCAATCCAGGGAGGGCTGACCGGCTCGCTCTTCCGCGAGTTCGCATTCACGCTCGCCGGAGCGGTGATCGTCTCGGGAATCGTCGCTCTGACGCTCTCACCGATGATGGGCTCCAAACTGCTGCGCGCACGCGACACCGAGCATGGGTTCGCCGGGATGATCCATCGGCACTTCGACATCCTGCGCGGACACTACACGCGCATCCTGTCTGGAACGCTGAACTATCGGCCGGTGGTCCTGACGCTCTGGGCCATCGTCGTCGCACTCATCGTCCCCTTCTACCTCTTTTCGCAGAAGGAGCTCGCGCCGGCCGAAGACCAGGGAATCGTCTTCGGAATCATCCAGGCTTCAGCGAACTCCACGCTCGATCAGACGAGCATGTTCGCAGCCGAGATCGACGAGGTCTACAGATCGTTCCCCGAGACGAGAGCGACATTCCAGATCATCTATCCCACCGGCGGCTTCGGCGGCATGGTCACCAAAGCCTCGAACGAACGGACGAAGGACACTGCTCAGCTCCAGATGGAAGCGTCGATGGCCTCGGCAAACATCGCCGGCATCCGCGCGATCCAGATCGTTCCCCCAGCTCTGCCGGGAGGAGATGGATTCCCCGTCGACTTCGTGATCGCGTCGACCGCCGAGCCGGCTCAGCTCGTCGAGCTTGGGAACGAGCTCGTTCAAAAGGCGTTCGCCAGCGGACGGTTCATGTTCGCCGACACCGATCTGAAATTCGATCAGCCGCAGGCTCGGGTGATCTTCGACCGCGACAAGCTGCGCTCTCAGGGAGTCGACATGGCGCAGGCCGGACGCGATCTCTCGACACTCCTCAGCGGAAACTACGTCAATCGCTTCAGCATTCAGGGGCGCAGCTACAAAGTGATTCCGCAGATCAAGCGCAGCGAACGCCTCACTCCCGACCAGCTCCGCGACATTCATGTCACCGGCCCGGATGGGACACTCGTGCCCCTCTCGACATTCGCCACACTCGAAACCACGACCGAGCCACGCGATCTGAAACGATTCCAGCAGCTCAATGCGGTCCGAATCCAGGGGGTGATTCCTTCGGGCGTTTCGCTCGATGATGCGCTTAGCCTGCTCGAAGAGGAGGCGCGGAAGATCCTTCCGCGCGGCTTCACCATCGACTACGCCGGCGAGTCGCGACAGCTGCGCAGCGAAGGGAGCAGATTCCTCGGGACCTTCCTCCTCTCGGCGATCCTGATCTATCTCGTGCTCGCGGCACAGTTCGAGAGCTTTCGCGATCCGTTCATCATCCTCGCGGGCTCCGTCCCTCTCGCTCTTTCCGGGTCTCTCCTCTTCTCGTTCCTCGGATTGACGACGATCAACATCTACAGCCAGGTGGGATTGATCACGCTCATCGGGCTCGTCTCACGAAATGGAATTCTGATCACGGAGTTCGCGAACCACCTGCAGGAGAGCGGGAAGGACAAACTGGCTGCGGTCATCGAAGCCGCGGGCACGCGACTGCGCCCCATCCTGATGACCACCGCGGCGACCGTCATGGGCCATCTCCCCCTCGTCTTCGCGACCGGCCCGGGAGCGGGCGCCCGCAACAGCATCGGTATCATGCTCGTCACCGGGATGATCATCGGGACCTCGTTCACGCTCTTCATCGTGCCATCGATCTATGTCCTGGTCGCTCGTAGGCGCGAGGCGGAGCCTGAATCGGACAAAGGCCTGGAGCTCGAGCCGGCGCCGGTGTGAGCCGCGCCGGGCGCCGCGCACCCCGGCGACGAAACCTGAAACCTGAAACCTGAAAAAGGCGAAGTTGTCCGCTTCGGCGAGCGAACCACAAGTGCACGTCGGAACGAACTCTTCAAATTCGACGGGCGGGTTGAAAACCCGCCCGTGGCGAATCGCGGGCGAAACTCAGAATCCGGCGCGGGCGTCGCGAACGAGAACGATCCGCTGTGCCAGCAGTCCCGTCCCAAGCTCCTGCACCTGGACGTCGACCAGGTCTCCCCGCTCGAGATTTCCAGGCGGATAGGACCGGCCCTGATACTCGACCGAGGTGTTTGTATCGTATTGAAGGATCGCACTGCTCCTCGACCCCGTTCCCGCGTTGAATCTCGTGATCCAGCTCGCCTGTTCGAGCTCGATGGTCCGGCGACTCGTATCGACGTAGCGAACCGTGCCGCGCAAGGTCGAGCTCATGCTCGACGACGATGTCGTACCGGACGAGACGTTGTGGAGAACCGTGATCGAGTCTGCAATCAGTCGATCGCCCGATTGATTGATGCGCACGGAAATCTGATCGCCGCGCTCGAGATCCTGCGGCCGATACGTCGCTCCCTGGTAGGTGACCGGCGTCCGGTCATCGAAATAGACGCGGACATTTCTGGTCGTGTTGCGAAGCTCGTTGGCGTACAGCTGGTCGACATTGCTCAGCAGGAGTGACCGGCTGCTCGTGTCGACCTGATCCACCGTCCCGCGCAATTCCCGGACCGACGACGTGGTGGGCGACCCTCCGCCCAGAATGTCTCCGATGCCCGTCGAGCCGCAGCCGGCGACGAACAGGAGGCCAAGGACTGCGACTCCGAATCTGTTGATCAGTCTGTTCATGGTCATATTCCCCTTGCATCGGAGAAGAGCAGGAAGCGTGCCCCTTTGGGAGAGGCTGGAGGCTGGAGGCTGGAGGCTGGGAGGGACGAGGGACGAGCGGTCCCCTTGGGATTCCGAGCCCGGCCATTGCAGCTTGCGTCCCGCATCTCTCGCCCCTGCATCTCGTCCCTCGTCCCTCGTCTCTCGTCTCTCGTCCCTCCCAGCCTCTAGCCTCCAGCCTCCAGCCTCTAGCCTCCAGCCTCTAGCGATACAATCCACTGCTCCCACACGAAGGAGACGGCTGATGACCGACTACGAGAAACTCGGTGCCTTCTATCTCGGGAAAGAATACGACCTCGCCGGCGGCGCGCGCCGCGATGAGATCGTCCTCTACGATTCGAAGGACCTCACGACCCACGGCGTGATCATCGGAATGACGGGGAGCGGCAAGACCGGCCTGGGAATCTGTCTTCTCGAGGAAGCGCTGATCGACAACATTCCGGTGATCGCGGTCGACCCGAAGGGTGATCTGCCGAATCTTCTGCTCACGTTCCCCGAGCTGGCGCCGGAGGACTTTCGTCCCTGGATCAACGAGCAGGATGCCGCGACGCGAGGGATGACTCCGGAGGAATTCGCGAAGGACCAGGCGCAGCTCTGGAAGAAGGGACTCGCCGAGTGGGATCAGGACGGCGACCGCATCCGCAAGCTGCGTGATACCGTCTCCTTCTCCGTCTTCACGCCGGGAAGCACGGCCGGCAAGCCGCTCAGTGTGCTGCGCACGCTCGCGCCACCGCCCCCGGAGATGCACCGCGACGCCGACCTGTGGCGCGATGCCGTGCAGGGGACGGCGACCGGATTGCTCGCACTGCTCGGGATCGCGTCCGATCCCCTCGCCAGCCGTGAGCACATCCTTCTCGCGAACATTCTGGACAACAGATGGACGGCAGGTGAGAGCCTCGATCTCGCCGGCCTGATTCGTACCATTCAGAAGCCGCCGTTCCAGCGCCTCGGCGTGCTCGACCTCGAGTCGTTCTATCCTGCGAAGGATCGCTTCGATCTGGCAATGCGCCTCAACAACCTGCTGGCCTCGCCCGGATTCGGGGCATGGATCGAGGGCGAGCCGCTCGACATTCAGAGACTGCTCTACGCTGAAGGGGGAAGGCCGCGCGCGTCGGTGATCAGCATTGCGCATCTCAACGACGCCGAGCGGATGTTCTTCATGACCATGCTCCTCAATGGCATGCTCTCGTGGATGCGAACGCAGTCGGGCACCACGAGTCTTCGGGCGATTCTCTACATCGACGAGGTCTTCGGCTTCTTTCCTCCAGTGGCGAATCCTCCGTCGAAACCGCCCCTTCTGAGCCTGCTCAAGCAGGCACGCGCCTTCGGACTCGGCGTCGTCCTCGCAACACAGAATCCGGTCGATCTCGACTACAAGGGACTCTCGAATGCCGGGACGTGGATGATCGGCAGGCTGCAGACCGAACAGGACAAGGCGCGTCTGCTCGAAGGACTCGAAGGCGCCGCCGCGGGCAGCAGCTTCGACCGATCGAGCATGGATCGCGCTCTCACCGCTCTCCGCAAGAGGGTGTTTCTTCTGCACAACGTGCATGACACTGCTCCGATCATTTTCGAAACGCGATGGGCGATGTCGTATTTGCGGGGCCCGATGACGCGAGAAGAAATTAGAAGGCTTGCCCCCGGGGAGAAGGCGGCGACACAGCAGGTCGCCGAATCCGAGACCCGCTCGCAGGTGAGCGAATCATCTCAGTCTGCGAATAGCGAGGCTCCCATGCTTCCGCCCGGAATCGATGTCTGGTATCTCCCCGCTTCGGGTGCAGGAAGAAACCTGCGCTATCGTCCGGGCGTGATCGGAATCGTCGACGCTCACTACGCGAACAGCCGCTACGGCATCGACGAATCACAGCGTCTCACGTTTCTCGCAGAGGTGCGAAACGGACCCGATCCGATCGATTGGTCGGGCGCCGAACAACTGGACATCGCTCCGAAGGACCTCGACGGCGAGCCGCTGCACGGTGGGCTCTACGCCGAGCTGCCTCGACCCGCGCAGGACGCGAAGAGCTTCAAGGGGTGGAGTCGCGATTTCGAGCGCTTCATACGGCAGGAGCGTGCAATCACGCTCTATCGCAGCAGAACGTTCGGCATGACGAGCAGGGCAGGCGAAAGCGAGAGCGACTTCCGCGCGCGACTCGGCCAATCGGCGCGTGAGAAACGCGACCTCGAAGTCGCGAAGATCCGACGCAAGTTCGAACCGAAGCTCGCAGCGCTTCAGAACCGTCTGCGGCGTGCCGAGCATGCCATGGGACGCGAGACCGAACAGTCGACCCAACGCACGATCGACACGGCGATCTCATTCGGGACCGCGATCGCCGGCGCATTCCTCGGACGCAAGCGCGTCTCCGTGTCGTCCACATCGCGGCTGGGAACTGCGGTGGGAAAGGCCACGCGCATCGGCAAGGAGCGAAGCGACGTCGCAAGAGCGAAGGAGAACGTCGCCGCCATCAAACAGGAAATGGCCGATCTCGATGGAAGGCTCGAGGACGAGATCACGATGCTCGAATCGTCGTTCGATCCCGCGAGCGAAGAGCTCGAGCCGATCACCATCCGCGCAGCCTCACGCGACATCAGCATCACCCTGTTCGGGCTCGTCTGGTGCCCGTTCCGGGAGTCGGAGGGGCAGTTGACCCCCGACTGGTAAGTGGCCGACTTTGCATTGCATGTTCGACCCTGACTCCACGTTGAGAATCGCGAAGCCTCACCTGCTCGACTCTATCTCGCGACTCCGCCGCGCAGCAGCTCCCAGAACGCCCGCGGACTGAGTATCTTCAGCGGTGCATCCGCTGCGACGACGAGGAGGTCCTCGTCACCGGTGACCAGGACATCAGCTTCACCGGCCAGTGCCGTAGCGAGCACCCAGCGGTCGGCGCGATCGCGAATCCTGATCGGGCTAGGCGAATCAGGTTTCGGGATGACCTGAATCCCTTCGAATACCAACTCGGCCGCGAGGATACGGTCGGCCGGCAAACGAAGTTTCCGGCTCAGGACGCGGCGGAGCTCGTCGAGTATGACCTCCCCGATGATCAGCTCGTGCTCGGAAAGGACGGTACGCAGCACGTCGGTGCACAGGCCCCGCGTTGCGAACGCGGCCACCAGCACATTCGTATCGAGGCAGACCCTCAAGAGCACACCCTCAAGAGATGTCTCGGAATACGTCCTCGTCCGTGAGATAGCCGCGCGCCTCGGCGAAGGGCAGAATCTGGCGGCGTGATTCTTCAAACTGCAGGACGGCGAGCTGCCTTCGCAAAGCGTCCCGTGCGATGTCGCTGCGCGAGCGGCCGGACCGCGCTGCAAGCCGATCGAGCTGCCGGTCGAGCTCAGGATCCAGGCGGATGGTGAGGGCGGAAGTCTTCATGTATTACAATGTATGACAAAGGGCGCGTGGATTCAAGGGTTCCGGCGAAGGGGTCAAGCTCGACGGACGGCGGCGAACGCTTGATGAACCTCACGGCTCGGTGGGGCTCCTGGTCCCGAGGAACATTGCGAGGCCCTCGTCCACCGCGGCGACCTCTTCCGGCATGAGGCTGCCGAAGACTCTCCGCACGCGCCGCTTGTCGATCGACCGGAGGTGGTCGACGAGCGCGAAGGAGCGCCTGGTGAGGCCGCTCTGTCCCGGGCCCAGGGCAGGATACAGGAGGCCCTCACCCGCTGTTCCTGTCACCGGGATCACGCAGACGAGCGGGAATCGCTGGTCGCTGATCACGTCGGGATCGCTCACGATCACGCAGGGCCGGAGTCCGCGCTGCTCGTGTCCCAATGTCGGATCGAGCGAGACGAGCACAACGGTGCCCCGAGCCTTTTCACAGCGCGCGCGCTGAACCTGAGGGAAGAAACCGGGTACCATGCCCGGCGGCGTGGCCCTGACGAGACCGTTTTCCCTCAGAGCTTCCGCTCGGCCATGACCAGAAAGGGAGAGGCATGAGCGTAAAAAAGCCGCATAAACACAGGGAGTTTCTTGGAAGCGGGCGGTGGACGGGAAGGCGAGGGATCTCCCCTCGGGTCCATTGCATCCCACTGGCAACGGAGTCCGCCACGAGCGTCCCGGTCGCTCACACCGTCGCCCGTCACCGGGCATGGTGCCTGGCTCACTCAGCAGGCGTCCCGATTGAGCGCCTTCGAGCGCTCGGTTGATTGACACCACGAACCGCCGTTGGGATCATTCGACCAGGGAGAGCGTCGAGCATGATGAGAAAACTCACAGTCACAGTCTTCGTCGTCTGGTCTTCCGTTGCGTTCGCCGCTCCGTCGAGCGTTCACATGAAGCTCGCGGGCTCGCCGACATTCGGCGAGGGAGCCGACATTCCCGTTGCCGACGCCGCGCTCTTCATCGATACGACGAACTTCGATGGAAAGAGCGGATTCGTCCGATTGCAGAAAGGCCTCACCGTGGTCCATCTCGTGCTCAGCTCGCGCGAGTTCGGCTGTGAAGCGACGGGTGAGTTCGAGAAAAAGGCGTTCCTTCAGCGCAATGTCGTCCCTCATCCCAGGCTCCCGGAGCTGTCGTCGGAGCGCGACTATCTCATCGCGGTCGAGGCGATCGACTCGTTCAACCCTCGGAAGCAATCCATCTCGACACTTCTGCAGGCTTTGACCGCCACGCCGATCACGAAGTTGACATCGATGGCTCCCTGGGTGGGCTCGGTCGCCGTCCCCTCGGCGACTCCCGACTCGATTCATCTGCATATGGCCAGGGCGGAGGCGATCACCGCCGCCGACAAAGGCAAGGTTTACACGAGCACTTCACTGCACTTTTCGAATGGTGGAACCGTGATCGCGATCTCGCCCGAGCATACTGCGCTTCATCTTCAGACGAAACGCGATCGGCCACCCTTCGATGCTGCCCCCGTGGTCCTCGAGCGTCACGGCGAGTCGTGGGCGGCGACCATCGACATCCGCTCGAAGGAGATCACGGTCCGCGGCACGCTGCCCATTCGAATGTGCGCACCGGTGAACCGGACGATCGACGAGTACGCCGGCGGGAAGTGAGACGATCGCTGGTACCCGTTGCCGCTTCCACTGCCGGCGTCAGCGCAACCAGTCGAAACCGGCGCGGCGTCAGTCCGGTGGCCAACATCTCGTCGATCGTTAGCGAAGCATTCAAGATCCCGGCGGCGACAGGGTTAGCCGTCGAGGCACCCCTCCTCATGAAGCATGAACACGAGTGCCACCACTAGAAAATCGCGGGAGCTTGTTTCACTCGAAGACGCGAAGGCCGGCCCAGCCCTCACTTCGCGTCTTCGCGTGACGCTTCCTCCTGCCGATTCACCGCCGCGCGCAGTGGTATCATTCTGCCATGCGAACCACCATTGACTCTGCCGGACGGGTAGTCATTCCCAAGCCCCTGCGCGTTCGTCTCGGACTCGCCGGCGGCCAGGAGCTCGAGATTCGCGAGCGCGAGGGGAAGATCGAGATTGAGCCGGCCGTCGTATCGATGTCGCTGCACGACAGGGGTGCGGGATCGGTGCTCGTACCCGACGAGAAACTTCCCCCTCTCACCGATGAGATCGTACGCGACACGCTCGAACGGACTCGCCGGTGATCGCGGTCGATACCAGCGTCTGCGTTGCCGCGTTTGCCTCGTGGCATGAAGGCCACGAAGCCGCACTGGCGGCGATGAAGCGACACCCCCGGCTTCCTTCGCATGCGGCCGTCGAGACATACTCGGTTTTGACGCGGCTGCCCCCGCCGCATCGTGTTGACGCGGAGCTCGCCGCCAGTCTGCTGGACACCTTTTTCCGACGACCGTATCTCGTCTTGCCGGCAACGGCCTACGCAGCGTTGATCCGTGAAACGGCAGACGTGGGGATCACAGGCGGAGCGGTCTACGATGCTCTGATCGCCGTCACCGTCCGGGAGGCGCGAGCCACTCTGCTCTCACGCGATCGGAGGGCGGCGGCGGTCTACGACCTGCTCGGCGTATCGTACGAGCTGCTGAAATAGATCGAGAATCGGTACGGACGATTCGCATCTCCTCAAAGACCGCGGCTGCAGCCACCGCGCCCTTGGGAGAAAACGAGGCCTCCCGCGTAGCGCTTGCCTGTAGAATCGCAAGCACAGGGACGAAGCTATTGCGCTGCGTTGCGGCGCAGAAGGCCCTCGGTTCTGTCACTCGCGCAAATGCTTCGGTCCCTACGAGGGGGGCGTCAAGCGCTGCACAGACGACATCGAGGCGATCGCCCACCCGGTGCGGGCGCTGGACGCCGCGCGAGAATCCGCCGCTTCACCTCCGCGCGAGAATCTCCTCGATGACGACCAGAGCGCGGTCGTCGCCGGTCTGCGCCAGCCAGAACATCGCCTTCTCGCGCACGCGAGGACTCTTGTGGTTGCGCACGAGGTCGGAGAGGAGCGGAATCGAGCGCTCGCGCGGCAGTTGGGAGATGGTGAGCGCGAAGCGCCACCACCGGACGCTACACAACGCGAAGTCAGCCGCAGCCCGGCAGGGCTGCGGGGAAGGGCTGTGCGCTGGTGCATTCGTCCCGACACCCCTGCCGGCGTGCCACGTTGCAATGTCGCACCACACCCGTAAAACAACTCAATCCGGATTCGTCGCCCATACCGTGACGTCGGTGACGAATCCCCGGTCGTGCATCGTGAGCATCGAGACGATGGCGTGCGCAATGTCCTCCGGACGCAGCTTCCGCTCGCTCGCCTTCTGCTCGTAGCCCGCGGTCGTGGCAAACTCGGTGATGACTTCGCTCGGATTGACCTGCATCACGCGGATGTCGTGCTTGCGCAGCTCCGCACGCCAGCATTCGGTCATCGCCGTCAGGGCGAATTTGCTCGCGGTGTACGCCGTTCCGCCGGCGAAGCCGCGATGCGCCGCCGTCGACGCGATGTTGATGATGTTTCCCCTCTTCCGCGGGATGAAATGCCGCGCCGCTTCGCGCGCCATCAGCATCGCGCCGCCGACGTTGGTCGCGAGAATGCGCTCCATCTCGGCGAGCTGCAGGTCGACGAGCGGCGCGAACCCACCGATTCCTGCATTGTTCACCAGCACGTCGAGATCGCCCAGCTCGCGGATCGCCGTAGCCACGATACGCACCACGTCATTCTCCTTCGCCACGTCCCCTTCGATGGCGACCGCTCCGATCGACGATGCCGCGCTCTCGAGCCGTGCGCGATCTCTCGCACAGATCGCAACCCGCGCGCCATGACCGATCAACGCCTTCGCGGTTGCCAGCCCGATCCCCGAGCTCCCGCCGGTCACGAGGGCCTTCGCATTCCTCAGATCCATCAGATTCCTCCTACAAGAGTCGTGAGTGCGGCGGTCGCGATGACAGCCGCGGCTGTGAGCTTCATAGTGATCTCTCCTCGATCCCGTATACTCCGTGAATGCCTCCGCAGGTTACCTTCGGGCGCTCGGTCGATCAATGGTCTCTGGGCGAGCTCACCGTCACGCGAACCTTCCACTCGCATGGTCTGCTCCTTCCGACGCACGATCACGAACCGGCGACGATGGTGGTCGTGCTGGACGGCGAGCGCTTCAGCTGAAGACTGTAGCGCCGGCCCGATTTCGATTCGCAACGCCTGAGATCATCACGCCTGCTCGGCGGGCTTGAACAGCGCGAAGACAGCACCCTGCGGATCGCCGACGACCGAGAAGCGTCCCACCGACATCATGTCCCTGGGAGGCACGTGCGCCGTCCCGCCGCCGGCCAGCACGCTGTTCGTCGTCGCATCGACATCGTCGACCATGAAGTACGGCATCCAGTTCGGCGGCGTCGGCTCTCCTTCGTTGATGGTCCGCATGCCGCCGAGCGGCTTCCCATCGAGGTACCACTCGGTGTACTCCGGACTGACCTTCGCTTCCCATCCGATGAGCGCCGTGTAGAAACTGCGCGAGGCGCCGGCATCGTTGGTCGCGAGCTCGTTCCAGCAGAGCGTATTCGCTTCGTCGCGAATGGTCACGCCACAATGTGTTTTCGCTTCCCAGAGCGCGAAGACCGCACCCTGCGGGTCCTGGAGGACGGCCATGCGGCCGAAGTCGAAGACGTCGAATGGCGGCTGCAGCAGAGTCGCGCCGAGGCTCTGCGCTTTCGCGGCGATGTCATCGGCGGACTCCACGCCGATGTAGGTGAGCCAGTTCGACGGAACGCCCTGCGCCTTCTGCTCCGGCATCAGGCCGTACATCGCGGCGACGTCGCGGTCGTTCTTGCGGAAGATCGTGTAGACGCCTATCTCCCCCATGTCGTTCTCGTTCACGCCCCATCCGAAGACGCCGGCGTAGAACTTCTTCGCGGCGGACGGATCGCTCGTCGCGAGCTCGATCCAGCAGAAATGTCCGGGAACAGGCGAATTGACCTCGGGCATCGTTTGGTTCCTCCTCGTCGTCAATCTATCAGATAGATGAGAGCTCGTGATGGTGAAACGAAAAGCTCGGGCTCGGGCTCGGGCTCGGGCTCGGGAAAAGCAACGGAGACCTCCTCGTCATTCCGGAGAATACGGACTCGCTCTCGCAGAGGATTGGAAAAATCCGACATGGGAGTGGAACTCCCGAATGTACTGTGCTCCTCGTAGGGACGAAGCATTTGCGCGAGAGACAGAGCGTAGGGCTTGCCACTCCGTGACGCAGCGCAATAGCTTCGTCCGGGTGCTTGCGGGGCTGTCCCACGAGGGGGGCGGCTTGTACCAAGAACGTCACAGCCTCCGAAGCACCCGGGCGAAGCGATTGCGCTGCGCTGGCAAGTCGACGAAGCCACCCCAGCCCTCGATTCCCGGCCTCCAAGAAGGTAAGATGCCGCGCATGGATGACGAGCTGAAGAGACTCATCGAGAGCGCTGATGCCGCAACGCGCCGCCACTTCGACGAGACCACCGAACGCCTCTCGACAGAGAATCGGCGTCACTTCGAGCTGACCGTCCAGCGAATGGAGAGCCGCTTCGATGCTCTCGCCGAGACGGTCACGCATCTCGATGAAAAATACGAGCGCAGGATCGAAGAGCTCGAAAGGTGGATGGAGCGCGGATTCGTCGAAACGCAGGCGATGATCAAGTTCTCTCACGCCGAGCTCGATCGGCGCATCCACGCGATGGAACAGGCGCAACGCTCTCTCGAGGAGACGCAGCGCAGGCTCGAAGAAATCGCCTCGGAGCTGGAAGCCCGAGTGGAACGGCTCGAATCGCCGACACACTGAGGGCCGGCAGATGAGCTGACCTCGAGTCCAGCCAACTCCCATCTCCACGACGTCACAGCCTCGCAAGCACCCGGGCGAAGCTATTGCGCTGCCAACATTCTCGCAAGCTCCGTCGAGCATCTCTCGCGCAAATGCTTCGCCCCTACGAGACCAGGGAGTCGTCCCACGATCCTGACGCTATGGAATCACTTCGCGGCACGTCTGTTTAGCTGTCCGAATGTCAGGCGTGAACAATCCTCAACCCCCCACCATCGCGCGGGAAGTCGCGCGCCGCCGCTGCTTTGCGATCATCTCTCACCCCGACGCCGGGAAGACGACGCTCACCGAGAAGCTCCTGCTCTATGCAGGAGCGATCGATCTCGCCGGCGCCGTGCGGCGGAAGGCGCAGCAGCGTCACGCCCGCTCCGACTGGATGGAGATCGAACAGGCTCGCGGCATTTCCGTGACCTCGACCGCTCTCCAGTTCGAGTACGGCGGCTGCCGTTTCAACCTCCTCGATACGCCCGGACACCAGGACTTCAGCGAGGACACCTATCGCGTGTTGACCGCCGTTGACACCGCGGTCATGGTGCTGGATGCAGCCAGGGGAGTCGAGCCGCAGACCCTGAAGCTCTTCGCCGTCTGCCGCGATCGCGGCGTGCCGGTCATCACCTTCGTCAACAAGCTCGACCAGCCGGGACGCGAGCCGATGGAGCTGCTCGACGAGATCGAGAAGGTCCTCGGCATGGCCGCAGTGCCGCGAAACTGGCCGATCGGCACCGGCCCCGAGTTTCAGGGCGTCTACGATTTCGACGGCGCCGGCGTCCTCCGCTTCGAGCGCATCGCACGAGGAGAGCGCGCCGTCCCGGTCATTCCGGGCACTCTCGACGACGAACGGCTTCGCGATGCTCTCGGCGACCGGCTCTTCACTTCGCTCCAGGACGATGCGGCACTTCTCGATGGCGCCGGCCATCAGTTCCGCCCCGACGCCTTTCGCGCCGGGCGCCAGACGCCGGTGTACTTCGGCAGCGCGCTGAACAACTTCGGTGTCGGCGAGTTCCTCGATGCGCTATGCGACCTCGCGCTGCCACCGATGCCGCGAGCGAGCGACCGAGGCGTGATCGATCCGAGCAGCGACGAATTCTCCGGATTCGTCTTCAAGATCCAGGCGAACATGGATCCGCTGCACCGCGACAGCATGGCGTTCCTGCGAGTCGTCTCCGGACGCTTCGAGACGGGCATGACCGTGGAGCACCCTCGCCTCCGACGGCGCCTGCGCCTCCCTCGCGCGCATCGCATCTTCGCGCGGGAACGGGAGACGACGGAGGAGGCGTTCCCGGGCGACGTCGTGGGGCTCGTGAATCCCGGCCTCTTCATCATCGGCGACACCGTCTGCGAGGGAGCCCCGCTTCGCTTCCCGCCCCTCCCGCACTTCCCGCCCGAGCAGTTCGCGCGTGTGCGAGCAAAGGCCGTCGACAAGCAGAAGGGCTTTCAAAAGGGACTTCGCCAGCTCGAAGAGGAAGGTGCAATCCAGGTGCTGCGCGAGGCGGAGCGCCGCGACCCCATCCTCGCCGCAGTCGGCGAGCTGCAGTTCGACCTCGTGCAGTCACGGCTCTCGTCGGAGTACGGCGTCGAGACTCACCTCGAACCGCTGCCGTTCCGCTCGGCGCTGTGGCTCGCCGGCGCGGAGCCCGATGCGGAGATCGCCTGGCCGCTCCGCGGCGTCGGTCGTGCGCACGACCGCGAAGGCCGCCTCGTCGCACTGATCGAAGGGAGCTGGGCCGAAGACCTGCTGCGCAGCAAAAACCCCGACCGGATCTTCACACACCTGGCAACGAATGCATCCTGAAAGGATGCCTGGACCACAGCCGGTGGTGAGCGCGAAGCGCCACCACCGGTGAGCGAGGTCCGACAATTCAAACGGAGGCACCCCCGCAGGGGTGCCAGGACGAATGTGACAGCGCACGGCCCTTTAGCAGCCCTGCCGGGCTGCGGCTGACTTCGCGCTGCGCGCAACGTTTCCGGTGGTGGCGCTTCGCGCTCACCACCGGCTGGAATCCCTGCACTCCTTCGGAGTGTGGATGTGCAAATCAGTCACACCTGAGCAACGCGCGTTGCTCCGGCGCGTCAGCGAAAGGTGTCAATCAGCTATCATCTGACGATACCGCGCTGAGCATGACCCTCGTGCACGCCGCGGCATAACAGAGACGAGGACGCGCCTCTTCATGGCAAAGCGAAGATTCGGAATTCTGACGGGTGGAGGCGATGCCCCCGGCCTCAATGGCGCGATCAAGTCGTTCGTCGCCCATGCGACCAATGCCGGACACGAAGTCATCGGGTTGCGGCGAGGATGGGAAGCGCTGGTACAGATCCGGCCCGGTCTCGAGGAGCACAATGCACCGTGGATCGTCACACTCGACGCATCGAGCACGCGCACCATCGATCGGAGCGGTGGCACCGTGCTGCACACGACCCGCTTGAACCCGGCGAACGTCCTGCAGCGGCACGTTCCGAAACACCTGTTGAACCTGCTGCCACCACCGAACGAAGAAGGCCGCTTCGATCTGACCCCGCGCGCCGTCGACGCGGTCACTGCGCTCGGGCTCGACGCCATCGTGGTGATCGGCGGCGACGGAACGCTCACCTTCGCGCGCCGCCTCGACGCCGAGGGTGTTCCGGTCATCGCGATCCCGAAGACCGTCGACAACGACGTGTTCGGGACGGACTACTGCATCGGCTTTTCGACCGCGGTCACCCGAGCCGTGAGCTTCATCAACGATCTCCGCACCTCGGCGGGCTCGCACGAGCGCATTCTCGTCGTCGAGCTCTTCGGACGATACAGCGGCGAGACGTGCCTGCTCGCGTCGTATCTCGCCGGGACGGATCGCTGTGTCATCGCCGAAGTGCCGTTCGATGTCGATCACCTCTACCGGATGCTGGAGGAGGACCGCGCCGCAAACCCGAGTGCCTATGCGGTGGTCGCCATCTCCGAAGGTGCCCGGCTCATCGATGGGGAGCGATTCGAATACGGTGAAGCCGACGGCGCGGGCAACCGGCGGCTCGGCGGCGTCGGCGAGCACGTGGCTGCCCACTTCGAGAGGATCAGCGGTGAGCGGGTGATCCATCAGCGCATCGCCTACCTGATGCGCTGTGGACCTCCGGACTCGTTCGATCAGCTGGTGGCGAAGGACTACGGCCATCTCGCCGCGGATCTCGCACACCGTCGAGAGACAGGGAAGATGGTTGCGAGTGTCGACGGCCGCTACACCGCCGTCTCCATTCAGGTGACGGGATCGGGGCAGAAGCGTGTGGACGCCGAACGGGTGTACGACAGCGAGCGTTGCCGGCCCAGAGTCGCCGCGGTGCTGGGAGCTCCGATGTTCCACGCATCGTCGAGCCCGCCGCAGCGCGATTCGGATTCGCCGGGCTGGCAGGCGGAAGAAGCGCTGCGGGAGAGTCAGGCCCGCAATGCCGCGATGGTGAATGCAGCGATCGACGGAATGATCACGATCGATCAGCAGGGTATGATCGTCGAGTTCAATCCCGCAGCGGAACAGATCTTCGGGCTCCGTCGTGACGAGGTCATAGGACGGGAGATGGCCGAGATCATCATTCCCGCGCGGCTCCGCGAGAGGCATCGAAGAGGAATCGCGCACTATCTGGAAACAGGCGAAGGTCCGGTCCTCGACCGGCACATCGAGATGCCGGCATTGCGGTCGGATGGCTCGGAGTTTCCGGTGGAGCTGGCCATCACCCGGATCAACCAGCAGGGACCACCGCTTTTCACCGGATACATCCGCGACATCAGTGAGCGGAAGCGCGCGGAAGCACACCTGAAGTTTCTGGCGAGTGCGAGCGAGCTCTTTGCGACCTCTCTCGACTTCGACACGACGATGAAGAACATCGTCACCCTCGCCGTCCCGACGCTCGCCGACTGGGCTGTGGTCGATATCGCCGGCCGCGAGCCGGATCAGCCTTACCACCGCCTGGCGATGATCCATGTCGATCCGGCCAAAACCGAGCTGGCCAGGCAGCTGCGGGAGAGATATCCGCCCGACCCCGCTCACGATCGGGTTCTCCAGGCGATTCGCACCGGCCGCTCGGAGCTGGTCAATGAGGTCCCGGAGGAAATCCTGCGCGCTTCGAGCCGGAACGAGGAGCAATATCGGATTCTCAAAGAGCTCGGCATCGTGTCGTGGATGATCGTTCCTCTGCGACTTCGCGACGTGACGCTCGGAGCCGTGTCGTTCGTTTCATCCGATTCGAGACGACGCTTCACGGAGAGTGACCTCGCCCACGCCGAGGAGTTCGCGCGCCGGGCCTCGATGGCATTCGAGAGCTCGCGCCTCTATCGCGACGCCCAGGAGGCGAACCGCGCCAAGGACAACTTTCTCGCGACGCTGTCGCACGAGCTGCGCACGCCGATGACATCCATCCTCGGTTGGTCCAGGATGCTCGCCGATGGCAATCTCGATGACGAGACAACCGCGATCGCGGTCGATGCGATCCAGCGCGGCGCAACCGTGCAGGCGGATTTGATCGAGGACGTGCTGGACATGTCGCGGATCGTGTCGGGAAAAATGCGGCTCGACGTTCGCATGATCGATCTCGCCGAGATCGCCGAGGCAGCCCTGGCGACCGTCGAGCCGGCGGCCGAGGCGAAAGGGATCGCCGTCCAATTCGAGAACGAAGGGACGACGCTGATGAGCGGCGACTCGGGCAGACTGCAGCAGGTGCTCTGGAATCTGCTCACCAACGCCATCAAGTTCACCCCGCGTGGCGGTCGCGTCGATGTTCGCGTCGAGCAGACCGGCTCGTCGGCTCGGGTCACCGTCTCCGACACCGGCCAGGGCTTTGCGCGGGAGTTCGGCGCTCACCTGTTCGAACCGTTCCGGCAGGCGGAAAGCGCCACGACCCGCTCCCATGGCGGACTCGGACTTGGACTCTCCATCGTCCGGCATCTCGTCGAGCAGCACGGCGGCGAGGTGACTGCGGAGAGCCCGGGTATCGGACAGGGCGCGACGTTCCGTGTGACGATGCCGCTTCGAGCATTGAGCGCGGAGAAACGCGACGGAGACGATACCGCAACGCGTCGCGCTCGCGAGGGCGGCCGGCGGGCTGCGTCCCGTGAGGACGAGCTCGAGAATCTCCATGTCCTCTTCGTCGACGATCAGGAAGAGGCGCGGACGCTGATTCGAACGGTCCTCGAGCGCTGCGGCGCGCGAGTCACCCTGGCGCAGTCGGTGAGTGAGGCAATCGACGAACTGGAGAAACAACGTTTCGACATCGTCGTCACCGATATCGCCATGCCCGAGCGGGATGGATTCGAATTGATCGAATGGCTCAACGAGCGCCCCGATCGCAACCGCTTTCGCATCGTCGCGTTGACCGCCTTCGCCGGACCCGACGACCGCGGCAAAGTCCTCGGATCGGGGTGTGACGACTTTCTCAAGAAGCCGGTCGACCCCGCTGATCTCGTCGCCGCGCTCGCGAAGCTCAGACCGTCCACCACGGTCGATGACGCCTGAGCATCCTGGGGGTCAGGCGTCCTCGCCCGATCGCGGCGGCGTCCTCGCCGCAGCAAGCGCAGTACAGCACTCTGACAAAAACCCGCGCCGCGCTGCCGCAACGCACGACGCTCATCTCTCGCGCCGGCGCATCACCACGATCGTCGTGTCGTCGGCAGGACGCTGTTCCCCTTCGAAGGCGGCGACGGCCTGCATGATCGTATCGCGGATCTCGGACGCCGTTGCGCCGTTCATCCCCTCGACGGCCTCGAGTAACCGAGGGAGACCGAACTCCTCGTCGTCCGCCCGGCACGCTTCCGTCACTCCGTCGGTGTAGAGAACGAGCGCTCCGCCGGGGGGGATCACGGTCTTCTTCTCTTCGTAACGGGCTGACGGCAGCAGACCGGCGGGACGTCCCGTCGTGGATAGCTTCTGCCATTCAGTTCCGTCGTGGAGCAACGGGAGCGTGTGACCGGCGTTGACGTAGGAGAGCGAGCCGTTCGACGGCGAGTAGCGGCCGAAGAAAAGGGTCACATACTTGCGCCCGCGCGTCATCGCGTAGAGAAGCTCGTTGAGGCGCGCGACCAGCTCCGCCAGCCCGCTGAGCGACTCGGCGTAGGCGCGCAACGCCGCCTGCACACTCGCGTTGATCAGCGCACCAGCGACCCCCTTTCCCGAGACGTCGAAGATGACGATTCCGAGCTCGCCGTTGGGGAATCGGAGGAAGTCGTAGCAGTCGCCGCCGATCTCGGTACAGGAGCGCGAGCTCGCCGCGAGCTCGACCGATTCGATGTCGTCGGGCGGATCAGGGAGGATCTGAGCCTGGATGTCCCGCGCCAGGCGGAGCTCCTGCTCGATGCGTTTCCGCTCGAGAAGCGTCAGGTGATAAACGACGTTCTCCATGGCGATCGCCATGTGATGCGACAGGGATTCGAGGAACTGCAGATCGTGGTTGGAGAACGGGCCCCCACGCTTGTTCAGCAGTTGCAGGACTCCGACGATCTTTCCGTCGCGGTTCCTGATCGGCGCGCAGAGCACCGACCGAGTCTGAAATCCGCTGGCGCGGTCGGCTGACGAGTCGAAGCGGGGATCCTGATAGGCATCGTCAATCAGGATGCTGTCCCCGGTGGCTGCAACACTCCCCGCGATGCCCTGCCCGATCGGAAGGCGTACCTCGGTGAGTCCTGCCTCCGGCTTGATCTTCGCGTAGATCTCGCCGCGCGCTTCGTCCACGAAGAAGAGGGTGCCGCGCTCGACGCCGAGCTCGCGCCGGACGATCTCGAGAATGGAGTCGTACAGCGCCCGCCCGTCGAGCGACGAGTTCAT
>DATKDP010000068.1:0-18850 GCA_035546335.1 Thermoanaerobaculia bacterium | reverse complement strand
GAGTGAAGGGTGAAGAGTGAAGAGTGAAGAGTGAAGAGTGAAGAGTGAAGAGTGAAGGGTGAAGAGTGAAGGGTGAAGAGTGAAGGGTGAAGAGTGAAGGGTGAAGAGTGAAGGGTGAAGAGTGAAGGGTGAAGAGTGAAGGGTGAAGAGTGAAGAGTGAAGAGTGAAGAGTGAAGATAGCAGGTAGCAGATAGCAGAAGCAGATGACAGATGGCTGATAGCTGACGGCTGACGGCAGATGGCTGATGATCGGCGAGCGCCGCTTTCAACTGACGTCCGGAGCTCCGGCACTGTGACGACACGATGGACACCAGATCCAGTGCCACCATTGCACCAGAATCAATCGTCCGATTCGACTCTCGTCAGCCTTGAACGAAGTTCTCGCCGCGAGCTTCGCGTTTCATTACCAGCCGCTTCTTTGTAGATGTCCCATCGTTCCGCGGGCGTGAGAATTCCGCAGAAGGGATCGTTCTGGCGAAGGCGACGACCCTCCTCGGAATCTTCGATTAGAATTCGGCGGATCTCCGGCCAGGGGCGCTCGAGAATCCCCATCCATTCCCGTGCAGGTCGATTCCCGCGCTCGACCCACCGTGCGCAAACGCGTCTCGCGTGCTCGAGCCATGCCGGATCGGCGTCGACCCTGGCGACGATGCGGCGCGCAATCTCCAGGCTCCGCCGATCGATTGCCTCATGGTCTCTCATCCTGCCGATTGTACCGGCTCTCGCGATCGGCCGCGCTCCCTCCCCGTCGTTTCTTCACGGTTCGCTCCGGGGGTGGCTCGACTCTTTTCAGCGGGCGTCCGATGTAGTAGCCCTGCAGCAGATCGATGCCGAGCTTGCGGCACCACTCGTACTCCTCGAGGGTCTCGATTCCTTCGGCGATCGTCCTCGCGTCGATGCGCCCCGAGAGATCGACGAGCATTCTGACGAGATCCTGTTTGATCGGCTCGGTGGGGAGCGTGGAAATGAGACCCTTGGTGATCTTCAGATAGTCGGGAGCCAGCGACGCGATCGCCTCGAGAGATGCATAGCCCGATCCTGCATCATCGATGGCGATCTCGATCCCTTTCGCCCGGAACTTCTCCAGCAGACCCCGGAAGACGGCGTAGTCCTCGATCGCCGCCCGCTCGGTCAGCTCGAAAACGAAGTGACCCTGATGCGCGGCGAAAAACTCCACCATTTCATGAAATCGAAACTCGGAGATCCCGAACATCTCCGCCTCGAGATTGAGGAAAAATTTCCAGTCCGAAAGGTTCGTCGAACGAAGCGCATCGAGGAGGGTCTCGAGAGCCAGGGCTTCGAGCTCCCATGCGAGATTCGTTTCGCGTGCGAAGGAGAAGAGCGCATCCGAGTTGAGAAACGACGAGCTCGCCGGCCCTCGCGTCAGACACTCGTAGCCGAATACGGAGCCGTCGCTCGATCGTACGATCGGCTGGAAGAGGGTCGTGACCCTCTTTTTTCTGATGATGTCGCGCAGCTCTCGTGACAGCCGGCGCTTCTGATCGGCCTCGGCATCGCGTACGGCGTCGACCGCTCGCTGCATTCCCTGGTAGACCTGCCGCTCGACCCGAATCTGAGGCTCGTACTCGATACACGTGGTCCCGGCGAAGAATCCGATTCGCGCCGACTGCATCTGCGGAAACCGCTCCCGGAGAGCGCTCACCAGGCCGTCGCGAAGCTCCCCGGCAGCCCGCTCGAGGCTCTCGGCGCCGTCAGCCCGATTCGTCATTTCGACGAAGACGTAGAAGTTCCAGCCGGCGATCCGGCTGATCGCGACCGTCGCCCGGCCGAGTCGCTGCACGGTCTCCCGCTCCAGCACGTCGGCCACGTTGCGGAGGAACTCGTCGAAGAAGGCCCAGCCGTAGTCGACCTCGATCCTCTCGAACTGCTCGATGTCGACGAAGATGATTCCGATCTGCCCTTCGACGATCAAAACCTCCTTCAGCCTGGGAATCACACCCCGAATCGTCGGAAGGCCCGTCGCCGGATCGGTGAGCAGCGGATGCAGATCGGAGGAATCGGCCGGCGAGACGGGAACGACCTCGTCGCGCAGGTGCCGTTTGCGAATCAGTTCGGACAAGCGCCGGACAACCTCCTCGCGTTTGAACGGCTTGACTAGATAGTCGTCCGCACCGACCTGGAGCCCGGCCAGACGATCCTTGACGTCCCCCTTCCCGGTCATCAGGACGATGGGAATGTCTGCGGTCTGCTGGACGCCCTTGAGAGCCTGACAGACCTCCCACCCGTTCTTCTTCGGCATCACCACATCGAGCAGAACGACCTCCGGCATTCTCTCCCGGGAGATGGCGAGCGCCTCTTCGCCATCACGAGCAACCAGCAGCTCGCAGCCCAACGGCCGGATGTAGGTTCGCAGCAGCTCGATCACATCGGGGTCATCGTCAGCGATCAGGATCGTTCCCTCACACTCCATGATGCTCCATTCCGCCGGATTTCCGGCCCCTCGCTCCGGGGACTCGACTGGGTATCAGCGCCCATCCGGATCTGACCAGCTCTGCCATGGCTGGATGCGGAAAACAAGCCAGAATCGTGCAAAGTGAGGATTCGGCGGAGATTCCGCGGGCACCCGTTGCGCCGGATGAAAACCCGGGTGCCGCAGTCCCGTCTGCCTGCGGTTCCTCTGCCACTCGCCCCGATCCTGTGCTAAGTTTCAACCCCTCGCAAAGGAGTCCTCACGAAGATGATCAGATTCGGCACCTCGGGATGGCGCGGCATCATCGGAGAAGACTTCACCTTCGAAAAGGTGAGGATCGCCACACAGGGCATCGCGAACTACCTGAAGAAGAACGGGCTGGCAGGCGCAGGGATGATCGTCGGCTACGACACCCGCTTCCTCTCCGAGAAGTTCGCCCTCGAAGCAGCCAAGATTCTCGCCTTCAACGGAATCCAGGCCTACCTCTGCGATCGCGACGTGCCGACACCATGCGTCGCCTTCGAGACCGTGCGGCGCGGAGCGAGCGGTGCGATCAATTTCACCGCCTCGCACAATCCACCCGAATACAACGGGCTGAAGTTCTCCACTGCGAACGGAGCGCCCGCGCTCCCGGAAGTCACCGAAGCAATCGAACGGGAGATCAACGCACTCGAGGAGAAAAACGAGCCGATCGACGTCTACGAGAAGGAAGAGCTGATCGAGACGATCGACCCGAAAGGGCGCTATTTCGAGGAGCTGCGCACGAAGGTCGACAGCGAGATCATCCGCAAGAGCGGCCTGCGGATCGCCGTCGATTCCCTCTACGGAACGTCCCGCGATTACCTCGATTACTTCCTTCTGGAATCCGACGTGCGCGTCAAGATCATTCACAACTACCGCGATCCCTACTTCGGAGGATTCTCCCCCGAATGCAATCTGAAGAATCTGGGAGAGCTGCGAAAAATCGTCGCCGGAGAGAAATTCGACCTCGGCCTTGCGACGGACGGCGATGCGGACCGCTTCGGAATCATCGACGAGCGCGCCCGCTTCGTCTCACCGAACACCATCATCGCGCTGCTCGCTCTCTACCTGAAACGGCATCGCGAGATCCCAGGTGGACTCGCGCGCTCGGTCGCCACGACGCACATGATCGATGCCATTGCTGACAAGCTCGATGTCCCGCTCTATGAGACTCCTGTCGGTTTCAAGTACATCGGCGAGCTGATTCTCGACGACAAGATCGCTCTCGGCGGTGAGGAGAGCGCCGGGCTGTCGATCTACAGACATCTTCCTGAGAAAGACGGAATCCTCGCCTGCCTTCTTGTTGCGGAGATGGTCGCTGCCACCGGCAAGAGGATTCACGAGCTGACCCAGGAGATGCAGCAGGAGTTCGGAACGTTCGTCTCCAAACGCCTCGACATGAAACTGACACCGCAGCTGAAGGAGACGCTGCGCTCGAAGCTCGCGAATCCTCCCTCCGAGATCGACGGACTGAAAGTCGAAGGGACGAACACGGTCGACGGAGTGAAGTTTCTCTTCAAGGATCATGCGTGGCTCCTCTTCCGGCTGTCGGGAACCGAGCCGGTCGCACGAATCTATGCGGAAGCCTGCCGGCCGAACGATCTGAAGAATCTGATCGACGTGGCGAAGAGGTTCATCGCCGTGTAGACGGCCTTCCCGAACATCTTCTCGCGAATCAGCAGGATCGTCGAAAGCATGCGATATCCCTTCGAGCACCACATCCTCGTCTGCACCGGCGGACGCTGCAACGATCCGGCACGAGGAATCGAGAGGGGGGAAGTCATTCGCGCCGAGCTCAAAGAGCTCAACAAGGGCCTGGGGCGCAAGCCGGCGATCCGCATCTGCGCCGTCTCCTGCCTCGATCTATGCGACTACGGTCCCAACCTGATCGCCTGGCCGGAAGGAACGGTCTATTCGCATCTCGACCGTGAGTCGGCCCGCCGCGTCTATCACGGGATCTGCGGAGACACCGAGCCCGCCGCCGACAAGGAGCTCAGTGACGAGTGAAGAGTGAAGCTCTTCACTCTTCACTCGTCGAACAACATCTCCACGAAGGCATTGGGGTCGAAGGGGATCAGGTCATCGGCCGATTCGCCGACGCCGACGTATTTCACCGGAATCTCGAACTGGCGCATGATCGAGAGAATCACCCCGCCTTTGGCCGTCCCATCGAGCTTGGTGATGACGATCCCGGTCACATTCGCCGCTTCGAGAAACGCTTCGGCTTGGCTCACGCCGTTCTGGCCCGTCGTTCCGTCCATCACCAGCAGCGTTTCGTGTGGAGCCCCGGGCATCTCCCGTTCGATGACCCTCCGTATTTTCGAGAGCTCCTGCATCAGATGGGACTTGTTGTGCAGCCGTCCCGCCGTATCGATCAGAACGACGTCGACTCCCCGGGCCTTCGCGGCAGTGACCGCATCGTGAGCGACGGCGGCCGGATCGGAGCCCGGGCGATGGCTGATCATCGGCACGGCGACGCGGTCGGCCCACATCTGAAGCTGCTCGATGGCTGCTGCGCGGAACGTGTCCCCCGCTCCGAGAAGAACGCTCTTCCCTTCCGCCTTCCACCGCTGTGCGAGCTTGGCGATCGTCGTCGTCTTTCCCGTGCCGTTCACTCCGACGACGAGGATGATGAACGGGCTCGCCACCGCGAGATCGATCGAGGCCGCCTCATGCCTTGGAATCAGCTTCCGCGTCTCCTCCTTCAGCGCCTCCGTCACCTGGTGCGCGGTGCTCAGGCCTTCACTGCGAACGCGCTCCTCGATGCGATCGATCAGAGTTGTGGTCAGCTCCGCCCCGACGTCGGCTCCGATCAGTCCTTCCTCGAGCGCATCGATGACTCCCTGATCGATACCGAGGCCAGGAGTCACCGCCTCCTTCATCTTCTCGATGATCTCGGTGTGCGTCATGAAGAGACCGCGCTTGAGCTTCGACAGAAAACCCTGCTCCGTCATTTCGCCCCTTGCTGCGAATGTTGAATCGCCCTCTTCACCATCTCTTCGCTGATCACGATCACGTTTTTATCAGCGTCGGTCCCGGGCACTTTTCGCTGGCGGGGATCGAACTCGAGCGACCGGATGATCTTGCGATAGACCTCGCGAAGAGCGCGGGCACCGAGCCGCTTCTGCCGCGACGCTTCCCAGGCGATCGCCTGGACGGCTGCGCGGGTGATCTGCAATTCCACATCGAAGCGCTGAAAGTACTCGCGGGAGATACGGAAGATCGAGGCGTCGGGATCGATGAAGATCCGCGCCAGCTCGCTCTCACCGAGATCGTTGAGAACGATGATCGACTCGAAACGGGAGATGAACTGCGGAGTCATGCCGTACCTGAACAGATCGTCGTAGCGCAGATAGTAGCGAAGGTGAAAAGGGAGCTCCTCTCGCACGTCCCCCGACTGGGATACGACGACTACAGGCTTGAGCGGTACCACGTCGGTTCCGATCGTCGCTCGCCTCAGCACATCGTCGTACAGTTCTTCGAAGGCACCGCCGGCGACGAAGAGCAGCGAGGCGGTGTTCATTCTGACCGTGGCGCGCAGTGGCGCTTCGATCTCGAACTCCACATTCTCGTTCTCCATCAACGTCAGGAGCGCTTCCTGGGCCACGATGCCTCGAACATTCGGCACGCCGCCGACTGAGGCGCGGATCTTGTCGACCTCGTCGACGAAGACGATTCCACGCTCCATCCGGTGGATGATCTCCTCGAGCGACTGACCTCCCGGCATCTTCACGGCATTGCGATAGAGGCGATCGAATACCGCGCGTCCCGTCCCCTGCCGATCCTCGGCCAGAACGTTCGCGTTGATGCGGACGATGTTGGCGTGATGCTTCAGTTCCTCTCTGCTCTCGAGAAACCCTTCGACCGCGCGCATCAGCGTCGTCTTTCCCGAACCGGAGTTCCCGACGAGCAGGATGTTCCCCGCCGGGTGTCCGACGAGGTGCTTGACGAGTGCGACAGACACCTCCTCCAGCGCATCGTCCTGGCCGACGACGATGCCTCGAAGCGCATCGAAGATCTCCTGCGGCGTGATCATGCGGGGAGTATACGTGACCCGAATCACATTCGTGTGTGACCGGGTCAGCTCGCAAGGAGGCTCCGCAATCTGTATAAATGGACACCATGAAACGGCGAACGAGCACTCCATCGAAAAGCGGCCGGCAGTCTTCACCGGGAACCGGAGCGCGACGCCGGTTCCTTCTTTCTGCGTTCGGCGGTGGTGTCAGTGCCGCCGTCGTTCTCGGCCTCGTCTGGTTCCTCGCGGCGGGCTCGACTCCGCGCGCGACTCCGACCGTCCCGAGCGCCGCTCAACCGGCCGGAGACCCGATTCCGATCATTTCAGTCTCCGCACTACGCGAGCGCATCGAGAAAGGAGGAGTCGCGGTCATCGATGTTCGCGACATGAATTCCTATCTCGCCGGGCACATCCCGGGCTCGCTTCACATTCCGGTCGCCTATGTTGCGGGCGAGGTTCCGTATCTTCCTCGCGACAGGGGAATCGTGACGTACTGCAGCTGTCCGGCGGAAGAATCGAGCGGCTACGCGGCACTGCTGCTGCGGCAGCACGGCTTCTCCGATGTCGCGGCGCTGGTCGGAGGGCTCGACGCATGGATCGCCGAGGGGAATCCGATCGCAACGGGGCTCGAACGGCCGTAGAAGTGTTTTTAGGTTCTTGAAACCGAAGTCTGAGGATTCGTCTCTCAGTTGATCATAGAAGCCGGGCTCGGGCGCGGGCGCGGGCTCGGGCTCGGGTGGCTCACTCGGTTGGGCGCCGGGATTTGATCAATTTGGTCAAGTATCTGTGCGATGCGGTCGAGAAAGGCCTTGTGGTCATGCGGAGAACCGAGATACTCAACTCCGACCAGGTTCAGTCCCGAAGCGGGCAACCGCCTTTCCCGAGCCCGCGCCCGGACCCGAGCCCGCGCCCGGCCTTTGACTCTCAAATTTCAAATATTTTTGGGTAGGCTCATCGCGCAGGGGATTCAGCGAGCTGGACGCGGATCGTTTCCTGCCGCCCCGTCGGACGGACGACCGTGAGGGTCACGGCGTCGCCCGGCTTCTTCTCCCGAAGCGCGCGGCGCAGATCGCCGCCCGTCTCGATTGCGGTCTGATCGATCCGGGTGATGATGTCCTCGACCCGAATTCCGCCGCGCGCCGCCGGGGAGCCGGCGACCACCTGGAGAACGATGATTCCCTGCCGCACGGGCAGCCGGAACTGCGCGGCGAGCTCCGGATCGATGTCGCCGTAGCCGATTCCGAGGAACGCACGGCTGACGCGACCGGTGGTGAGAATCTGCTCGCTCACATCGCGGGCGAGATTGATGGGAACGGCGAATCCGAGTCCCGTGGTTCCGCGGAGGACGGCGGTGTTGATTCCGATCACGCGGCCGTTCGAATCGAGAAGCGGCCCTCCGGAGTTGCCCGGGTTGATCGCCGCGTCGGTCTGGATCATGCCGCCCAGCTCGAGACCGAACGGATCGCGATTGAGAGCCGACACGACCCCGCGCGTGACCGTTCGTTCCAGGCCGAGCGGATTCCCGATCGCGATCGCCATCTGTCCGACTTCGAGACGATCAGAATCGCCGAGTGTGGCGGCGGGAAGTCCGGAGAGGGGGATGCGGATCACGGCGATGTCGGTCGGCGTGTCGCGCCCGACGACCGTTCCGCGCAGCTCACGCCCATCGGCCAGCTTCACGTCGACAGCGGTTGCATTCCCGACCACATGCGCATTGGTGAGGACGACTCCGTCGTTGCGGATGATCACACCCGACCCCGATCCTCCGCGCCGGGCGACGCTGACGACGGCGGGCGAGACCTGGCGTGCCACACGGATGACGGTCTGCTCTTCGCCGCCAAGCGCCACGGCCCGCTGCCCGAACGCTTCCCGCTCGACGGACGCAGCCAGAACGAGCGCGATGGTGATCGAGTGAAGTTTCGAGGGGCACTGCATGAACGCTCCTCCCGGATCCCGAGATGCGGACGCGAGAACTGCAAAGCGTTCGCCAGCGAGCGGGGTGACACTCGACTTTTCCAACGGGAAATTCTCCGGCCCTCTCGAGCGCGGAAATAACCGGCAGGAGAGGAGCACCTGGAATGCCATAATCGCAAACCGTGACACTCCTGGAACAATTGATCATCTTCGTCGCAGCAGGACTCGCAGGCGCGATCAACTCGATCGCCGGCGGCGGAACGCTCATCTCGTTTCCTACTCTTCTGTGGCTCGGCCGCGATCCGATTCTGGCCAACGCGACGAGCACCGTCGCTCTCTGGCCGGGCTCGTTCGCCGGAGCCGTCGGGTTCCGCCGCGATCTGGCCACCGCAAAGCGCTGGCTCTATTACCTCGCGATTCCTTCGCTTCTCGGCGGGATCGTCGGCGCCATTCTCCTGCTGCGCACCTCGCCGGCGACGTTCGCGCGCCTGGTCCCGTTGCTCATCTTCGGTGCGACCCTCCTCTTCGCAGGACAAGAGATCGTCTCGCGCCGGATGCAGGGGCTCGCATCCGCCCACGAGAGCGGATCACGCCGCTGGATCGCAGCAGCGTTCGCCTTCCAGTTTCTCGTCGGAATCTACGGCGGCTACTTCGGAGCCGGAATCGGAATTCTGATGCTCGCGGCGCTGGGACTGATCGGCATGACCGATCTGCATCAGATGAACGGCCTGAAGAACGTCCTCGCTCTCTGCATCAACGGCGTGGCCGCCATCTGGTTCATCATCGCCGCAGCGGTGATCTGGGTCGACGCTCTCGTCATGGCCGCCGGCGCAATCCTCGGCGGATACCTCGGCGCGCATGTCGCGCATCGTTTCGGGCGGCGGTTCGTCCGGTATGCCGTCGTGACAATCGGACTGATCATGACGATCGCGTTGCTCCGATTCGGCGTCTAAGTTCGGCCACTTCCTCATCGACGGCTCTGTCGCCGGTTCTCGCGGCGAAGCCGCTCGGCCATGATGCGCATCACCTGAATGGAAAAGAACGGCGTCTGCTGTACGAGGAAGAGGAAGCGCCGCTCGTCGACGGGGACGAGCGTGCATGCGGTTTTCGCGACAGCCGTCGCGCTGCGCGGTGAATGGTCGAGCAGCGCCATCTCCCCGAAGATGTCTCCTTCACTCTCGGTGAAGACGAGATCCTCGTCGACGATGATGTCGACCTCTCCCTCCTTGATGTAGTACATCACCTCGCCGCGATCGCCGGCGCTGAAAATCGTTTCACCAGGCTGAAAGGTCACGACGGTCCTGTCGTTTCGAAACAGATCGATCTTCGTCATGCGAATCTCCCGGATGGCGCCACAGTCGTACCGACAGGATACGCAAGGATCCTATGATCTCGAAGGGCCCTCGCTGATTCTTTACGCCGGCTTTACCCGGCGCCGTCATCATGAATCCGGGAATGAACCGCACTGTCAGACAGTGCGGATCATTCCCGGAGGAATCGAATCATCGCCTCGCTGACCTCGTCGGGCCGGTCGAGATGGACGAAGTGTCCCGCTCCCTCGATGCGGACGATCTCGAGATTGTCCACCAGCCTGATCGTCGCCTCGACGCTCGAGGGAATGAAGACGCGTTCGCGCTCTCCCCAGATGAGGAGCACTCGGCTGTCGACGGGGACGCCTCCGGTGATCCCGAACGGGCTGCGCCGGTAGAGCGCGCGGTAATAATTGAGCGCCGCCGTCATCGCATAGGGCCTCTTCCATGCCCGAGCCATCCGCTCGAGATCGGCGTCGGTGAATGCCTCTGCAGATACGGCGAGGCGCGTCATCGCCATCCGAAGCCGCCTGCAATCCTTCGCCAGAAGGAGCTTCTCGGGCAGCAGCGGGATCTGAAAGAAGAACTGATACCAGAATCTTGCGATCTGCCGCGGCGAGCGCATCGCTCGCAGCACTGCCAGCGGATGGGGGACGTTGAGAATGACGAGTCGCTCGACCAGGTCCGGTCGAAGCCGCGGAAGATACCAGGCGATGACGCCACCCCAGTCGTGACCGGCGACCATTGCCGGACCGCGGCCGAAGTGCTCGATCAGCGCCGCGACGTCGCCGGCGAGCGTTTCGATCGAATAGCTCGAGACACCCCGCGGCTTGTCCGAAACGTTGTAACCCCGAAGATCGGGAGCGACCACGTGAAAGCCGGCGGCGGACAGCGCGGCGATCTGATGCGTCCACGTGTACCAGAAATCGGGAAACCCATGGAGCAGGAGGACCAGCGGGCCGCTTCCTGCTTCCACATAGTGGAGCGTCACCCCATTGACCGCAACCTTGTGGTGACGCCACCGCTGGCGAATCTCGCTTCGCGTGGTCAAGGGGCCTCAGCGCACCAGAACCTGGAACGAGCGAATTCGGTCGTCCTTCGCCTCGACCAGGATGTTCACTCTGTCGTGCGCGAGCAGCTCGGCCATTCTGAAGAGCATCTCCTCGTCGCGCTCCGACTTCGGTTCATACGGCAGAGCAATCCCCGATGCGAGCGACACCCGCGCCTTCACCTTCCCCGACTCGGGGGTGTAATGAAACTCCAGTCGCCCGACCTGCGCGTAACCGCTGACACCCAGCGCCTCGGCATCACGGGGAAAAAGTGTCAGGGCCGCTGCCGTGACGACGGCGAGAAGGAGCAGTGTCAGCAGCACGCTGTGCCGGAATCGTATGCGGTCTCTCATGATCGCCTCCTCGAGATGATCGTAAACCAAAAACGGTCCGTCATCCTGAACGAGGCGGGGGCAGGGTGTGAGTGAATCATCTGCGATCGGCAACTGTCTAAGAACGCAGATCCTTCGCTCACGCCCACCCGTCCGCCTCACTCAGGATGACGGTGGGACGAGTGCTAGTACGACGACCCATTCGGTCCATAGTTTCCCATGGGGCGCATAGACGTGAGTGCGCCTTCGGCTAGAATCGCACGCGAACCAGCGGCTCGCACGACGAGCGCGATTCAGAGGGAGCAACGACATGAAGATCGGTCTGGTGGGATTTCCCGGCAGCGGCAAGTCGACCGTGTTCAACGCGCTGACCGGTCTGTCGGCCGAGACGGGGCTCGGAGCCGCGCGCGGGAAGACGAATCTCGGCTCCGTCCGCGTTCCCGATGAGCGGGTCACGGCGCTGGCGAACCTCTACAGTCCGAAAAAGACCACCTTCGCCGAGATCATCTTCACCGATGTCGCAGCCGGCGCGACGGCGCAAGGGGAGAGCTTCGACACCCAGACCCTCGCTGCCATGCGCGAGGTCGACGCTCTCTGCCAGGTTCTCCGAGGATTCACGGGATCGGGTGGCGAAGCTCCCACGCCTCTGACGGATGCGAGGAATCTGGAAGACGAAATGAATCTCGCCGATCTCCTCATCATCGAGAAGCGCGTCGAGCGCCTGCGGAAGGAAAAGAGCAAGACGGGCGAGCTCGAGGTTCTCGAGACTCTGAAGTCGGCGCTGGAGAACGGAGCTCCCCTCCGGAGTGTCGAAGGACTGCCGCCCGCCGCGTGGGCGATGGTGTCGGGATATCGCTTCCTCTCGCAGAAGCCGCTGCTTCTGGTGTTGAATGTGCCGGAGTCGGAGGCGTCGAATCCTCCATCAGCCGATCTGGCGGCGCACGCGCAAGAGGCAGGTCTCGGGCTCGTCGTGCTCTCGGGGGAAGTCGAGATGGACATCGCACAGATGTCGCCCGACGAGCAGAAAGAGTTCATCACCTCTCTCGGATTGACGGAACCGGCGATCGCGCGCTTCATCGGTGCCGCCTATTCTTTGCTCGATCTGATCTCCCTTCTGACCGTCGGACCGGATGAGTGCCGCGCCTGGCCCATCCACCGCGGCCTGACCGCTCCGAAAGCAGCCGGAAAAATCCACTCCGACATCGAACGGGGATTCATCCGGGCCGAGGTGGTGCGGTGGGACGATCTCGTGCGCCTGGGGAGCGAAGCGAAGTGCCGCGAGGCGGGCAAGCTCCGCTCGGAGGGGAAGGAGTATGTCGTCCAGGATGGCGATGTGATCAACTTCCGGTTCAACGTGTAGCAGAGGAACGATCGAGATGAGCTACTGCAGCGTCGCACCGGCTCTCGAGTTTCATCGCGATTACCATGCGAAGGAGTACGGCTTTCCGATCGCCGATGACGATGGGTTGTTCGAGCGGCTGATCCTCGAGATCAACCAGGCGGGGCTGTCGTGGCTGACGATTCTGAAAAAGCGCGAGAGCTTTCGCCGCGCGTACGATCATTTTCGCGTCGAGAGCGTGGCAGGCTACCGAGCTCGTGACAAGGCGAGACTGCTTCGCGACGAAGGGATCATTCGAAATCGGCTGAAGATCGATGCCGCGGTGACCAACGCGCGGACGATTCTCGAGCTCCGCCAGCGGCATGGCTCGTTCCTCGCGTGGCTCGATGCGCATCATCCCCGCGGGAGGGACGAGTGGGTGCGGCTTTTCCGCAAGACCTTCGTCTTCACCGGCGGGGAGATCACGGGAGAGTTTCTGCTGAGCACCGGCTACCTCGCCGGTGCACACGAGGAGTCGTGTCCGATCTACCGGAAGGTTCTCCGCGCGAAGCCGCGATGGCTCAGATAGTAGAAACCAGAAACTAGAAACTAGAAACTAGAAACTAGAAACTACCCAAACATATTTGAAATTTGAGAGTCAAAGACCGGGCGCGGGCGCGGGCGCGGGTGCGGGTGCGGGAAAGGCGCCGGTTGCATGATTCGCGACTGAAACCTGATCCGGGTTGAATCAGTCCTCCGCATGACAACAAGGCCGTTCTCGACCGCATCGCACAGAGACTGACCAGATTGCGCTCAACCGACTGAGCCACCCGAGCCCGAGCCCGCGCCCGGCTTCTCAGAGTTCGGCTTCAAGAATCCAGAAACCAGAAACGAACAGATGGCAGACAGGTGTTCTTTCTGGTTTCTGGTTTCTGGGTTCTGGTTTCTGGTTTCTGGTTTGCCGTCGTCTGTCGTCGCGCTAGAGGTCGACCCCTGCCGTGGATGGCGCCGGCAGCAGGCGCAGCTCCGTTGCCATCTCCGGCTTGTCGGGGCGGTAGGTGATCCGGACCGGCTGTCCCTTCTGAAAATCGGGGAGCTCGATCTTCTTCTTCCCGGCCAGAGCGCTTTTCTTCTCCGCCTTCAGCTTGGTTTTCTTCGCGATCTCGAATCGATATCTCGCCTTCGCCTCCGTCTCCACGATCACGAGATTCTTTTCGAGATCGATCTCGAAGATCGTGCCGGTGACGTCCCGCGTCACGACCAGGTCGCTCGACGGCACCGATCCGCTGCCCTGAGCGCCGAGGCTCGCCGGGAAGAGAACTGCAAAAAAGATCACTGCAACGAGGGTTTTCATGGATGACTCCTTTCAATGGTAGGGGAAATGGCAACCGGCCGAAGCCGGGATGCCGGCTGAAACAGAGCGAACGAGCTGACGCGAATCTCGCGCAGCAGGATGATTCCAAGCAGCGAGTATTCGAGAATCTGGACGAGGGGGTACTCACGCCCGTCGACCATGACCACGAACGCGAGACAGACCAGAGCCGTGAAGACGAACCAGCTCGAATGCCTCGCGACGAGGGCGAACGGGAGAAGCCAGGTGACGTACCACGGCGTGACAACGGGACTCAGCAGAAGAAGCGCACCGAGGATGAGCGAGCCGAGAACTGCGAAGGCGTCGAACGACCGGTCGTCGCGGCGAAGCAGCAGCAGCGCAATGGCAGCGAATGCGCCAGCGCAGGCGAGGCGCGCGATCTGCGCGTCGCCGATCCAGAACCGGAGCAGCGCGTACACTCCGGCATTGAATTCCCACTCCCGCCCGAAAGCCGACACTCCGCTGAGCGTGCTCGCTGCCGCGATCGCGGCGAGGATCACGAAGCAGGGGACCAAAACGATCGACGCTCTCCTCCAGCCGATGCGGACGAGCACGAGGGGCAGCAATACGATCGGAACGAGCTTCGCCATCACCGACCCGGCGAATGCGAGCGCCGCCACCCAGCGACTCCGAACCAGAACGGCGTGGAGCAGAACCGCGAGGGCCAGGACGACGAGGACATCGAAGTGTCCGCTGCCGGCGAAGACTTTGACGACCAGTGGATTCCAGGCATATAGAACGACCTGTTCGGGCGGCCGTCCCAGCAGGCGCAGGATTGCGACCATCACACCGATCGCTGCGAGATCGATCAGAACGACGATCGACTTGAACACCACAACGCTGGCTGGTGCGATTGCGTGAGAGAAGACGAACAGCAGTTGCGCGAGAGGAGGATAGACGCTCGTCAGCTCCGAATTGTTGACTCGCGACCGAATCAGCTCCCACGAATCACCTCTCCCCTCGTCGTCGAGGCCATCGAGCCGCGGATCTGCAGGGGCGAAGCGGTAGGGGCTGCGACCGTGGGACGAGACGTGACCCTCCCAGAGGAAGCGCCACAGATCATGGTCATAGAGGAGGAATCGCTCGAACGCGACAGCCCGGCCGCGAACGTCATGCGACAGCGCATCGATTCGCTCCGCTGTGGTCATCGTGGGCGGCAATCCTGCGGGAAGAAGAGTCAGACGGAACAGAATCGCCCCGGCGACGATGATGGTGAGCCCGTTCTGCTCGATACCGCGTGTGACGAGGGCGACCGCGCCCGCATAGAGCATGAACAGGACGAGCATCACGATCAGAAAGCGCGAGACTGCGACGACGCCGCTGGTCGCATCGAGGAAAGCGAGTGCCGCGTAGACGATCTCCGAGGCGAGGAGGAGTGCCAAAAGAGCGGGCACCCTTCCGGAGGCGAGACGGGTCCAACGAGCTCGAGCCCGGCTTGATCGCGGTCCCATGGTGCTCAATTAGTCACGACCGGAAGCGCTTCGGAGAGAGGAAAGTGACGAGAGAGTGTCGCGGCGTGACGAAGTCGTTCATACGAAGGTCCGAACTGTTGTACCGTCCTCGCGAAGATGACTACCATGAGGACGGTCACTGTGCAGAATCGAGCGCGCGACATCTCGTGGATTCTCCTCGCCTGGCCCGCCATCGGTGTGGTACTCCTTCTGCTCAACGAAGCAGCCGGCGGTTCCGCCACCGTCGCCACGAGAAGCTGGTCGATGCTCACCTGGATCGAATGGACGCTTCTGGGGATTCCGATTCTTCATCTGACGCGGCGCTTCCCGCTCTTCGGCCCGGGATGGAAACGTTCGCTACCGGTTCATTTCGTCGCCGCGATGATCGTCTTTCCCCTTTTTCACCTCGGCATCTATCTGCTCGTGCGGCCGCTCATGCCTCACGGCGACGATTCCGCATTCGAAGTCGCGCTCGTGCGTCTGCCGCGCCACATCACCTTCGGATTCCTCATCTACTGGACAATCGCTTTCGCGGGAAGTGCGCTCGACGCCTGGCGCCGCTTCCGCGACCGCGATCTCGAAGCGTCGAGACTGGAGCAGGAGATCTCCGGCCTCGAGCTCGAAGCCTCGATCTCACGACTTCGTCCGGTGTTTCTCTTCCGCGCGCTGGACGCGATGGAGTCGCTCATCCAATCGGACGCCACGCGCGCCGAAGCGCTCGTCTTTCGTCTGTCTGATTTTCTTCGTGCGACTCTGGCTCGATCCGGCGGCTCGGTCAGGCGCGAGCTCGACCTGGTCCGGGCGAGACTCGAGGTGGAGCGCGTTCTCTCACCTTCGCATTTCGAGATCGCCATCGAAGCGCAGGCGGCCGCGCTCGACCTGTCGATCCCCGACGGTTCCCTGATGCGACTCGCCGAAGAGGCCCTCGCCCTCCCCGGTCCTCCTCCCTCATCGATCACCCTCCGCGTGGGCAGCGATGGCGAGATCGAGATCGAGCGCGTGCCGGCGGTCGCCGGCTTCGATGGGACGGGCAACGCGGTCGAGCACCACGACTCCTCGATCTGGAGACTGGCGATCGGTGGCGGACACGATTTCGGCAAGGCGAGTATCGCAAGGAAGACCGATGCCGCGTGACATCGTACCGGGCGCGTGGTCGCAGGTGACACAACCCCGGTCGCCGATGCCGGTCATCCACTCGACTCTGCTCGAAGCGCTCGCACTCGCGCTTCTTTTCACCCTTCTCGGCATCTGGTTCAACCTCCTCTTTGCGATCTCGATGCGCGCCGCAGGCGAGCCGGTGACCGCCGATCTGCTGATGCCGAAGATCGCCGCCTGGACGCTCTGGGGGCTGGTGATGCCTCTGATTCACCTTGCAGGCCGGCGATTCCCCGTGACGGCGGAGACGTGGATTCGAAACGGTTTGCTGCTGTTCACCATCGTCTTCGCCCTGGCGATTGCGACCGAAGCGGCATTCCCGACGGCGATGATTGCTTCCGGATATCAGATCAGGGCATCGGACGACGGAATCCTCCGACGGGTTCTTTCCCGCGGCTCGGGTGACGGCGTGACTCTCAAGCTGATTCTCTCCTTCGCGGTACTGCACATCGGACACGCACTCGGTTTCGAGAGAGAGTCGCGCGAGAGGGAACGACGGTCGGCCGAGCTGCGAATGCGATTCACGCGGGCCCGACTCCAGGTGCTGCGAATGCAGCTCCATCCGCACTTTCTCTTCAACACACTCAATTCCGTCGCTTCGCTGATCCGCAGCGACCAGCTGCGGGCCTCGTCGATGACACATAGTCTGAGCACGCTGCTTCGTGCATCGCTGTCCACCGCGGACGATGAAGTGGCCCTGCGCGACGAGCTCGCGCTGCTCGATCGTTATCTGGAGATCGAGAGAATCCGGTTCGGCGAACGCCTGCGCATCGAGCGAGCCATCGAAGACGAGATCCTCGATTGTCTCGTTCCGTCGCTTCTGCTGCAGCCGATCGTCGAGAACGCCGTACGGCACGGCGTCGCAACGAAAGCCGCCGGCGGGACGATCTCCATCATCGCTCGCCGCTCCGGCGATTCACTGCAGCTCCGGATCGAAGACGATGGCGAGGGGATGACGGCGTTGCCCGAGCGTTTGGGCATCGGGCTCTCGACGACCCGCTCGCGGCTCGCGCAGCTCTACGGCGATGCGCAGGCGATCCGATTCGAAATTCCCGACAGCGGACGCGGGCTGCGCGTTGCGATCGATCTGCCGCTCGTGCGCAAGGGTGAGTCGTGAGCCGTCTCCGGGCGCTCGTCGTCGACGACGAGCCGCTCGCTCGCCAGCACATCACACGCATGCTGGAGGGATCGGCGGGCTTCGTCGTCTGTGGTGAATCGGAAAACGGGCGGGAAGCGATCGAAGCGATTCTCGAGCTGCGACCCGATCTCGTCCTGCTCGACATTCAGATGCCGGAGGTCGACGGTTTCGACGTCGTCCGCGCGCTCGATCCTGCAGAGACTCCGGCGATCATCTTCACCACGGCATGGGATCAATATGCACTCCGCGCCTTCGACGTTCACGCGATCGACTATCTCCTCAAACCGATCGAGCCGGAACAATTTCACGCCGCACTGGCGCGAGCTGCGAGCCTCATCGAGAAGGGCGAAAGGGCGACGCCCGTCGACTACGTCGCACTCGCCGGCCTGATCTCCGACCGCACATCAGAGCTGCACCGCCTGGTGGTCCGGTCGGGATCGCGCATCCTCTTCCTCCGAGCGGAAGAGATCGACTGGATCGAGGCGGCCGGGAACTACGTCCGCATCCGGCGCGGGAACGAGTCATTCCTCTATCGCGACACGATGATCTCCATCGAGCGCAAACTATCCCCATCGCGTTTCGTGCGGATCCAGCGATCGGTGATCGTCAACGTCGATCGGATCCGCGAGCTGCGCCACGAAGGCAAGGGCGACTACACCGTGATCCTCGGCGGGACGACCACCTTCTCGCTCAGCCCTCTCTATCGCGAGCGCCTCGAGCGAATCGTCGGCAGATTCTGAGTCATTGCTCCTTCAGGCAACTATCTAAGAACGCAGATCCTTCACTCACACCCGCACGCCGCCTTCGTTCAGGATGACGGCACGGCCACGCTGTCATCGGTCCAATGTGACCAAGTGCCAGATCAGTCCGTGGCCGAGTGTCCCCATCGCTCACACCGTCGTCCGTCACCGGGCCGAAGATCGGAATCTTCGGCCACACTCCCTGCTGCCATCCCGAGCGGCGCGCTCCTCGTTTCACAGATAGGGCGAAAACAACCGTGCAATCCCGTCGCGCAACCGCACGGGGACGGAGCGCCCGTCCATCATGGCGAGCGTGATCTCGCGACCCTGATTTCGTTTCGCGTCGATCAGCGCGCCGATCCTCGCGGCCAGCTCGCGATCCCAGGTTTCCACTCCGAGCTCGAAGTTCAGCCGCAAGCTCCGCGGATCCCAGTTCGACGAGCCGATCAACGTCCAGATCTCGTCGACGACGAACAGCTTGCTGTGATCGAAGGGAGGCGGAGTCATGAAGACTCTGCAGCCCTTCTCCAGCACCTGCCACAACTGCGCCTGCATCGCCCAGCCGACGAAGGGATGGTCCAGCTTCTGCGGCAGAACGATCTCG
>DATKDP010000067.1:0-5418 GCA_035546335.1 Thermoanaerobaculia bacterium | reverse complement strand
GACGAAACGCCTCTTCTCGTGGTGAATACGAACGGCATCGACTTTGTTCACACTCCCGACCATTTTGATGCGCTGGTCGATCAGATCGCCGGCGTGCAGAAGGGGACGCAGTATTACGCACCGCTTGGATCCTGAGTAGAGCGGACCGAGACGGAACGGTCGTGAAGCAGCCGCCATGCGGCGCAGGACGGTGATCGCAGGCCCGCGACATCGATCCGAACGTGCGCCGCCGCCGGCAGTGCGCCGACGTGCCGCCCTTCGGCCCGCAGGAGGTTCTGATGGCCGACGCGAAGCCCGAGGCGAAGAAGACCACCGTTCCGATGATCCGCGGCATGAAGGGAGCCCGCCGGATCGCGATGCTCACCGCATACGACGCTCCCACCGCCCGCATCGTCGACGAGGCGGGCATCGACATCATCCTCGTCGGCGACTCGCTGGCCATGGTCGTCCTCGGGCATCCCGACACGCTGAGCGTGACGATGGAGGAGATGCTCCATCACGCGCGCGCTGTCGCTCGCGGTGCCCGGCGCGCACTGATCGTCGGCGATATGCCGTATCTGTCGTACCACGTCTCGCTCGAGGAGTCGGTGCGGAATGCAGGAGCGTTCGTCCGGGCCGGCGCGCACGCGGTGAAGGTGGAAGGGGGGAAGGCGAGCCGCATCCGAACGATCGAAGCGATTCTCGATGCCGAGATTCCGGTGATGGGTCACGTGGGGCTCACGCCGCAATCGGTCAATGTGCTCGGCGGATTCAAACTGCAGGGGAAGGCGGCGGACGACGCGAAGCGGGTGATCGACGAGGCGGTCGCGCTGGCGGAAACGGGATGCTTTGCGCTGGTGCTCGAGTGCGTGCCGGCCGAGCTGGCGGCATTCATCACCGAGCGAATCGCGATCCCCACGATCGGAATCGGCGCCGGACCCGCCTGCGACGGCCAGGTGCTCGTGCTGCACGACCTCCTCGGACTCTACCAGGAGCACACGCCGAAGTTCGTTCGCAGATATGCCGATCTCGCGGCGGTCATGAGCGACGCGATCGGACGCTATGCCGGCGACGTGCGCGAGGGTGGATTCCCCGACGTGACGCGCGAGTCGTTTCACGTGGCCAGCGACGAGGAATTGCAGCGTCTCTATGCCGGCGCCGCGGAGAGCGCCGCACTGAAAGGCGAAGCGGAAAAAGAGTGATGGAGATCGCGCGCTCGGTCGATGAGGTCCGTTCGCTGGTCCGTCGAGCGCGAGAGGAGGGGCGAACGATCGGCTTCGTTCCGACGATGGGATATCTCCACGAGGGGCATCTCTCGCTGATCGATGTCGCCGGGCGTGAGGGGGCCGATTTCACGGTCGTATCGATCTTCGTCAATCCGGCGCAGTTCGGACCGAACGAGGACTTCGAAGAATATCCGCGCGACGAGAAGCGGGATCGCGAGCTCCTCGAAGAGAGAGGGGCGGACCTTCTCTTTCTCCCCCCGGTGGAGACGATGTATCCCGAAGGGGCGACGACGCGCGTACGCCCCGGAAGCGTCGCGCTGCCGCTCGAAGGAGAGCGCCGTCCCGGACACTTCGAGGGGGTCGCGACCGTGGTTCTCAAACTGCTGAACATCGTGATGCCCGACGTCGCAGTCTTCGGCGAGAAGGATGCGCAGCAGTGCGCCGCCGTCCGCCGCATGATTCGTGATCTGGATGTCCCGGTTCGTCTCGCGTTCGGTGCGACGATGCGCGAGGCGGACGGGCTGGCGATGTCGTCGCGCAACGCCTACCTGTCGGCGAAGGAGCGAGCCCTGGCTCCTGCGCTCTTCCGTGCTCTGCTCGAGGGAAAGCGCCGGCTGGAGTCGGGAGCGGGCTCGGCCGAAGAGATCGACACGGCGATGCGCGAGTCACTCGCTTCGGACCCGGAGATCGTTCTCGACTATCTCACCGTCGTCGACCCCGAGACGTTCCTTCCCCCGGAAGATCTCGATCGCGACCTCCTTCTCGCCGGCGCGGTGCGGATCGGAACGACGCGCCTGATCGACAATGTGAAGGTGCATCCCCGCCCGCGGTCGTAGGGACGAAACATTTCCGCGAGGGACAGACCCGAGGGCTTGCCACGCCGCAACGCAGCGCAATAGCTTCGTCCGGGTGCTTGCCATGATCTATCCAATCGCCGCAGGGGAGAGCGGGCGTCCCGCGCCCGCCCCCGTGTCATCCGCGAAGCCGTCACCCACCGCCCCGCAAACATTCCCGTGCCCCTCGTAGGGACGAAGCATCTGCGCGAAGGACAAATCCGAGGGCTTGCCACGCCGCCTGGAGAGCGGGCGTCCCGCGCCCGCCCCCGAATCATCCGCGACGCTCTCACCCACCGCCCCGCAAACCCTTTGAACGATCTCTCTTTTTGTTCGGAACTTCTCGCGCGACAGAGGCGTCCGAGCATATGAGATGCCCTTCGTTCGTTCGGCAGTCGTCGGTCTACTGACATCGGCGCTGGTGCCTCTTGCCTCGCAGGCAGAGCTTTCCGCCGACACGCTTCGAAGGAAGCTCGTCGCCGCGGCGATGGAGCGGGCGGACCTTCCGGTACGCTACGACGGGGCCTACGTCCGGATGGCGTATCCGGGAGGCGACGTTCCGGGCGGAACGGGCGTCTGCACCGATGAGATCATCCGCGTCTATCGTCGCATCGGGATCGATCTTCAGCAGCGCGTGCACGAGGACATGCAACGCGCCTTCACGGCATATCCGACGAACTGGGGCCTGACACGACCCGACTCCAACATCGATCATCGGCGCGTGCCCAATCTGCAGACGTTCTTCCGGCGTCACGGAGAAACGCTTCCCGTGAGCCGCGACCCTCGCCGCTACCTTCCCGGCGATCTCGTCACCTGGGATCTGGGCGCGGGCGTCCCGCACATCGGTATCGTCGTCGATCGCCGCTCCCGCGAGGGCGCGCGACATCAGATCCTTCACAACATCGGCGCAGGACCGAAGGTCGAGGACGTGCTCTTCGCCTGGCGGATCACGGGGCACTTCCGCTATCTGCCGGCAGAGTGATTGTTGCGTCTCGCGCGCGACGGACCAATATTTCGACAGAAACAAAGAGGAGGGTTTATGCGCATTGTCGTCGTTTTTCTGATCCTGGGGCTCCTGGTATTCGGTTGTGCTCCGCAGCCTGCGGCCGAAGCGCCTGCCGAGCCGGCCGCTCCGCAACATGACGCGCGGGCGGACCGCACCGCCGTCGAAAAGGTCCGAAGCGACTGGATCGCTGCCGCGGAGCGCGACGACGCGGCCACCGTCGCCGCGTTCTACACCGACGAGTCCGTCATCGGGAATCCCGAAGCCCCACTCGCCCGCGGAAAGGGAGAGATCGAGCAGGCGTTCCAGCGCGACTTCCCGATGGCGAGCAACGTCGAGGCGCGATCGGACAGGCTCGAAGTGAGCGGCGATCTCGCCTACGACACCGGCGAGTTCTCGCAGCGACTCACGCCTCCGGGTGGGGAGGCGATGGATGTGACCGGCCGCTACCTCGTCGTGCTCCGTCGTCAGGGGGATGGGACGTGGAAGATCATCCAGCACATGTCGTACATCGTTCCGCCTGCGACGACGTGAGGCCGAGGCTAGAGGGGGGCTAGAGGCTGGAGGCTGGAGAGGCGAGAGGCGAGGGACGAGAGGCGAGGGACGAGAGGCGAGAGGCCGCGGCGGCGTGAGGCAGAGCGATTCCAGAGCAGCGAGGCTGACGAAGGAGCGAGGCGAGAGAGCAGGCGTTGTTGTCACGAGGAGTCGAGCCAGCCTCGCAGTCGTCGACCTCCGGCCGCGAAGGCGGCCGCAACAACCTCAGCCCCGCCCGTGAGGGCGGGGTCACGAATCATGGGCAGTCCGTCGGAAGGCCGCGAAGGCGGCCGGCACAGTCGGGTCACTGTTCGAGAGCACGCGACGTCCTGCGATGATCTCGTTCCCCCTGACACCGCCCCCCTCACCGAGGGAACCTCGGAGGCACATGTCGCAGCCGCCCAGACTCCCGATCGCGTTCGCGACGAGATCCCGTCCGGCACTACAGCCGGCGCCGCGATGAGTACACCGAACATGTAGATCGCCGCCCCCGGCACACCGAGGAGGCCTTCACCGCTCGCGCTTCTTCGCTCTCCCCGATTTGCGAGCAACGGCTCGCTTGTCGGACCGCGGTCGCCGTCCAGTTCCGCTCGGCAAGCCGAGCTCGGAACGCACTTCCTCGATCCGCACACCGCGACCAGCCAGGAGGTTGCGCCGTGCCGCATCCATGCGAGCAACAAATCTCGGGTCATGCTCGAGTTGGTACTCAAACCAGTCGTCCTCGTCTGCGAATCCGATCAGGACGGCGGCAGGCCGGCCGTGGCGCGTCACCACAATCTCTTCCCGAGCCGCTAGTTGCACGTAGCGGGAGAGATCGTCTTTGACTTCAGATAGCGGTACTTTCTTCATCATCGTTCTCCGAACTGAGCGAGCCATTGTTCCACGTCCGACTTCCTGACCACGCCTCGTACCCAGACTTCATTTCCAACCACGTCATAGAACACTCGCCACTCATCAACACGCAACCTGTACTGTGGTGACGTCATTTCCCGAAGTCGCTTGATGCGGCTCCTCGAAAGCATTTCCGGAGCATGTCTCAGGTGCAGCTCGATCGCATCTGTGACCGCCATCGCGTCGACGCGCGGCAGACGTTTCAAGTCGTCGAGTGCCTCCGGTGCAAAGACGATCGCGTATCGCAACTCTGGCTAGAGTCTAGCCAAATGGAGGCGTTTCGGCAACTGCTGCGGATGCGTCACTCCGGAACGGTGCCGCCCAACTCGGCGTGCAGCGGATCTTCCCAATGGGTTTCATTGGAAGGCGAGCTCATAGGACTCTTTACTGCATCCCGCGTCTGAGCGCTGTCCGCGACGCGGCCGGCGACGCGTCGATCATGCATCGAGCAGGGGTTGTTGTCATGAGGAGTCGAGCGAGGCTCGCGCTCGTCGACCTCCGGCCGCGAAGACGGCCGGCACAGTCGGGTCACTGTTCGGGCACGCAACGTCCTGCGCTGATGCGCTGCGGACAGTCTGACAAAGGCGTCCGATGCAATCTATAATCATCTTCTCACTCGAAAGACGATCTGCTCAACGCCCCTGCCGGGAGCTGCGAGTATGCCACGAGAGCCGCGAACATTTCTTGGGCCGTACGAGCTGGGAAGCCTGATCGGATCAGGCGGCATGGGTGAGGTCTACCGCGCTCACGACTCACGGCTCGGCCGCGAAGTTGCGGTCAAGTTCCTCCTCCCGGAGGTGGCGAGCGATCCGGAGAGGATCCGCCGGTTCGAGACGGAGGCGCGCGCCACCAGCGCGCTGAACCATCCGAACATCGTCTCCATCTACGACATCGGAATGCATGAAGGGCAGCCCTACGTCGTCTGCGAGCTGCTCGAAGGGAACAGCCTTCG
>DATKDP010000066.1:0-19306 GCA_035546335.1 Thermoanaerobaculia bacterium | reverse complement strand
TCAATCGGATGATGTCGGCACGCGAGCGAATACCGCTCTCCGACACGCGGACCACGCCGGCCGGAATGCGCTTCGCGAGGCGCTCGGACGTTTCGAGACTGACGCTGAAATCGCGGAGGTCGCGATTGTTGACTCCGATGATGCGCGCCCCTCCCTCCACCGCCTTCTCCAGCTCGGGCTCATCGTGCACTTCGACCACGGCATCGCGGTCCAGTTCGTCGAGAATGGCGATGAGCTCGCGGATCTTCGAGGTCTCCAGGATCGACGCCAGGAGCAGGACGGCATCGGCACCTGCCGCGACACCGCGATACACCTGCACTGGATCGATGATGAAATCCTTCATCAGTACGGGAAGATCGGATGCGCTTCCGGCGATGTGCAGCCAGCTCCGCTCCCCCCGAAAGAACTGCGGCTCGGTCACCACCGACACGCCCACGGCACCTCCATCGCGATACTCGCGCGCGATCGTCGCAACATCAGGAGAGCTGACGATCACACCGGCCGAGGGGGAGGCGGATTTGATCTCCGCGATGATCCCGGGCGTCGAGCCTCTGCGGACGGCGGACCAGAACGAATGCTTCTTCTTCTGGCCGCTGCGCAGGCGTGCGGCTCGATTGAGGTTTCGCCAGTCGAGCGGCTCCGCCAGCAGATCAGCGCGCGTTCGCTCGACGATCTCCGCAAGAACGTCGTTCATGCCGTGGCTCCGGCCTCGCGGCTCGCCGCGATCAGTTCGTCCAACTTCCGGCGGGCGCTTCCTGAATCGATCGAGGCGCGTGCGGCGTCGACGCCCTCGCGAATCGATCGGCTGATTCCGGCGACATGAAGCGCCGCAGCGGCGTTGAGCAGAACGATGTCGCGCGGCGCCCCGGGAGCGCCTTCGAGAATCGCCGTGGCGATCGCGGCATTCTCGACCGCTCCACCTCCCTTTAGAGCTTCGAGAGGATGGCGCGAGAGCCCGGCGTCCTCGGGCGCGAGCTCGTAGCAGCGAACGGCTCCATCGAGCACTTCGCAGAGCAGCGTCGGTGCCGAGATGGAAATCTCGTCGAGTCCGTCATTGCTGTGGACGACGATCGCATGTTCCGCACCGAGTGCGAGCAGGACGTCGGCGAGCACGGGCACGAGTGCCGGTGCATAGACACCCATCACCTGGCGCCTCGCCTGCGCCGGATTGATCAGAGGTCCGAGCAGGTTGAAGATGGTTCGAATGCCGAGCTGGCGGCGGACGGCGGCGACCGCCCCCATCGCCGGATGGAGCTTCGGAGCGAACAGGAACGCGATTCCGACCCGACGCAGAACAACCGAAGCCTGACGTGCATCGAGCTCGATGTCGACTCCGAGTGCAGCGAGCAGATCGGCGCTTCCGCAACTCGACGAGACGGCGCGATTCCCGTGCTTGGCAACGATGGCTCCGGCGCCGGCGGCAACGAGCGCGGCGACGGTGGAGACATTGAATGTTCCCTTCCCGTCGCCCCCTGTTCCACACGTATCGATCACTCGATCCTGATCCACATCCAGAGGCGTCAATCGCTCTCGCATCGCCATGGCCGCACCGGTGATCTCTTCGGGCGTTTCTCCCTTCATCCGGAGCGCCACGAGGAACGCCGATTTCTGGATGTCGCTGGTCGCGCCGTCCATCATCTCCGCGACGACCTCGCGCATCTCGTCGCGCGTCAGGTGCGAGCCTTCGACGAGGGTGCGAATGGCCAGATCGATCATGACGCTCTCCTCGCCGAGGAATGCCCGTCGAGAACATCCGCTTCGCGCCGGATGTGACGGAGAAAGGCTTCGATGATCGCGTCTCCTCCGCGAGTGCCGTACGACTCGGGGTGAAACTGAACGCCGAAGATCGGACGCCGGCGATGCGACACGGCCATGATCAGTCCGTCGTCGGTCTCGGCATCGACGCGCAGATCGCCGGGGAGCGAATGCCGGTCGATCACCAACGAGTGATAGCGCGCGACCTCCAGGGGAGACTCCGCAGTCTCGAAGATCCCACCTCGCTGATGGCGGATCGCACTCCTTTTTCCGTGCACCGGCAGTGGCGCTCGAACGATCGTCGCACCGAACGCCATTCCGATGGCCTGATGTCCGAGACAGACTCCCAGCAGCGGTGTGTCGTCGAGGCATCGAATCAATTCGACGATGCAGCCGGCCTTTTCCGGACGTCCGGGACCGGGAGAGATGACGATTGCGCCGGCATTCTTCGCGAGAAGGCGCGCTCGCTCTTCATCGTCGTTTCGCACCACTTCGACGCTCTCACCCGAAAGCCGCTCGATCTGCTGCACGAGGTTCCAGGTGAACGAGTCGTAGTTGTCGATCACCAGGATCACCTCCCCACCTCCGCGCCGGCCGGCACCGTCTCGTGTCGTGGTCGCGCAACTCCCTCGGCATGCAGCGCCAGGGCCAGCCCGATCGCCTGGCGGAGAGCGGCCGCCTTGCTCACCGTCTCCTCGTACTCGCGGTCGGGATCGGAATCGAAGACGATGCCCGCCCCTGCCTGCACGTGCGCGCGATCATTCTCGAGCACGATCGTCCTGATCGTGATGCAGGAGTCGAGACTTCCAGCGAAGCCGACATAGGCGACGGCTCCGGCATAGGCATCCCTGCGAACGGGCTCGATCTCGTCGATCAGTTCCATCGCTCGAAGCTTCGGAGCGCCGCTGACGGTTCCCGCGGGGAAGGCGGCGAGAAAGAGATCGATCGGCGTGAGACCCTCCCGGAGCATTCCTTCGACGCTGCTGACGATGTGCATCACATGGCTGTAACGCTCGACCGCCGCGAACTCGGTGACGCGAACGGACCCGCTGCTGCAGACGCGCCCGAGGTCGTTACGTCCGAGATCGACGAGCATCAGATGCTCGGCGTTTTCCTTCGGGTCGGCGAGCAGCTCGTTTTCGAGCCGGTCGTCTTCGGCACGATCCCCTCCCCTGGGGCGCGTCCCCGCGATCGGCCTGAGCTCGGCACGGCCATTCGATTCGCGGACGAGCATTTCGGGCGAGGCGCCAACGAGAGTGCACTCGCGCGTGCGGAGCAGAAACATGTAGGGCGAGGGATTGATCGACCGGAGCGCACGGTACAACGGCAGCGCGCCGCTCGTCGGATAGCTCGCAGTCCAGCGCTGCGATAGAACGATCTGATAGATCTCGCCTGCCGCGATCTCCTCCTTCGCGCGTCTCACCGCGCGGGTGAACTCGTCGCGCGTGACACTCGCTTCGAATGCCGGCGTCGCCGCAGCGACCGGAAAAGAGAGCAGGGTGATGTTCGCCGACCGGAGTCGAGCCTCGGCCTCTCCGAGTCTCTCCTCCGCTCTTCGAATCAGCTCCCGGTCATCCGCAGAGTCCGCAGTGAAGACGTTGGCCACCAGAAGCAGACGTTGCCTCACGTGATCGAAGACGATGATGTTGTCGAAGAAGAGAAGCACGGCGTCGGGGAGGAGCCTCGTCGCCTGGTGCGCATCAGGAAGCCGCTCGCTCCAACGCGCAGCGCCGTAGCCGAAGAACCCGACGGCACCGCCGAAAAACGGCGGGAGCGATTCCTGACGATGAGCGCGAAGCGGCCGTAGCTCACTGCGAAGGATCTCAACCGCCTCGGATGATCCGGGATCGAATACGATTCTCTTCCGCGGTGCGTAGCCGATGAACGAGTAGCGGCCGACTGCTTCTCCCCTCTCGACACTCTCGAAAAGGAACGCTTCATCCGAGAGAGAGCTCACTGCCTCGAACGCCGCGACGGGGGTGATCGTATCGGCGCTCAGCTCGCGAACCAGCGGGACGACGTCGTAGTCGCCTCGGAGCTTCGCGAGGTCATCCACCGTGATCCGCTCTCGAGGGTCGGTCATCGTCTCGCTTCCGGCGGATACTTGACGAGGTACTCGGTGAGTGTGAGATCGGATTGCGTGCTCCCCGCGAGATCGCGGACGCGGTATGTGGTGATCCCGATCGACTCCGCGCCGATCTCCTTCGGCACGATGATCGCGTGCTCCGCTCCATTCGCCGCCGCGTACTTGAGCTGTTTCCCGACATCGCCCCCCTTGTAGCTGAAGATCACCGACTTCCCGCTCGAGCGCAGCCAGCCGGCGACGCGCAGGGCCGTCTCGGTCGCGTCCGCATCGCTGATGACGCAGACGTCGACGCTCCTCTTGTGGGCCGCCGCGAGACCTCGATCCTTCAGCAGCTCTCCGAGCACGACGTCGCCGAAACCGAATCCGAGCGCCGGTACGTCCATTCCCGTCAGCGTCAGAAAGAGCTTGTCGTACCGTCCTCCTCCACAGATCGCCCGGAGCGTCCCTTTCCGATCGAAGATCTCGAAGACGATGCCGGTGTAGTAGGCGAGTCCTCGAACGATCTTCATGTCGAATTCGATCCAGTGTCCGAAGCCGAAAGCGGTGAGAGCCGCGCGATAGGTCTCGAGCTCCTGCAGTACGTGTCCGACTTCCTTGCTGTCGCCGAAACGTTCATGAAGACTCGCATCCGAGGCTTCCGTCAGGGAGAGCGCGGCCTCTGCCTGTTCGCGAGCGAGACCGATCTCTGCAAGCCGCTTCAGACAGATGTCGCGTGGATCGCGCTCAACCTTGTCGATGACGTTGTACGCAGTCGGAAGATCTTCCTCGCGCACACCGAGCTCGACGAGCGCGTGATGCAGCAGCCGGCGGTCGGAGTAGCGCGCGACGATGTCGTCGGATGTCAGCCCGAGGCTCTGAAGGACATCGAGGGCGGCGGCGAGAAGATCGGCGTCGGCGAGCACCGACTCTTCTCCGATGATGTCCATGTTGAGCTGAAAGTGCTCGCGCAGGCGGCCGCGCTGCTGCTTCTCGTAGCGGAAGAGCTGTGGCGTCGAGAACCATCGGATCGGACGCGGCATCCCCTTGATCCGCGCTCCAAGCATCCGGACGAGAGTCGGCGTCATCTCCGGACGGAGGGCCACCTCGCGTCCCCCTTTGTCGGTGAAGTTGAACAGCTGGTTCACGATTTCCGGCCCCGACTTGTCGACGTAGAGGTCGAGCGCCTCGAGCGGCGGACCGTCGTACTCGTCGAATCCGAAGCGGATCGCGGCATCTCTCCATGCATGGAAGATCTGACGGCGGCGAGCCATCTCATCCGGGTAGAAATCACGGAAACCGGGGAGGGCGGCGTACTTCGTCATCGATGCTCCTTCGTTTCATGGTTCCGCGGGGCCGAGGCCGGACCCGGCGATCGCCGTCGTTTCTCGATCGCATGCCGTGCAGCCTCGATGAAGAGCTCGCTCTGACGGGGAGCCTGAGCGAGCAGCAGTTGCAGTCCGTCGAATGCAGCGAGTCCCATCGATCTCGCAGGCTCCATCCACGACGCGCCAGCGTCACCATAGGAAGCCTCGACGTAAACCGTGGCAGCTTCCAGAAGCCGGGAAGGAAGATCGAGCCTCGCAGAGGATGGAAGCGTGTTGATGATCACATTCGAGGAGACATGGCCGAGCTGCTCGCGAGGCAGGAACATGGCACCGAGCTCGCGCGCAACCCTCTCGCCACGCTCTCGCGAGCGATTGCAGATCGTGATCGTATAGCCGCTGCGCGACAGCGCGACGGCCGCCGCCCGGGCCGTGCCGCCGGCACCGAGGATCGTCGCCGTCCGGCCTTCCGAGGAGGCAGCCTGCTCTTTCAGGATGGCCTCGAACCCATCGACATCGGTGTTGTCGGCGACGAACCTCGCGCTCCCCTTTCCATCGACGATGCGAACGAGCGTATTCACGGAGCGGGCTGCTGCTGCATTCGGGCGAACCTCTGCGCCGAGACCGCCGGCGAAGGTGAAGGCCGTCTCTTTGAACGGAGAGGTCACGCTCATGCCGATCGGAGCGAATGCAGCATCCGATGCGAAGGGGATGGCAACATCGTCGAAGTCGGACACTTCGAGGATCGAATACGCCGCGGCAACGCCGGAGCTGCGGAACCTCGCGTTGTGAAGAATCGGCGACCGGCTGTGCGACGCTGGATTTCCGACGAGCGCGAAGATTGCTGCCGGCCATGGAAGCGCTTGCTGCTCGCCGTAAAGTGCCAGCACGTCATCGAGTGTCTGCTGGCCGGGAGCGGCGATCGAATCGGCATCCCGTGCAGCAAAGATCATCTCGGAACCGAAGAAAGGAGCGAGGATGCGGCTATAGAGACCCGCAGGACCCATACCGATCACCGACAGGGATCGTTCGCCCGGGCGAGGGACGAACCACGGCGCGCCTCGATCTTCACTGACGAGAAGTTCCAGAAGGCGTTGATTATCGCCGAGCCCGTTGGGGGTGGCCGCGATCTTCAGATGTGCGGCGCCCAGAGAGCGCATCTCTTCGAGCAGGCCGGCGGGATCCCCCACTCCTTCGAAATCATGATGGGATATGACGAGCCGGTTGCCGAGCGTTGCGACGAGCTCCCGATCGAGCGCCGGACCCAGCTCGGCGTCGACCAGATCGAAACCTGCCTCGAGCGCCCGCACGGCTTCCGCAGCATCGAACGGGCGGACGAGTCCCGGCAGGCTTCGCCTCGTGAGTAGCATCGTTTTTTTCGTCAGCTCGCGAAACTCCCGCAGATCGATCGGACCGTCTCCCAGAGGGTCGACACGCAGTTCGATCCCGTCCACGTGAGAAGAGGCGGTCGCAACAGCGGCCTTCGCCCTCTCGATACTCGATTCGCAGACCGTCAGGAAGACTTTCATCAATCGCTTGCTCGCGCCAAAAAAAAACCTCTTCTCACTGAGAAGAGGTTCGAACGTTTGCTTCCGAGATTGACTCTCGCCCCTTCTCCGATATCAGGGGCGTCGATGGACGGCCCCTAGATCAGGTCTGCCACCATCCGTAATCACTGTACCGCAGCGTCGCCGTCGACTTCATGCGATCGAAAGCGTAGGAGGTCCCGAGCGGATTGTCAAGATTTGGGCCCTCTCAGAGCGGAGAGAGAGAGAGAGAGAGAGAGAGAGAGAGAGAGAGAAGCCGGGCGCGGGCTCGGGCTCGGGCTCGGGCTCGGGCTCGTGTGTTCACGGGCGTCGGCATTTGATGAATTTTGATGAGCATCTGTGGGATGCGTTCGAGAATGGCCTTGTTGTTCGTATTGAGAGGACCGAGATATTCAACCCCGGCCATGGTTCAGTCCCGAAGCAGGCAACCGGCGCCTTTCCCGAGCCCGGGCCCGCGCCCGCGCCCGGTCTTTGACTCAAATTTCAAGTACTTTTGGGTAGATTTGGGCTATCGCCAACAATTGTCACTTCCCGACCCTGGTCGCGTACCGCCCCTCGATCGCTCGACCATCTGCCCGCAACTCACCACGATCGACACGCTTGCGGGCTGCGTTTTCGTGAGGTTCGTCACACTCCGGCGATTCGACCAGCCATGCGACTCAACACGAGGAGACCGTCATGTGACGAATTTCCTCACCAGCAAGGCCGAGATTTCGTACAAACGCGGGCCCGGCGCGGTTCCGATGAGTCGCGGGCGAGCACAGCCTTCTGCCCTGATCCGCCTGAATATCAATGAGTTCCCCTCTCGAAAGGGAAAATTGCGATCTCCCTTCAAAAGCGGCTCGGGGCGGGCACACACTCTGCTGGATTCTCCTTCAGTGTTCGGAGTCGGAGACTCGAACCACGGGAATTTCGGGAGGCGCCGCAGCGGAGGTTCGCTCGAAGGGGAGAGGGCGCGCGGGATCGAGCGGGCGTTCTTGCTTCCCGGTGGGACCCGGGCTGCCTCCGGTGATAGCCGGCCGCAGCCCGGAGTCCCGCCAATTTGAGGAGGAGACGTGGAAGGACGACAGGAGGAGATGGGCGATCATCCGGCATTCCGATATCTTCTCGCTCCGCGTCTGCCGGTCGAGGTGGAGTCGCTGGGAGAGACGCGACTCACGAACCTATCGATCGGCGGAGCTCGTCTGGAGCATTCGCTCCCGGTCGACCCCGGAAGCATCATCCGTCTGAAGGCACGCCTACCTGAAACCTCGTCCGACTTTTCCCTCCGCGCGCGCGTCGTCTGGACCAGCCTCGCCTGCCGTCGTCCCGACGGGTCGCGCTCTTTCGTCAGCGGTCTCCACTTCACCGATCCTGCGCCCGAGCTTCTGGTCGCCGTGCAGTACCTTCGAGCCGTCGGGCGTGCGACGCCGCTCGATCCGCTGCGTCGATCGGTCCGCTATCTCTTCACACCTCCGCTGGTCGCTTCCCGCCAGGGGAATGGCGAGGCAATGCTCCTCGACGCTTCGGCCAGCGGCCTGCGTGCAGAGGGTGACAAGCTCTTTCGACCGGGAACCGATGAGACGCTGACCGTGGAGCTCGGCGAGGTGTGCCTGTCGATCATCGGGAGCGTCGTCTGGTGCCACGCGGGGACGGACCCGAGCCGGAACATTCGCTACACGACGGGGATCCTCGTTCGGCGGGCGGGCGAGCGACTCGAAACCCTGCTGCACGTGCTCTGCGAAACAGGGGCCGCTCGGATCGATCTCGACGGGCCCCACCGGAGGCTCGAAATGCTTCGACAACGATCGCTCGACAAGGCGACTCGACGCGCCCCGCGCGTGACACGCCGCATGGTTCCGAACGACGATCTGCTGCTGATCCGCCAGGTGCGCGAGCGTCTGGCCACGAATCCGGACCAGGCGGTTCAATGGTTCAACCGAGCGCGCTTCGCCATGAAGGACCCTGAAGTGCTCCGCTTCGTCAATGTCGAAACGCCCTGGCGCAACGAGATCCTGGCGGTGTGGGAGTATCTCGACCGCTCGATCAGTCTGTCGACGGTGATGGCCGCCTTCCGCGCACGGTAGAGCGGAATATACGCTCCTCGATCGCCCTTTCTGCGATAGAATCGCCTGCTCTTCCGCTGTTCCGCGGCCTGCCGCCCATCCCTCTATGTGCCGGTCCGCGATCGAGAGCCGAATTCGAAATCGCAAGGAGTCGTTCGACAATGACCACGATCACAGCTACCGATCCATTCACGGCAGCACACGAAGCGGGGCGCGTCCCCTTCAAAGTCGCCGATCTCGGCCTCGCCGAGCTCGGGCGAAAAGAGATCCGCCTCGCCGAGCACGAGATGCCCGGCCTGATGTCGCTTCGAGAGCGCTACGGGAGCGAAAAACCGCTTGCGGGAGCGAAGATCATGGGCTCGCTGCACATGACCGTGCAGACCGCCGTCCTCATCGAGACCCTCACCCACCTCGGTGCCGACGTCCGCTGGGTGTCGTGCAACATCTTCTCGACCCAGGATCACGCCGCCGCAGCGGCCGTCGTAGGCCGTCCCGAAGCTGGAGGAACCATCGATCGACCGAAGGGTGTCGCCGTCTTCGCCTGGAAGGGGGAGACGCTGGAAGAATACTGGTGGTGCACCTCCGAGGCGCTGATGTGGCCCGATGGAAGCGGACCCGACCTGATCGTCGACGATGGGGGCGACGCGACGCTTCTCGTCCACAAAGGGAAGGAATTCGAGGGGGATGCCCGCGTACCGGCATTCAATCCGGCAGACGATCCGGAAGAATGGGGCGTCATTCTCGATCTGCTGCGCAAAGAGCAGAAGGAGAATCCGAATCGGTGGACGCGCGTCGCATCTGGCCTCAAGGGGGTGTCCGAGGAGACGACGACAGGAGTGCACCGCCTCTATCAGATGATGGAAGCAGGAACGCTGCTCTTTCCGGCGATCAACGTCAACGATTCGGTGACCAAGAGCAAGTTCGACAACATTTATGGTTGCCGCCACTCGGTGATCGACGGACTCAATCGCGCGACCGACGTGATGATCGGCGGCAAGGTCGTCGTCGTCTGCGGGTTCGGCGAAGTCGGCAAGGGGTGCGCGCAAGCGCTGCGAGGTCAGGGTGCCCGCGTGATCATCACGGAGATGGATCCGATCTGTGCGCTTCAGGCCGCGATGGAAGGCTACCAGGTCCGGAGGCTCGAGAGCGTCGTCGATACCGCCGACATCTTCATCACGGCGACGGGGAACAAGGACATCATCACCGCCGACCAGATGTCGCGAATGAAGGACAAGGCGATCATCGGAAACATCGGACACTTCGACAACGAGATCGACATGGCGGGGCTGCGGAGGATCCCTGGCATCAAGCGTCACAACATCAAGCCGCAGTACGACGAATGGATCTTCCCCGACGGACACAGCGTGCTCATCCTCGCCGAAGGGCGTCTGATGAATCTCGGATGCGCAACCGGGCATCCGTCATTCGTCATGTCCGCCTCGTTCACCAACCAGGTGCTCGCCCAGCTCGCGCTCTGGCGCAACAGCGGGGAGTACGGCAAGGGAGTGTACGTGCTTCCCAAGCGGCTCGACGAGGAGGTGGCGCGCCTTCACCTTCCCCATCTCGGCGTCGAGCTCACGGAGATGACCGACGACCAGGCGAAGTACCTCGGCGTCCCGAAGGAAGGGCCGTACAAGCCGGATCATTATCGGTATTGAAGCTCACTCCCTGATCGCGGGCTCGCGCTGAGCGGGCAGGCGCTCAGTCAGCTCGTCGAGCCGCTTCTGGAGCTTCTGGATCTCGTCCATCGCCGTGACGAGCGCTCGCTCCAGATCGGCACTGTCGCTCGACTCGGCTGGGATCGGGCGCTCGTGCATCGAGACGGCAATGTAGTAACAATGCCCACAGAGATTCCGGCCGTTCAGGCGTACGACCGCCGTGACCCCACACCCGACGCACGAGCCCTGTTCGAGTTCCATTCGATCGCGTCCTGCTTTCTATCGCTCTCAGATATATACGCCAGACGAGACCAAAAGTTGCGGGAGTTTCGGTAAACTTTTTACCGACCCTCCAGTGGGCTCAGCCGGGGCTCGTGCGTCCTCGCCATCGCTGGCAGGCTTGCTTAGAATCGTCCCGATTCGCGAGGGGCGGCGAGGACGCCGCCTCGATCGGGCGGGGACGCCCGACCCCCTACTTCACGACGATCGAGGTCTCGGCTTTCCGGCCGCGGGAGTCCTCCACCGTAATAGTGTGCCGGCCGGGCCGCAGAGACCAGTCGTGCGTTTCTCCCGGTTTTCCCTCGGAAACGACCTTGTCGTTCACCCGCCAACGGATCCGCGCAGCACCCGAAACGGCCGCCTGCAGGGCGATCGTCTGAAACTCCGGGCGAAGTGTCGGATCGATCATGTAGACCGCACCAGCGGGAGGATTGATAATCGCGAGAAGCGGCCGATTCTCCCCCCTCCGCGGCTCTTCGCCGCCGCGCGTCCCCTGTTCGCTCGTTCGCCTTCCGGCGAGTCTGTCTCTCACCAACCCTCGCTCGGCGGCCCATGCCCGGTAGAGCAGCGGCCAGTCGACGATGACCTCCCCTTCGACGATCGCATGCCATGAGCACACTTCGCGCGCCTCATCGCGCGGCAGCCATTCGGTCTCACTCGCCGGACAGGCGGCCGTCACGGCCGCGCCGGACAAGGAACAGATTCGCTGGCGCTGGAGATCCGGAGTCGCCGTGACCACCGCGACATCAGCGGCACTCCCGAAGCGCTTCTGCGCCGCCATCATCACCTGATGAAAGATCGGCGCGGCTCCGGTCACTCCGGACGAGCTGCGCAGCTCCGTCCGGTCGAAGTTTCCCACCCAGACGCCGACGGTGACCTCCCGGGTGAAGCCGACAGTCCAGTTGTCGCGGTACGCCTGCGATGTTCCCGTCTTGACGGCTGCCGGAAAAGGAAGATCGAGACTCCCCCCCGTTCCGAATGCGTAGGAGCGCGCCGCGGAATCGGAAAGGATATCGGCGATCCAGAATGCCGTTCGCTCCGATACGATTCGCTCGCCGCCGGCATCTTCCGGAATCACCCCGTCTCCGTCGCGCGTGACGACACGCCGCACGCTGCGCACCGGAAGCGACACTCCTCCACGGGCGAACATGGCGTAAGCCCGCACCAGCTCGTCGAGCCGCACCTCGGCGTCTCCCAGCGTCAGTCCCAGCCCGTAGTAATCCGCCGTCTTGTCGAGCGTCGAGAATCCAGCCCTCTGAAGCAGCCGCGCGAGATCGGCGACACCGGTTCGCGAGAGGAGTGCAACCGCCGGGACGTTCTGCGATCCGGCGAGCGCAATGCGGGCTCGCATCGGCCCGCGATAGACTCCGTCGTAGTTTCTCGGCGTATACACCACACCACCGACTGCTGTGGGAAAATGCGCAGGGACGTCCGGCAGAGCAGCCGCCGGCGTCACCCCGCGCTCGAAAGCGACCGCGTAGGTGAACGGTTTGAGGGCCGATCCCGGTTGACGCGGAGAGGTCACGCCGTCGATCGCCCCTCCGGTGCGGGCGTCGAAATAGTCACCCGATCCCTCCCATGCGAGCCACTCCCCCGTCCGGTTGTCGAGCACGGCCACAGCGACGTTTCCTGCTCCATGGCGTCGAAGGCGGTCCTTCTGCGCCCGGATGATCCCCTCGATTTCGCCTTGAAGCCGGGCGTCCAGTGTCGTTTCGATCCGCGAAGCTCCTCGAAACATTTCGTTCGACAGAACCGCCGCGACGAAATGAGGAGCGAGAAACGCACGACGCATCGGCGCAACGCGCAGCGTCTCACGCCGGGCGAGAGCTGCGTCGGAGGGCGCCAGCATCCCGAGCTTCTCCATCCGCGCGAGAATCAACTCCTGACGCCGCCTCGCTTCACTCGACCGATAGGGGTCGAATGCACTAGGCCGCTGCGGAAGCGCCGCGAGAAATGCCGCCTGAGCCACGGTCAGGTTCTCCGCCGGAATACCGAAATATCCGCGACTGGCGCGCTCCGCTCCCACGTATTGATTCCCGTAGGGAGCAAGATTCAGATAGAGCGCCAGAATCTCGTCCTTCGACAACCGGTGCTCGAGGCGAAGCGCCAGAACCGCTTCCGCCAGCTTGGAACGGAGCGTTCTGGGCGGCGACCCCGCCAGCAGTTTCACCACCTGTTGGGTGATTGTCGATCCACCCTGCACGACCTTTCCCCGCCTGGCGTTCTGGACCGCGGCGCGGGCGATGGCGATCGGATCGAGCCCCGGATGCAGCCGGAATCGCGCATCCTCTGCAGCCAGCGTCGCATTCTTCAGCGTCTCGGGAATCGAGGTCGCGTCCATCCAGTGGCTGCGCGTACCGTGACCCGAGAGCGTCTCGTAGAGCACCACGCCATTTCGGTCCGTGACCACGGTCGAAACGAATCGGTCGGGGTCGAGAAAGCCCTCGGGCAGCGGACCGACGCGGATCCAGGTCGCGGTTCCGATCGTCACCGCCAGCAGGAGAGACGGAAGAACGAGTCGACGCATCATCGCGCCCCTCACTTCACCTCCACCACATCCGTTGCTCCTCGCCCGAAGACTTCCGGCTCGTACATCTCCTCGACGTGCGTCGGCGCCGTCCTGAACGTTCCGGCCGTCGTAGCGCGAACGACATACGAGAAGTGATGCAGACCTTCGCTGAGTCGCGTCGCGAAGAGAAGTACGCGATCGTCATGGCGTTCGACATGATCGAACCCTCCTCGCTGCCACCATGCCATCCAGTCGCCTCCCTGCGTCTCCTCATCGACCTGCATTCTCGTCAGCTCGGAAGCCGTCGTCGCGAACCACGACTCGACCGGCTCGAAGCCTGCCGGGATCGGATCGGTGACGGCGACCCAGCGCCTCTCCTTCGGCAGCCGGAACCGCAGCTCGACGCGAACGAGATCCCCCGCGTTGAATGTCTTCGTCACCGCACCACCTTCCGCCTGCACGTAGCTGCGCTCCACCTGGAACCCGTGATCGAATCCCGTCTGGAACAACTGATCGACTGCGTAGCGAAGCCGCGTCATGTAGAAAAGCGTGCCGGTTCCTTCCCGGCGGAATACGAGATCCATCGCCTCTCCATCCGCACCTTTCCGCAGAAGTTGCGGCATCGGCACATCGCTCGTCTTCGCCTCGGTCGAGCGACCCTGGAACTTCGCACTCGCGATCTGCTCCTCGCCGAGCGTCACGGCCGCGGTGAAGTCAGGGACCTCGGATTCGTACTTGCGGTAGTAGTCGATGAGCGCTTCCATCGCCAAAGCGTTCTCCTGCGTGTTTCCCCACCGCCCTTTCGTTCTCGCCTGCATCAGCCATCGCACCATGCCGCGTACGAAGGCCGGATCATCGGTGTTGGCGACCAGGCTCCGGAGCACGATCGCCGTCGAGCGGACATTCGAATTCCAGAACCATAGAAGATAGGGATCGCTCAGCTCTTCGACGTGCGCCGTTCCTCCCTCCGGCAGAATCGCGTTGCCGATGCGGCGGCGGATCTCCGCGGGTCTGGCTGCTCCCTCTCCTCGGGCGGCCATCGCATCGAAGAGATACGACAGCGCAAAGACGGGCATCCGATCGAGGTAGCCGTAGAGACGCGTGATGTTGCTGTCCTGATTTCGACCCCCTTCGACGAGCACCTTCACCGCAAACGTCTGCCACGCGGTATACGAGGGCCACCATCCTTCGTTGACCGGTGGCGGTGTCGCCAGCTCTCCTTCGAGATATCCGAGTGCCGATTCGACCACGGTGGAATCGACCTCGTACCGGTGCTTCCGTGCAACCTGAAAGACGTGGACGATGTAGCTCGTCAGATAGGGCGAGCTGATCATGCACTGTCCCGGCCAGTAGGTGAAGCCGCCGTCCGGACACTGGAACTTCTCCAGCTCGCGGAGATTCGCCTGTGCGACCTCGCGAACGTTCACCGGATCGATTCCCGGAAGACGGAATGCCTCGCCGAGATCGCCGGCGAGGACGAGCGCGAGCCCGCGTGAGGCGCGCTGCTCGGCGCAGCCGTAGGGATACTCGATCAGATAGCGCGCTCCCTCGCCGAGGCCGACCATCGCGGTCGACGCGAGCTCGACGTGGAGTCCGCCGAGCGAGGGGACGACACCTGTTGGAATCTGAATCCGCTCACGCGCCTCCGGTCTCGCTTCGCCATATCCGGCGACGGTCTCCGGACTCGAGAGCACCCGAATCGGGATCACATCCTCGAAGGCGTCGGACTCGCCCAGAAGTCGAACCGACATCTGAACTCTCGCTTCGCCGACACCCTTTGCCTCGGCGTCGAAACGAACTTCGACGCCGCCGCCCGCCCCCACTTCGACGCTCTTCGTCGACTCGCCTGCGATCGTCAGCAGCGCCGGATCGAGGCTTCGCAGGGTCACCGTCGCGGTGCCCCCTCGCGGCAACTGGCTTTGGACGACGGAACCGAAATGGACCTTGTCCCCGAGCGCGAGGAATCGCGGAAAAGCAGGCCGCAACAGCACGGGCTTCGACGTTCTGATCTCGCGCTGTGCCCAGCCGAAACGATTCTCCCTGTCGTTCGCGACCGCCATGATTCGATACGTCGTCAGCGATTCGGGGAGCGTCACATCGGCTCTCGCCACGCCCCGGCGGTCGGTGGTCACCGAGCCGAGCCAGAAGGCGAGCACGCGGAAGTCCTTTCGCAGACTCCCCGGACCCGCATCGACTCCCCCGCCGCCGCCTTCGTCGGCTCCCTTCGGCGTGATCACACGTCTGCTGATGATCTTCTGCCGCGAGTCCTCGTTGAGCACCTGAATCGCCTTCGGGATGTAGATCGACTCGATGACGTCGGGGGTCTGATACGCCGTCAACGAGAGAACGCCGTAATCCACGGCCCAGAGAGTCACCTCGGCGCGCGCCGCGCGCCCGGCATGATCCTTCGCTCTGACTTCGACTCTCGCCTTCGATCCGGGGCGATACTCCTCGCGATTGGCCGTCACCGCGACGTCGAGTCTCTTCGTTGCATCTTCGACCGTGAGCTGCGTGTATCCGAGCCGGAAGGCCGGCTTGCCCGGATCGCTCGTATCGTCGTCGGTCGGAGCATTCGTCCTCCCTTTCACCAGAACGACCGAGACGTAGAAGTTCGGGATCTCCGCCTCCGTGACCGGCACGGTCACGGTCTGCTGGGTCGAGGTCAGCTCGAACTGCCGGTGAGTCCGGATGCCTTCACGCTCCGTCGTCAGCAGTGCGGTCGCCTTCTCCCACGGCGACTGAATCATGATGCGGGCCGTCTCGCCCGGCTTGTACGTCGTCCGCTCCGGCACCAGGTCGATGCGATTGTGATCGTGGCGCTCCCACGCGGTGTATCCGGGACCTAGCGCATAGAAAGACGTGATGGTAGTCGTCGAGCGACCCTCGCCGTCGGAGGCGCGCGCGCGCAGAATGTAGTAGCCGCCATCGGTCACATCGATGTGAAGCGGCACCGGCGTGCCGCCTGTGACGACGTTCCACTTCCCACCCTCCGTCTCACGCCGCTGCGTCTCCCATCGATAGAAGCCGTTGCCCTCGGCGCGGCGAACGCTGTGCCATTGCACGCGCGTCAGCGTCACGTCGACCGGCACGTCGGGGGTGACGAGTCCTTCAGGAGTGACCGCGACGACTTCGGTGTCCACTCCGCGCGCGGTATCGACGAAATAGGAGGGCGATTTGATCCCGATGTACCACGGTGCCGGATGGATGACGAGCGAAGCGCGCCCTGCAATTTTCTGGCGCGAGACGTCTTCGATTTCGCCTTCGAAGGTGTAGCGAAGAGGAATGCCGGCCCGCACGTCAGTCTGGAGATCGACGGAGAACCGGCCGGCGGAGTCGAGGATGGCCTCCCGGCTTTCGATCGTCTGACGCGACCTGTTCTGCCGCCCGTCGGGATCCCATCCGAGAAAGAGATACCGCGCCAAAGGAAATCGCTCGTGGATTGCTTCCGGTACGGAAAAGAACGGCTCTTTCGAATAGGTCCACTTGACGGGTCGCCCTCCCATCGCACCGCCGAAGAGATATTTCGCCTCGATCCCTCCCTTCAGCTTCGCACCCGCGATCCGTTCGTCGCCGGTGAGCGATGCATCGACGCGAAAGTCGGGACGGCGATAGGCCGCGACGAGGAAGCTTCCTCCGACAACACCGCGTTGTCCGTCGATCGTCGCCTGAATCGCGTGTCCTCCGAGAGATCCTTCCGCCGGAAGCGTGAACACCCATTCAGCCGAGCTCCACTCGTTGAGAGCAACCGTTCGCCTGTCGATCTCCTTGTCGCGGCTGTCCTTCAGTACGATGTCGGCTTTGGTGGCAGCCGGCAGCAGACGCATTCCTGTCGGAGTGTCCGAGCGGATGATCGCTTTGAAGTGAATCTCTTCCCCCGGCTTGTAGACGCCCCGATCGGTGAAGACCGTTCCACGCAGCAGTGGTTTGCTCTCGAACAGGTCGAAGTTGTGACCGAACTCCCACGGGTAGAGTCCTTCGTTCCAGTTGCTGCCGACATAGGCGACATCACCCTCTTTCTCCGCTGTGACGATGAATCGCAGCGGCCAGACGTCGTACCAGTCGCCCCACTCCTGATTCTCGAGCTCCTCTTCCGTTCGCTGCTCGAGGCGCAACCGCGTGTTCGGAGCGATCGCCACCCCGTCGGACCGTGTCACGCCTTCCCAGAAGATCTTGTTGTCGCGTGTGATGATCGAGACCTTCGCTCCGCCGACCGGCCGGCCGTCGTCGAGTCGCGTGACGAAGACGAGGGTGTTCAGCGGGCTGTCCTTCACTGTGATCCCCAGGTTGGTCACCTGGACTAGCGTCGATCGAATCGGACGCTCCGGATCCTGATGAGCTCTGGGGATCGCCTGCCCGTCGCGCAAGGACGCCCAGAGGAGTCCTGTACCGTGAGGCGAGAGAAGAGACGCGACGTCGAGACCATGTGATTGAATCTCGTCGTGAACCACGGAGAGACGTCGCCTCGTCCACGGCACGTCGGGAGCCTGACGGAACCCCCCCTCTTCCAGGCGAAGGATCGTCGGCATGAGATCGGGCTTCGCGAGGCCGCTCATCGTCTGATCGACGCTCGCCAGGTTGCGTGCGTAGAAGGGAAGAACTGCGCCTCCGGTCGATTCCCAGACGCCATGCCCTTCTCCGAAGCTCGAGAATGCTCGGCGGTGCTGGTTTTCGAGATTCCCCACCCAGGTGTAGCCGAGGGTCTGACCGTCGATGGACTGCGTCTCCTTGTCGACGCGCACGCGATAGCTTTTCGCCGGTTGATGTGAGAGTCCGAGGTCTTCGAACGTGATTCCCGAAGAAAGATCCCATTCCGATTCGCCCGGCTCGTCCGCTTTCGAAGGAGAGGTCTTCGCCGGCGTCTCGCTACCGCCGGTGATGTCGGTGACGGAGATTCGCTTGCGCACATCGGCGACCTTCACCCGGCTCGTGAAACCAAGGGGGTTGTACCGATCGGGGTCGCACGCCGTCGAGCAACGGAATCCCTCGACAAAAAACGTTCGTTCGAGCTGAATCGTGAATTCCTGAGGTTTCGCCGGGGTCGCAGCACCCTCGATTCCTCGGGCATTCGCGCCGATCTCCACGCGGATCCAGGTGTCCGGCGGCACGCCCGGCTGCGTCTCGAAGACGAGCAGGTCCGAAGACGGCGGATGTCGTTTCTTGTTCCACTCGTCGGTGAAGAATCCGAGGATTCTCGCTTCGCTGCGAGCCGCGGCGCGCGCTCCCTCGAGCCTGGCTCGAAACACAGCGAGCGATGAGGGATCGTTTTTCTGCAGCCATGCAACCCCCGCCGGTGGAATGACAGGCTCCCTCAACGCATGCTTCACCGCGCGCAGCGAGAGTGCTTCGGCCATGGTCTTCGCGTCGACCGGCTGATTGAAGCGAAGCAGAATCACGAGCGGATCGTCGAATCGTAACCCCTTCCGATACCACTCGGTGCGAAGCAGCTTCACGGTCGGTGTCGTGAAGGAAACGCTGTAGGGTGCTTCGAGTCTTCTTCCGGCAATCGATGTCGCGGAAGGGTCGATGGTCACTTCGTACCGCGTCGCATGAGGCAACGGACGTTTCGGATCGGGCGTGAAGATGAGCGTCGTCGTCCCTGACCAGCGGAACGTCCCGGGAATCGCCGGGGTGATCCGGAAGAATGGAGCGGTGACGGGATCGGGAATCCGTCCGATCACGACCATCGGCTCGGAGAAGACGACACGAATCTCGTTCGCTTCTGCCAGCGACGCGACCTCTCCGGCCGGCCCCGCCTTGACTATGCGGAGCGGATCAGCGGCACCTGCGGGAAATGCCGCAGTGAGGATCGCGGCGAGCGCCACGGCGAACCGGAATCGACTCTGCATGAAAGCGTACCTCCCCACCTCGCATCCGGTCCACCTGACTTCATCGCTTTTCATACAGAACGCTGCCGTACTTGTTGGCAGGGTAGGCAATACCGCCCACCACATTTCTGGTTTCTTCGAATCGTTGCATGGTCATGCCTCTTCCCCCTACGCTGTCGCGACGAGCTGCCGCAGCACGTACGGGAGGATTCCGCCGTGGTGGTAGTAATCGACTTCGATCGGCGTATCGATCCGGACGGTCAGCGGCACCTCGTCGATCCGATCGCCGCGCTGGATGCGC
>DATKDP010000065.1:0-2043 GCA_035546335.1 Thermoanaerobaculia bacterium | reverse complement strand
CAAAATACGCGCCGTATCCGAGGCGGCGGAGCACCAGTCCGGCGACCTTGCGATTCACTTCGTTGTCATCGGCGACGAGGATCTTCATCGGAGCGGTGAGCGGGACGGCCTGCAGTCCCGGCTCCGTCCGTTCATGGTGATACGCACCGCCGGTGTGATCGAGCACGCGCACGATCGAGTCGAAGAGCTTCGACTGCCGCACCGGTTTCATCAGCCGCGCGTTGAAGAGTTTCTCCGGATCGTCCTTGCTCTGCACGAGCGAAGACGAGAGCAGAATCAGCGGGAGCTCGTGGTTCCGGCTCGTATCGCGGATGCGATGCGCGAGCGTCATGCCGTCGACGTCGGGCATGTGCAGATCGAGGATCGCGAGAACGAACGGCTCGCCGTCCGCAAGACTTGCGATCGCCTCTTCGGCGTTCTCCACCGCCTCCGGCTTCATCCCCCACGATGCGAGATGCGCGCAGAGGACCCGGCGGTTCGTCGCGTTGTCGTCGACGACCAGGACGCGCTGACCGGCAACTTCCGCCGTCGAGATGCGAGGCCTTTTCCGGCGGTCCTTCGCGACCTGCGCCTTGACGGTGAAGGTGAATGTGCTCCCCTCCCCTTCCCTGCTCGCAACAGTGATCGTTCCGCCCATGAGCTCCGTCAGCCGTTTCGAGATCGCGAGCCCGAGGCCTGTACCGCCGTAGCGGCGCGTGGTGGAGGCGTCGGCCTGGCTGAAGGGGATGAAGAGGATCGGAAGGCGGTCGGCGGAGATGCCGATGCCTGTGTCGCGAACGCTGAATTCCATCTCCGCCGGCGAATCCTTTTCAGCCGCGGCCAGGCTACGTACCGTGACGACCACTTCCCCTTCGGACGTGAACTTCACGGCGTTGCCCGCGAGGTTCGTCAGGATCTGGCGAAGGCGGATGGCGTCGCCGTGAATCAGCTCGGGGACGTCGAGCTCGACTTCGCAGACGAGCTCGATGCCGTTGTCGCGGGCGCGCATTCCGACGATCTCGAGCGCTTCCTCGACGACGCCGCGCACGCTGAGCGGTTCGTCTTCGAGCTCGAGCCGTCCCGACTCGATGCGCGAGTAGTCGAGGATGTCGTTGATCACGGCGAGGAGTGTCGTTCCGGAGACCTGGATGGTGCGGACGAAGTCCTGCTGCTCGGTCGTCATTCGCGTGTCGGCGAGAAGGCTCGTCATTCCGAGGACGCCGTTGAGAGGTGTGCGGATCTCGTGGCTCATCGTGGCGAGGAACGCGGCTTTCGCCTGCGCGGCCTGCAGGGCCTCTTCCCGCGCTTCGAACAACTCCCTGTTCTGGCGCTGAATCTCATCGGCCTGCTCGGCGATGCGCCTGCGGCTCTGGACAAAGCTGCGCGCCGTGCGATAGGTGAGAAAGCCCATCATCGTCTGGAAGAGGAAAAGGCCGAGGGCGGAGAGCGCGATGCCGACCGGAGATGCGTTCGTGGCAATGGAGAACTCGGTGACGGTCGCGCCGGTGATGAGCGTGCTCGCGGCGAACGCCGACATGCCGACGAGGAGGAGCGGAACCCCGCCGACGCTGGTGAGGATCGAAGCGATGCCGGTGACGATTGCGAGTGTCGGCACGAGCTGGAAGGACGCGAGGGCGATCCCTGCGCCGGCCGCGGCGGAATCGATGACGAGCGAGCGCATCTCGGCGCGTCGGATGTTTCCCTTTGTGCGTTGGGCGAGGAAACGTGCGACGTGCGGCCAGACGAGGGCGTAGATTCCGAGGATGATCCAGAGCGGGAGCGGGATGGGGTTGCCGGAGCTGGTGCGCGCCGTGACGACGAGCATCGCGAGGATCGGGCAGGCGAAGATCCGGACGAGGTGATCGAGCTTGACGATCGGATGGACACGCGCGGCCAGCCGCTTGCGGCGGTTGATGGTGCTTTCCGGGGCCGAGATGTCAGTCATGCGGGCGTTGAAGAGTCCTGTATGGTGAGAGACGAACGATTGTCATGGGAACTGCCATAGTATATGAGGCAGGTCCAACAACAGGGATCGGCGTGTCATCCTTCGCTTCGCCAGGATGA
>DATKDP010000064.1:0-4436 GCA_035546335.1 Thermoanaerobaculia bacterium | reverse complement strand
ACTTCCCGTCCGGTGAGAAAAATGGTCCCTCGGCGCTCTCCGAGCCGGGAACCAGCGTGGCGTTCTCCGCGTCGAGACGGCGGATGTAGAGACGCTGGATCGCTCCGTCGTGGCCGACGTACGCAATGGTGCGACCGTCGGGAGAGATCGCGATGATCGGTGTTCCCCATCCGGCGAGAGACACGCCCGGCTCGAGTGCGATCTCCGATCTCACGACGCGATCATTCGTGGAGCTTTCCGGCGCGCCTGCTCTCAGCAGAATCGTTCCGGCGACGAGACCGACGAGGAAAGCGAGAGGCAGGCCGGCGAACAGCACGCGTCGCTTCCACCGCTTCGTCCCGCCTGCCGCTATATCCGGAGCGACCGCGGCTCCCGTCTCGCTGATCCACTGCAGCTCGGCCGCGACATCATGCGCCGACTGCCAGCGCTCGTCGCGGTTCTTCTCGAGACACTTCCGTACCACGTGTTCGAGCGCAGGGGGTGTATCGGGAATCAGTTCCGCGATCGGCTGCGGCTGCGAGGCGACGATCGCCGCGATCAGGCTGGTCCGGCTCTCGCCGCGGAAGGCGCGCCGTCCGGTGACCATCTCGTAGAGAACCACGCCGAACGCGAAGATGTCGGTGCGGGCATCCGCCTCCAGCCCTTCGAGCTGCTCGGGCGCCATGTACTGGAAGGTGCCGAGGATGGTTCCTTCCGCCGTCAGCGGCGCCTTCTCCGTCGGTGAGTCGGATGCATGGGCACCGGAAACCGGTGCGGCGGCGGTTCGGGCGAGGCCGAAGTCGAGCAGCTTCGCTCCGCTGCGCGTGAGCATCACGTTGCCCGGCTTGAGATCGCGATGGACGATGCCGCGACGGTGTGCCGCCTCGAGCGCCTGGGCGATGTGCTGGCCGTAGCGCAGCACCTCGTTCATGGGAAGCGGCCCGCGCCTGAGGCGATCGGCGAGCGATTCTCCCTCCAGATACTCCATCACGAGAAAGCTCGTCCCCCCCTCGTGCCCCACGTCATGAAGTGTGCAGATGTGCGGGTGGCTGAGTGCGGAGATCGCCTTCGCCTCGCGATCGAATCGCTCGTTCAGCTTCGCGTCCGCGGCCAGCGCCGCGGGAAGGACCTTGACTGCCACGTGGCGGTCGAGCCGCGTGTCGAGCGCCTTCCACACCTCTCCCATTCCCCCCGCGCCGATGGGCGCGACGATTTCATACGGTCCGAGCCGCTGACCAGCCTCGATCATTCGTGTGTGGGGTGAGTATACGCCCGTACGTTGAGAGGACCGGCGCACGGCATGCGGCTTGTTTCGACGGCACCGTCCCCCTGCTACTCCAGCAGCGCCTTCCAGTTGCGCACGATGCGGATCGGTTCCTCGGTGGCAGTCGCCAGGCTCTTCATGACGAGGAAACGTTCTCCGTCGCCCCAGACGAGATCAGTGTCGCCGGAGCCAGGCACGGGCGTCGGATCTCCGACGTCGAGCGCGTTCCCTTTCATCCGGATGGCGATTGCCAAGCCGCTTCCTGATCCGTCTTCGTAGTAGAGCTCGCCGCCGTCGCGGCTCCACGAAACAGGGCGTGATCCGCCGCCTCGGGTCACCTGCCAGCGATTCTTCCCTTCCGGGAAGTCGCTGATGTACGTTTCCTGCGCCCCCGTTTCGTCCGAGACGTACGCGATCAGACGGCCATCGGGCGAGAGGCGCGCGCCCAACTCCTGTGCCGCCGAGGCGGCGAAAGGATGGATCGTCTTCGGATCGTCCGTGTTCACCCAGACAAGGTCGAATCCTGTCCCGGTCTGCTGCGTCAGGGCGATGAGGATGCGCCCGTCGCTCGACCAGTCGCTGACGAAAAAAGAACGCGTGTCGATGAGGACGTCCGGAGGCTCTGTCGCCGATGGCGTCTGGATCCACATCCCGGCTCTCCGTCCACCCACGCCTCCAAATGTCGAGATGGCGACCTGATCACCGCGCTGCGACGGAACCGCCTGCACAACGGGCGAAGACATGCTGCGCGTTACCCGGGTGACGTTTCCACGAGTCAGATCCATGTTCCAGATGCTCATCTCGTCCGACTCTTCGCGACGGATCAACGTGGCCGTTGAGCCGTCGCCGCTCACGCGGGCGGAAGCGTAGTTGCCGGGATCCCCCACCTTCGCGATCTCGCGTCCCGCCCGGTCTGTCCAGACCAGTTGTGCAGGATTGATTCGTCCCTGCTTGTACGCGAGGATCCCTGTCGGCGAGACAGAAAGGTGTGCCGTCTGGCGTGGAAGGTTGACGAAGAGCCGCTCGGCGATCGGTTTCGGTGAGCCGAGCACCAGCCGCTTCGTAGGATCAAATCGCTGCGCGGTCAGATTCCGGTCGCGAACGTAGAAGAGATAGCCATCGGCATACTGCGGCTGCGCACCTGCCACGTCGAGATTCTTCGGCTCCGCGGTGGTGAGTGAAGCAACTGCGATCGTGCTGTTAATGTCATCATCCCTGCTGCTCGCGGTCAGCAGAAAATGCTCTCCATCCGGTAGAAAGTGCGGATTCCTGTGAGTCCACCCTTCACTGGCGATCCTTGTCGCCAGCGCCGGGGTTCCTCCGCTGTCGGGGACCTGCATCAGCGGCCCGAAGATATCGGGAGCGAATACGATCACCCCTTTGCGGCTCCAGCTCCCGCCTCGACCCTGCGGGGCGTCGCACAGGACCTGGACGGGGCCACCCGAAGCCTGAATCTTCTTCAGCTTCCCGTCTGCAAAGAAAGCAATCCATTGGCCGTCGGGCGACCAGAACGGAAAGATTCCGCCACGGGTGCCGGCCAGCACCTGCCTCGCACCAGTGCGGAAGTCGTGGACGACCAGTTCATCGGCCGCCCGTACCAGCAACAGTCGCTCTCCTCCAGGTGAAAAGGTGATCGCGCCCTGTGCGGGAGGGGCGATCGCTTCATCGGACGACAGAACGAGTTCCGAGCGGAACAGGCTTCGTGCAGGCTCTGTGGCGGTACGCTCGCGGACGAAAAGCGAAGCCGTGACAATCGCCGCGAGCCATCCGATGATGGCGAGCACCGAGACCGCGAGCTTTCGCGATCTGCGCGACCGCGCCGCCGCGGCCGGGATTCCAATCTGCGATCCCGCCTCGCTGATCCATCGCAACTCGCTCGCGACGTCGTGCGCCGACTGCCACCGCTCGTCGGGATCCTTTTCGAGGCACTTGCGTACGACGTGATCGAGCGCCGGCGGTGTCATCGGCACGACGGCGGAGATCGGCGCCGGCTGCGCGGAGACGATTGCCGCGATCAGACTCGTTTTCGAACTTCCCTCGAAAGCGCGCTTCGCCGTCGCCATCTCATAGAGCACTGCACCGAGGGCGAAGATGTCGGTGCGCGCATCGGCAGGCGCCCCCTCGAGTTGCTCGGGAGCCATGTACTGGAACGTTCCGAGGATCGTTCCCTCCTCGGTCAGCGGCTTTGCTTCCGTCCGGACGGCGGTCAATCCGCCGAGGACCCCGCGATCTTCGTCTGATGACTTGGCCAGACCGAAGTCGAGCAGCTTCGCGCCCGACTTCGTGATCATCACGTTGCCCGGCTTGAGGTCTCGATGGACGATTCCCTTGCGGTGCGCTGCATCGAGGGCGGTGGCGATCTGCGCCCCATAGCGCAGGACCTGCTCGATCGGCAGCGGACCGCGCTGAAGCCGGTCGGCAAGCGACTCGCCGTCGATCAGCTCCATGACCAGGTAGTGGACCCCTTCTTCGCTGCCGACGTCGTGCACCGTGCAGATGTGCGGGTGGTTCAGCGACGAGATCGCCTTCGCCTCGCGATCGAAGCGGATCAGCAACTGCGGATTCGCCGCAAAGCTTGCCGGAAGAATCTTGATCGCGACGTCACGCCCGAGTCTGGAGTCGTGCGCACGGTAGACCTCACCCATCCCTCCCGTACCGATCGGTGCGAGAAGTTCATAGGCTCCGAAACGCGTGCCGGAGGCTAATGTCATCGGGAGAGGCGAGTATACAGGCTGCTACGGCCACCAGGCGGAATAGCCCGCCCTGGCTCTGAAATCAGGTGTCGCGTTGCCATCGGGGCAGGCCACGGAAATGAAAAACTGCATGCCACTGCAAGCTCGGTTACCGATGGGACGGGTGGTTGTGGTTACCCGTGAGCCTGGAGTCACGATCGCTGGAAGATGAGTATTGCAAATCATCCAAACATCCTGGCACCGCGATCGTGACTTATGTGTGCGACGCGTCGCGTGACGCCGACGGCTCATTGGATGATTCATCGCCAACAATCGAGGCATGCAGAGGCTCGATGGAGATCACGCGGCGGAATTCAATCGGAAACACGCACGGGTCGGACACCTGTGGCAGGGGCGATATCGCGCGCACCTGGTCGAGAAGGACTCGTATCTCCTCGAGATCTCGCGCTACATCGTCCTCAACCCAGTGCGTGCGCATACGGTCGCGACTCCAGGCTGGC
>DATKDP010000063.1:0-4117 GCA_035546335.1 Thermoanaerobaculia bacterium | reverse complement strand
AGGCTGCCGTCGTAGCCGAACCAGACGATCGCGCCGGAATAGATTCCGCGCCGCACCGGCTCGATCTCGTCGATCAACTCCATCGCACGGATCTTCGGAGCTCCGGAAACGGTTCCCGCTGGAAACGCTGCAAGCAGCAGGTCGAGCGCCGAGCGGTCCGGACGAAGTGCGCCCTCGACGTGACTCACCATGTGCGAGACATGGCTGTAGCGCTCTACCTCGCGAAACTGAGTGACGTGCACGCTGCCTGCGTCGGAGACGCGTCCCAGGTCGTTCCGTCCCAGGTCGAGAAGCATCAGGTGCTCGGCGTTCTCCTTCGGATCGTCAAGAAGGTCGCGAGCCAGCAAAGCGTCCTCCTCTTCACCTCCGCCGCGGGGTCGCGTGCCCGCGATCGGCCGGGTCTCACAGACTCCATCGTGGAGACCAACGAGCAACTCGGGCGACGCACCAACGACCGTGCAGCCGTCGAGTCGCATAAGGAATGTATAAGGAGATGGGTTCAGCTCTCGAAGGACTCGATAGAGATCGATCGCACCTCTCTCATCGAAATCCGTTTCCCATCGTTGTGAAAGGACGACCTGAAAAATCTCACCTGCTTCGATTTCGCGTCGCGCCCGCCGAACCATTTCGACGAACTCCTCTCGCGAGATGCCGGCTCTCATCGAAACATCATCGTGACGGACTTCAGCCGTGCGAGTGCGCGTCGCGCGCACCGCTGCGAGGCCGTCCGTCATCGTCGCGAGCGTAGCCTCGGCTTCAGCGATCAGGAGATCCGAGGTCCGGGGGTCGGTCGTGACGACGTTCGTCACAAGGAACAATGTCTCCTCGACATGATCGATCACGACGAGATCATCGAACCAGAACAACTGTGCATCAGGAAGCTCAGCTGCTTTACGATGACGGTCGGGAATCCGCTCGATCCAGCCAGAGGCGCCGTATCCGAAATACCCCGCGGCGCCACCGGTGAACGGCGGAAGCTCCGAGTGCCGCAGAACGCGGAGCGGCGTGAGCGCAGCGCGCAGCGACGGCAATAGATCTTTGCCGTTCGCCTCGATCGACATTTGCCGGCGCGGTGATACCCCTACGATCGAATAGCGGCCGCGGCGTCCGTCCTGCTCGAACTTCTCGAGAACGAACAGCGGTTCGTCGTCATCGAGAGCATCGAGCACGGAGACCGCCGTCCGGTCTTCGAGAGGCAGGCGGCGGAACAGAGGGATCACATCGTAATCCCGGCGAAGCTCGTCGAATCTGTCCGCTGCTGACCTCTCGCCGGAATCGGACATGGCTACACTCGCACTTCGATGTAGGTGGAAAGGGAGACATTCCGCTGCTCACCCGTAGAAAGATTCTTCACGATGATCTGCGTGTTGCCGATCGGATCGGCGAGGTCACCGGCGAGAAGGGCATCCTTCGCGTTCGCCGAAGATGCCGCCTTGAGTGATTTCCCCAGGTTCATGCGGTCAGGCTGCCTGTAGGCGAAAAGGACCGATCGTCCCCGCTCGCGCAGGAATGCGACGATGCGAAGGATATCGACTCCCGGCTCCGTGGCTATTACGTAAACATCCGGATCCTGTCCCCCCGTCGCGGCAAGGCCCCGGTCCTTGAGGAGCTCGCCCAGCACGACATCGCCGAAACCGAAGCCCAGTGCAGGCACGTCGATTCCGGCGAGCGCGCTGAAAAGATTGTCATAGCGGCCGCCGCCGCAGATGGCGCGCAGCTGGCCTTTGCGATCGAAGATCTCGAACACGATGCCGGTGTAATAGGCCAGCCCGCGGACGATCTTCATGTCGAGCTGAATCCAATCGGCGAACCCCAGGCTGCCGAGGGCGGATCGATACTGATCGAGATCCTGAAGAATCGGCGCAAACGCGGTATTCGAAGAGAAGCGTCTTTCGAGATCCGCGGGCGTCATGGACGTGAGCGACAGCGCATCGTCTGCCTGCTTCGCGCTCAGGCCGATCGCAGCGAGCCTCTCGATGCAGACTTCGCGCGGATCGCGATCCACCTTGTCGAACACGTTGTACGCGACTGCGAGATTTTCCTCGGTCACTCCCAGCTCGAGCAGAGCCTGGTGAAGCAGTCGCCGGTCGGAATAACGCGCGACGACATCGTCGCTCTTCAGACCGAGGGAACGGAGCACATCGAGAGCCGCGGCGAGAAGGTCTGCATCGGCGAGCACGGACTCTTCGCCGATGATGTCCATGTTGAGCTGGAAATGCTCGCGAAGGCGGCCGCGCTGCTGCTTCTCGTAGCGGAAAAGCTGCGGTGTCGAGAACCACCGCACCGGCCGAGGAAGGCCTTTGATGCGGGCCCCGAGCATCCGGACGAGCGTCGGCGTCATCTCAGGGCGGAGTGCAACCTCGCGTCCCCCTTTGTCGACGAAATTGAACAGCTGACCCACGATCTCAGGACCCGATTTCTCGATGTACAGATCGAGCGACTCGAGCGGCGGGCCATCGTACTCTTCGAATCCATAACGGATCGCAACGTCTCGCCATGCGGAAAAGATCTGCTGACGACGTCTCATCTCATCCGGATAGAAGTCGCGGAACCCGGGAAGCGCTGCATGCCTGGCTGCCATCTAGCCTCCACTCTTTCCCAGGTCTTTCAACCGCCCGGCTTGCGCAACCTTCAGAAACATGTTCGATTGGGCCGGAGCCTGCGCTTCGAGAAACTCGATACCGTCGAAGACCTCCATGCCCGCCCTTCGTGCATCGTCGTTCATTTCCGACTGCCCTTTTGTATAGCCGGCGTTGACCAGAACCCGGCCGGACCGCAGCACGCCGTCGGGAAGCTCGAACGCTGCTCCCGCGGTGTTGATGAGAACACGCCCTTCAAAACGCTCTATATTATCGAGCCGGGATGCAGAGACGCCGAAAGCGCTTCCGAGCGCCAGAGCGCGCTCGTACGTCCTGTTGAAGATCGTGCTCCGGACCCCGGCGCAACTCAGCGCGTAAAGCGCCGCTCGTGCCGTGCCGCCCGCGCCGATCACCGCTGCGTTCTCGCGAGGCTCGATCCTGAGCCGCTCGATGGCGGCGTCAAAACTGTCGATGTCGGTATTCTCCGCTTCAAGCCTGCCGTCGCGGTGGCGGATCACCGTGTTGACTGCCCCGGCGCTTCTGGCGCGCGGGGAAATCTCTCCTCCCCGTTCGAGAACGAAGCGAAAGGCGTCCTGCTTGAATGGTGCCGTGACCCCGAGTCCCACGGGCGCGTACTTCTCTCCTTCAGCAACCGACTGCGCCACCTCTCCAAAGTCGGCCGTCTCGATCAGGGCGTAAACGGCATTGAGCCCGTTCGCCTGGAACAGCGGATTGTGGATCGAGGGAGACCTGCTGTGCGAGGCCGGATTTCCCACGAGCGCGAACGTGCTCGCGGGACGGCGCGGAGGGCGGCCGGAATGCATCGCGCGGAATTCGGCGAGCGTCAGCTGTCCCGGCGCCGCGCGCGAAGCGTCGTCGCGTGCGACGAACGCCAGCTCCGAGCCATACATTGGCGCCAGCATCCGGCTGTAGATGCCGACGGAACCCATACCGACGAGCGTCACGTTGCGCTGCGGGAGGGTGTCGATGATTTTCAGCAACTCGAGATTGTCCCGGAACGTCCGCGGCGTGACGGCGATCTTCACGTGACCTGTACCCATTGCCTGCATGAGGGCCAGCAGCGGGGCGATCGGAGGCATCGATTCGAAGTCGTGATGCGACAGGACGATGCGGTTGCGATGAGGTTCGAGTTCCCGCGGGATGCTTTCCGTGAGCTCGAGGTCGACGAGCTCGAAACCGGCAGCGATGGCTCCGGCCAGCTCGGCGGGATCGCCCCTGCTACCGCTCTCCAGAAGGCGGCGAGTGAAGAGAAGCGGTTTACTCGAGCGTTCGCGCAACTCGCTCAGAATTTCGGGGGTGGCATAGGGAAGCCGGTCGAAGCGGATCTCGATGCCGTCGCTCCCGTCGGGAGCATTCGCCACCGCTTCGAGAGTGCGCTCGACGGTGGCTTCGGCAATCGTCAGAAATGTTTTCGACATAAAAAAACCTCTTCCCGGCCGGAGAAGAGGTCATTCGAATATTCCGAAAATACTGCGCCCCTTCACAACGTCCGGGACGCGTCATGGCACGCCCTCAGC
>DATKDP010000062.1:0-60279 GCA_035546335.1 Thermoanaerobaculia bacterium | reverse complement strand
CCCGATCATGTTCATGTTCACGCGGTACGTCCGCTCCAGATCGGTCGTGGCGAAGAGATGCGTCATCAGCTCGTTCGCGTCGACGCGATTCGAGCGCGGCACGATCACCAGCCGCGTCGGATTCTCGTGGTCCGATTCGTCTCGCAGGTCGTCGACCATCGGCAGCTTCTTCGCCTGCATCTGCTGTGCGATCTGCTGCAGGACCTTGCTTCCTGATACCTGATAGGGGAGGGCCGTGACGACGATGTCGCCGTCCTCCCGCTCCCACCGGGCTCGCATGCGCACGGTTCCATTGCCGGTGCGGTAGATCTCGCGGATCTCGTCGGCAGGCGAGATGATCTCCGCGTCGGTCGGATAGTCGGGCCCGAGGATGTGCTGGACGAGGTGATCGAGAGTGGCCCGCGGGTTGTCGAGGAGCTCGACGCAGGCAGCGACGACCTCACGGAGATTGTGCGAAGGGATGTCGGTCGCCATACCGACGGCGATGCCCGACGCGCCATTGAGCAGAACGTGGGGAAGGCGTGACGGCAGCAGCTTCGGCTCCTGCAACGTGCCGTCGAAATTCGGGCCCCAGGTGACCGTCCCCTGATCGAGCTCGGAGAGGAGCGTCTGGGCGAACTTCGTCAGACGCGCTTCGGTGTAGCGCATCGCGGCGAACGACTTCGGATCGTCGGACGAGCCCCAGTTTCCCTGCCCTTCGATGAGGGGGTAGCGCATGCTGAACGGCTGGGCGAGAAGGACCATCGCCTCGTAGCAGGCTGTGTCGCCGTGCGGATGGTATTTGCCGAGAACGTCACCGACCGTTCGTGCAGACTTTTTGAACTTCGCGTTCGCGGAGAGGCCCAGCTCGGACATGGCGTAGATGATGCGGCGTTGCACCGGTTTGAGCCCGTCGGCGACGTTCGGCAGAGCGCGGTCGAGAATGACGTACATCGAGTAGTCGAGATACGCCTTCTCGGCGAACGTGCCGACGGCGAGCCGCTCGACATCGATCGGCGGCGGGGGAGTGAAGGAGGTGCGTTTCGATTTTTTCGCCATGGTGATTCGTCATAAGTCAATCAGCTGCATCGCTTTCGATGCGGCCACCGTCGGTGGAACCGAAAGCAGCAGATGCGTGTGATCGATGTCGCCACCGACGGCGAGCGCTTTCATCCGGTTGTCACGTGCGATGCCTCCCATGAACGCCCATAGGCGGTCTCGCCATTCTTTGGCGATGATCCGTTCTCGATTCTTCGTCGAGAAGACGCAGTGAAGGAGGATGTTTGTGTAGGTATGTGCCATGGCGTGTGTCCTCGAATCGGCAACATCATCGCACGCGGTCAACCGTCCCTACGGGACTGACGGTGTCTTCGTGTCTGCGCGTGACCCGGGACTTCGTCCCGGGCTATTTTCAATCGTCCCTACGGGACTGGGCTGTCCGGCATTTTCAAGCGTCCTTACGGGACTGGTTCTGCCGGCTCACACCTCGACCTCCGCGCGGTTGCCCATCTTCGTGAGCCATTCCTTCCGGTCGCCTGCACGGCCTTTGGCGAGGAGCATGTCGATGGTCGAGTCGGCCGAATCGCCGGGCCGGAGGACGAGCTGCACCAGGCGCCGCGTGTCGGGAGCCATGGTCGTCTCGCGGAGCTGCAACGGGTTCATCTCGCCCAGGCCTTTGAAGCGCTGGATGTTGACCTTTCCCTTGATCTTCTCCGCATCGATCCGGGCGAGGATCCCCTCCTTCTCGGATTCGTCGAGCGCGTAGAAGACGTTCTTTCCGACATCGATCCGATAGAGCGGCGGCATGGCGACGTGCACGCGCCCGTCGAGGACGAGCCTGCGGAAGTGCCGGACGAAGAGGGCGCAGAGCAGCGTCGCGATGTGGGCGCCGTCGGAGTCGGCGTCGGCCAGAATGCAGATCTTCCCGTAACGGAGCGAGTCGAGCTTCTCGGAGCCGGGATCGACGCCCAGCGCCACGGCGATGTCGTGGACTTCCTGCGAGCCGAGAACTTCGGCCGGATCGACTTCCCAGGTGTTGAGGATCTTCCCGCGGAGCGGCATGATCGCCTGAAACTCGCGATCGCGTGCCTGTTTCGCCGAGCCCCCCGCCGAGTCGCCTTCGACCAGAAAGAGCTCGGTACGGTTCAGATCCTGGCTCGTGCAATCGGCGAGCTTGCCGGGAAGCGCGGGACCGCTGGTCAGCTTCTTTCGCTCGACTCTCTTTCCCTGACGGAGCCGCACCATCGCGCTGTTGATGGCCAGCTGTGCGATCTCTTCCGCTTCGGCGGTGTGCTGATTGAGCCAGAGACTGAAGGCATCCTGTGTCACGCCGGAAACGAACGCCGAGGCTTCGCGCGAGGAGAGGCGGTCTTTCGTCTGGCCGGTGAACTGCGGATTCGACAGACGGACCGAGAGGATGTAGCTGCAGCGGGCCCAGACGTCCTCGGGAGTGATCTTCACGCCGCGCGGAAGAAGATTGCGGAACTCGCAGAACTCGCGAATCGCTTCCGTCAATCCGGTGCGGAAGCCGTTGACATGCGTGCCTCCCTGCGTGGTCGGGATCAGATTGACATAGCTCTCGGTGACCGGCTCCCCGTCCTCCGGAAGCCAGACGACGGCCCAGTCGACCTCTTCATCGTGTCCCTTGAAATGGCCTACGAATGGGGTTGCGGGAACGATTGCGATGCCTTCGAGCTCGCTCGTGAGGTACTCCGTGAGGCCGTCCTCGTAGAACCACTCCTCGTCGTCGGCGGGATTCTCCTCGCTGCGGAAACGGATGCGAAGCTTGGGGCAGAGAACCGCCTTGGCCCGCATCACATGCTTGAGGCGCGGAATCTGGAACTTGACGGCGTCGAAGAACTGCGCGTCCGGCCAGAAGCGGACGGTTGACCCTGTGTTCCGTTTTCCGACGGTACCGATCACCTTCAGATCGGATTTCTTCTTTCCGTCCTTGAACCACATCGTGTATTCGTGACCGTCGCGGCGCACCCAGACCTGCAGCTTCTCCGAGAGAGCGTTCACGACCGAGACGCCGACGCCGTGCAATCCGCCCGAAAAGCGATAGTTCTTGTCGGAAAATTTGGCTCCGGCATGGAGGCGTGTGAGGATCACTTCGACTCCGGAGACGCCTTCCTTGCGGTGCTTGTCGACCGGCATCCCGCGCCCGTCGTCGACCACCGAGAGCGAGCCGTCGCCGTGCAGGGTGACGTCGATCTCGGAGCAGTAGCCGGCGATGGCTTCGTCGACCGCGTTGTCGATGACTTCCTGTGCGAGATGGTTGGGGCGCTCGGTCTGCGTGTACATCCCGGGCCGCTTGCGGACCGGCTCGAGACCTGTGAGAACCTCGATTGCAGATGAATCGTATGGAGTCGTCATACCCTCGTCGCCGGCGAGCTTCGGCCGCCGCGAATCCGATCCTGCCGGCCAGCCAATCATAGCCATACCGCCGCGCTCGAAGAAAATTTTCTACCCGGCCGTGAGATGATACGCGTCGACCGGCATCCGGATTACGAGAGAAGAGGAGCCACGAGACTCTGCATGGATCGACTCCCGAAAACAGTCCTTTTCCTGCTCGCTGTCGCGGCGCAGCCGCTCCATTCCGAGTCGGGCGCGCCGATCGCAACCGCGGCCTCCGCCTTCAGCCGGCATCACGAAGTCGTCGAACATTTCCAGGCGCTCGATGCCGCGTCGCCGCGGCTTACTCTTCACCAGTACGGCACGACCTGGGAAGGAAGGCCGCTGATCTACGCCGCCATCACGTCGGAGGAAAACCTCGGAACGATCGAGCCGGTTCGCCGGAGGATCATGGCGGTGAGCCAGCCGGATCGAACTTCGCGAGCCGAAGCCTCGCGGATCGCGCAGGACACGCCTGTCGTCGTCTGGCTCGCCTTCGGGATCCACGGTTCGGAGTCTTCCTCGACTGAAGCGGCGATGCAGCTCGCATCACGGCTCGTTTCGGACGAGCCGGGAATGGCCGAGATCCGCAGGCAATGCATCGTGATCATCGATCCGCTTCAGAATCCCGATGGTCGCGAGCGTTACGTGCAGTGGTACGGTCAGGCTCGCGGAATCCAGCCGAATGCGCTTCCCGAAGCGATCGAGCATTTCGAGCCGTGGCCCGGAGGGCGCTACAACCACTACCTGATCGACCTGAACCGCGACTGGGCCTGGGCCACGCAACGGGAGACCGCGGCACGGATCGCCGCCTACCGTGAGTGGAATCCGCAGGTCTTCGTCGACTTCCACGAGATGGCACCGAGGCAGAGTTATTTCTTTCCCCCGTCCGCACAGCCGCTCAACACGAACATCAGCACCGACGTTCCCGGGTGGCTCGACGTCTTCGGCAAGGCGAATGCCGAGGCGTTCGCGGAGCGCGGCTGGTCGTTCTTCGTCGGCGAGACATTCGATCTCTTCTATCCGGGATATGGCGATTCATGGCCCTCTCTTCGCGGGGCGATCGGAATGACCTACGAGGTGGCCGGCGGCTCGCGAGCAGGAGAGGTGGTGCGCCGGGAGGACGGGACCATTCTGACGCTTTCCGATCGCATCGAGCGACATCTCGCAGCGGCGATGACGACCCTGGTGACTTCGTCCCGTCACCGCCGAGCGCTGCTCCTGCGAACCTGGGACGCGCTTGCAGCCAATCTGCAGGCGAGCGCTCCGACCTATCTGATCAGTTCCGAATCTCCCGGTGCGGTGCATCTCGTTCGAGCTCTCAGCCTCCACGGAATCGAGGTCCGCACGCTCACCGCGGCCACACGCCTTCGAGCGCGCTCGCTGGCAGCCGATCGCGAAGAGCTCGGCGATTTTCCCGTGGGGACCTTCGTCGTCTCGACGCGTCAACCCCTCGGAGGTCTGGCGAACGCGCTTCTGGAGAAGAGCCCGTCGATCCCGGAGACGTTCGTTACAGAACAGAGGCGCCGCGTCGATGCCGACGAAGAGGAGGACTTCTACGATGTGACGACGTGGTCGCTGCCGATCGCGATGAACGTCGACGCCTGGGTCGTGCCGTCGAGCCAGCGTCTCGACACCGTTTCCTGGAGTGCGGCGCCTCGCTCCGGCGAGCTTCCCCAGGGGCGGTTCGCCTACCTCATCGATGGCCTCGACTCTCACATCCATCGCGCGGCGGGTCTTCTGCTGGCCCGCGGCGTCCGCTTCTCCGTCAGCGAAACTTCGATCCTTGCCAGGGGCCGGCAGCTCGCTCGCGGTTCGATCGTCATTCTGCGGAGCAACAATCCGGTATCGCTGCACCAGATCATCACCGAGGTTCTCGAGGAATCCGATGCCCGCGTCATTGGCGTCGACGCGGCATGGGAAGGAGGAACCGCGCTCGGCTCCCCCCGGATTCGCTATGTTCGCGATCCTCGCATCGCGCTGATCGCCGGTCCTGGTATTCACCAGGGATCGCTCGGTTCTCTGTGGCATGCGCTCGACGTCGAGTACTCCATCCCGCACACCGTCATCCCTCTGGAGCGATTTGCGTCGGTCGATCTCAGTCAGTTTCGTGTGATCGTACTCCCCGATGGCGACGGCTACGCCTCCAGGCTCGGCGCGGCAGGAATCGAGCGTCTCGAGGGTTGGATCAATGCCGGAGGGGTGGCGATCGCAATCAAGCGAGGCGCTGCGTTTCTACGGGAGAAGGACGTCGCAATCTCGAAGGTCAGAGTCTGGCCGGGACTCGAGGACGACGAAGAACCACCTCCCCCCGACCGGCATCGCGACTTCCGGATCCCGGGCGCCGCGTTTCGCACCACGATGGTCTCTTCATCGTATCTGACGTTCGGTCTGGCCACTCCGCCGGCGGTGTTCCTCGAAGGGAGCACTGCGCTGTTGCCCGTTTCCTATCGTGCCGACAACGTCGTGCGGATCGCCGAATCCTCGCCGCTGGCCTCCGGGTTTGCGTGGCCGGAATCGATCGAGAGAATTGCCGGCGCCGCCTGGCTCGTCACCGAATCGTTGGGAAAAGGACGCGTCATCACCTTCGCCGATCATCCCTATTTTCGCCTCTTCTGGCGTGGGACGCTCCCGCCGTTTCTCAATGCCGTCCTCTACTCGCCGACGTTCGCAGCGGAAGAGTAGGGGGCAGTCGCGGCGTGGCTGAAGATTCCGATCTTCAGCCCGGCATCGGCGAGAGCGCCGCCGTCACCAGATCGCGCAAGGTCTCCAGCCCTCGTTGCGTGTCGCCCTCCAGATCAACACGCAGCGCTCTGCGCCCACGGGCGGCGAGCGATTCGAAGTCGCCGATCGCCTGTGCATCCTTCAACACGCCGAAGGTGAACGGCTCGCCGGGAATCGCAACGTCGTTCTCGTCTCGCCTGGTGATCTGGAGGAACACGCCGGCGGCAGTTCCTCCCTTGTGCAACTGTCCGGTCGAATGGAGGAAGCGCGGACCATACCCGCTCGTCGTGGCGACTCCCAGCGTCGCGGCGATCGCGCTTCGCATCTCGCCAATGATCCGGTCGTGCTCGTCCCTCTCCTCGATGTAGTGTGTCAGGGCGACATAATCGCCTGGCTTTGCTCGCTCGAGGTGCGAGCGCATCAGATCTTCGGGCGACTCGATCCGAAGCCCCGTCGCATCGGCTGCGAAAAACCGCATCCCCTCCCCCACGAGAAGGGGTGAGTCCTCGGGTAACGCTCCCTTTTTCTTGAACTCTTCGAGCAGCCGCCGCGTGTTGTCCTTCGACTCCTGAACGTTCGGCTGATCGAACGGATTGATTCCGAGCAGAGCACCCGCGACCGCGGTCGCAAACTCCCAGATGAAGAGCTCGGCACCGAGCTCGAGCGGATCCGCAAGCAGATGCTCGACCAGTGGAAGGCCTGCATCGCGGAGTGACCGCACGTGGCGATCCGCTGCCAGATCGTCGGACTCGACCGTCCTGATCGAAACGAAGAGGCGATCGGCTCCATACCGGTCCAGCGGGAGAAACGGCTCACCGGCCACCGGCAGGATTCCCTTCCCTTCCTTCCCCGTGCTCTCGGCGACCAGCTGTTCGATCCAGAGACCGAGGGAATCGATGGGCCGGCTGGCGACGAGCGTCAGTTTGTCGCGTCCGTCGCGGGCGAGCGTTCCGAGGATTGCGCCGAGCCGGGCTCCAGGGTTGCGTGAGACATCGGTTGACGTACAGGCGTCGGCCGCCCGCAACGCACGATCCAGAAGGGTGTAGACATCGATTCCGGCGAGGGCTGCGGGGACCATCCCGAAATACGAGAGCGCCGAATAGCGACCTCCGATATCGGCCGGATTGAGGAAGGTGCGGCGGAATCGGTTGCTCTCCGCTTCCCTTGCCAGCTCGGTACCGGGATCGGTGATGGCCAGAAAGCTCGCACCCGCATCTTCCCCTTTCAGCTCGCGGACCCTTTCGAAGAAATACCGAAAGAACATCTGCGGCTCGGTCGTCGTCCCCGACTTCGAGGCGACGATGAAGAGCGATCGGTTCAAATCGAGCTGTTGCTCGAGTGAGCGCACCGTGTCGGGGACGGTCGAATCGAGAACCGTGAGTCGGGGAAATCCGCTCTCGGGAGGAAACGACCTTCGAAAAACCTCCGGGCAGAGGCTCGACCCTCCCATCCCGAGAACGACGACGTGATCGAACGCCTCACGCAGCTCGTCGGCGAGGCCCTGGAGCTCGTTCGCTCTGGAATGAAGCGCGGAGACGACGTCGAGCCACCCGAGAGCATTCCGGATGAGCTCCTTCGACTCCGGGTCGCTGGTCCAGAGCTCGCTCCTCTTCTCCCAGATGCGTGAGACGACCCCTTCCTGCTCGATCCGCCGAATCGTCTCGGCTACCGCTCCTTCGTAAGCTCCCAGAGATGTGATCTGCCGCTCTTCGATCTCCGATGTCACGAAACCACCTCGGCCTGCCGCCGCGTCTCGATGGTGCCCATCAGAGACTCGAATGATTTCGCGAAGGAGTCGACTCCGTCGCGACGGAGCTGCTCGGTCACCTCGTCGAGGCTGATGCCTGCGTCTTCGAGCTGGTCGAGCACACGCTTCGCCTCGTCCAGCTTCTCTTCGATCGTCACGCGAACGATTCCGTGATCCCTGAAAGCATCGTATGTCTGCGGCGGCACCGTGTTCACGGTATCGGGAGCGATCAACGATTCGATGTAGAGCACATCGCTGTATGCAGGGTTCTTCGTTCCCGTCGAGGCCCACAGCGGGCGTTGCACTCGCGCTCCCTTCTTTCGCAGTGCCTCGAAACGCTCACTCTCGAACCTCTGCCGGAACATCTGGTAGGCCATCTTCGCGTTGGCGATCGCCACGTTTCCACGGAGAGACGCGAGCCGCGTCTGCATCGCGCCGTCCTCGGTCGCGGCGATACGCTCGTCCAGCTTCCTGTCGACGAGGGTATCGATCCGGCTCACGAAGAAGCTCGCCACCGACGCGCTGTTTCGTATCTCCTCCCCCGCTGCTGCCCGGCGCTCGAGCCCGCGAAGGTAGGCTTCGATCACCTCCTCGTAGACATGGTTCGAGAAGATCAAGGTGATGTTCACATTGATTCCGTTGGCGGTCGTCTCCTCGATCGCCGGGATCCCCTCCGGTGTCGCCGGAATCTTGATCATCACATTCGGGCGTCCCAGTTTTCCATGGAGCCGGCTCGCCTCGGCGATCGTCCCCTTCGTGTCATGTGCGAGCAGAGGGCTGACCTCCAGGCTGACATACCCGTCGCCGCCTTCGTAGCGGTCGTAGACAGGACGGAAGGTGTCGGCCGCATCGGCGATGTCGCCGAGCACGAGCGCATCGTAGATCTCGTCCCGCGATCGCCCTTCCTCGGCCAGACGATGGAGCGCCGCCGTGTATTGCGAGGTGCTGCCGATCGCCTTGTCGAAGATCGTCGGATTCGACGTCAGCCCACGCAGATCATCCTCTTCGATCAATCTGCGCAGCGTCCCCTCGGTGATCAGCGAACGCTCCATCTGGTCGTACCAGACGCTCTGGCCGACCCTTCCGAGCTCGACGAGTGGATTGCTTTTCATGGTGTCCTCCTTCTGGTTTGTCCCGTCATCCTGGCCCATCATGAATCGAGCCGCTTTCTGATGGTGCCCGCCAGCAGCCGCGACGAGATGGCGAGGGCCGCCAGCATGAGCCCGGCGAGAAGTATTCTCAGAAACGCTTCGCGCAGGCTGACGACCCCTGCGGCGATCGAATCTGCGAGATAGGTGAAGATGAAGATGCCCGGAATCGTCCCGATCAGCGTCGCCAGAAGATAGTCGCGCGGTCGGATGCCGGCGAGTCCGGCCGCATAGTTGAGCACGTTGTAGGGAACGATTGGAATGAGCCGCATCAGAAGCAGCGTGATGAATCCCTCGTCCCGAAGCTTCTGGTAGATCCGTCCTGCGCGCTTTTCGACATGCCGCTCGATCCACTCGCTGCCCGCAGAGCGGGCGATGAAATAGGGGACCGCGGAGCCGATCGTCGATGCGACGAGAACCCAAAGGCCTCCGGTCATCCACCCCCAGACGACGCCCGCCGTCAATGAGAGGATCGTTCCGGGAACCAGCAGCACATTGAACAGAGTGTAGAGAGCAATGAAGACGAGAGGAGCCCACCAAATACCGCTGGCCTCTCGAAGCCATGCGGCTGCAGCGGCCGGCTGAATGTGACGTCCCGCCGGCGAGAGGTAGAGGGCAACGGCGACGATGATGACGACCAACGCGGCAATCACCGGCCTGAGCCGGAGTCTCGATGGCGCCTCCGTCGGAGGCGGCGCTGTGGCGGGGTGTTCGTCGGCCAGGGTCGACTCCATTTCTCGTCACCTCGAAGGGATCGAGACCAATCATATATCGTCAGGACGAGCGCGGCGATAGCGGCGGGTCCGCCGGCAATTCAACACGAGCGAATGGCAGATAGCAGATGGCAGATAGCAGAAGGCAGAAGGCAGAAGGCAGAAGGCAGAAGGCAGAGGGCAGAAGGCAGAGGGCAGAAGGCAGAAGGCAGAAGGCAGAGGGCAGAGGGCAGAGGGCAGAAGCCAGAAGGGATTGGATTCTTGAGACCGAAGTCTGAGGATTCGTCTTTCAGACTATGACGAAAAGCCGGGCTCGGGCGACTCACTCGGTCAGGCGGCGGGACTTGATGAGTTTCGTGAGCATCTGAGCCATTCCAGCCGGTGGTGAGCGCGAAGCGCCACCATTGGATCATGGCCTCGGATCATGCGCTAGCCCGGCTCGGCGCGTTTCATCCATGCGATGCACTTCTGGAGCGAGAGGTGCATCTCTCGAGCCGGCAGTCGAATCGATCGTCCGTGGCCGGGGAGCACCCATTCGAAGGAGTGATCGAGAAGCCGCTCCATCGAGCGGATCTGTTCGCTCCACGAATACCAGCACGCGCGACGGAACGCGTAGAGATGCCCCCGAGCCGGACTCCAGGCGAGATGATCGCCGCTGAAGAGGAATCGATCGCGATAGAGAAATACGGCATGTCCCCGTGTGTGACCAGGCGAGGGGATCATCACGAAGTCCTCGGCGAAGCGGATCGGCTCGAGCCCTTCGGGCTGATGCTCGATTTCGCGCGTGGATCGCGTGACATCGTCCGCATGAAGTACGCGATCACAGCCGAAATGCGCGCGGAACTTCTCGTGATCCGCGACATCGTCCCGATGGGTCAGGAACATCCGGCTGACCCCGCCGAGCCGTTCGATGTTGCGAACGAGCGGTGCCGTGAAGCGGGGCGAGTCGATCAGAAGATTTCCTTCAGGCCGGCGGACCAGATAGCTCCACGCACCGAACGACGACTCCGAGGTGAAGCCGCAGAAGTGGACATCATCCTCGATCGGATCGGGATAGGCGGCGATCGCGCCGGCGACGCTTCGTTTCTCGAGGTCGCCGATCGACGCCGTGGGGCAGGAGACGAGAGCCTTCTGCGCGGCGAGGAGATCGGCAGCCGATCGAGGCTGTCGATGAACCGCGGCCTGCCCCTCGCGCGCCTCGAACGTCGCGGGGGCGATCTGGCGACACGCATCGCAATCGATGCAGCTCGCATCGACGAAGAAGGGGCCTTCCACGTTCGCCGGCAGGCGCTCGGAGATCGCTGCCATCGCTGACGAGAACGATCCGCAGGGGGCGACAATTCTGCCGTGCGGAGGACCGAGATATTCAACCCCGACCAGGTTCAGTCCCGAAGCAGGCAACCGGCGCCTTTCCCGAGCCCGCGCCCGGACCCGCGCCCGGTCCTTGACTCTCAAATTTCAAATATTTTTGGGTAGCTTTAGCCGGCCGTATTTTTTTGCCCTCCCCTACGACTTCCTGTTTGGAAGGAAAACTCTCATGAACGTGTATGAAAAAGTCGCTCTGATCTTTCCCGCCTCTCCGCGTGAGAGCTACTGGACGGCGAAAGGCCACAGCCATCCGGTGATCGTGGTCCGAAACTACAATCTCCTCGAGGCGGCACTCGACACCGGCGTCCGCCGGCAGGGGAGGGAAGTCTTTTGTGTCGTCTTCGATCAATCGATCGACTCCAGCGAATTTCTGCAGTTCCTGACAGGTCTCCCGCACGAGTTCAGAGGCGACGTCGTCCTCCGTAGCCCCGACGGCGGTGGGTTTCTCAGCGCGATCGCGCGCGATGAAGGGCGCGTGATCTACATGCTCCAGCCTTCGGATATGGACTTCTATCTCGGGCTGCAGTTCGGCGAGATCCCGCGGATGAAGATTCCCCAGAGCGCCGTCGCAGCAGCCTGGGCCAGCGCCTCCTGAAGAGGGCAGAAGGCAGAAGGCAGAAGGGAGAAGGCGCGCTCGATATCCTGAGCTGAGACAGCCGGTGTCATCCCGAAGCCGGGGCTTCGAAAGACATGGGCCGCGCTCTCTGCCCTCTGTCTTCTGCCATTCCCGCTCAGCCCGCGAGCCGGCGCGCCACGCCGGCAGCCACCAGTTTCGCAGCGGGAATCGCGGCGCGAACGAATCCGAACGCAGGCCCGAAATCGTTCGCGGCGGGAAATCCGGTGAAGAAGAGTCCGGGAAGTGTCGATTCCAGGACATCGGACAGGATCGGAGATCCGCCGTCGGTCTCGAGACGCGCGATGACCGATGGGCGATCGAGGTAGTCGAGACGCGCGAGATCGATCGCGAAGCCGGTCGCGAGAATGATGTGATCCGAGACGAGGTACGTGCCATCGGTCAGCGCGATTTCCGCTCCGCCGTCGGGCTCGGCCGCCGAAGCGATCCACGACTCCGGATGCAGGGCGATCGCCGGGCGATCGATTCTGCCGGCGAGCCACGGCTCGAGACGTCCACGCCCCTCGAGCCAGAATCTCTTCCGTATCCGCTCCTTCTCTTTCTTCTCGAGCATTCGAAACCACCCGGGCACGGTCAGGGTCGTCTCCATCATCGGATCGACCCAGCTCCAGTCGGACTTCTCGAAGCGCGGCGTCTGATGGCGATAGACCACGTCGACGGCATCGGCGCCCGCCTCGGTGAGAAGGGCCGCGAGCTCGAACGCGCTCTGCCGTCCTCCTGCGATGAGAACGCGGGAGCCGCGAAACGCTCCGGGCTCTCGGACGGCTGTCGAATGCGAGCATCGTGCTGCAGGAAGTTGCTGCATGAGATCGTCAGGGGCGTGCCTGAACGGACCGAAGCCGGGAGCGACCACGACGTTGTCGGACTCGATCACAGTCGCATCGTCGAGTGTCACGAGGAAGCGCATGCCGTCGCTGGCGATCGACTTCACCAGCTGACGCTCGGGCTCGAGACCCTGCTCGATTCGAAACCATTCCCCATACTCGATGTAGAGCTCTACCGGAATCGGGTCGACCTCGTCGCATCGTAGACCACGACTCGCGAGAAACGCCTCGAACGTGAGTCGTCCCGCGGGGTCGAGATGCCAGCCGGCCGACGACCGGAGCAGCATCCCTCGCGGCATCGACGAGATCCAGAACTCCATCGAGCGTCCAAAGATCATCGCCTCGATGTTCCGCGCTCGCAGTTCTGCGCCGAGCGAAAGCGCATACGGCCCTGCACCGACGATGACGAGAGGGACGGCCATGAGGCGAAGGGTACGTGCGAGCGCGGTGGCCTGACAAGTCCGAGGGACGAGAGGCGAGGGGCGAGAGGCGAGGGGCGAGAGGCGAGAGGCGAGAGGCGAGGGACGAGAGGCGAGGAAGCGCGATTGATCGCAGTGTCTCGCGGTGCCATCGTACCGCGGCACGGGTCCTCGCGGTGCGATCCCGCTACAATCCTCCCTTCCCTTCTGAGAGAATCACCGCATGAAGCCGTTTTCGTTCGCTCCACTCATCATGACGCTCATCCTTCTCACAGCCGCGACCGGATGCCGGCGCGAGCCTGTCGAACAAGCACAGGAGTACCCACTCCGAGGCATGATCGTCGCGCGCGATGACCGCGCGGTCTCGCTGACGATCCGGCACGAGAAGATCGAGGGATACATGGAGGCGATGACGATGCCCTTTCCGGTGCGAGGAGCAGCGCTGGACGAGCTCCCGCCGGTGGGCGCCGAGATCACGGCGACGCTTCATGTGACGGGCCGCTCCTATTGGATCAGCGACGTGAAGCCGAAGTGAGCCGCACCTGTCTCGCGCGACTGTCACATTTCTCGCAGGGGCGAAGCATTTGCGCGCAAGCCGCGGCGACAGGCTCGCGTGACTGAAGCGAAGCGCAATCGCTTCGCCCGGGTTTCGAGGCGGTGGGATTCTCGGCGGGCGCCGCGGCGAACCGAATCCACCAAGGGCGGGCGCGGGACGCCCGCTCTCCCCGCAAGCACCCGGACGAAGCTATTGCGCTGCGTCGCGGCGCAGCAAGCCCTCTGATCTGTCCCTCGCGCAAATGCTTCGTCCCTACGAGGAGCACGTGCTGGCAGGCACATCGAATCAATCCGAATGGATCGCGCCGACGACGACGACCGGAACCGCGCGCCCTGCTTCGATGCACGTGACTCCCTCTTCGACGATCGCGAAACCGTTCGCGCCGAGCATCGAGGTGGAAACTCCTGAACCTTGCGTGGCCATCGGGATTGCGATCAGCTCGCCATCGCGTGTCGTCAGCCTGACTCGCTGATAGGCTCGCCGATCGCCGCGGGAACGAAGGTCTCGCTCGAGATTTGCTTTGACGATCGGCGGGAGAAGGTTGTTTTTCTGCCCCATCGACTTCCGGATCGCGGGAGCGACGAAGAGAAGAAAGGAGACCATGCAGGAAACGGGGTTGCCAGGCAATCCGAAGAAGAGCCGATCTCCGAGCAGCGACAGAACGACCGGCTTCCCGGGTTTCATCGCGATCTGCCAGAACTTCGTCTCCGCTCCGAGCGCGTCGAGCGCGTCCTTGACGAAGTCGAAGGCTCCGACGGACACGCCGCCCGTCGAGACGATCAGGTCCGCCTCCAGAGCGGATCGGATCGCGGCGATCGTCGCTTCCTTCGTGTCGGGAACGATTCCCAGCATTCGCGGAATCGCGCCTGCCTCGCGGACGAGTGCCGCTAGCGAGTAGCTGTTCGAGTTGACCACCTTTCCATCGGCGGGCGATTCTCCCAGGTCGACGATCTCGTCTCCGGTCGAGAGGACCGCAACCATCGGCTGTCGTCCGACGGAGATCATCGGCCGCTGTGCGGTCGCCAGGACGCCGATCTCCGCCGCTCCGAGAGGCGAGCCCGCCCTGAGCACGACTTCGCCCGCCCGCATGTCTTCACCCTGTCTCCGGATGTTCTGACCAGCCCGGACGGGCTTCCGGATCGCGACGCGCTGCGAGCCGGCGTCGGTCAGCTCGACGGGCACGACGACATCGGCACCCTCCGGCATCAGGGCGCCGGTCATGATCCGAATCGCGGTTCCTGAGGTAACAACCCGCGATGCAACGACGCCCGCGGGTGCATCCTCGATGACTTCGAGCACTACGGGGGACTCGATCGACGACGACGCGATGTCGGCGGAGCGTACCGCATACCCGTCCATCGCCGTGTTGTCGGCCTGAGGAACGTCGCGAACGGCGGCGACATCCTCTCGCAACACGCGGCCATGTGCGGCTGTCAGAGCGACCCGTTCGATTCCGAGGATTCGAACTTCATCGAGAGCTCGCTGCTGCGCCTCCTCGACGGGGAGAAGGAGATCGGTGGCGGGGCGCGATTGAAACGTCATGTCGAACGCGACTTTCAGAGTTACTACCCACCGGAGAACGAGACGAGCAGTTCCACTTCGTCGCCGCTGGAGAGTGGTACGCCCTTCTCGTTGTGGAGGATCAGCTCTCCGTTCACGGCGAAGTTGAACAGCTCGTCGTTCTCGGCGGAAAAGGCGGGCACGCGGGCTTCGAGGATCGGAAGGAGATCTCCGACGCTGGCGACGGGCGTCGAAATCTCGAGGTACTCGCCGACGCCCTCGCGAAACGGCTCGGCCAGTCTGACGCGCAAATGAAAGGTGCTCACGCCGCCCCTTCGAGCACGGTGAGCAGCTCGCTCCGCCATGACGGCCGAGGCAACCCCTCGGCGGTGAGATTGGAGATCTGGTAGAAGCGCGAGAGCATCGCCTCGAACTCGCCGCGATCGATCTTCTCCCCCTTGAAGGGGCCGGCCGTGATCGGCTCCTCGAACCACCGGCGCGGAAGCGTGTCGTCACGGCGGGTGATTCCGAGGCGATTGTTGATCAGTCGCTCGACGCCGTTGATGTTGAGACCGACGAGCTCGAGCTCGTCGGGCGAGAGATCGATGCCGCAGACGTTGTGGAGCTGGATCGAAAACTCTTCGAGGCCCGGCAGCGAAGGGGAGTTGAAGAGCTTCGTGGTGAAGCGGCACATCCCGACCGAATCGCCGACCGCATAGATGTTCTCGCATTTGCGGACCGCGATCTCTTTTCCCTCGTAGCTGTTCGGTGCCGCGCTGACCTCGCCGCCATAGAGCTCGCGCTTGAAGTCGGGATCATCATTGATCTTCGCGTTGATCTCGAGCGTGACGCGATTGCGGAGATGATCCATGCCCCTGGTGGCGACCGCGAGCCCGAGTGCGAATGCCTTGAGGATGCGCGCGTCGTGGGGATCACTCTGCGTGAGCCCCTTGACCGCCATCAGGTAGTCGAGAGCGGCCTCGGGGTAATGCCCCTTCGCCACCGCCTGGGAGGAGTCGGCGATGGCGTTCCCGATTCCTTCGCGCCGGGCGATCATGAAGAGAAGCGTTTCGATCACCTCGTAGTTGCCCCAGGTGAGATCCATCCCCGCCTGCTCCCGGGTGATGATTCCTCGCTGGAACAGCTCCATCGCCCAGGAGATCGCACTGCCGGTCGAGGCCGTGTCGAGCCCGAGGTCGTTGCAGATGTTGTTGAGCCGGAGAACCTGCGTGACTTCGCTGATCCCAATGTTCGGACCGAACTTTCCGACGGTGACGTACTCGGGGCCGTCGCCTTTCGCGTAGCGATCCTGCGGAACCGTGTGATCGCATGTCATGTCGTTGAGCGGGCGACAGTTGACCGGGCAGGCGAAACAGCCCTCCATCCCCGGGCGATACGGATCGATGTTCTCGGCGTCGAGCTTGTCGGTCCACGTCGTTTCCTGATTGTTCTTCGTTCCCATGGCGCCGAGCATTCTCGACGGTTTGTAGAGAAACGGGGTTCCGCGCACTTTCAGCGCGTTGCGCACGACCGAAGTTTCGAGTAGTCGCTTCGCAACATTGCGATTCGCAGCCTTGTGTGGAACGTGCGTGGTCAGATCGCCCGAACGCCCTTCGATCAGAATCGCCTTGAGCCCGAGCGCCCCCATCTTCGCGCCCGGACCACCGCGCGCGTAGATCGCCTTCGGCCCCGCCATGATCCCCGAGGTCAACACGAGGTTCTCCCCCGCCGTGGTGATCGCCGCGAGCCCGAAGTCCTTCCCTTCAGCCCCTTCGAAATCCTCGGAAAGCCGCTGCCGCAAGTCGATGTTGTCGAGACCGGCATACGCCGACGCATCGACAAACTCCACCTCGCGATTCCGGAACCGCAGCAGCGTCCACGCCGGTGCTCGTCCGTGGAGCACCAGATGATCGATACCGTTGAGCTTCATGAACGACGGAAAGTAGTCGCCGGCGTTCGAATCGAGAAGCACTCTGCTTTCCGGCGACCACGACGTGCAGTTGCCGCGCGAGGCGGAGGGAACCAGGGAGGTGAGGATGCCTGTTCCGAAGATGAGCGGGATGTCGGGATCCAGCGGGTCGAGAGTGGGGTCGAGGAGATTGTAGAGAAGATACATGTTGACGCCGCGCCCGCCGAGGAGGGCGAGAACGACCCGCCTGGGGATCCACGCGCGCCGAACTTCGCGGCGCTCGAGATCGACGAAGAGAGTCTCCCCCTGCGTCGGGAACTGGCGATCGGTCGCCAGGCGCGGGAGGAGATCGTCGATTTTCTGCCGGATGGTCATCGGTCGGTCATTCTAGCGCGGAACGCGTGCCGGTCTCGCCGCGCAAAGAGCACAACGATGGAGGGGTGCAGGGTCTTCCAGAGTCCATGCTCTGTCCCTCGCGCAAATGCTTCGTCCCTACGAGGACCACCGCCCCTCGGGCTCTTTCCTCATTCAAAGAGCGATCGCTGTGCTGTGGACCTGCGGAACGCAGCGACCGAGAGCTCGAACGAGCGCTGATTGAGCCCCGACTTCCGGCAGCTCACTTCGAAAAGCGTCCGAATCTGCTCCGCAAACAGGCCCTCGCCGGCGGGTGCCCCATCGCGGATCGTTCAATTTCCCCGAGCGGATCCCACGAATCCGGTTCAGTACCTTCTCTTTCCGCTCGGGCATGTGATCGTCGAGCCACCGCTCGAACAGCGGGGCCACCGCCCAGGGAAGTCGAAGAATGGTATAGCTCGCGGAGCGGGCGCCGGCCTCCGACGCAGCGTCGAGGATTGCCGGGATCTCGTGGTCGTTGATCGCCGGAATGATCGGCGCGGTGAGCACGGCGGTAGGAACGCCCGCCTCCGAAAGCGTCCTGATGGCCTCGAGTCGCAGCCGCGGCGCGGATGTGCGCGGCTCGAGAAGGCGGGCGATCGACTCGTCGAGGGTGGTGATCGAGACGCAGACGAGGGCGGCATCGTGCGCGGCAAGCTCTGCGAGCAGGCCGGCGTCTCGCGTGACCAGATGATTCTTGGTGATGATCACGACAGGGTTGCGGAATTCGGTGAGCACCTCGAGACAGCGGCGGGTCAACTGGAGACGGCGCTCGATCGGCTGATAGCAATCGGTCACGCCGCTGATGGCGATCACTTTCGGCTGCCACCGCGCAGACGCGAGCTCCTTGCGAAGCAGCTCCGGCGCATCCTCTTTGACCACGATCTTCGTCTCGAAGTCGAGACCTGCGGAAAAGCCGAGAAACTCGTGCGTCGGCCGGGCAAAACAATAGATGCAGCCATGCTCGCAGCCGCGATACGGATTGATGCTCGCCTCGAATCCGACGTCGGGGCTGTCGTTGTAGTTGATGATCGTCCGGCTCGGGTCGCGCAGCAGGATCGTTCGCGGCGCGCTCTCCTCGGCGGCATCATCATCGCGGACATATTCGATCGTCTCGAATCGGTTGGGCGGATTGAAGGCGGCTCCGCGTCCCTGGATGGGCTGGTCACTCATTGCATCGATTGTAGTGAGAAGGGCGGGCAGCGGCCAAAATCTCACCGGCGAGTCTTCGAAAATGGACTGTTTCTCTGTCTCGCGCGGTCGATGTCTACCTGGTGTAGGGACGCACCAGCAGGGGCGCGGGTTTTCAACCCGCGCCTGGAGTTTGGCCCGAGAACGGGAGACGAAGTCCCAACGCCCTCAGGCCAGCGAGCGGAAGAGGCGTTCGGCGATCACGACGAGATCATCGGCGGCAACGACCTCGTCGGGCTCGACGCTCTCAGAGACCATCCGGATTGCCAGCGGCTGCGAGCGGGCCTCCTCATCGACAATCTCGGCGAAGCGCGCGGAGAGCACGTCACTTCCGTTGTCCTCTCGGTTCATGATGGCGAGGGCGACGAATCGATCGTCGGCGAACCGGGCGATGAGGTCGGATGCACGGAATGTCCGGACGAGAATGTCGCGAGCGAGATCTCTCTCGCGCACGGCATCACTCCGGACATCGAGTGCGACGGCACTCAGGAGAACCCGTTTCGCCCCGCGGATTGCGAGCTCGATGTAGCGGTCGGCCTTCTCGAGGAAGCGCTCGGGCGAGAGGATGCGGTCGCCGCCGCCGGGCGCCCGGCCGCGAGCGAGGGCCTGCTCGATGACCTTGCGCGCCGTGTCCGGCTGATCACGACGCTTGACGAGATACGAGTCCGCCCCGGCACCGACTGCCTGCATCGCGAGCTCTTCGTCGGCGGCGGCGGCGAGGATGACGATCGGGACGTCGGGCACCTGGGCGAAGAGTCTGAGGAACGTGTCGAAGCCGCTCTCGTCGGCGAGAAAGAGGTCCAGCAGCACCAGATCGTAGCGCTCCTCCAGGAGACGCTCGCACGCTTCGCTCGCCTGTTCCGTGATGACGAGCTGGAGATCAGGAAGGCCGTGCAGAAACGAGCGGATCTCCTCGATCGTGTCAGGCTCTCGTTCGACGAGAAGAAGTCGGCGGGTCGATTCGGCCATCGAAAATGTCTCGCAGCCACCACGGCTGGTCGTCAGCGTCCAAGATTGTACGGCACGAGCTGTCAACGAAACGTGACAAGTGACCAATGCGGCTGTCAGGACTTCCGGACCAACTCGCGAATCGCCGTGTCATACGGTGCGCGGAGCACGCCGCGGTCGGTGATGATCGCGCTGATCAGTCGCGCGGGCGTGACGTCGAAGGCGGGATGGCGGACGGCGACCCCCGGAGGGGCCATGCGAACCCGGTGCAGCACTCCCGCGGCGTCCCATCCATGTGTCTCGGTCACTTCGCCGGCGGAGCGCTCCTCGATCGGAATCGCCTCGCCATCGGGACATGACGCGTCGATGGTCGTCACGGGAGCCGCGACGTAGAACGGGACGCTGTGCGCATTCGCCAGAACGGCGAGCCCGTACGTGCCGATCTTGTTCGCCGTATCGCCATTCGCCGCGATCCGGTCGGCGCCCACGATCACCGCATCGAACGTACCGAGCTGGAAGAAGTGGGCGGCCATCCCATCGGTGATCAGGGTGACGTCGATACCATCCTGCATCAGCTCCCACGCAGTCAGACGGGAGCCCTGAAGAAACGGGCGGGTCTCGCCGGCATAGACCGCGACCTGCTTCCCGTGGCCGACCGCGGCGCGAACCACTCCGAGGGCCGTGCCGAAACCGCTGGTGGCGAGGGCACCGGCGTTGCAGTGGGTCAGGACGGTGACGTGGCTGGCGAGAAGGTGGCTGCCGAGCTCGCCGATTCGCCGATTCGCTTCGAGGTCTTCCTTGAAAATTTCTTCTGCTTCTGCCTGGAGCCGTTCCTGAATCGCGGGTGCATCAAGGTTCCCCTGGTGCAGATGACGATCGAGAGCCTGCAGCATGCGGCGAATGGCCCAGGCGAGGTTGACAGCAGTGGGACGGGTGGAACCGAGCAGTTCAGCAGCCGACCGGACGCTCCGTTCGAGGGCTGAAGCATCGCCGGCCCCGAGTGCGGCGAGCACGAGCCCGAAGGCGGCGGTGACGCCGATGGCGGGGGCGCCGCGGACGACCATCGATCGGATCGAGTCAGCAACTTCGTCAGGCGTGCGACAAGTTCGATAGACTAGCTCGTGCGGGAGGTAGCGCTGGTCGAGAAGAAGAAGGGATCCGTCGCGTCTCCATTCGATCGGCTTGACGTTGTCCTGCATTCCGCTCGTTATACTAATCGGGGAGACCGAATTGCGCGACTGAGATTCGCAGCCCTTGGCCGCATCGAAGGCGAACGGCCTGCTCTTCTCTTCGCAGCGCCATGGAGGTAGCCATGATCAAAGTTGGAGTGAACGGATTCGGCAGAATCGGTCGTAACGTCGTGCGCGCGGCGCTCCAGTCCGATGCGAAGATCGATTTCGTCGCCTGCAACGACCTGACCGACGCATCGACGCTCGCCTATCTGCTCAAGTACGATTCAGTCCACGGGACCATTCCCAACGAAGTCGTCGCGCGCGACGGGGCGATCTACATCGACGGCAGAGAGCTGAAGGTCTTCGCTTCGCCCGATCCTTCGGAGATCCCCTGGCCCGAGCTCGGAGTCGAGATCGTCATCGAGTCGTCGGGCCGGTTCACCTCGAAGAGCAAGGCATCGGCGCATCTGCGCGGCAAAGTCGAGCACGTCGTCATTTCGGCTCCTTCCAAAGATGCCGACGCCACCATCTGCCTCGGCGTCAACGAGGAGATCTTCGATCCTGCATCGCACCGGATCATCTCCAATGCCTCCTGCACCACGAACTGTCTCGCGCCGGTGGCCAAGGTCCTTCATGATCGATTCGGGATCACGATGGGAATCATGACGACCGTTCACTCCTACACCAACGATCAGGAGATTCTCGATCTCCCCCACAAGGACCTGCGCCGCGGCCGTGCGGCAGCGCTCTCGATGATCCCGACCTCCACGGGAGCCGCTGCGGCCGTCGGTCTCGTTCTGCCGGAGCTCGAGGGGAAATTCGACGGGATCTCGGTTCGTGTGCCGACACCGAATGTCTCTCTGGTGGATCTGACGTTCCGAACGGAGAAGCCGACGACCGCCGAGGAGATCAACGCCGTGATTCGCGAATCCGCAGCCGGCAAAATGAAAGGAATTCTCGGCTACTCCGACGAGCAGCTCGTCTCGATCGATTTCAACGACGATCCCCACTCATCGATCGTCGACACCACGTTCACCCGATCGGTCGATCCGCACATGCACAAGATTCTCGCCTGGTACGACAACGAATGGGGCTACTCGAATCGAGTCCTCGATCTCGTCGCCTATATCGCGAGGGTGAGACGCGAGTCGATGGCTGCCGCCGGATGAGTGGAAAAGGCGAGGGAACGGGACGATGATCGAGATTCCGACGGTCGATCAGCTCGACGTGCGGGGAAAGCGCGTCTTCTACCGTGTCGATTACAACGTGCCGCTCGACGGCGGACTGGTCAGCGACGCGACGAGAATCGAAGAAACGATTCCCACTCTGCAGATGTTGCGCGAGCGCGACGCCGCCATCGTGATCGCCAGCCACCTCGGGCGTCCGAAGGGTGCGCGGGTGGAGAAGTATTCGCTCGCTCCGGTACGCGCGAAGCTCGAGGAGATCATGTCCGTGCCGGTCGCCTGGGCTTCGGACTGCATCGGCACAGAGGCGAAGGCCGCTGCATCGAGACTGGGACCGGGAGAGATTCTGCTCGTCGAGAACCTCAGGTTCCACGCAGGTGAGGAAGAAAACGATCCGGAGTTTGCCGCGGCTCTTCGCGAGCTCGGCGAGATGTACGTGAACGACGCCTTCGGGGCATCGCACCGCGCGCACGCGTCGATTGTCGCGCTGCCGCGACTCTTCCCTCACAGCCGGCGGGCGGGGGGACTGCTGCTCGCGCGCGAGCTGCAGTTTCTGCAGAAGGTGACGGAGGTGGAGGAGCGGCCCTTCGTGGCACTACTCGGGGGGGCGAAGATCGCCGGCAAGATCGAACCGCTGGAGGCGCTCGTCGAGCGGGCGGACATGGTTCTCATCGGCGGCGGAATGGCCAATACGTTTCTCGCTGCGAAGGGAGTGCCGATGGGTGCTTCGCTCGTCGATCATGATTCGCTCGACGTCGCGAGGAGAATCCTCGCCGGCTCCTCCCGCGCAGAGCTCGTCCTTCCCGATGACCTCATCGTCACCGATTCGCTGGACGCTCCCACGCGTGTGCGCAACGCCGACGTTGCCACCGGCCTGCAGGACGACGAGCGGGCCGTCGACATCGGTGAGAGAACGATCGAGGCGTACAAGCGCCGCATCGAGGGCGCCCGAACGATTTTCTGGAATGGACCGATGGGGGTGTTCGAGCGTGACGAGTTCGCAAAAGGGACTCTGGCCATGGCGGAGGCTGTTGCCACGTCGGGGGGGACGACCATCGTCGGAGGAGGCGAGTCGGTCGAGGCGGTGAATCAATCGGGGTTCGCAGAGCGCATCAGCCACATCTCGACCGGCGGGGGTGCATCACTCGAGTTCATCGCCGGCAGCATGCTTCCCGGCGTCGCGGTTCTCCTGGAGGAATGATTGGCGCAGGAGATCGAGGTCAAATTTCCGTTGAAAGATCGCGCACTGCTCGTTCAGAAGCTGGAGGCGGCGGGTGGTGAGCAGCTCTATCCGGAAACCTTCGAAGACAACATCGTGCTCGACCGTCGCGGGGAGCTGCGAACCAGGGGAGCGTTGCTCCGTGTGCGCCGCTTCGGCCGCTACACCCTCGTCACGTTCAAAGGGCCGGTCTCGTTCGAAGGTGGCGTGAAGAAGCGAGAGGAAGTGCAGACCGGCATCGAGAGCTTCGAGCGAGCGATCGCGCTGTTCGATCTACTCGGGTACAAACCCGTTTTCCGCTATCAGAAGTTTCGGGAAGTCTGGCGAGTTCACGATGCCGAGGTGGTGCTCGATCGGACGCCCATCGGCGAGTTCTTCGAGATCGAGGGGTCGCTCGAGCGCATCCGTGCGATCATCGAAGAGCTGGGGCTGGACATCGATTTTTCGGTTCGCGCCACCTACGCAGAGCTCTACAGGCAGCATCGCCGCTCCCGCCCCGATCTCCCCGAGCACATGATTTTCAATGCTCAGGACTATCCCGCGCCATGAAGGGGATGATCCTCGCGGCGGGATTCGGTACACGCTTCCGGCCGGCGACCTGGACGATCCCCAAACCGATGATCCCCCTCTGCAATCGTCCGCTGATCGCTTGGGCGGTCGATGCCCTGCGAGAGGCGGCGGTCACCGAGATCGTGGTGAACCTTCATCATCTTCCCGAGCGAATCGAGACGTTTCTGCCCGCCAGCTGGCCCGATCTCACCTTCCACTTCTCGATGGAGGATCGGATCCTCGGAACGGGTGGCGGTATTCGTCGCGTTCGGCATCTCCTCGAGGGCGACGACGAGTTCCTGCTCGTGAATGCCGATACCGTCCAGTTTCCACCCCTTGCAGATCTCGCACGCGCACGCCGTGAGAAAAGAGCGCTCGCGGCGCTTCTGCTGCGCCAGGCACCCGCCTCGGATCGATACACGAAGGTCTATTTCGATGGCGAGGCCATCACCGGATTCGGCGAAGGCACCGGAGATCCGCTGATGTTCTGCGGCGCGCATTGCATCGGTCGCGAGATCTTCGAGCATCTGCCCGACCGCGAGGTGTCCGGAATCACGGAGGATGTCTATGTCCCGCTCACGACGAAGGGGGGCAGACTCGCCGGAGTGGTCGACGACGGGCCATGGTTCGACATCGGCACACCTCTGCGGTACATGGCGGCATCCGGTGGTCTTCTGGAGCTGATCGGATCGGGCGCTCTGCCGGTGCCGGCCGGATCGCGTTCAGGCGACGAAGGTTCTCTGATCGACCTCACGGCGCAGGTTGGCCGGGTCGATCACTCGGTCATCGGGCCGCGATGTCTCGTCGAGCCGAGGGCACGGGTCGAGTCCGCGGTTTTGTGGAGCGACTCGATCATCGCGCGCGACAGCGTGATTCGCTCGTCCATCATCGGAGAACGCGTCGTCATTCCCGGCGGATCGAAGGTCGAGAATGCACTGGTGTGTCGCCGAGATGGAGGAATCAGCGAACAGGAAGCTTCCATGCTCCTGACAGGTGAGCTGGCCGCAGTGCCGATCGATCCTGGACGCGCGATGTCTGTGGTTTTGTGACGCGGGCGGCTCCTCGATGGCGTACTAGTTGCAGCGCGAGCGTTTCGGAGGATCGGTTGGCCGACGCTGCGGAGTTCGAAGAGGTGAGCGGTAAAGAGCTCGAGCGCGAAGAGTTGATTCGTTTTTTCAGCGTTCTCTCCCACGATCTGAAATCACCGATCTTTTCGATCGACGGATTCAGCGAGCTCCTCTCGTCCGATTATGCCGACCGGCTCGATGCGGATGGAAAGGACTTCCTCGCCCGCATTCGCAACGCGGCGCAGCAGATGCGCCGCGTGCTCGACGAGATGGGGCACATGGTCAAGCTTCTCAGCCGGCCGAATGCGAAACGCCAGGTCGATCTGAACGAGATCGTCGAGGAGCTCCGCCTCAAATTCAACTATGCCATCGAACAGGGAGACGTCCGAGTCGACGTGCCGGGCGAGCTGCCGGTGGTCGCCGGTGATCCGGAAAAGATCCGCGAAGCGATGAGCGCTCTTCTCTCCAATGCACTCACTTTCACCGACAAAACGGAAGGCGAGCGGACGATCACGATCGGGCATGCGCGCGAGCGGGAACTGCACAGAATCTGTTTCGACGACAACGGCGTGGGGATCGATCCGCGCTATTTCGATCAGCTCTTCGATCTCGGCCTCAAGCTCGACAAGTCGATCGGCGATGGTCCCGGCTACGGCCTCTATCTCACCCGGCACATCATCGAGAGCCACGGCGGCTCGATCAGCATCGAGAGCGAGCCCGGAAAGGGAAGCCGGTTTTGTTTCACTCTTCCCGCCTCTTGAAACAACCCCGCGCCCGCGCCCGAGCCCGCGCCCGAGCCCGGTTTTCGCTTTATCAGATTTTATCAGATCTGAGATTGCTCGCATCACTCCGTCCCCCCGATGCAGGCAAACGAGCGGGTGCTGCGCATCGACAGCGACAGAACTTCCCCTGGAATCGCGTTGCGGACGCTCTGCTCGGTCGGAGCGGGAAATGTCTCGCCGGGTAAAGCCACGATCCGGATGATCACCCGCCGATCGCGAGCGGTATCGACTCCGAGGAATCGGGCTGCTCCTCGCGACAGATCGATCGCGAATCCTCCGGTGTACGGGCCGCGATCATTGATCTTCAGCGTCAGTGAGCGCCCGCTCGCCAGCGACTCGACCTCGACCCATGTCCCGAGCGGCAGCGTCAGGTGTGCCGCCGAATGTCCCCACTGGCGAAAGATCTCGCCGCTCGCCGTCTTCCGCCCGTCGAAAAAGTCGGAGTAGTAACAGGCTCTCCCGGTCAACTTGTGCCGCGTCGCCATCCGGGAATCGCGATGATTTCGTTCGAGTGCGGCGGGAGGCTCCGTTCGACTGGCAGCTCTCCTGCCCGCTTCCGCGGCCATCATGAGCCCGCCGGGTGACACGGTGAGGAGGAGCATGGCGACCGGAAGGATGAATCTCGCCCGCATTTCTGCTCGATTCTACGCGATGTCGTCAGGAGGTGGGCCTGTTTGCGCCTAAATAGCAGTGTTTGCAAGTGGTTATTAAATCCGCACCCATCGATCATGGCGTCTGGATTGCAAGGAAGGAGGGGAAGGAGTCTATGCCATGGAAAGAGAACGACGCGCCTTCAAGCATCGTCTCGTCGGGGGGGATGAGCGATCGCTGGTGCGTCGCGAAGTCCTCAAGACGAAGGCGAAGCGCTTCCATCATCTCAGGCGGCGATACGCGACGCTGATGCTGGGAGCGGCAATCGTCGTCGGGGGGGTGGGAGTTCCTGTGAAGGTCCATCAGATGCTCCACGCCGATCAGCCGCGGCAGGCAGATCGAGCCGGCGAGATTGGATTCGCGGAACGAGGCGACATTGCGTTTCCGGAAGGGGAACTGGAGCAGACGGAGGATGCAAAGGAGCAGCTTTCGCTGCTCAGCGAACAGGTGCGAGAGGAATTCTTCAAGGCGGAGATCCCGTTCGGCTCGCTGATCTATCGGGAGGCGCTGAAGAACGATCTCGCGCCCGAGCTCGTCGCTGCAGTGGTCAAGCAGGAGTCGCAGTTCAAACCGAACGCTCGCTCGCATCGGGGGGCCCAGGGGCTGATGCAGCTCGTGCCCCGAACGGGACGATGGATGGGTGCCAAAGATTTGATGAATCCGGCACAGAACATCCGTGCTGGCGCCAAGTACCTCAAGTACCTGAACGAACGGTTCGATGGAGACCAGCAGAAGGTTCTGGCTGCCTACAATGCGGGCGAGGGCAACGTCAGAAAATTCGGTGGCATCCCCCCATTCCGCGAGACGCAGAACTACGTGGCCAAAGTGCTCGATCTCGAGCGCGACTTCCAGGATCAGGTCACCGGCAAGGTTGCGGAGACGATCGAAACCGGAGGCTGATCAAAGCCGGCGCTTGTCTGGCATCTCCTGACGCCGCCCCGCTGGCTGTTCAGCACGTGCGTGTAGATCCTCGTCGACTGCACGCGCTGCCAGCATGGCCAAGAACTCCTCTCGTCGCGTTCTCGGGAGAATGCGGCGTATCAAATTCGCGTGTGCGCGGATCGGTTTCGCGGGCCTCGTGGTTCCCCGGATGGTCTCCGCATCCTCCTCGTCGTGAGCGTACAATCGAGCGATGAGCGGTCCGATGACGAAGGAGCAGGCGCGGGAGTGGAAGAGGAGATGGGATGCCGTGGCGGAGCGCCGGCGCGCCGAAGTTCTCAGGGAAACGTACGAGGAACGCTTCCGGTCGCTCGCATCTCTGATGGCATCCACGAGCCTGTTCGACATGCGGCGGCTCGATGACGAGGATCTCCTCGCGCGCAGACGCTGGGCGCGCCTGCAGGCGCTGGCACGCCGTTGATGGAAGACCCTCTCGATCGTCTGCTCCGACCACTTGCGGCTCTGACTCGCTGGTTCAGTGAGACCGGTTTGCAGGCCGCCGTGATTGGCGGCGTGGCGGCATCTCTTCGCGGCACGCCGCGACTGACGAAGGACATCGATGCCGTCGTTCTCGATGCGGATGCCGAAACGCTGGTTCGAAGCGGGACGACCTATCAGCTCACTCCCCGCATTCCGGACGCGATTGACTTCGCCCATGAGACTCGGGTGCTGCTGCTTCGCTTCTCGCCGAATGAGGTCGACATCGACATCTCGCTGGGAGCCCTCCCATTTGAAGAAGAAGTGGTCGAGCGATCGAGCCTGATCGACGTCGGCGGCCTTCAGGTGCGCGTTGCTACCGCCACGGATCTCGTCATCATGAAGGCAGTGGCAGGACGTCCCCGGGACGTGGTCGACATCGAGAACCTGATCGACGCGAATCCCGACCTCGATGTCGATCGCATCCGGCGATGGGTGCGCGAGTTTGCTGCCGTTCTCGACATGCCCGAGATTCACGAGAACCTGGAAGCACAGCTCAGGCGACGGCAACGTTAGGCCGTCGTGGGCTGCGTGCGCGGGATGAGAGGCGGGAACAGACCGCTCGTAGTCCGTATCGTCGCGCAGGGGACAGGGGCGGGCGCGGGACGCCCGCTCTCCCGCTCGCGGTCAGTAGTGGTAACGCGCTTGGAGGAAGTCGACTCGGTCGCTCGACACCAGATACACGATTCGATGTTCCTGGGTGAGCCGTCTCGACCACACGCCGGAGGCCAGATGCCTGAGCGGCTCAGGCTTACCGATCCCGGTGAACGGAGCTCGGAGAATGGCCTCGACGAGATCGAGAGCCCGGAGCGCGATCTTGCGGTCAGTCTCGACCCAGAACCGGAGATCTTCTCGAAACTCCTTTTGGAACACCGCGGCTCTGACGGCTTCTCGGATTCCTCGGCCGCGCTCACTCCTGCTCAAGCCCGATCTCCTTGCGGAGGCGCTCGACCGAGCTGGCACGCCCAGTCTTGCCGAGGGCGCGGGCCAACGCCCGGAGCAGCCGCTCGGCATTCTTCGGAGAGCGGAGAAGATGCGCCGTCTCCATCAGCGATCGAAGCTCATCCGCCGCGATCAGCGCGACATCCTCTCCCCCGCGCCGGTGGATGAAAACGGGTTGGCGGCTGTCCGCAACCTGATCGAGCAGCGCCTTCAGGTTCGCTCGGGCGTTCGTGTACGTCGTTTCCGTGGCCATCGATTGTCCTCTTCCGACATGTACAGGGATTCTGTACGAGAAATTCCACGGAAGCAGAAGGCGGTCATCCCTGGCCACAGCGCCCAACGATTCCCCTTCAGTTACCCGATGCAAGCCGCCGTCATTGGCTCGTGCTTCGGTGCCCTCAGACCTCGAGACTTCGCGCGTTGGCCCGATTGGACTGGGCGTGGAGATCCCTCGCTTTCCCGCCCGACCACCTCGGGATGACAGGCAGGGACAGACCAGGTTGTCCGCATCGTAGCGCAGGAGACAGGGGCGGGCGCGGGACGCCCGCTCTCCCTTCAGCACGACATTGTCGCGCCGGTCTCCTTTCGCTTGCGCGGCCCGCTCTCCATTGTTACCATCCGGTCAGTCCTGGGACGAACCGACAACTCGATGAGAATCATGCTGGGCTGGGGAGAACGGCTGGGTGGGTGGACGCGAGCGCCGCGGCTCTACTATGCCGCGCTGCCGTTCGCCATTCCGCTCATCATCGCCACCGCGGCTCCCGTTGCGACGGTCGATCAGCGAGAGGCGTCACCGGCGCCTGCTCCGAGGATCGATTTCTCGATGCTGGAGGAGCCTGCTGCGGCACTCCCTTCCCATTCGATCGTGCTGCCGATCGATCACGGCGACACGCTCGGCACGATTCTGGTGGAGGGCGGCCTTTCGCATTCGGAGACGGCCGGGCTGGTGAGCGAGTTTTCCCGCTCGATCGATCCGAGACGACTCAGGTTGGGCGATCTGGTCAACTTCCGCTATGCCGCCGACGGTGTGGTCGAACAGGTGGCGATGAAGATCTCGGGCTGGGGGGAGATCCGAGCCCGCCGCAACGAGAAGGGGTTCGATGTCATCGCCGAGCAGGCACCCCTGCGCAAGGAGACGGTGCGGGTGTCGGCGCGGATCGAGTCGTCGCTCTACGACGCGGTGCGAGGCGCGGGTGAGTCTCCGCAACTGGTCCAGAAGCTCGTCGATGTCTTCCAGTGGGATGTCGACTTTTTCGCTCTGCGCCGGGGCGACAGTTTCAGCATCGTCATCGAGAAGATGTACGCCGGCGACGAGCCGACGGGATACGGGCCGGTGCTCGCGGCGCGCTTCAGACACCGCGATCAGCAGGTCGACGCCTACCGTTTCGACAGCGCGGGAGGGAGCCATTACTACACAGCGAGCGGCTCCCCTGTCAGAAAGCAGTTTCTGAAGGCGCCGCTCCGATTCAGCCGTGTCACTTCGGGCTTCACCAAGCGGCGCTTCCATCCGATCCTCGGGATCTTCAGACCCCATCACGGAGTCGACTATGGAGCGCCTGCCGGAACGCCGGTCATGTCGACAGCCGACGGCGTCGTCGTCTTCGCCGGGGGCGGAAAAGGAGAAGGAAACTTCGTGCGAATCCGTCACTCGGCGCGAATCGAGACGTACTACCTCCACCTGTCACGATTTGCGAAGGGAATCAAGCCCGGAGCGAGAGTGTCTCAGGGAGATGTCATCGGCTACGTCGGCGCGACCGGTCTCGCGACCGCACCGCATCTCGACTACCGGATCTCGGACAAGGGAACCTGGCTCGATCCGTTGAAAATGAAGTCGATCACGCCTGATCCCCTGCGGGGCGTCGAGCTGCGCCGATTCCAGGCGAATGTCGGCCGGTGGTCAAGTCTGCTCGCGACGGACGAAGTGCAGGTCGCCGATGACATCTCGACCGAGTCACAACGGGCATTTTTCTAGCAGTCAGCCACTCCGGACCCACCGATGACGACCATTTCCGTCCGCGTGCCGATGCGCGCCGATCTTGCCGGAGGCACTCTCGACCTCTGGCCCCTCTACCTTTTTCATCGCGGCGCGAGGACCGTGAATGTCGCAGTCTCCTGCTTCGCGGAATGCATCGTCCAGAGCGGAGAGGACGAATCGATCGAGCTGCTGCTGGCCGATCAGGGATACCACAGACGCTACGCGACGATCGCGGAGCTGTCGGCCGACCCGAAGGCGGCGCTCATCGCCACTGCAATCGAGCATTTCCGCATTTCCGGCGTCCGCATCGAAACGCGCAGCGGCGCTCCCCGCGGCTCCGGTCTGGGTGGCTCGTCCGCTCTGGGGATCGCCCTGGTGCGGGCGCTCTCGGAGCTCGTCGGCCAGCCTGTCGAAGGTGAGGAGCTGATCGCGCTCGTGCGCGACCTCGAGACCAGACTCCTTCGATCTCCGGCAGGAATTCAGGACTATTACCCTCCCGTGTATGGCGGTCTCGCCTCGCTCCACCTCGAAGCGGGAGGCCCGCGCCGCGTTCCGATCCGCTTCTCCCTCGCGGATCTGGCCACGCATTTCGTCCTTCACTACAGCGATGTCGCGCATTTCTCCGGCACCAACAACTGGGAGATCTACCGGCGGGCCATCGATGGCGATCGAAACGTTCATGAAGGACTCTCGAACATCAGCAGGGCGGCTCAGGAACTGGAGCGGGCGCTCGAGGATCGAGACATCGAACGGGCCGCCGAGGCGATGTCGGACGAATGGAACAGCCGCAAACGTCTCATCCGCGGCGTCTCCACGCCGGAAGTCGATGCCGTGATCGACGCGGCGGTCAAAGCCGGCGCCTGGGGAGGAAAGGTATGCGGAGCGGGTGGTGGAGGCTGCGTCGTTTTTCTCGTTCCTCCCGAGAGGCGCGCCGCTGTGCTCGATGCACTCGAGTCGGCTCCGGGACGCACGCTCGGAGCACTTCCCGTCACCTCGGGTCTGGAGATCGATTTCGGAAATGATCGAGCCTCGAGCTGGGCATTCGCCGGCCGGCGCGGCGCCGACAGCGACGTCACCGAGCAGCTGTTCATGAGCAGCGAAGAGGCGGGCATCTACCAGCCATGGCTCCTCGCCGAGGTCGATGTGAATTACGATCTTCCGAGGGGCGGCCTGCATTGGAGCGAGACCCGGATCCTACTCGCGCCGATCAACTGGCTCGACGGAAACGTCGACTGGTCGGTGGCCTACGATGTCGTGCTCGAGCGCCTGCGCAGTACGCGCGCTCCTCTGTCTAATCGCGCACTCGTCGTCTCGCCTGAGGCGCAGGGCTTCATCGAGGCGCTTCGCACTGCCGACGAATCACTCCGGCTCCACCTCTGCGAGCGTGAGCGAACCGTCGTCTTTCACAATCCTTCCTTCGATTCCTGGTCGCTCGCCCACGAATCGAAGGAGAGCTTTCGCCAGCGATGCCTCGAGCTCGCTCGCCAGCAGCTCGATGAAGAGACGAAACGGCTCGAGACGGTCTTCCGCCGACGCATGGACCAGTTGAAGGAGAAGCAGGCGAAGGAAGAACTCGACCGCGCCGACGAGCCGGAGGCTGCTCTGGCGCGCTCGTCCGATGAGGTGAACATCGCCTGGGGTCAGATGATCTACAACATCACGACCGGCAAGAGCGGCAGGACAATCGAGCCTCAGTCGCTTCGCGAGATCGATTATCTGCACAGGATTGGTGAAATGCAGAGGCAGTGGGAGCGGGAGCGGGAGGCGCTTCTCGACACACTCACCGAAAGCGCTCGCGCGATCGAAGAGATCGCGATCGAGCCGGAGCCTCGAACAATCGCGATTCAGCGTCTTCGAATCCTCTGGGGATCGAGGAGCGAGATCACCGCCTGGACCACCGAATCGTCCTGATTCCGTCCAGAAATCGGACGGGCGTCCTATTTCCGGATAAACGCCGAGCGGGCACGTTTCACTGTAACTCATTGAAACTGAACCGTTGAGAGGCTGTCGTCCCGCATGGCAGCGGTCTTGATCCTATGGAGGATCAAACGAACCGCGAGAGGACAGACGACATGCGTGTACTGATAGTCGATGACGAGACGGCAATCACCGAGGGGCTGGTCGCCCTCTTCGAGCTGGAACAGATCGAGGCGGCGGGAGCGGAGGACCGGGAGGCGGCAGAAGCTCTGATCAAAGAATCATTTTTTCCGGTGATCCTCGCCGACCTGAGGCTCAAGACGGAGGCGGAAGGGATTCGATTGCTCGAGTCGATTCAGCGACTGAGCCCGCAATCCAAAGTTGCCAGCCTCACCGCCTTCGCGACCCCTGAGGTCGAGGCGAGGCTGCTGTCACTCGGTTCTTCGATCGTGCTTCGAAAGCCGATGGAGTTCGAGGAGATCATTGCCGTCGTTCGCGAGATGCTCGACGCGATCGAGACGGAAGCCGCAGCGCAGCAAGCGCGGACGCAACAGCCGGTCGACCTGGTGCAGCTCTACACTGATGTCCAACGGATTCTCTTTGCCATTCCTCAGCGTCGATTCGGCTTCTCGTCCGACGAGACCGAGGAGCTGGTGCAGGAAGCGTGGTGCCTCTACCTCGAGAAAGCGCAGGGTATCCGCACGCCGAAGGCATGGCTCGCAGGTACGATTGCGAACCTCTGCAGGCAGGAGATTCACCATCTCACGCGGAAGAGAGAAAACCAGCGCGAGCTGTCCGACGGGGACGAGTTCTGCGGGAGCGACGGCCGGAATGAAGATGCGCGACTGATGGTCAAGAGCGGTCTGGAAATGCTCGACGAGAGGGGTCGGCAGCTCTGCGTGCTGATCGGAATCGAAGGGTTCTCGTACGAAGAGGTGAGCGCCAGGCTCGAGCTGCCGATCGGCTCGGTAGGGCCTCTCTACATTCGCGCGAAACAGCGGCTTCGCAAGGCCATCGAGTCGATGAACTGAGATTCCAGTGCCGCCCGCGTTCAGTCGTTGGAAGCGAGGCGAAGGGGTGGGCGTGAGCGAAGGCTCTGCGTTCTCAGACCGTGGCCGGATTGCGAAGGGTGCCACTCCGGGCTGCAGGGAGAGCTCATCAGAGCCTCTATTTCGTCTGCTCGTCGACAGGCCCGCCGGATTCGCGCGCGTGGCGCTTCAATTCATCGCGCAGCTTCTCGAGGAGTTTTCGTTCGGAGTCGAACGAGGCGCGCTCGATCGCGGCTTCGAGCTCGACCCATTCGGCGTCATCGACCTCGCTCAGCTGCGGGCGCAATCTGCCGCCCCGGTACTCCATCCAGAAAAAATCGACCCGTTTGTGGATGAGCTGCTGCCTCGATCGAAAGTAATATTCGATGGTGTCGAGAGGTCGCACGATCCGCGCGCGCAGCCCCGTTTCTTCATGGACTTCCCGGACCGCCGCCCGCTCGGGCGTTTCCCTCTTCCCGACAGCCCCTTTCGGCAGCCCCCAACGGGTCCTTCCGCGCGTGGCGATCATGGCCACGAAGGGTGAGCCGCGATGGAGGGACACGACCGCCCCTCCGGCCGAATGTTCCCGGACGACCTGACCTTTTTCGCTCACACTCGTCTAATTCTACGAGGAAACGGAATTGGCGGCTCGGAGATGACGATTTTCATCTTCAGGCCTACATTGGTAACAGGCAGTCCACTTTTCGAGGAGGTGACGATGTCCTGGCTCGGAGCGTCGACGGTAATCGGTATCGTTGCGGTAGCCGTGTTGTTGTTCGTCTATTTTCGCCGCCATATGAGCGATCAGTTGAACGAGATCGTCAAAAAGTGGAGCTCGACCTCGAGGATTGCCGAGCCCGCACGGTACGTCGACAGCATGGCGGAGATTCCGGTCGCCCTGATCCTCACCGACACGGCGATCCACTACGAGAATCCCGACATTCAGGCCCGCCTCGATCTCGAACACATCGACGAGGTCGAATACGATGACGAGCTCGCCACAGCGAAGGACATCAAGGATGGAAGGGTTCTCCGCCTCCGATCTCACGGCCACACGATCGAGTTCATCATCGACACCAGGAGCGTCGAACGGTGGTCGTCTCTCCTTCCTCCCCATCGCATGGACGACCCGGAGAAACAGCGCGCTGTGTGATCAGATCGAAATCGCGGGCCACCTGGTTTTCTACTCAAACCATGGACTGAGCGAGCTCTTCGAGCTTCAGCGCTGTGCGCCAGTTCCGCATCGTGACCGGCGAGCCGGCGAGACGGTCGAGAAGAGCGGGTGAGAGCCTCGTCCGCCCCACGCCTCGCGAGAAGTGAATCCAGAGCGCGTCACCGACGCGGGCGATGCGCTCATCGCCCACCGCGCGTGCCTGCAGTTGCTCCGCCGCGTCCTGTTTCGGAGTCGCCTTGGAAAGGGCGAGCATCACGAGATTCGGCTCTGTCTGCGACGCTTCCGGAAAGGGGTTTCCCCGAATGCAGGACGACCACGCCTTCGCGGTGCGAACGATCACCGGGATCGAGAGGCCGAGCTCACGCTCGATCAGGCGCTCGAGCTCTTCTTCGAGAGAGGCCGCCGAGGCCGCGGCTCTGAATAGAACGTTTCCGCTCTGAATGTACGTTTGAACGGCAGTCCATCCGAGTCCGGCGCATGCCAGCCGCAAGTCGGACATCGGAACGCGGTTGTGTCCGCTCACGTTGACCCCGCGCAGAAGAGCGATGAAGGTGGCCGGACGCATCGTGCGTGTCCTGCAGGGGAGAACTGTATCATTGGAGAGAGTGGCCCGCCTCCTCGAACGCGCTGACCTCGCCTACGGCCTCTACGGCGGACTTGCGGTCGCCGCGTGGGATCGCCACCAGTCGCTCACATCAGTCGTCAGTCACCGGGCCGAAGATCGGAATCTTCGGCCACAATCCAGGCGGTGGCGCGGACGGATCTAAGGAATGCGCGTCTCCGGTGTGATGTATGCCCCGGTGATTCCGCCGTCGACGACGAATGCGGCACCGTTGACATAGGACGATTCGTCGCTCGCCAGAAAAAGTGCCGCAGCGGCGATCTCGTCGGCGCGTGCGAAGCGTCCCATCGGAACATGGACGAGCCGCCGCTCGCGGCGCTCGGGATCCGAAAGCAGTTCTGCGAGCAGCGGCGTCTCGACCGGCCCGGGGCAGAGGGCATTCGCTCGGATGTTCCGGCGTGCAAACTCCACCGCGATCTCCCGCGTCATCGACAGCACGCCGCCCTTCGCGGCCGTGTAGGCGATCTGCGGCACGGCGGCGCCCATGAGAGCGACGAACGACGCGGTATTGATGATCGCGCCGCCGCCGCAGCGCAGGAGTGCGGGAATCGCATACTTGCAACCGAGAAAGACCGATTTCAGATCGATCTCGATCACGAGATCCCAGATCGCCTCGTCCGTATCGACGACCGACGCGTCTCCGGGATGGAAGATCCCCGCATTGTTGAAGACGACGTTCAGTCGTCCATAGGTGCGCTCCGCATGCGCGATCATCGCTTCCACGTCGGGAGCCTTCGAGACGTCGGCGTGAAACGGAGATGCCACTCCGCCCGCCTGGCCGATCATCGTGACCGTCTCTTCCGCCGCCGCCTCCTTCAGATCGGCGGCGACTACGAGGGCGCCTTCTGAGGCGAAGAGACGAGCGGAGGCGCGTCCGATTCCGCTCCCCGCTCCGGTGATCACCGCAACTTTGTCCTTCAGACGCATCGCTCCTTCTCCGTCAGGCGCGCTCGAAATAGCGCCGCCGCTCCCAGTCGGTCACTGCAGCATCGAACTTTCTCTGCTCGGTGCGGAAAAAGTGGAGATAGTGCTCGATCACCTCATTGCCGAAGACTTCATGCGCCCACCGGCTTCGCTCCAGCTCCCCGGTCGCTTCGACCAGCGAATGCGGCACGCGTGGCAGCTCCTCGGCGGAATAGACGTCGCCCTCGAACGCTTGCGGCGGCTCGATCTTCCGTTCGATCCCGTCGAGTCCTGCGGCAAGCGTCGCGGCGAACGCCAGATAGACGTTTGCGTCGGCACCTGCGGTGCGGCATTCGATCCGCAGCGAGCTTCCTTCGCCGACGATGCGGAAGGCGGCCGTTCGGTTGTCGTAGCTCCAGGCGATTCCCGTGGGAGCAAATGATCCTGCCACGTATCTCTTGTACGACGCGGGATAGGGAGCATAGAAGGGAAAGACCTCGCGAATGTGCGCCATCCAGCCGCCGAGAAACCAGCGAAAGACGGAGGAACAGCGAACCGTTCCGAGACTCTCCTCGCCGGCGAACTGCGGAGCGTCTCCGCCGGAATCCCACAGACTCAGGTGAAGATGACAGCTCGAGCCCGCATACCGCTCATCCCACTTGGCCATGAAGGTGATCGCGCGTCCCTGCTGCCAGGCGATCTCCTTCGCCGCATGTTTGTAGAGCGTGTGCCGGTCTGCCATCTCCAGAAGTCCGGCGTAACGGATACCGATCTCCTGCTGTCCCGGTCCCCACTCGCCTTTCGACGACTCGACCGGAATCCCGGAGCGCTCGAGATGATGCCGGATCGCTCCGATCACCGGCTCCTCTTTCGTTCCCTGGAGGATGTGGTAATCCTCGATGTAACGCCCTGCAGGCGCGAGCCCGACGAAGTTCTTCTCAGCAACCTCGTCGTATGAATCATCGAAGAGATAGAGCTCCAGCTCCGAGGCACCCTTCGCCGTGAATCCGAGACTCGCGGCACGCTCGAGCTGCCGTCGGAGAATCGAGCGAGGTGCGACCGCCACCAGGGTATCGCGCTCTTCCTCGTAGACGTCGCAGACGACGATCGCCGTCTTCTCCAGCCAGGAGGCAACGCGGAGGGTGCGAAGATCGGGCAGAGGGCGGAAGTCGCCGTATCCCTTCGCCCAGCTGGTGAAGGCATACCCGGGGACCGGGTCCATCTCCATGTCACACGCCAGCAGGTAATCGCAGGCATGCATCCCATGCTCGACCACGTCCTCGAGAAAAAACTCCCCCTGGAGCCGCTTTCCGACGAGGCGACCGTACATGTCGGGAAAGACGGCGAGCACGGTCTCGATCTCCCCCTCCGACACCATCGTTCGCAGGCGCTCGAGATCGAGCATTCCTCGTGTGCTGCTGGTGCGCTTCTCGCTGGGTCTGTTCATTGCTGCGTCTCGATGTAGATACTCTTCCATTCGCTCCACCCGTCGAGAGCCTGCAGTCCGAGCTCGCGGCCGATCCCGCTCTGCTTCATTCCGCCGAAGGGAGCCTCGAGGTGGACGCTCCACCCGCTGTTGACCGAGACGACTCCGGTCTCCATCGCGCGGGAGACCCGGAGCGCGCGACCGACATCACGCGTCCAGACGGATCCCGAAAGGCCGTACCTGCTGTCGTTGGCGATTCGAATGGCATCCTCTTCGTCTTCAAATGGCATGAGGACGACGACGGGCCCGAAGATTTCCTCCCGGACGATGCGCATGTCATCGCGCACCTGGTCGAAGATTGCCGGACGAAGATAGTTTCCGTTCTGGAGGTCCGGCGCGTCAGGTGCCCGGCCACCGCATAGAAGCATCGCCCCTTCGCTCTTCCCCCCTTCGATGAAGGAAAGGACACGGTCGCGATGCGATCGGTTGACGAGCGGCCCCATCGTCGTCGCCTCGTCGAGGGGATCGCCGACGACGACGCTGTCAAACGCCGTGACCAGTCGTTGCCGAGCCTCATCGAGAATCGGCCGGTGCACGAGGATGCGGCTGCGCGCGCAGCAGTCCTGACCTGCATTTCCGAGCGAGCTCGAAACCGCCGCCGGAATGGCCTTCTCGAGATCGGCATCTTCGAACAGCACATTCGCTGATTTTCCTCCGAGCTCCAGGCTCACGCGCTTGATCTGATCCGCCGCCCGCCGCATGACGTGCGCTCCGACCTCCGTCGATCCGGTGAACGAGATCTTCCGAACGGGCGATGCGCGAACGAGCGCTTCGCCCACGATGCTGCCGCTGCCGGTGACGACATTCAACACGCCGTCGGGAAGCCCCGCTTCGCGCGAAAGCTCGGCGAGTCGCAGGGCGGTCATCGGCGTCCACTCCGCGGGCTTGAGCACGACCGTGTTGCCCATCGCCAGTGCCGGTGCGATCTTCCAGGAGCTGATCGCGATCGGAAAGTTCCATGGAACGATCAGGGCGCATACACCCAATGGCTCGCGAAAGGTCATCGACAAACCCGGGGCGGAGACGGGAATCGTCTGCCCACCGACCTTGTCGATCGCTCCGGCGTAGTAGTCGAAGCAGGAGGCTGCCAGAGCAACCTCATCGCGCGCTTCGGAGATCGGCTTGCCGACATTCTGCGTCTCGGCGCGCGCCAGCGATTCGAGATTCTCCCGGATCAGCTCCGCCATTCGAACGAGAATTCGTGCACGTGCGTTTCCGGGAAGACGGCTCCAGCGACCGTCGTGAAACGCCTTGTCGGCCGCCGCGACGGCCCGCTCCGCCGCCTCCGGGGTCGCCGCAACGACCTCGGCGAAGAGCTGACCGCTGGCGGGATCGATGAGCGTCGAGGTGGCAGAGCCTCCGGCAACTTCCTTTCCATCGATCCAGAAGCCGCGCCGCTCGATGTCGCGCTGCGTCGTCATAGGTTGGGTTCGCTAGCAACAGGCTCGCCAGGTTACGAGGGACGTGGCAAGGTTCGCCGCCGCGACTTCGCATGAGCGTCACATTTCTCGTAGGGACGAAGCATTTGCGCGCAGGCCACCGCAATAGGCTCGCAGGAGTGCAAGGAAGCGCAATAGCTTCGTCCGCGGGCTTGCGAGACTGTGACATGCCTGTCGTGGGCGCGGGACCGCGCTCCCCGCACCGTTGGCTCTAAGCATGGCCAAGCACCCGGACGAAGCTATTGCGCTGCGTTGCGACGCAGCAAGCCCTCTGCTCTGTCCCTCGCGCAAATGCTTCGTCCCTACGAGGGAACCGGTCTCGCTCCTCGTCTCTCGTCTCTCTACAGGGGCGGGCGCGGGACGCCTGCTCTCCCCGGCGTCTTCCGAATTGCGGCGACCTCTCCGTCGCCGGCGATCTGTGCAGCGCCGTCGGGCGGGATGACGACCGCCGTGCTTCGCGGAATTCCGAGGGCGAAGCGAACCTCCGGAATCGAGGCGAGACGCCGGAGCCGGGCGTCATTCTCTCGATCGAACAGCGTGTCGATCACGCTGGCGGGAATCATGTCCAGCCCTTCGATCGCTCCCCCCGCCCGTCGCATGTCGTTGACCCAGGTGCCGAGGGTGGAGGCGCCTGCTCCGATGGCGACGACGAGCCCTCCCTCGTCGAGAAATGTCCGGATGGTCTGATGCGCTGGCGATCCGCGAAGTGCTTCGATGATCTGGTTGGTCACGCCCCCACCGATGTAGATCATTCCCGCGTCTCTGAGCATCGCCAGGTTCTTCTCGCGGCGCGCGTCGCGGGGGCGGTAGATCGGAACGTTGCGAACTTCGATCGAGGAATCGATGGCTTTGAAGTACGCGCCGAGATGGACGGCATACTCGGTGGAGCCGGACCCGGTCGGAAGGAATGCGATCGACCGGCGATCGGATGGCATCCTGGCGACGGCCAGCTCGTCGATCTCGCGCGTCTCGCCGAAGGAGAACTCGCCGCCGCCGACGAGAATCAGCAGGCCGTGCCACGAGATCGCGGGAATGGTGAGCGTCGGCTTCATCGGCCGTCAGGCGGGTCCGTGCTTCCAGACCTCTTCGACCTTCGCGCCGATCTCGGCGGGGGAGTCGATCACGTGAATACCCGCGGCGCTCAGGGCGCTCATCTTCTCCGCGGCAGTACCCTTGCCGCCGCTGATGATCGCTCCTGCGTGACCCATCCTGCGTCCCGGCGGCGCGGTCCTTCCTGCGATGAAGGCGACGACCGGCTTGCGGACGTTCTGCCTGACGAATTCCGCCGCCTCCTCCTCGGCCGTCCCCCCGATCTCTCCGATCATCACGATCGCCTCGGTTGCGCCGTCGCGCTCGAAGGCGCCGAGACAATCGATGAAGTTCGTGCCTGGGAGGGGATCCCCGCCGATGCCGACGGCGGTCGATTGTCCGATGCCCCGCCGGCTGAGCTGGCCCACCGCTTCGTAGGTGAGCGTTCCCGATCGGGAAACGATGCCGATCGGACCCTGGCGATGGATGTGGCCCGGCATGATGCCGATCTTCGCCTCTCCCGGAGTCATGATTCCGGGGCAGTTCGGACCGATCAGTCGCGACGGTGCCTGATGGCCTCCTGCAGCGAGTCGCTCGGAGCTCGCCTTGCGAATGAAATCGTGAACGAGCAGCATGTCGTTCACCGGAATCCCTTCGGTGATACAGACGATCAGCTCGATCCCGGCGTCACACGCTTCCATGATGGCATCGGCGGCGAAGCGCGGCGGAACGAAGATCAGCGAACAGTTCGCCTCCGCCTTGTCGCGCGCTTCGGCGACGTCGTCGAAGACCGCAAAGCCTTCGTGCGTCGTCCCTCCCTTGCCCGGCGTCACTCCTCCGACCACCGCCGTCCCGTACTCGCGACACTGAATTGCGTGAAAGGTTCCTTCCCGCCCGGTGATCCCCTGCACGATGACCTTCGTCGTCCGGTCAGCCCAGATTGCCATTCATCTTCTCCAGTCAGCCTCGCGCTGCGGCGACGACCTTCTCCGCGGCGTCCTTCATGCCGTCGGCAGTGATCAGATTCAAGCCCGAATTCGCGAGAATCTCTTTTCCGAGCTCCACGTTCGTCCCCTCGAGACGAACGACGACCGGCAGAGGGAGTCCCACCTCTTTCGAGGCCTGCACCACACCCGCGGCGATTCGATCGCAGCGCATGATGCCGCCGAAGATGTTGATGAGGATCGCCTTGACATTCGGATCGCTGGTGATGATTCGAAATGCGTTCTCGACCTGCTCCGCGGTTGCTCCACCGCCGACGTCGAGGAAATTCGCCGGCTCCCCGCCGGCCAGTTTGATGATGTCCATCGTGGCCATCGCCAGGCCGGCCCCGTTGACCATGCAGCCGACGTTGCCGTCGAGCTTGATGTAGTTCAGCCCGAACTTCGATGCCTCCACCTCCAGCGGGTCCTCCTCGGTGAGATCGCGCATCTCGACGATGTCCTTGTGCCGGAAGAGGGCGTTGTCGTCGAAGCCCATCTTGCAGTCGAGCGCGAAGATCCGCCCTTGTCTGGTCATCATGAGAGGATTGATCTCGGCGAGTGAAGCGTCCGTTTCGATGTAGGCGACCATCAGCTTCTGCACGAATTCGACACACTGTTTGAACGAGTCCCCTTCGAGTCCGAGCGCGCGTGCCACCGCTCTCGACTGAAACGGCTGCACACCCAGCACTGCGTCGACCGCCTGACGATGGATTGCAGCCGGATCGCGCTCGGCGACTTCCTCGATATCCATTCCCCCCTGGCGCGACGCCATGATCACCGGCTTGCCCGAGCGCCGGTCGAGCGTAATCCCGAGGTAGAGCTCCTTGTCGATGTCGAGCGCTTCTTCGATCAGTACTTTCCGGACGATACGTCCTGCGGGGCCGGTCTGGTGAGTGACGAGCGTCATCCCGAGAATCTTCCGGCTGAGATCCTCGGCCTCGTCGGCATTCTTCGCCAGCTTGACGCCGCCCCCCTTGCCGCGGCCTCCGGCATGGATCTGTGCCTTGACGACCACGCGTCCACCCAGTTCGTTCGCCGCATCGCGGGCGCTGGACGGATCTTCGACCACGATCCCGCGCGGCGTTGGAACGCCGTAGCGGCGGAGGATCTCCTTGGCCTGATATTCATGGACTTTCATAGGGTGTGAGGTTGTATCACGGGTCGGAGGGTTTGAGAATAGGGCCACGGCAGGGCAGAAGGCAGAGGGCAGAAGGCAGAAGAAGGGCTTCTGCTATCTGCTATCCGTCGTACTCTGTAACCTCTCCATGAACCCTCCCCACCCCCACCCCCACCCGCCCCTCCATGTCGGGCAGCGGATCGAGCTTTCCCCCGAAAGTCTGGTGGCGGGGGGTGACGCGCTCGCCCGCGTCGACGGGTTTCCCATCTTCGTTCGCGCGATCTATCCCGGCGACGTCGCGCTCGTGGAGATCACCGAGGTGAAGAAGGGCTTCGCTCGGGGCGAGCTGGTCGAGATTCTCGTTGCGAGCGCAGACAGGCGCCTGATGCCATGCCCCATTGCCGCCGAATGCGGCGGCTGCGACTGGACGGCCCTCCGGCTCGACCGCCAGCTCGCCGCGAAGCGGGTGATTCTGCTCGAGTCGCTCCGCCGGATCGGCAAGCTCGATCTCTCCACCCTTCCATCCCTGGCGCTTCACCCCTCTCCGCTGAACTACCGGCTGCGCAGCCGGCTGCACGTCAGCGCAACAAACCCTCCCGACATCGGCTTCTTCGCACTTCGCAGCAATCGAGTCGTTCCACTGTCGTCCGCGTGCGAAGTCGTCGGGCCCGGCGTGCTTCGGAACTGGAGTCTGATCGAGGAGACGGCGCGCGCTGCAGCGCCGGGATCCTCGATCGAGCTGTTCGAGACCGACCGCGGTCTGAAAGTCGCACCCGCGGGGGAGGCGGAGGCCCGAGCCGTCTCGATCACCGCCGGCGCGTTTCGATACGAGCTGTCGACGGCGACCTTCTTCCAGGTGAACCGCCATCTGCTGACCTCGCTGATCCGGCTCGTCACCGGGAGCGCCGCGACGACCAGGCGGAAGAGGCGTGCGCTCGATCTCTACGGCGGGATCGGATTCTTTGCGCAGCCGCTCGCCTCTCTTTTCGACGAGGTGGTCACGGTCGAGTCGATGCCCCTGGCACACCGGCATGCCGCAGTCAACGCAGCTGGCTTCCGGAGCGTCCGGGCGGTGCTGGACGACGTCGAACGTTTTCTGGCCGGAGAGAACGAGGGAGCGGACTTCACTCTGGTCGACCCCCCCAGAGCCGGCCTGACTGCAGGCGTGATCGACGGGATCGATCGATTGACGCGCGAGCGGATTTGTCATCTCTCCTGCGATCCTGTAACCTTTTCTCGCGACGCGTCGCGGCTGGTGCGGCGCGGCTGGCGGCTCGTCTCGCTCGACCTGCTCGACCTTTTCCCCAACACCCATCACATCGAGACTCTCGCATCGTTCGAGCGTGCGCCGTGACCAGGTCACCGACATTCCCGCAGGTCTCCCCTTTCTCGCCCTCACCAGCGGGCTGGCTGCGGCGCACTCGATCGCCGGTCCGCGACTGACCGTTGCCGCGCTCTCGGCGATCGCCCTTCTGGTTCTCGCCCTTCGACGACCGTACCGATATCGCCTGTCGCTGGTCGTGGCGATGGCGGCCGCCGGGCTGGCATTCGCCGACAATCGCCTTCGCATCGCCCACGACATCGATCAGCTGATCGCCGGCGGTCGCGAGCGTTTCGTCCGCATCGAAGCACCGATCCGGACGGGGTGGGAGAACCGCGGGGAGCCGCCCTACTCGCTTCGCGTCGATCGCTTTCGCGTTTTCCTCGACGCGGTCGAGCACGACGTTCCGTTCCCGCTGACGATCTACTCCCCGTCGCCTCCGCCTCCCGTGGGGCGCGCAGCACGAATCGGAGCGGAAGGCTTCCTCCGACGCTCCGAGCGCGGGACGTTGTACCTGTCGGTCAAGTCGGCGCGGCTCCTGGCCCATTCAGGAGATGCGAATCGATGGAGTGCCGCAGTCTGGAGCAGGACGCTGCAGCAGCGGCTCGACGAAATGGCGGCTGAGGACACGACGCTGGCGCGTCCGGTTGCTCTCGCCAAGGCGCTTCTCCTGGGACGAAGCGAACAGCTCCCGGATGATCTCAGAGAATCGTACCGCCGCGGCGGCACCTATCATCTCCTGGTCTTCTCGGGAATGCAGATCTCCCTCGTCGCCGTCGCCATCACCCTCGCTCTCCGGATGTTTCAATGGCCTCGACTCGCCGACTGGTCACTGCTCACCGTCGCCATTATCGCACCGTGGTTCGCGGGAGGGGAGCCTTCTGCCACACGCGCCGGATGGATGATCGGGCTGTACGCGCTCTCGCGCATCCTGCACCGGCCGACCCCGACGGAGAATCTCTTCTTCGTCGCCGCGATCCTGCGCCTGGCGATGCACCCGGAGGAGCTGACCAATGCCGGATTCGCACTGACGTACGCCGCGACCGGCGGGCTGATCTTCGTCGGAAAGCCGCTGGTCCGCCTCATGCGTGAGCGCGGCATTCCGCTCGCCGCAATCGGCTATGGAGTCGGCGCCGAGCTGGCGACCGCTCCACTCACCCTTTTTTACTTCAACCAGCTCGTGATCGCGGGATCGGTCGTAACGCTCATCATTTCACCGCTTCTGTCGTCGATCTTCGGTCTTTCGATCGTCGCCTGCGTGCTCCTCCCGCTCTCCACGGTGGCAACGGAGACGGCTCTTCGTTCGATCACGCCGCTCGACGCTGCTGCGGGCCTGGTGAACCACCTCGCCGCCGAGGTGCTCGGTGTCGTTCGCCTCGCAGCCTCTCCCCCGCTGATCACCGTCGTGCTGTCGTTCCTTGCGCTGCTGCTGATCATTCTTTTCGTCCAGCGACAGTCCATCCGGCCGCTCGCCGCCCTGGTGCTGCTGGTTCCGGTGACGATCAGTTTCATCGGCATGAGAGGCGTGGCCAGCGCGCCGTCGATCGAGCTGCTGGACGTCGGCCAGGGGGAAGCAATCCTTCTTCGTGACGGGATCGACGCCGTTCTGGTCGATGGAGGAGGGCGACGGGGAGACGTCTCGTTCGGACGACGAGTCCTTCTTCCGCTTCTGCTCGAGCGCGGTGTCAGGGAGCTCGACGCCGTGATGCTCTCCCATCCACACCCCGATCACTGTGAAGGTCTACAGGCGGTGATCGAGCATCTTCACGTTCGACGACTCCTGCTTTCGGGGCGGCACTTCCGTGAAGATTGCAGTCAGACACTCTTTCAGGCGGCTCGAGAGAGGCGAGTCGACGTACAACTGTTCGAGCGCACCCCGTTCGTGGTGTCGGGACGGATGCACTTCGACCCGATTCTTCCCCGCCTCCGCTACAAGCGCTCCACGCTCAACAACGGCTCCGTCGTTCTCCGCGTCGAGCTGGGAGGGCGGAGAGTCCTGCTCACAGGCGACATCGAGAAGGACGCCGAGCGTGACCTGGCGGAAGACGAGGCCGGCCGCATCAGCGCAGACGTCCTGAAGATCGCGCACCATGGCAGCAAGAGCTCGTCCACCGCTCCCTTCCTCGACGCGGTCGGACCGCGCATGGCGCTGATCTCCTCGGGACCGCGCAACCTGTTCGGTCATCCGAGCCCCGAAGTCATCGATCGTCTCGAGCAGCGCCTGCGGGTGATCGGTCGCACGGATACCGGAGGCTCGATTCGCGTGGAGTTTCGCGGGCAGGCCCTTCACCTGACACGACAAATTGACACTCCGCAGCGACCTCACTAACATTCAACGACGCCAATGTCGGGAACCCTCCTCCGTTTCGGTCTCTGGATCATTCTCGCCGTTCTGGCGATGTATGTGCTGAGCGAAACGTATGAGAACTCGCCGCTGAGGGAGTTCGTCACGCCGGTACTGATGCAGCGCGCCGGAGGGCTGGGATTGGCGCTGGTCGGCATCGGCGCGGTGGTCAGTCTGTTCGAGAGGGCGGCACGCAAACTGAACCGCAGTTTCTGCAAGACGTGCGGTCGCGCGATTCCGCCGCGCACACTCTATTGCCGCCAGCATATCCGAAGCATCATCGAGGATGAGCACGACCGAACTCACTCCACGCGAATCCGTCGCGCCTGACCGCAGAGCCGGATCGGCCTCCCGGCTGATCGTCATTTCCGGGCCGACAGGGGTCGGCAAGTCGGAGATTGCCCTCGCCCTCGCGCTCCGCGTCGGTGGCGAGATCATCAATTACGATTCGGTGCAGCTCTACCGCGGATTCGACATCGGCAGCGCGAAGCCCGACGCCGCCATGCGCAGTCGCGTTCCGCACCACCTGTTCGACGTGGTCGCGCCGAGCGAGGATTTGAACGCCGCTGCATATGCTTCACTGGCTCGCGAAGTCTGTCGCGACATCGAGCGACGCGGCCGGATTCCGATCCTCGTCGGAGGCACAGGCTTCTACCTGCGCGCTCTCACCTGCGGTCTGCCGCCGATGCCCGGCCGGAGCGAGGGCATCCGCAGGCGACTGCGCAGGATCGCCGGCAGCGAGCGCGGGCGTGCACGCCTTCACAACTGGCTTCGACGCGTGGACCCGGTGAGCGCCGCGCGCATCGCATCCACCGATCGCCATCGGATCGAACGAGCGCTCGAAGTGCGCCTGTTGACCGGAATGCCGATCTCCAGTTGGCGTGTTCCTTCCATCCGCGAAGGGCTGAGGCTCCTGCAGTTCGCCATCACCATGCCGCGGTCGAAGCTGCTGGAGGCACTGGATCGTAGAACGGAACTGATGTATGAAGCCGGGCTGATCGAAGAAACGCGGAGACTGCTCGAGCAGCATCCCCGCTCCGCGCGTCCCTTCGGTTCGATCGGCTACCATGAGGCGGTACGACTGCTCGACGGTGAGTCGACGCTGCAGGAAGCGATCGCCGAAACCAGGCGCCGGACACGCGCGTATGCAAAACGACAGATGACCTGGCTGCGCGGAGAGCCCTCCGTACACTGGATCGAGAGGGGCGAGGAGCTGGAGCCGCCGCTCGAGGCCATTGTGGTGACTCTCGTGCGATCCGGCTTCATCGATGATCGATCGACACCATGACCAGAATCAGACAACTCTTCCCAATCGTTCTTCTCCTCCTCGCGGCCCGCTGCGCCACGGCGCCGCCCCCGGGAGCTCCCGCCGTCGATCAGAATCTGATCGATCCCCGTACAGGTCACGCTGCGCCCGATGATTCCATGAACCGCAGATTCGATCGCGCCTGGCGCCAGTTCCAGTTGGGAGGCCTTGGCGGCGCCCAGCGCCGGTTCCAGGCGATCGCTGACGCCAACCGCGACTATCTGCCGGCTCGTCTGGCGCTCGCCGCAATCGCCCTCCAGCGCGAGAATCTTCCGCAGGCCGCGGAGCTGATCGAATCGGTACTTCACCAGCAGAGCGACTATTTCGCCGCCGAGATTTATCGGGCGGAGCTCGCAGCGAGGCAGGGGCGGCTGGAGGCGGCGGAGGGGATTTATCGCCGGCTGGCCAGGCATCCCCTCGCCAGCGATCGCGTGAGGGCGAGGGGAGAGGAGATCGCTCGCAACTGGTTCGATGTTCTGGTCGATCGCGCGCAGGGCGAGACGGATGTCGTTCGAGCGATCGCGCTGTTGCGGCAGGCCCTCGCCGTACACGAGTCTCCCGGCGCGCGGCTCACGCTCGTGGAGAAACTGATTGAAACGGCGAAATACGAAGAAGCGATGCGACAGATCGCTCCTCTGCTGACGACATCGCGCGCTCAACCCGAAATCGAGGCGGCGCTGGCGGAGATCGAGACGGGCATGGGGGAGTATCAGAACGCCATCGCCAGGCTCGACCGGCTCGACCGGACACATCCGGATGGACGCTACAGGCGCCGGCTCGACGAAGTGAAACAGCGGTGGATCGATGCGAACATGCCGCCGCGCTACCACAATGCTGTTGCCAGCGAGGCCCTGACCCGTGCACAGGTTGCGATTCTCCTCTACTGGAAACTGCCGGCGGTGCGTTTTGCCCAGAACCTCGCAGAGCCTCCCATCGCCGTCGACATCGCCGACGTCGCCGGACGAGACGAGTTCGTACGCGCTCTCGCGTTGCGGCTCGTTCCCGTCGATCCAATCACCCGCGAGGCTCACCCCGAGCGGCCGGTGACAGGCTCGGCGATTTCCAGAATGCTGGCGAGGATCCTCCTATATCAGGGAGCGGCGTGCAGCGCAGCGGGCCGCGACGAGATCAATGAATCGCTGCGGGCACAAAAGGTTCTCGACGCCTGCGGGATCGACTGGTCACATCTGCGCATCCACGGCGAGCATTTCATCAGCGGCCGGGAGCTCCTGCCTCTGCTCGACCAGATCAACCGCGCCGGTGGCGCCCGGGGCTGAAGACCGCAAGTGGCGGAAGATTCCGATCTTCGGCCCGGTGACGGACGACGATCTGACCGATGGGCAACGATCGAGGGGGTCGGGCGTCCCCGCCCGATCGAGGCGGCGTCACGCCGCCCCTCGCGAGTCGGGCAGATGGAAGCCCGCGTCACGGGCTGGACATCGGAATGTCCCGCCACTTCGGGGCCGATCACAGAGCCGACCGGCTGACCACCAGAAGTGTGACGTCGTCGCCCAGCGGATGCTCGCCGACGTGACCGGCGATCGCGCTCTCGACCGCCTCGGAGATGGGAACAGCCGCCAGCCCGTGAAGTGGACGCACGAACCCTGCGAGCGCCTCCATCCCGAACTCCTTTCCCTCGGCATTCTCCGACTCGGTGACCCCGTCGGTGAACAGAAGAAGCGAGTCGCCGGGCTCGAGGCGAATATCCTGGTTCTGGTACTCGACATCGGCGAACATTCCGAGGAGCAGATTCGTCACGCCGAGCTCTTCGACCCCTTCTTTGCGAACCCAGAGCGGAGGGTTGTGCCCCGCATTGGTGAACTCGACGAGTCCACTCGCGGTGTCCAGGCAGCCGGCGAAAAGCGTGATGAATTTCGATTGCGGCAGGTTCTCCTTGAGGATCACGTTGAGCTGCTGAACGAGGATGTTCGGCCGGGGATCGGCTTTGGTGAAGATCTTGAAGGCGGTCTGCAGTCCGGCCATCGGCAGAGCGGCCGTCACCCCCTTGCCGCTCACGTCGGCGATGACGAAGTAGAGCCGGCCGTCGGGCCGGAGGACGAAATCATAGTAGTCGCCGCTGACCGTGCGGCACGGACGATTGAGCCCGGCGAACGTGTAGTTTTCGATGCTCGGTGGTGCGTCGGGGAGCAGGCGGCGCTGAATGAGGTATGCGGTTTTCAGCTCCTCGTCCATCAGGTGTTTCTGAATCGCGTCGTCGCGCAGGCGTGCATTCTCGAGCTTGACCGCAGCGAAGCGCGCGATCTGGGCTACGAGGCGCACGTCTTCCTCCGAGATCGACTTCTGGCTGAACAGATAATCGACGTAGAGAACGCCGACGACCTTGTCGCTGATCGTCAGCGGCGCGCAGAGGACGGAGTGGATGCCCTGCATTACGATCGATTTGGCGCGACTCAATTTCTCGTCGACGCTGACGTCCATGAACGCAAGAGCCTTCTTCTCTTCGACGACCTCCGAGAGCAGCGTGCGACTGATCGCCAGATCGGTCGCGTCGGCTTTGTCCCTTCGCCTCACCTCGACGCTGACGAACGACGCTCCGTCGTCAGCCAGCAGGCCGACCGCGGCCCGCGACGGCTTGAGATGCTCCATGATCCGATCGACGATGAACCCGAACAACTGATTGAACGGCTTGTCCTCGATCAGTTCCATCGCGAGCGCATTGAGGATCTGAAGTCGCTCGAGACTCTTGCCCGTCAGCTCCGGGGTCCGGTCCACGATCTCCCTGACCGGAATCGCAATCGTCGCGCTGATCTTCGTATCGGCCACCGCGAAGACGCGGTCGGTGGTCTGTTCGGCCTGGAAGAGAATCTCGGTGTCGCCGAGCTTGATCCGATCACCCGAACACAGAGCGAGGTCACTCTCGACGCGAGCGCCATTCAGGTAGGTTCCGTTGGCACTGCCGCAGTCCTTCAGAACCCACGCGCCGTCGATCGACACGATCTCGGCATGCTTGCGCGACAGATATCGATCCTTGACGGGAATCGTGCAGTCGGCCGACCGCCCGATCGTGACCGTCGGGCTCTTCAGAAGGTAACGCGCCGGTGACAACAGCGGCGTGAAGACCGTCACCTCCGCGACACGGATCTCCTGCTCTCCCATGGGGAGATGATGATATCGCAACCGCCGGAGGGAACGCCCTTCCGAGCTCGGCGCTCGTGAGATGATGACGTTTGCCGGCGGCTCCCTTCGCGAGCGCCGCGAACGACCGATGAGCTCCGAGCAGACGACTCCTGGTGCGATGTCCCCCCCCGACTCCGATTACTTCCTGGAGATCGAGTCGCACTTCGCGTTGCGGCGCGGCACGCCCTTTCTCCTCTCGTCGAAGGATTGGGCGCTGATGAAGGAGTGGCGGGAGGGAGCCATCCCGCTCAGCGTCGTGCTCGAAGCGATCGATCGCTGTTTCGACAAGAGAGAGCAGTCGGGCCGCAAGGGAACGATCTCCAGCCTGACCTACTGCCGGCACGCGGTTCGAGAGATCTGGAACGAGCGAAAGGAGCTGCACGCTGGAGGAGCTTCCACCATCCCCGAAAACGATCCGGCCTCGGAGCTGGCGCGCCTTGTGAGCGAGCTCGCAATCGCTGCGGAGCGTCAGACCGGCGCGATCGGAGCGCTCCTCCGGAAGGCATCTGGTGAGGTGACCGAAGTCTCCGCCGCGGCGAGCGTTCCTTCGATCGAGCAACTGCTTCTCGAGATCGAGGACCGATTGATCGAGGGGGTGATCCCGGCAATGCCCGACGAGCTTCGCAGATCGCTCGAAGAGGAGATCAGCGCGCTTCTCTCCGCGTATCAGGGAATCGATCCCGAATCGCTCACGCGCACGCGCCAGGCGAATCTCCGGCGACTGGTCCGAGCACGGCTCGGGATCCCTCGTCTCTCGCTCTTCGGGTGAGCCCGAGGCGGCGCGGGACGCCCGCTCTCCCCGCAGCGGGCTGAGGTCTGAGCATGTCAAGCACCCGGACGAAGCGATTGCGCTGCGTTGCGGCGTTGCAAGCCCTCTGCTCGGGCCCTCCCCTATCGATGCAACGCAATCGCTTCGTGTGGGTGCTTGCGATGATCCACGCCAACGTCAGTGCATCGTCTCGAGCCAGCGGGCGATCGCTTCGCTCGCCCGGTCGTTCTTGAAGCTGTACCAGGCTCGCTCGACGGCGCGGTCGCTCGACAACGCTTTTCGGAATGCAGCCGCAGGATCCTCTTCCCCGAGAGCGGTCATCAGCTTCATGCGCATCTCCTGCCGCTCGACGCCTCGGGCGAAGGCCGCCCGATCGTCCGCGTCCGTCTCGCTCGAGCGTCGCGGCACGCGCCGGTACCGCTTCGGGTCCGCTTCGACCTCGGCACGGCGATGGGTCTGTTCAGCGAGAAACTCGACGACGTCTCCGGAGACCAGATCGAGATAATGGTCGATCGCGCCGGAATCATCGAGCCATGCGACCTGGAGTCCTTCGAGGTCGACCGGGGAGCTCGTCTGCTTCGGCGCGCCCTGGGTCACCTCGATGGTTTTGGGGGCACCCCAGGAAGCCTCTCGCCGGAGAAAGTCGTCGTTCCGCCGTGAGGCTGCCTCCTCCGATCTGCGGCTCCATCCTCGGAAGGCGAGGCGGATCTTCTGGAAGAGGGAAAGAGCCATACCGTCCGATGATAGCGCGAGTTCTCATTCGCAGGCCCAGGCGAGGTTGTTTTCCCTCAGGCTGCCTCACGCGGCCTCGTCGAGACAGCGCGCCACGGCGTCGAGCAGCTCCGCGATGTCGAAGGGCTTGGAGATGATCACGCAGACCCCGTCATCGAAGGCCTCCGCTTCCTCCCTCACGTTCAGCGACGCGGAGAGGACGATGATCGGAAAACCGCCCAGCATCCCCCGCTCTTTCAGGATTCTCATCACGTCCCAGGCGTCGCGCTGCGGCATGCGGACATCGAGAATCGCGAGATCAGGAGGGTCGATGAGGCACGAGTCACAGGCCTCGATGCTGTTTGCGGCTTCGCGTACCAGGTATCCCTCGTTCGCAAGGACGATCCGTATGAGCTGCCGGGTCGCCTGGTCGTCTTCAGCGATCAGAACTTGTTTTCCTCGCGGGTGAAGTACCATTCGGAATCAAACGCCCCGTCGTCTGCCCCATTGCGAATGTCGGACCAGGTCCCTCTCCTGTCGCGGTTCTTGCAAACGGAGACGAACAGCCAGCCATGAGCTCCGGATCTCACTCCTCCGGCCCCCCTCTCGACACGATGCCGCCGCTCGAGCTGGTGGAGGTCATCAACGATTCCAATCGCGGCATCGCCGAGGTCGTGGCCGCAGAATCTCCGAAGATCGCGCAGGCCGTCGAGGCGATTGCCGACCGAATGCGCCACGGAGGGCGCCTGTTCTACGCCGGTGCCGGAACCAGCGGACGAATCGCGCTGCTCGACGCGTCCGAGCTGAATCCGACGTTCGGCATCGACGACGAGCTGGTTCAGGTCATTCTGGCCGGGGGACAAAAGGCCTTCGTTCGCGCCGTCGAAGGCGCCGAGGATCGAGAGGAGGAGGCGATCGCCGAAGTGACCCGCCTGGTGAGGGCCGAGGACTCTCTGGTCGGCATCGCCGCTTCGGGCACTACGCCGTTCACAGTGGCAGCCGTTCGCCGTGCGAACATGCTCGGCTGCCTGACGATCGGAATCACATCGGCCGCCGGCTCGCCGCTTTCACGCGAGTGTGACATTCCGATCGTCGTCGATACCGGTCCTGAAGTCATCGAGGGCTCGACGCGCATGAAGAGCGGAACGGCCCAGAAGATGGTCCTGAACACGATCTCCACCGCGGTGATGATCCTTCTCGGAAAAGTGCACGACAATCTGATGATCGAGATGCCTCCGACGAATGCCAAGCTCCGCGAGCGGGCGATCATGATGGTCTCGCGGGTGGCCACCGTCGACCGGGCGGTGGCGGCTCGTGCGCTCGCCGATTGCGACTGGAATGTGAAAACAGCGATCGTCGCGGCGAGCAAGGGTGTCGCTCCCGATGCCGCACGAAGACTCCTGGAGAGCGGTGGAGGCAACCTGCGGGAGGTGCTCGAACGTTGAATCGTCTCGACCGCCTCGTTCATGTGACCCGCAAGCCCGCCCGGCGCGTCGTCGGGATCATGTCCGGAACGTCGGTCGACGGCATCGACGCGGCGCTGACCGAGATCGAGGGACACGGGGAATCGGCGCGCGTGCGCCTCGTCGCCTTTCGCAGCTACCCATTTCCGCCCGACATTCGCGCGGAGATCTTCCGCCTCTTCGACCCCGCCTCGGCGAAGATCAGCGAGCTGTGTCATCTCGACTTTCTTCTCGGCGAGCTCTTCGCCGCGGCCGTCACCACGCTGCTGGATGAGAATGGGCTCGGCGCCGGGGAGATCGACCTGATCGGGACCGCGGGACAGACGGTCTGGCACGACCCTCAGCCGATCCGCCGCGACACCGAGCTCGCGTGGGTAGGCCACCCGATCGAGACACGATCGACCCTCGCCATCGGTCAGAGTGCCGTCATCGCCGAGCGCACCGGAATCATCACCGTGGGCGATCTCCGCGTGCGCGACGTCGCCGCCGGTGGTCATGGTGCGCCGCTGATCGCGTACGCCGATTGGATCCTGTTGCGCGACCCTGTTCTAGGACGCTGCATTCAGAACATCGGCGGCATCGGAAATGTCACCTACCTTGCACCTGGCGGCGGACTCGAAGACGTCATCGCCTTCGACACCGGGCCCGGGAACATGGTGATCGATGCGCTGGCGGAGGTCGCCACGGGCGGAAGGATGAAATACGATGTCGACGGGCGGATCGCAGCGTCCGGCCGGGTCCGCGAGGAGATCCTCCAGTCGTGGATGGAGGATCCCTACTTCAGCAAGCAGCCGCCGAAGACGACGGGACGGGAGCACTTCGGAGCGCAGTTCGTCCGTCGTATGCTGACCGAGGCGCAGGGAATCGCGCTCGAGGATCTGATTGCCACGGCGACGGCCCTGACCGCAACCAGCATCGCGCGGTCCTACCACGATTTCGTGGAGCCGCGCGGGTCGATCGACGAGGTCGTTCTCGGGGGTGGAGGAGCGTCGAATCCGAACCTCATCGCGCATCTCCGGACGCTGCTGCCTGATGTCAGAATCGTGCGCCATGAAGATCTGGGAATCGACAGCGGCGCCAAGGAAGCGATCGCGATTGCGATCATCGCCAACGACTCGGTGATGGGAATGAGCACCAACGTTCCGGGAGCGACGGGAGGCCGTCCAACGGTGCTCGGAAAGATCAACCTGTGAGCCGGACCAACTTGAGGGGGCGCGCCTTCGTCGAGGGAGAGATCCTCGGCGACGTCTCGGTCGTCGTCGATTCCGATGGCGGCCTGATCGACGAAGTGCGTGTTCACCGAGCCGCGACCGAATCGGACCAGAAGGAGCTGATCGTTCCCGCGTTCATCGACGTGCACGTGCACGGTGGTGCGGGGTCCGACTTCATGGACGGTTCCCCCGAAGCGATCGAGGCAATCCTCCGTCACCATATGCGCGATGGAACCGCCGCGGTGATGGCAACCACCCTTTCGGCGTCTCGTGAACGACTCCGGAAAACGGTCGAGGCGATCAGCGAACATGCGGTCGATCCGGACATCGCCGAGATCGTCGGCATTCACCTCGAAGGTCCCTGGATCAGTGCCGAGAGCGCAGGGGCCCAGGACCAGGCCTCCATCCGCGCGCCCGACGTCCTCGAGCTCAAGGGACTTCTCGCGCTCGCACCCGATCTGCGCTGGATGGTGACGCTCGCCCCCGAGATTGCCGGCGCGCGCAATCTGATCGAATCGTTCCGGCATCAGGTCGTCTTCTCGATCGGTCACACCCATGCGAGCTTCGGAGAGGCCGCCGAGGCGCTGGATCTCGGGGCCTCGCACTTCACACACCTGTTCAACGCGATGACGCCGCTCCATCACCGCGAGCCGGGAGTCGTCGGCGCCGCGCTGACGAGTGCCGATGCGACGGCGGAGCTGATCGCCGACGGAATCCACGTGCATCCCGTGGTGCTCGCGCTCGCGACCCGGCTGATGGCCGGCCGGCTCGCGCTGGTGACCGATGCAATGCGAGCCAGCGGGATGCCCGAGGGCGTCTACGATCTCTACGACTACCGCGTGACGGTTCGCGACGGAGCGGCGCGGCTGGATGACGGAACGCTCGCCGGAAGCACCCTCACGATGCGGCAGGCGGTGTGCAACATGGTGGAGCTTGCAGGCGTCCCCCTCGAGATCGTCCTGCCGATGGCGACCGAAACGCCGGCGAGGATTGCCGGGGTCGGCGACCGGAAAGGACGAATCCGGGAGGGTCACGAGGCGGATCTGCTGGTCCTGTCGGAGAAATTCGAGATCCGCAGGATGATTCTCCACGGGAAAGAGCTCGAGCTCGCATGAAGTGGACCGTCGTCGACGACTATGACGCGCTCTCCCGCGAGGCGGCGGCGATTCTGCTCGATGCCATCGGCACCTCGCCCGATCTGGTTCTCGGACTGCCGACAGGCAGAACGCCGGAAGGGATGTATCGAGAAGTCGTTCGAGCATGCCACGGCAGATATCACTGCTTTCGTGACGTGACCACGTTCAATCTCGACGAGTACGCCGGCATCCCTCCATCCCACTCGGGGAGCTATTGCTCCTACATGAAACGCAATCTTCTCGATCACGTCGATCTCCAACCCTCGCGCGTCCACATTCCCGACGGGACGGCCGCGGCGGTTCTCGCGGGCAATCCCGAGCTTTCGCTCGAGCATGCTCTGGCGGAGGAGTGCGAGCGCTACGAGCGAGCGATCGCCGCCACCGCAGGGCTCGGATTGACCATTCTCGGTCTCGGAAGCAACGGACACATCGCCTTCAACGAGCCGGGCTCGCCTTTCGATTCGCGAACGCGGGTCGTGCATCTCGCCGAGGAGACCCTGCGCGCAAATGCAGAGGAGTTTCCAGGGGAGAGGGTGCCGGAGCGGGCGATCACCATGGGGATCGCGACGATTCTCGCATCGCGATCGATCCTGATCCTCGCCTCGGGCGAAGCGAAACGGGAAGCGACACGCCGGCTCGCGCGCGAGCGCCCTTCACCCGACTTCCCGGCCTCAGCGCTCCGGATGCACGCGGACGTGACGGTCCTCGTCGACCGGGCGGCCTCCTGAAACCGGAGCTCGTCACATTTCTAGGCTTCGTTCCTACGAGGAGCGCACGTCGACGAGTCTCCGGTAGGCGGCGAGAACATCGTCCGAGAAGCAGACGAAGGTGACCGACTCGGGTAGAGCGCTGTCAGCGAGAAACCTTTCGACTTCAGCGACTGCCACGCGCACTGCGTCCTCGACCGGATACCCGTAGATGCCGCAACTGATCGCAGGAAACGCGACGCTGCGAATCTCGTGGTCGAAACACAACGCGAGACTCGAGTGATAGCAGGAGGCGAGCAGAGCAGGCTCGCCCTCCTTTCCACCCTGCCAGACCGGGCCAACGGTATGGATGACGTGTTTTGCGTGAAGTCGGTAGCCGCGCGTGATCTTCGCCTCGCCGGTCCTGCAGCCGCCCAGCAGCCGGCACTCGGCGAGAAGGGCCGGACCTGCCGCACGGTGGATTGCACCATCGACACCGCCGCCGCCGAGAAGCGATTCGTTCGCTGCATTGACGATCGCGTCTCCCTCGAACCGCGTGATATCGCCCGGCTGAGCGAACATTCTCGACATGATCAGGCCCCGCGAGGTTCGTCAACATCGAGCACTCATCAAGCCATGGCTGCAAGCGCCGGCTCGAGCGATCCTTCTTCCAGCCAGTGCGCCACGAGTCTTCGGACGCGATACATGTCCGCGACGATCTCCTGTTCCCATGCGCTGACGGGCATTCCAGAGGTTGCACGCCCCCATACTTCGCGCATCACAGCAGGGTCTTTCTCCTCCGGGTGTGGTGTCGGCTTGACTCCCGCCCATTTGAATACGGCGTGATCAGGAACGAGTGCGGTCGTGAGGCCCAGCCGGTCGTAACGCTCCAATCCTTCGATCAGCAGGGCAGTCGCCTCGGCCTGCAGTGCGCGATCGGTACCGGCAGCGACCTCCTGCCTGGCGAAGGCGTAGAAACCGGAGACCGGACGTTCGATCATCTGAAAGAACGCTTCGTCATCGCACAGTTTGTCCGTCTCGGCGGACAGAATCTGGCCCGAGCCGAAGACGAGGCGACCGGCAGTATTGCGTTTGCTGTCGGTGATCGTCAGGACGCCGCTCGCGCGCAATTCACTCAGAGAGTGAATCAGCTCTGGGAGGCCGTATGCCGCCAGCTCGCCGGCGGGGCTGATCGCGGCAGCGACCGGGGCATCGCTGCCCGTCTGCGGGATTTCACCTTTCGGTTTTGTCAAAGCGGCCGCTGCCGCCTGTCCGAGCTCCTGCTGCGGGAAGCGCGCTGCGAGATCGGTCAGAAACTCGACGACGACGTCGCTCTTCGTGCCCGAAAGTGCTTCGATCAGTTTTGGCGTCGCGTCGTGGCTCTTGGAGAGAACGCGCGTGAGGATCTTGCCGGGCAGTTCGGCTCGGATCGCTTCCAGCATCATCTCCACACTCTGGGTGTCGAACGAAAGATCGAACTGCGAGAGAACCGACAGTCGCCCTCGCGTGTCCCCGAGGTCCGTTCTGAGCCCGTGCCGGACGACGGCTCGGATTGCCTTGGGCGTGGCGTGCCGAGCAAGGGCAGCGGCGATCCGGTCGAGAACCTTGATGATCTCGGCATACGGCCCTCGTGACTCGTCGCCTCGAAGCAGCAGCGCTTCGTATTCGGCAAGTCGTGCCAGGAGCAGCATCGTCGCCTCGTCAGTCTGGATGCTTCCAAGGGCGGTTACTGCTTCCTTCACGACGAAGATCGAGCGCTCGCGGGATGAGGCGCGGGTCAGAACCTCGAGCTCCTCGTCGACGCTGTCGCCGGATTCGCGCCGGATCCGATGAAGCAGGAAGACCGTGTTTCGTAGAAACCAGGTGTCGACATCGCCTGCTCGGTCGAGCTCCTGCAACAGGCGCTGAAATGCCGCCTGCCGCCCCTCGGGCCCCCATGCCTCGATCATGGCGAGGATGGCGCGCCGCTTCTCGGGCAGCTTCTCACCTCGCAGCGCGTTGAGCAGTTTCTCGGCGCTGAGCGACGGAAAAAAGCGAAGCGCCTTTCGCAGCAACTGGTGTCGTCCCTTGTTGGCGACGTACCTGCGCAACTGTTCGCCGTCGAGCGCGTCGGACGCTTCGTCGCAGATTCGGTTGACAACACCCTTGTCGAGAGTCGAATCGGATCGGATCAGGGCGGCCAGGCGCAACATCATGACCGCCGTCCAGAGCGATCCGGCGTTGAACTCGTCGACGGCGGCGAAGAGGAGCTCACGAAATCGCTTTGCCCTCTCCAGCTCGTCTCTGCTGAGCGCGACGATCCTCTGCATCGCCGCCATGACCATCGGACTCTCGCGCCCCGGTTGCTGCGGAAGGTCGACCTCCCACGAGGTCGATGCGCGCGCGAGAAGCTGAAAGATGTTTCCCACCTCCTTGGGGTTGATCAATGGCGGAATCTTCATCATCAGGTCGCGCAGCTCCGCCCAGTTCGACGCCGAGGCGGCGGCGAGGATAACGAGCTGCGCGAGATCGCGAAGCAGTTGCCGCTGCGGTGCCACGTACCCCGCTGAAGTGTCGCGTGCGAGGCGATCGGCGATGAGCGTGAACCGGTGGAGACTTTGCGTGGCCGGCTGACTCTCCGATTCCGGCTCGATCGGAGACGGAGGGGCAGCAGGTTGATGCCGAGCCTCGGGGGTGGTCGGAGAGACGGCGACGCGATACATGATGACGCTGAGATTTTCTCGCAGACGGTCGCGCTCCTCGTGAGGCGACGATTCAACGGCCAGAGGGAGCAGCCAGTCGAGGAAACGGTCGAGATCGCCGCGATCGATGAGCTCCAACTCTCCGGCGAGATGGATTTTTCGCAGCGCATGAAAGAAGTAGTCGGAAACAGGAATTGCAGGATTCGCCTCGCGCTGCTCGCGAACCCAGGCCTGGATCTCTCCCATGAGGAGCTCGGGAGGGAGAGCGACGAGCAGGTTCAGTGCCTCGACCACCTCGAGAGGCGGAATCAGCCCGCCGAGGTATCGGTGGAGATCGATGATCGGTTTGTCAGCCTCGTCGGACACGTTTTCGTGCTCTCGTTTCTCGGACTTCTCCGAAGTCCATGGCCATCCGGGACGCCAACATGGGCAAGACTTCCGGGAAAGTGTACCCGGTGACCCAGGGGATCATTCCATAGAAATCCGTGGAAGTTCAACGCCGCTCGTGCCGTCTTGCCCAGGATGGCCCCATCCGGTAGCATCGCCTCCGATGGGTGCCGTCACGATCGAGACCTGGATCGATGCGCCTCCGCCGCTCTGCTTCGATCTCGCGCGCGACGTCGAAGTGCATGTGGAGACGGCTGCGTTTTCGGGTGAGCGGCTCGTGGAGCCGGGAAGATTGCGGGGACGACTCGAGCTCGGAGACCTGGTCGCGTTCGAAGGGCGACACTTCGGTCTGAGGCAGAGATTCGTGGCGAAAATCACCGATCTCGACCCTCCTCACCGTTTCGTCGACGAGATGGTTGAAGGGGCGTTCCAGAGGCTCCGCCACGTTCACGAGTTTCATTCTCTCGACGGCGGAACGTTGATGCGCGACGTGCTCGAATGGCGCTCCCCGGTGGGTGTTCTGGGACGGCTCGCCGATCGACTCTTCATCGAACGGCACATGAGATGGTTCGTCACGACCAAGCAGGGACGGCTGAAGGCCGTTGCCGAGCGCCGGCACGGGCGTGTGACGTGACGCTTCAATCGGACGCGCGACGCTCCCCTTTTCGCCTCACGCGGGAGCGCGCTACACACCCATACCCCGAAGGGGTTCGAGGATTCCAGCCGGTGGTGAGCGCGAAGCGCCACCACCGGTTTGCGAGATCCGACATGCAACGCGGGCACCCCGGCAGGGGTGCCGGACAAATGTGACAGTGCTCGCCCCTTTCCTGGCAGCCCTGCCGGGCTGCCGCTGACACTCGCGCTGCGTACCACGTTCCGGTGGTGGCGCTTCGCGCTCACCACCGGCTGTGGTCCAGGCATCCTTTCAGGATGCAATCCTGTGGGGCAGCGAAAGCGCCCTTTTCACATCAGCCGAATCGTGGAGCGTCTGTCGAAATTCACGGCGCGCCATCGCTGGCGGACCT